>CAWCGJ010000015.1:0-269319 GCA_963795055.1 uncultured Actinomycetota bacterium
CCGGGACCGGATGCCGCCAGAGCCGGCGATCAAACACCGGGCCGGGCGAGCCCGGTGGCCCACAGCACCTGCCCGTCACTGGTGCCCGATGACGGAAGTTGTGGACGGTGTAGCAGACCCTCTGGTCCGGCATGACCTCGCGGTACTGCTCATGCAGCAGGACCGGGACGAGCCCGGTCTGCCAGTCGTGGCAGTGCACGATATCGGGGCGCTTATCGGCGGCGAGCATGAACTCGAGCGCCGCCTTAGAGAAAACGCGAACCGTTCCCCGTCGTCTCCGTTCCTACCGGAGGCGCGCCGCGGCTGATTGGATAGGAGAGGCGGGTTTGCTGGTGCGAGAGGCCGCGCATGAACGCTAGCAGTCTTCAGGCCGGGGACCTGGCTCACGGGGCGGTCGGAACCGCGCGGGTGATCACGTTCGGCGTGAGTAACGTGGCCCCGTCGGGGGCGGTCGTCGCCGGGCTGGTCATCATGGTGTCCTACGCCGGGTTCGCGTCCCCGCTGGTGGTGCTCATTGCGTTCGCCGCGTCCTTGTGCTGCGCGCTCAGCATCGCGGAGTTCGCCCGCCGGCTGCCCTCGGCCGGCTCGCTGTACACCTACAACAGCCTCGGGCTGGGCCGGGCCGGGGGGTTCCTGACCGGCTGGATGATGGTCTTCGCCTACGCGCTGTACGCGCCCGCCGGCATCGCGCTGACCAGCGTGTACGCGTCGCAACTCCTGGCCGTCGCGGTGCACGTGACCATCAGCCCCTGGATACTGTTCCTGGTCATCCTGGCCGCGGTGGCCGGCGTCGCCTACCTGGGCATCGGAACCTCATCCTCGGCCGACCTGGTGCTGGTCCTGGGCGAAGTGGCGGTCTTCACCGCGCTGGCTATCACGATCCTGGTCAAGGTCAGCCCGGCGCATTACTCGGCCGCCGTGTTCTCCCCGACGTCGTCGCCACACGGCGAGTTCACCGACGTCACCAACGCGATGATCTACGGCATCGCCGCGTTCGCCGGGTTCGAGACCGCGGCCGCGCTCGGCGAGGAGGCCAGGAACGCCCGCCGCAGCGTCCCGGCCAGCGTCGTCGGCATCGTCATCGTGACCGGCGTTTTTTACCTGCTGGTCGTGGTGGCCGAGATGTTCGGCGTGGGACGGCCCGGCGTCGCCGGGTTTATCCAGCAGCCCAGCCCGCTGGGGTACCTGACCAGCCGGTACTGGTCGCCGTCGGCGCTGTGGGTCATCGACCTGGTGGTCGTGCTCACCGGCCTGGGCTTCGTCATCGCGGTGTTCAACGCAGCCATCCGGGTCCTGTTCGCCATGGGCCGCGAGCAAGCCCTTCCGGGGTCGCTGGCCCGGCTGTCGGGCCGCCGCACCCCGGTCGTCGCGATCGGCGGCGTCGCCGGGCTCACGCTGGCGCTGGGGCTGCCGCTGACCTACGCCGTTGGCGGCGCTCGCACCTTCGGGTACCTGGCCGGAGCGGCCGGGCTGTCGCTGGTGCTCATCTACCTCGCGGTGAACATCGCGGTCATCCGGGCGTTCCGCACCGAGTTCCGTGACCAGTTCCGGGTGGCGCGGCACCTGGTCATCCCGGCCGTAGCCACCGTGCTGTTCCTGTTTCCCCTGTGGGGGATCC
Organism: uncultured Actinomycetota bacterium; assembly: GCA_963795055.1. Classification (GTDB taxonomy): domain Bacteria; phylum Actinomycetota; class Actinomycetes; order Streptosporangiales; family Streptosporangiaceae; genus JASHPR01. Next base: position 1,619 of record CAWCGJ010000015.1, read on the forward strand.
TGCATCCGCACGCCCACCGGCTGATGGACCTGCTGCCCTTCGTGGCGCTGGGATGGCTGTGCCTCGGGGTCGTCGTCGTCGCCGTCTTGCGGAGCCGGCGGCTGGCCAGCTTCGAGACGCTGGGCCGGGTCTTCGCGCCCGCCGAAAGGTGAACCCTCTTTTATTGACCCGGCTGAGCCCGGCCAGCGATCAGCCTGTGCCTTCCGGCAGGGGCCGGAATGAGGCCAGCCGCCGCAGGGTCGGCCAGTCGATGGCGGGCTTGGGCGGGCGGGTCCCGGGCCGGTCCCTGGGTACCCGGACCCGCAGCGCCCGCGGCCGGATGGCACAGCGGACCGGGGTGGCCATCATGACGGTCTCCCCGTCAATCCCGACCGGGATCTGGGCCACGTCGGCCTCGACCACCACCTCCCCGGCGGTGAACCGGGTCACGCCGTGGCCGCCCCCGCGGCGCAGCAACCCGGCGGCCGCCGCCGCGCTGTCCACGATCACCGCGACCACGCCGAGGGTCCCGGTGTCCAGCCGCGCCCGGCGGCTGAGCCCGGCGATGTCGGTCATCTCGTACGGGTCGTTGCTCACCAGCACCGCCTGCGGGCCGGTGACCGTGATGTTCCCGGCGCGGGCGGTCAGCGCGGCGCCGGCGTGGCCGCTCAGGATGTCGGGCAGCAGCTGCAGCGTGGTACCCCGCTTGTCGTCGCGGTAGGCCGGGCTCTGCACCACCTCGGCGTAGGCGCCGAACGAGGCGTTGTTCACGAACGTGCGCCCGCCGATGACCCCCAGGTCGATCCGCTGCTCCACGCCGTCGGTGAGCGCGTCCAGGCAGGCCGCCGGATCCTCCCGGTCCAGCCCCAGGTCCATCGCGAAATGGTTACGGGTGCCGGCGCTGATCACCAGGAACGGCAGGCCGTGCTCGGCGGCGATCCCGGCGACCAGCGCCTGCGTCCCGTCGCCCCCGGCCACCCCCAGCAGGTCCGCCCCGCCCGCGACGGCCGTGCGGGCCAGGGCCGCCACATCGACCTGGCCGGGGCCCTCCAGCAGCGCCACCTCGGCGCCCAGCGCCTCGGCCTTCTGCTTAAGCCCGAACTTCGCCACCTTCCCGCCCCCCGACCTCGGGTTCATGATCAGGAAAGCGCGCCGGGGCGGCGGGACCTCGCGCACGGGCATCCCCGCACCGGCGGCCACCGGGGTCAGCGCCAGCCGGCCAGCGGCAACGGCCAGCGCCACCAGCACCAGCGACGCCACGCCCACCCAGATCACATGGTTCAGCGCGAAGACCACCAGCACCGCCACCGGGACCAGGATCACCACGCCGAACGCCAGCCACCGCACCACCCCCCGGCGGGCCAGAAACCAGTACCCGCCCGCCAGCACCAGGCACGCGCCCACCGCTCCGACGCCGACCATCGCCAGGCTGGCCAGCCCCGCGAAACCGATCATGACCGCCGCCGCCGCCAGGATCAGCGCGAAAGCCCCCCGGGCCAGCCAGCGCCGCCGCGTCATAACCTCTCCTCGCTACCGCCACCGGCAGTTCACGCTCAGTTTCCCCCACGACTCCCCATCGCGGGTCATCCACCGAGGGTGAATCCCCCGACCCAGGGCACCTTCGCCGGTCAGCCGCTCCCGGCTGGGCAGCCTGCCTGGTCCTGGGCGGCCTGGATGTAGGACACCAGAGCGTCGTTGGGGAACCCGCTGGCCTTCTCGTGCGCGCTGCTGGTGGTCTTGGCTGCGGTGAGGAAGGCCCGCAGCGCGGCGCAGTTGCCGGTGGCCGTCGCGGCGTCGATCCCCGGCTGCAGCCCCGAGCTGTAGGTGGCCCACGGCACCTGCTCGCTGGTATCACAGGCGCTGGCCAGCAGGACCGTGAGCAGGCCCACGACGGCCACGAGGACCCGGCCGTTGCGGCGGAGCCGGATGGCGTGCCGCGCCGGGCCGGGCCGGGCGGAGCGTGTGGTGTGCATCTATGTCACCGACCCTCCGAGCGCGGGGAAGGCCACCCCGAGGAGCATGAACAGGCAGGTCAGGACGAGCAGGATGGCCAGCAGCGGGGCGATGAACCTCAGGTACCGGTCGTAACGAACCCGGCTCAGGGCCAGCCCGCCCATCACGATCGCCGAGGTGGGGGTGAACAGGTTCATCCAGCCGGATGCGGACTGGAAGGCGGTCACCACCATCGCCCGGCTCACCCCGGCGAAGTCGCCGAGCGGGGCCATGATCGGTATCGCCAGCGTCGCGTGCCCGGAGGAGGACGGGACCAGGAACGCCAGCACGATGTTCACCAGGTACATCACCACGATGAACGCGCCTGAGGGCAGCCCGCTCACCACCGTCTCCAGCGAATGCAGCACCGTGTCGGTGATCCCGGAGTTGTTCATGATGACGGTCACCCCGCGGGCCACCGCGATGATCAGCGCGGCGCCGATGAAGTCGCCGGCGCCGGAGATGATGCCGGTGACCGTGCCCTCCTCGCCGAGCCCGCCCACCAGCCCGGCCAGCACCGCGCCGACGATGAACAACGCGGCGAGTTCGGGGAAGTACCAGCCCAGCGTGATGCCCTCCAGGGAGGAGCTGAAGTCCCCCCAGGGGATCACCGAGAAGATCATCAGCCCGAAGGTCAGCCCGAAGATCCACAGCACGGTCTTCTGCTTGCCGGTTATCGGCTGCGGCGGCCCGGCCGGGCCGCTGGCCACGGCGTCGTCCCCCTCGAGCGCGGGCACGAGCGACTTGGCCGGGTCGCCGCGGACCCGCCCGGCATAACGCAGCACGTACAAGACGGTGATGATCGTCAGGACGGCGTACATGATCAGCCGCAGCCCGATGCCGTCCCCCAGGGCGACCCCGGCGGCGTCCGAGCCCACCCCGGTCGCGAACGGGTTCACCGTCGAGGCCAGCGTCCCCACCCCCGCGCCGACCATGATGATCTCCACCCCGACCAGCCGGTCGTAACCCAGTGCGATGATGACCGGCAGGATGATCGCGTAGAACCCCAGCGTCTCCTCGGCCATCCCGTAGGTGGTCCCGCCGACCGAGAAAATCACCATCAAGATCACGATCAGCAGCAGGCCACGTTTACGGAACCGCTCGGTGACCCGCCCGATACCCGCATCCAGCGCCCCGGTCTTGATGGTGACGGTGATGAACGCGCCGATCGCCAGCACGAAGAAGAACACCTGGACCGCGCCGGCCAGGTCCCCGCTGTTGTACGGCCCGGTGTCCCCCGGCGCGGTGACGATCTCGGCCGGCACCGGCTTGCCGCCTGCCGTCCCGCACGCCGCCTGGCCTTTCTTCAGCAAGTCAGCGCTGGGGCTGGTGATCGGCTCGGATGGCGTCCGTATCCCGTACAGGCCATTGACCGGTGACACCCACAGGTCATACAGCCGCTCCTGGAAAGACAGGTCGAGCTTGACATCGTGGAACGTGCCGGGGACCGGCTTGGGCGGCCCCCCGTCACAACTCACGTAGGAGTAGGTGCCCGGCGTGATGAAGAAGGTCAGGATCCACACCAGCACCAGCACGAAGAACAGCACCGTGAACGCAGTCGGGAACCGGAACCGGCGCTTGCGCTCAACGCCAGCACCATCTTCCGCGCGGGTCTCCGCTTCGGTCGTCATGTCAGCTCCGGGTCATAGGGGAACGCCGACGACCTATGCAGCGTTTCCGGGCCGTGCCGAGACGACATCACCCTCCCAAGGGTGATTCCGGCGTGCTTCGAGACCGTGGTGTGCCCCGGTCCTCTGCCGCTGGTGACAGGTGAGCCCCCGGTTCCGGTGGGGCACGTTCAGAAGTTATTAACCGGGTCGTCGATCTACGTTTGATTTAGGCCCTTCTGCTTAAAGGATGGGATCACCCTCAGATGGGTGATGACCACCGGAGATAGCCCGAACAGAATTGGCAGCGGTCCCCGGAAAGCGGCTGGGACCATACGACGCCTACGCGTCATTGCCGGCTCGACTGAGGTGAGCCATGAGTCATCAGGTTGATATCTCCGGAGGAGTCCTCAGACTGCCCGCGAGCCGTCCGAGGCGGGAAATCCGCATCTGTTTCAGGCTCGCCGTTACGGCCCGGCATTGGCGGGGGCAGCCGGCGCCGGTGTCGGCCTACCGGTGACGGCCGCCGATCACCCCGACCAAGGAGGCTGAGGATGCGGATCGTGATCGCGCTGGGCGGCAACGCACTGCTGCGCCGCAGCGACCCGATGACCACCGAGGTCCAGCGGCGGAACATCAGGACCGCGGCCGAGGCGATCGCCCCGCTCGCCGCGGAGCACAGCATCGTGGTCGTGCACGGGAACGGGCCGCAGGTGGGCCTGCTGGCTCTGCAGGCCGACGCGTACCAGGGCGCCGAGCCGTATCCGCTCGACGTCCTGGACGCGGGCACCCAGGGCATGATCGGCTACCTGATCCAGCAGGAACTCAGAAGCGTCCTGCCCGCAGACCACCAGGTCGCCACCCTGCTCACCATGATCGCGGTGGACCCCGCGGACCCGGCCTTCGCCAACCCGACGAAGTTCGTCGGCCCGGTCTACGCCCAGGAGGCCGCCCACGCGCTGGCCGCCGACAAGGGCTGGACGTTCCGGCAGGACGGTGACGCCTGGCGGCGCGTGGTGCCGTCTCCCCGCCCCCAGCGCATCCTGGAGATCCAGCCGATCACCTGGCTGCTCCAGCAGGGGGGCGTGGTCATCTGCGCGGGCGGCGGGGGGATCCCCACGACGTATCCGTCCTCGGGCTCTGGCGAAGTGGTGGGCGTCGAAGCGGTCATCGACAAGGATTTCGCGAGCGAACTGCTCGCCGAGGACGTGGGCGCAGACCTGTTCGTCATGGCCACCGACGTCGACGGCGTCTACGTCGGCTGGGGTACCCCCGAACAGAAACGGTTGGACGAGGTCACGCCCGACGAACTAGCCGGTCGCAAGTTCCCGGCCGGGTCCATGGGCCCCAAGGTCGAGGCGGCGGTCCGCTTCACCCAGAAGACCGGTAACCGGGCCGCGATCGGCTCGCTGGACGACATCACCGGAATCGTGGCCGGGAAAGCCGGCACGAACCTGGTCACGCGAGCGGGGGCCGCGTGACCAGACCAACCGAGACGCCCGGCGCGATTCGTCCGGCCCGGTGCCGGAGGCCGACGGTTCCGTCTGGCACGCGCTCAGCGCCGACCGGGTCCTGGAGCGGAGAAGGTAGACGGGCAGCGCGGCCTCAGCGCCGCCGAGGGCGCCCCGGCCGGACCCGAGATGGCTCCCGCCTGAACGCGGAGGAATCACCCTCGGAAGGGTGAGGAAACCCCCAGACCGTGCGAACAGGATCGAGGTGCGGAGCGGGACAGGCGACGGACGCGCGCCGCCGCCGCTCGGCGAGGGGTGTGCCATGACGGATCAAGTTGACCTCTCCGGAGAAGCCCCTGAGGTCGGCTCGCCGCCGGACAAGAGGTACCTGTCGGTGCGCGAGGCCGCGTTCATCGGCGTCGGGTCGATGGTAGGCGCGGGGATCTTCGCGCTGCTGGGCGCGGCCGGCGAGGTGGCCGGGGCCGCGGTCTGGGTGTCGTTCCTGCTCGCCGGGGCCATCGCGATGCTGCAGGGCTACTCGTTCGCCAAGCTCGGCGCCCGGTACCCGAGCGCCGGGGGCATGCTCGAGTACGTCGCGAAGGGATTCGGCGACGGCCACTTCACCGGCATCACCGCGTGGCTGGTCTACCTGGCCAACGCCATCGTGACCGCGATGGTGGCGGTCTCGTTCGGCAGCTACGCCAGTTCCATGCTCACCGGGGAGGAGAAAGCCGTCTTGATCAAGGTGTTCGCGGCGCTCATCATCGTGGTCATGACCGGGGTGAACATCGCCGGGTCGAAGCTCGTCGCGAACGCGCAGAGCGTGATCGTCGTGGTCGTCGTCGGGATCCTCACCGTCTTCGCGGTGGTCCTCCTGGTCAACATCCACGCGTCGCTGCTGGCGCCGTCGGGGTACCCGTCGTGGAACGACATCATCTCGAGCGTGGCGCTGACCTTCTTCGCGTTCCTGGGCTTCGGCATCATCACCTTCACCGCGAAGGACCTTCGCAAGCCGTCCCGCCAGCTGCCGCGGGCGATGTTCATCGCGCTCGGGATCGCGACGGTCATCTACGTCGCGATCGCGCTGGGCGTGTTCGGCACGCTCACGGTGGAGAAGGTGATCGCCTCCGGAGGCACCGCGCTCGCCGTGGCCGCCGAGCCCACGCTCGGCCGGGCCGGCTACTGGCTGATGAGCGTCACCGCCCTGTTCGCCACGGCCGGGGCGACCAACGCGGGCCTGTACCCGGCCCCCGGGCTGTCCGAGCGGCTGGCGGAAACGGGGCAGTTCCCGCCCCTGATGGCGCGCAAGCTCGGCGGGCGGGTGTCGACCGGGCTGCTGATCGAGGCGCTGGCGTGCCTGATCCTGGCCGTGGTGTTCAAGCTGGACGCGATCGCCTCCATCGGCAGCGCCGTGGCCCTGCTGATCTTCACGCTGATCACCGCGGCCCACTTCCGGGTCCGGTCGCAGACCGGCGCGAACCCCTTCATCCTCGCGCTCGCGATCGCGTCCGCGGGCGTGGTCCTGGTGGTGTTCGTGTTCACCACCCTCATCCACGAGCCGGCCTCGGTCGCCGCGTTGCTGGGCATCATCGTGCTGGGCGTCGTCCTCGATTTCTGGTGGAAACGGGTCCGGGCGGACCGCGCCAAGCAGGCCCCGGTCGCGAGCTAGGTCCTCAAGGGAGCCGACGATGACTACCACCAAGCAGCCCGCCGAGCACGCCGCCTGGTACGCCCTGTCCGCGCAGGAAGCGGCCCGGGCGATGAACGTCGACCCAGACCGGGGGCTGGGCACCGGCGACGTAACGCACCGGCTGGCCGAGTACGGGCCCAACGAGCTGCCGACCGAGCCGCCGCCGAGCCTGTGGGTGGTCGCGCGAGGGCAGCTGGCCAACCCGATGAACATCATGCTGCTGATCGTCTGCGCAGCCAGCTTCGCCATCGTCCAGGTGGCCACGGGCATCGTGGTGCTGGGGCTGGTGACGTTCAACGTCGTCATGGGCACGGCCCAGGAACTGAAGGCCCGGGCCAGCGTCGAGGCGCTGGCCAAGCTCCAGGTGCCCCGGGCCCGGGTGCGGCGATCCGGCCAGGTCGAGGAGCTCGAATCCACCCAGCTGGTGCCCGGCGACGTCGTGCTGCTCGAGGCCGGCGACGTCGTCCCGGCGGACGGCCGGATCCTCACCTCGGCCACCCTGGAGGTGCAGGAGGCCGCGCTCACCGGCGAGAGCGCCCCGATCGCCAAGGACCGGGTGGCCCTGCCCGAGGGGGAGGTCCCGCTCGGCGACCGCACGAACCTGGTGTTCCAGAACACCCAGGTCACCCGGGGCACGGCCACGTTCGTGGTGACCGCGACCGGTGAGGCGACCGAGATAGGCCGGATCGCCGGCCTGGTCACGGCCACCAAGCGCACGCGCTCGCCGCTGCAGCGCGAACTCGACGGCATGACCAAGGTGTTCGGGCTGATCGCCTTTCTGGCCGTGGCGGTGATTGCCGTCTTCGGCCTCGCGCGGGGCCAGGACACCACGACCCTGGTGCTGCTGTGCATCTCGACCGCGATCGCGGCCATCCCGACCGGCCTGCCCACGTTCGTGCAGGCCATGCTGTCGTCGGGGGCGCGCCGCCTGGTGGAGGCCAAGGCGGTCGTCAAGTCGCTGTCGGACGTCGAGACCCTGGGCGGGACCACCGTCATCAACTCCGACAAGACCGGCACCCTGACGCTGAACGCGATGACCGCGACCACCATGCTGGCCGGCGGTGACTGGTTCAAGATCGAAGGCCCCGGCTACCAGAAGACCGGCGCGATCCTGGGCGTGGCCGGAGGGGAGCCGCCGGACTTCCACCGCCTGGCGCTGGGCCTGACGCTGTGCACCGACGCCACGGTCGGCGACGACGGGTCGGTCATCGGCGACCCCACCGAAGCGGCGTTCGTGGTGCTCGCCGCGAAGATGGGCGCCGACGCCGAGGAGACGCGACAGGAGCTGCCCCGGCGGGCCGAGGTGCCGTTCGACTCCGAGTACAAGTTCATGGCCACCTTCCACGACCGCCCGGACTGGCTGGCCGGCGGCGTCCTGACGCAACCGCACTTCGAGAGCGTCAAGGGCGCGCCCGACGTGGTCCTCCAGCGCTGCGCCTACGCGCTGTGGCACGGCGATCTCGTCCCGGTCACCGCCGTCCGGGACGAGATCCTGGCCGCCAACCGCCAGCTGTCCGAGCGCGGGCTTCGGGTCCTCGCGTTCGCCGTCCGTGACCTCGGCGACGCGGCGATGTCGGCGGCGCTGGCCGACCCGATGGCCGCCGTCACCGACCTGCTCTTCGTCGCGCTGGTGGGGATCATGGACCCGCTGCGCACCGAAGCCAAAGATGCGGTGCACGTCGCCCTCGCCGCCGGGATCGACGTGCGGATGATCACCGGCGACCACACCGTGACCGCGCGCGCGATCGCCGACGAGCTCGGGCTCGGGCCCGGCGTGATCACCGGCACCGAGCTGCAGCACCTTCCGGACACCGAGGTGATCGAGCGGCTGCCCCGGCTGCACGTGTTCGGGCGGGTGGCGCCCGAGGACAAGCTGCGGCTGGCCAAGCTCATGCAGCAGTCCGGCGAGGTGGTCGCGATGACCGGCGACGCCGTCAACGACGCCGCCGCGCTCAAGCAGGCCGACATCGGCGTGGCCATGGGCAGCGGCTCGGAGGTCTCCAAGCAGGCGGCCAAGATCGTGCTGACCGACGACAACTTCGCGACCCTGGTCAAGGCGGTCGACCTGGGCCGCGACATCTACCGCCGGATCTCCACCTACATCAGGATGCAGCTGACGATCCTGTCCTCGGTGCTGCAGCTGATGGTCTACGCCACCATCTTCAACATCAACGGCGGCGTGGCCCTGTTCCCGCTGCAGCTGCTGTTCTGCAAGTTCTTCGTGGTCATCACCGTGGTCATCGGGTTCATCGTCGACGTCCCCGACCCCGGGGTCATGCAGCGGCCGCCGCGCAAGCCCGGCACGAAGATCGTCAACCGGCCCCAGGTCATCCGCTGGTTCGTCACCGGGTTCGTGCTCGCCGTCACCGCCCTGGCCGTGCTCGAGTGGGGCCCCGGCAAGCCCAGCACCACGGCTCCGTCGGTCAACATGACCATGGCCTTCGCCATCGTCTCGTTCAGCGCGGTCAACATCGGGCTGGTCATGCGGCGGGAGCGGCAGGCCCCGTGGTCCTCGCCGGTATTCCCCTTCCTGGGCTGGATCATCCTGGGGTGGATCCTCACCTGGTGCGCCGTGTCGCTCAACATGCTGCAGGGCCTGCTCGACACCACCTCGCTCGACGGAAAGCAGTGGGTCGTCGTGCTCGCCTTGTCGCTCCTCGCGCCCGCGGTCGTCGCCGTCGACAAGACCATTCAGCTGTCCCGCCAGCGCAAGGCCCGGCCGAGCCAGCAGATGCCCGGACCGGAGGCATAGATATGGCGGCGCGAGCTCGTTGCCCGGCGCTCAGCGGCCCGGGCCGGAAACCTTTCCGCTATCACGCAATGAGGTGATCAACGTGCCGTTCGGAGTGCACTCCGAGGTGGGCAGGCTGCGCCAGGTCATAGTGCACCGGCCGGGCCTGGAGCACACCCGCCTGACCCCGTCGAACGCCGGGGAACTGCTGTTCGACGACGTGATCTGGGTGGCCCGGGCCAAGGCCGAGCACGACATGTTCTGCGAGGTGATGCGCGACCGGGGCGTCGAGGTGTTCGAGATCGAGCAGTTGCTGACCGAGGCGCTGGCCAACCCGCAGGCGCGGGAGTGGGTGTGCGGTCACATCCTCAGCGAGCGGCAGGTCGGGATCACCGCCTCGCAGCGGGGCCGCGAGTGGGTCGGCTCGGCCGGGCCGGCGGTGGTCGCGGAGTTCCTGATCGGCGGGATCACCAAGGCGGACGTGACCCAGGATGTGGGGCTGGTATGGGAGTCGGCCGACCCGACCAGCATGCTGCTGCCGCCGCTGCCGAACTTCCTGTTCCAGCGCGACCCGTCGTGCTGGATCTTCGGCGGGGTGACGATCAACCCGATGACCAAGCCCGCCCGGGTACCCGAGACGATGATCATGGAGACGGTGTACCGGTTCCACCCGATGTTCGCCAGCCAGCAGTTCCCGATCTGGCTGGGCGGCGCCGATGAGGACTGGGGCCGCTGCCACGTCGAGGGCGGCGACGTGCAGCCGATCGGCAACGGCACCGTGATGATCGGCATGGGCGAGCGCACCACCCCGCAGGCCGTGCTGTGGATCGCCCGCTCGCTGTTCCGGGCCGGGTCGGCGACCCAGGTGCTCGCGGTGCACCTGCCCAAGTCCCGCAGCTACATGCACCTGGACACGGTCATCACGATGTGCGACCGCGACCTGGTCACCCTGTTCCCGCAGGTGGTCGGCGGGGCGCGCACCTGGGCGATCCGGCCGGGCGAGGCGGCCGGCGACCTGGTGGTGGAGGAACAGCAGGGATCGCTGCCTGAGCTGATGGCCAAGGCCCTGGGCGTGCCCATGATGCGCGTCATCGAGACCGGCGGCGACAGCTTCGAGGCCGAGCGCGAGCAGTGGGACGACGGCAACAACGTGGTCGCGCTCGAGCCCGGGGTGGTGGTCGCTTACGAGCGCAACACCGGGACCAACACCGCGCTGCGCAAGGCCGGGATCGAGGTGATCACGATCGAGGGGTTCGAGCTGGGCAAGGGCCGCGGCGGCGGCCACTGCATGACCTGCCCGATCGAGCGCGACCCCGCATTCTGACCTGCTACATCCGCTGTTGTGACCCGCGCTAGGAGTCTTCCGTGTCGTTCAATCTGAAGAACCGCAGCTTCCTGAAGGAGATCGACTTCACCCCGCAGGAGCTGAGGTTCTTGCTGCAGCTCTCCGAAGCCCTCAAGAGCGCGAAATACGCCGGCACCGAAGAGCGGCACCTCGCGGGCAAGAACATCGCGCTGATCTTCGAGAAGACCTCCACCCGGACCCGGTCGGCGTTCGAGGTCGGCGCCTACGACCAGGGCGCGCACGTGACCTACCTCGATCCGTCTGGCTCGCAGCTGGGGCACAAGGAGTCGATCGCCGACACGGCCGCCGTCCTGGGCCGCATGTACGACGCGATCGAGTACCGGGGCAACGCGCAGGCCGACGTGGAGGAACTGGCCACCCACGCGGGGGTGCCGGTGTACAACGGGCTGACCGACGAGTGGCATCCCACCCAGATGCTGGCCGACTTCCTGACCATGCACGAGGCCAGCCACAAGCCCTACGACGCGATCGCCTACGCGTTCGTCGGCGACTGCCGGTTCAACATGGGCCGCTCGCTGCTGGTCATGGGCGCGCTGATGGGCAGCGATGTCCGCCTGGCCGGCCCGGCCGAGCTGCACCCGCCCAAGGACGTGGTCGAGATCGCCACCGAGATCGCCCGCCGCACCGGCGCGCGCATAACCATCACCGAGGACCCGGCCGAAGCCGTCTCGGGCGTCGACTTCATCCACACCGACGTGTGGGTGTCGATGGGCGAGTCCAAGGACGTCTGGGCCGAACGCGTCAAGATCCTCACGCCGTATCAGGTCAACGCCGCCCTGCTGGAGAAATCGGGGAACCCGGCGGTCAAGTTCATGCACTGCCTGCCGGCGTTCCACGACCCCAACACCACAGTAGGCCGCGAGATCATGGAGCACACGGGCATGACCTCCGGCCTCGAGGTGACCGGCGAGGTTTTCAACTCAGCCGCCAGCATCGTGTTCGACCAGGCCGAGAACCGCCTGCACACCATCAAGGCGATCCTCGTCGCTACCCTCGGATAGGAGTCCGTCGGCGCTGTTACATCGGCAACCGGTCCGGGTGCCTGGTGAGCGCTGGGGAGGGCGGGTGCGGCCGTGAGCGTTTCTGACCTGGCCATCGTGGCCGCGCTGGTGTTCGGCTGGGGCACCCTGTCGGCCCGGCTGGAACGGTTCGACGTCACCGCGCCGATCGCCTTCGTCGTCGCCGGGCTGCTGCTCACCCACGGGCCGCTGCTGTCCCTGGGCATCGAGCCCAGCAGTGCGCTGATCAAGGAACTGGCGGAGTTCACGCTCGTGCTGATCCTGTTCGGCGATGCGTCGCGGGTCGGGCTGCACGAGCTGCGCGCGGACGCGGGGCTGTACCTGCGGCTGCTCGGGGTGGCGCTGCCGCTGACGATCGGCCTGGGCACCCTGCTGGCGCTGGCCCTGGCCGGCGGGGGCAGCATCTGGCTGGCGCTGCTGGTGGGCGCGGCGCTGGCGCCCACCGACGCGGCGCTGGGCGCGGGCGTGATGGCCAACCCGGCGATACCGGCGAGCATCCGCCGGCTGATCAATGTCGAAAGCGGCCTCAACGACGGGATCGCCACGCCGTTTGTGTCGTTGGCCCTGGCGGGTGCGGCGACCGCAGGCGAGCTCGCCGGGCACGGCCCGGGGGCGGCCGCGGCCGAGCTGGGCCTGGGCCTTCTGATTGGCGTGGCCGTGGGCGGGGCCGGCGGCCTGGTGGTGAACGCGGCGCGCCGGCGCGGCTGGGCCGCCGAGGGTTTCGCCGGCTCGGCGGTGCTGGGCCTGGCGGTGTGCGCGTACGCGTCCGCGCTGGCGCTGCACGGCAACGGTTTCGTCGCCGCGTTCATCGGCGGGCTCGCGTTCGGCACGGCAAGCGGCCGGCGCGGCGAGCCCCTGATGCCGTTCGTCGAGGAAACCGGGGCCCTGGTGTCCCTGCTGGTCTGGCTGGCCTTCGGCGCGGTCGCGATCGTGCCCGCGGTGGAGGGCCTGACCTGGCAGGTCGTGCTGTACGCGGTGCTCAGCCTCACGGTGATCCGGATGGTGCCGGTGGCGGTCGCGCTGGTTGGCGCGCGGCTCGGCCGGGCCACGGTCGCCCTGGTGGGCTGGTTCGGTCCGCGCGGCCTGGCGTCGGTGGTGTTCGCCCTGCTGGCGCTGGAGGAACTGGGCCGTCCCGTGGCCGGTCACGCCGTTACCGTCATCACGATCACCGTGGTGCTCAGCGTCGTCATCCACGGGGCCACGGCCGACCCGCTGGCCGCCCGGTACGCCCGGCTGCTCGCCCGTTCTGCAGACGGACAAGCCGGCGCCGACACGCCCGGCATACCGGAGCGCAGGCTTATCCGACGGACGAACTCCGGTGCTCAGCGCAGCGGCGCCGACCCAAGCTCACCCACCGAAGGTGAGGAATCCGGTGGCGCCTGAGATTGCCTCGCTTGCTTGGCTAGAACGGCGTCGGCTCGGTCATGGTCGCCGTCAAGCTGCCCGAGGGCAGGCCGTTCGCCGTCGCCCTCACCACCATGCTGGTGATCACCCTGATCGGGCTCGTCCTCGCGGTCCTCATCCCCCGCCAGCCCGTCCACGCCTCCGAGCAGGCAAATTCAGGCGCGGCACCGCCGGCGGATAGGGCGGCCGAAGCCACCGAAGAAGCAGCCGAAGTGGCAGGCGAGCGCAGGAGACCGGGGTGCGGCCTGGGTGATGGTCAGACCGGCTCGTCGGGCTGCTGGCCCTCATCGCCAGGCCAGATCCCGGTGAGCCTGCGCGTCCCCTCGGCGGCGCCGCGGTCGACGGCGGCCTTGACCAGCGCGAAGATCCCGCCCTGCAACATCGCGGCCAGCAGGATTTCCCCCCAGCCCCGCCGCTCATCGGTGGGCTTAGGCGCATCTCCCCGGCCGATGAGCTTCCAGACCCTCTTGAAGATCAGCCCGGCGAGCAACCCGCCAACCATGCCAGCGATCAGGTCCACCGGCTTGTACAACAACTTGATCATCGTCTTCTCCTGCCCGCCGGATAACCAGCCAGCCCGCCATCAGCCCGACGGCTCAGCAGCGAACGCCCCGATGATCTCCCGGCCGCCGCCGAGCCCATGCTCGTCATTTCTTGGGAACTGCCCCGGCCAGGCCTCTGGGCCGTCCCGAACGCGCCATCCGCGCGGAGCCCTTGACCGAGCGGCCCTGGCGCTGAGCCTTGCGCTCCAGGCGCTGGATCTCCCGCTTATTCCAGGCCTGCAGGCTCGCCATGGCGCTGGCCCCGTTGTCCTGGCCGATCCGCTTCAGCGCCCCCACCACGATCGCGGCCACGGCCACCGTCTCATAGGTACGGCGGCTTCGCAGCACATGACTCACCACGCCCAGCCCGACCAGCCCCAGCGACGCCTGACCGTCAAAGCCCGAGTCCCCCGGCTGCGCCGCCGGCCTGCTGCCCGCCGCGATGCTGGCCAGCGGCGGCCTCCCGGCACCCTGCCCTGATCTTGACATGTCGCCTCCCCGCCCTGAACCGCCCGCGCACCCTGCCAGCGTGCCGCGCGATGACGCTTCCCGGCATCACCCCCGAGGGGGTGACCTTCCTGAGCGGACGAGGTTCACTCCTGCCCGATGCCGTTTCATGCCAGCCGCAGACGCAACGTACCGCGCTCCGGGAGCTCTCGGTGGCGCGTCCCGCCAACGAACCACCAACGGATGATCGAAAGGCCCGATCGCCGTCCTGGCGATCGGGCCTCTGACCTGCGCTTCCTAGTAGCGGGGGCGGGATTGGCCGGTTGCGCCCACATTTTTGCCCCACAAGTGATCAAGGACCGGATCGCCACGCTGACGATCAGGCCCTTGACCTCTACTTCCCTCGTAGCCCCGACCGGATTTGAACCGGCGCTACCGCCTTGAGAGGGCGGCGTCCTGGGCCACTAGACGACGGGGCCAGGTACCACGTGGACCGCGCAACACCACATCCTGCGGCCCAGCCGTGAGCACAAAACTGACCGGGGCCTTCAGCCCCAGCCGGGTACCAAGGCTAGCGTACCTCGCGCAGCGGCGCCAAACGCGTCCCCCGGCCGACCGGGGGAGCCGCGGCCGCAGGACACCCCGGCCGCGGTCTGTACCGGAATTCTTTGCATGTTTCGCGCCAGCTGGGTAGTTAAGCAGGCCATGTTGACGTTCATCATCATCCTGCTGATCATCGGCCTCATCGCGGGCGCCGTCGCCCGGCTGGTGGTTCCCGGCCGTGACCCCATCGGCCTGCTCGGCACGATCATCCTGGGGGTCGTGGGATCGTTCGTCGGCGGGTTCGTCGCGAACCTGGTCGAGTACCACACCCTGACCGTGAGCCAGTTCCACTTCACCGGGATCCTCTGGTCGATCGTCGGCGCCATCATCCTGCTGGTGCTGCTGCGCGTGGCCAGGCTGGAGCCTGGCCGGGGCCGCAGCCGGCGCCGTCGTCGCTGGATCTGAGCGGCGACACCAGCCCGGAAAAGCAACAGCGCGGAGGCCGCCTGCTGCGGCATCCGCGCTGTCGGAAAGTCGCTGGGGTACCAGGACTCGAACCTAGACTAACGGGGCCAGAACCCGTCGGGCTGCCAATTACCCCATACCCCATGGGACCGGGCCAGCGACGCCCGGGCGCGCCGCGGTGTCCCAGCGCGCCAGTGCAGTGTAGCCGAAGCGCGGATCGGCCGGCCAAAGGGATCGGCCACAAGCGGCGCCGGGCTCAGGCGCTCGCGGCGGCCGCTTCGGCGGCCCGGGCCAGGCGGTCGAGGGTTCTCCCCCGGCCGAGCAGCTCGATCGACTCGAACAGGGGCGGCCCGACGCGCCGTCCGGTGATCGCGACCCGCACCGCCCCGCCGAACGCGGCCTTGGGCCTGAGCCCCAGCCCGTCGACGAGTACCGCCTGGAGCGCGTCCCTGATCTCCCCGGCCGTCCACGACCTGAGGCCGGCCAGCGCATCGTGCGCCGCGCTCAGCACGGGTACCGCGTCGGGGCCGAGCGCACGAGCGCTGTCGTCCGGGTCGACGGCGAACTTGTCGTCGTCCACGAGCAGGAAGCGCAGCATGCCGGGTGCCTCGGTCAGCTTCGAGATCCGCCCCTGGATCAGCGGTGCCGCGGCCGCGACCACCGCGGCCTGCTCGGCGGTCGGGGGGTCGTCGACCAGCCGGTCCTCCTGGAGGAACGGGGTGATCCGGCGTACGAAGTCGTCCGGGCCGAGTTCCCGGATCTTGTCGCCGTTGATCGCCTCGAGCTTGCGCACGTCGAACCGGGCCGGGTTCTTGTTGACCTTGGCCAGGTCGAATTCGGCGGCCATCTCGGCCAGCGTGAACAGCTCCCGGTTGTCCCCCGGCGACCAGCCCAGCAGCGCCAGGTAGTTGTCGATCGCCTCCGGCAGGAACCCCTGGTCCCGGTAGTAGCTGATCGACGCGGCGCCGTAGCGCTTGCCGAGCTTCTCGCCCTCCAGCCCGAGCACGAACGGCAGGTGCGCGAAGACCGGGAACTCGGACTCCGGCACGCCCATCGCGCGGTACACGGCGAGCTGCCGCGGCGTCGAGGACAGCAGGTCGTCGCCGCGCACGATATGAGTGATCTTCATCAGCACGTCGTCGACCGCCACGGCCAGCGTGTAGAGCGGGCTGCCGTTGGCCCGGGCGAGCACGAAGTCGGGCACGTTCTTGTTGTCGATGGTGATCTCGCCGCGGACCAGGTCGGTGAACGTGGTCGACCCTTCCGGCATCCGCATTCGCACCACCGGCCGCCTGCCCTCGGCCTGGTATTCGGCGACCTGCTCGGGGGTCAGGTGACGGCAGTGCAGGTCGTAACCGCTGGGCCCGCCGGAGCCCGCGCGGGCCGCCTCCCGGCGCGCGGCCAGTTCTTCGGGCGTGCAGTAGCACCAGTAGGCATGCCCCGATTCGAGGAATTTCGCGATCCAGTCCTCGTAGATCGCCATCCGCTGGCTCTGCAGGTAGGGGCCGTAGGGGCCGCCGACCTCAGGCCCCTCGTCCCAGTCCAGGCTCAGCCAGCGCAACGTCTCCAGCGCGGACTCGATGTAGGCGGGCCGCACCCGGGACTGGTCGGTGTCCTCGATCCGCAGCACGAAGGTCCCGCCGGTGTGCCTGGCGAACGCCCAGTCGAACAGCGCGGTGCGGATGTTGCCGACATGCAGGTCCCCGCTGGGGGACGGCGCGAAGCGCACCCGTACCGGCGATCCAGGGAGGGTGGGTCGGCCCGCCGGGCCAGCTTCGTCAGTCACGGTTGATTACCCCGTTGGTGAGCGTTCCGATGTTTTCTATCGTGACCGACACCTCGTCGCCCTCTTTGAGCGGGCCGACCCCGGCCGGCGTGCCGGTCAGCAGCACGTCGCCGGGCAGCAGGGTCATCACGGCACTGACGTAGCTGACCAGCGCGGTCACGCCGTGCATCAGCTGCGAGGTCCGCGCGTTCTGCCGGATCTCGCCGTTCACGACCGTGGTCAGCTCGAGGTCAGCGGGATCGATATCGGTCTGGATCCACGGCCCGAGGGGGCAGAAGGTGTCGAATCCCTTGGCGCGCGCCCACTGCCCGTCCTTGGCCTGCAGGTCACGGGCGGTAACGTCGTTGGCGCAGGTATAGCCGAAGATCACCTCGGGCACCCGCGCGGCGGGCACCTGGCGGCAGAGCCTGCCGATGACCACGGCCAGCTCACCCTCGAAGTCGACCCGCTCCGACAGCTCGGCCGGGTAGACGATGGGATCCCGCGGCCCGATGACCGCCGTGGAGGGCTTCAGGAAAATCACCGGCTCGGGCGGCGGCTCGCCGCCCATCTCGCGCACGTGATCGGCGTAGTTCTTCCCGATCGCGATCACCTTGCTGGGCAGGACGGGCGCGAGCAGCCGCACGTCGCCGAGCGGATAGCGGGAGCCGGTGAGCCGGACGGGCTCCTGCCCGATCCCGAACGGATGCCCCAGCAGCTCGGCCAGCACGAGCGCGTCGGGATCCGGGACGCCCCCGGCGGTGGCGCCGTCGGGCTGGATGTCCTCCACGATCCCGTAGCCCACCTCGCTGCCGTGGGCGAACCTTGCGATACGCACGTGTCAGAGCCTACTTGCGGGATTACAGGAGATCGTCCCCGCCGCCTACTGCAGGTACCCCTCCACCTCGGAGGCCGGGCGTGCGGCCGCCTCCCCCGGGCTCTCGCCGAACTCGCGCCGGGCGCGGCGCTGCCGCAGCAGATCCCAGCACTGGTCGAGCGACTCCTCGGTGGCCTTCAGCCTGGCTTGCTCCTCCCCGCTGGTGAGCTCGCCCGCGGCCAGCTTGGCCCGCAGCTCGTGCTCGGTCTGGATGAGCTCGTCGATGTGCCCGAGGATCTCCTTATCGTTCATGCTCCCTACCGTAGGGGGCCGGCCTCACTGGTCACGCTCACTGGGTACCTTTGGCCTATGCAGCTCACTCGTGAGCGGATCATCGCAGCTGCCGTGGAGCTGATCGAGCAGGAAGGTCCCAGCGCGGTCTCGATGCGCCGCATCGCTGACGAGCTTGGTACCGGGGTGATGGTGCTCTACGATTACGTGCCCAGCAAGGCAGCACTGCTCGACGGGGTCGCCGAGCAGGTCATGTCCGGCGTCGACCTGGCCAGCGAGCCCGGCGCCGGCTGGCAGGAAGAGCTACGCGCCCAGGCGCGCGCGTTCTGGCGGAAGGCCCGCGTTTACCCCCGCTGCACGATGGTCGTGATCAGCCGCCCGGTCGACTCGGCGGCTACGCTCCGGCCCGTGGAGCGCGCGCTGGCCACGCTGCGGGGCGCGGGGTTCGGCGGCGAGGAGGCGGTCCGCGCGGTGCGCGCCTACGTCGCCTACGTCGCCGGGTCGCTGGTGCGTGAGGTGGGCGTGACCCCCGGCCTCGAGCCCCAGCGGCCTCTGGGCCAAGACCCGGCCGTACTCGCGGCCGACCGGCCGTTCCTGGACCCGGCCGAGTTCCCGCAGGTCATGAGCTTGTCGGCGGAACTCCTGAACCGGGATTTCGAGGCCGACTTCGAGTTCGGCCTGGACCTGCTGATCGGCGCGATCGCCAGCCTGCGGCCCGCGCGCAGGAACTTATCGCAGGCGGCCCGGCCGAGGGCCACCGTCATCGCCAGGGGAGCCGCCGGATCAGCGGCTCGCGCCGGCCCGGCACGACCCAGCCGCCGGCAGCCAGGCACAGCGCGGCGGCCAGCGGGATCCCCAGCGCCAGCCGCAGCCCCACCAGGCTCGCGATGCTTCCGATCAGCACCGGGCCGCTCAGCAGGCCCAGGTACCCGGCCCCGGCCACCCGGGCAATTCCCGTGCCTGAACGCGACGTCTCGACGTTGCCCGCCACCGACAGCAACTGCGGGAACGTGCTGGACAGCCCGGCGCCGAACAGTGCGAACCCGACCAGCCCGGCGGCCGGGCTGGCCGTGACCAGCGCCACCGCCAGGCCGATCGCCGCCACCAGGCCGCACCCGCTGATCAGCCGGGCCGGACCGAACCGGGCCGTCAGCCGGTCGCCGAACAGCCGCCCGATCGCCATCGTGACCGAGAACGCCGCGTACCCGAGGGCTGCGAAGGCCGCCGAGGTACCCAGGTTGTCGTGCAGGTAGACGGCGCTCCAGCTGCCCGCGGCGCCCTCGCCGAGCAGGGAGCACAGGGCCAGCAGGCCTAGCACGGCGATCAGCATGGCCGTGCGGCGGCGGCCCGGCGCCCCCCCTGCCGGTGCGGGCCGGCTGGCTCCGGCTCGCCGCCAGGCTCCGGCCGGCCAGCGGGCGAGGGCCGGTCGCGGGCCTCGGGCCCGCGCAGCAGCCCGCGCCGCCGCAGCACGGCCAGCACGGCCAAGGGCACGCCGACCGCGGTGAACGTCAGGGCCGGGCCGACGCCGAGCCAGGCGAACAGCCCGCCGAGCAGCGCCCCGGCCAGCCCGCCGAAGCTGTAGTACGCGTGAAACGAGTTGATCAGCGGGCGCCGGTACCCGCGTTCCACGCGCACCGCCTGCGCGTTCATCGCCACGTCCATCAGGCCGCCGGCCATGCCGTAGACGAACAGCGCGGCCATCAGGACGCCGAGGCTGCCCGCCAGCCCGAACGCAATGGGCAGCAGCGAGATGGCCACCGCGCCCGCCACGGTGGGCCGCGCGCTGCCGAACCTGTCGATCAGCCGGTCCGCGAACGCCGCGATGATCACCAGCCCGACCGGCGCGGCGAGCAGGGCCACGCCGAGCAGCCCGTCGGACAGGCCCAGGTTCTGCTTGACCGCGGGAATCCTGGCCAGCCACACGCCGTCGGCCAGGCCGAGCACCACGAAATACACCAGCGTGGCCAGCCGGGCCCGTCGCAGCACGTCCGGTACGCCGCCGTGGGTGGCGGCGGCGCTGGGGGCGGCCGAGGATCCGATGTCCCGGACAATACAAGATGGCCCTGTGACCCAGGAACCAGCGCACCGGGGCCGGCCCCGGCCGGCCGCGTCCGCCGCGTACTCGACCCTGGCCTTCCTCGAGTGCTCCCGGTGCCCGGCCACCTCCTACGACGCAGGTCAGGTCCGGGGAACCTGCGGCTGCGGCGCGCCGCTGCTGGCCCGCTATGACTTGGAGCGGGCCGCCGCGCTGACCGGCCCGGACCGGATCGCTGCGCGGCCGCCGAGCCTGTGGCGCTACCACGAGCTGCTGCCGGTGAGCTCGGCCGGGTCCGCGGTGAGCCTCGGCGAGGGCATGACGCCGCTGCTGCCCATGGAGCGCCTGGGCGCGGCGCTCGGCGTGCCCGGGCTGCTGATGAAGGACGAGGGCGCGCTGCCCACCGGGACGTTCAAGGCCCGCGGCGCGGCGGTGGGCGTGTCCCGGGCGGCCGAGCTCGGGGCCACCGGGGTGGCCCTGCCCAGCAACGGCAACGCCGGGGCCGCCTGGGCCGCCTACGCGGCCCGGGCCGGGCTGCCCTGCCTGGTGGTCATGCCGGCCGGGTCCCCGGAGATCACCTGGGCCGAGTGCGCGGCCGCCGGGGCGCGGGCTTACCTGGTCGACGGGCTGATCGGGGACGCGGGGCGGCTCATCCGGGCCGCCGTGGCGGACCGGCCCGGGTACCAGGACGTCTCCACCCTTCGGGAGCCCTACCGGCTCGAAGGCAAGAAGACGATCGGGCTGGAGATCGCCGAGCAGCTGGGCTGGCGGGTGCCGGACGTGATCGTCTTCCCGACCGGCGGCGGCGTGGGCCTGGTCGGCATCGCCAAGGGGCTGCGCGAGCTGGCGCGGCTGGGCTGGATCGGCCCGGCGCTGCCGCGCCTGGTGGCCGTGCAGGCGGCGGGCTGCGCCCCGGTGGTGCGGGCCTTCGAGCGGCAGGCCGACGAGACCGAGCCGTGGCCCGAGGCCAGGACCGAGGCGTTCGGGCTCACGGTCCCGGACCCGCTCGGCGGCTTCCTGGCGCTGGCGGCGATCCGGGCCACGGCGGGAACCGCGGTGGCCGTGACCGACGGGGAACTGCTCGCCAGCCAGCGTCAGGCCGCGCGGTCCGAGGGGACCTGGGTCTGCCCGGAGGGGGCGGCGTGCTTCGCCGCCGTCGCGCGGCTTCGCCGTGACGGCTGGCTGGCGTCCGGCGACGAGGTCGTGGTGGTCAACACCGGCGCCGGGCTGAAATACCCGCGGACCGTGCCCGCGCGCCCGGAGCTGGTGCCAGCCGACGGGCGCATCCCGGACAACTAAATGATCTTGTGGATCCAGTCGTGCGGGTCGGCGAGGTGACCGTACTGGATGCCGAGCAACTCCTCGCGCAGCCGCATGCTGACCGGGCCGGGCGTGCCGTCGCCGACCGTCCAGCCGCCAGTTGCTCCCTTGATCGTGCCGACCGGGGTGATGACCGCCGCGGTGCCGCAGGCGAACACCTCGGTGATCTCGCCGGACTCGCATCCCGCTCGCCACTCGTCGGTCGAGATCTTGCCCTCGGAGGCCGGGATGCCCAGCTCGGGCGCCAGCGTGAGCAGGGAGTCCCTGGTGATGCCCGGCAGCAGCGTCCCGGTCAGCGCGGGCGTCATGATCCGCGCGTCGGGCCCGGAGCCGTAGACGAAGAACAGGTTCATCCCGCCCATTTCCTCGACCCAGCGGTGCTCGGCCGCGTCCAGCCAGACCACCTGGTCGCAGCCGTGGTCGAGGGCCTGCATCTGCCCGGCGAACGCCGCGGCGTAGTTGCCGCCGGTCTTGGCCGCTCCGGTGCCGCCCGGTGCCGCCCGGGTGTACTCGTGAGACAGCCACACCGAGACCGGCCGCAGGTTACCCGCGAAATAGGAGGCGGCCGGGGCCGCGATCACCGCGAACAGGCAGGACGGCGAAGGCTTGTTGACCCCCAGGCCCCGGTGAGTCGCGATCATGAACGGACGCAGGTAGAGGCTATGGCCTTCCCTGGCGGGCACCCACTCGCGGTCCTGGGTGACCAGCAGGTCGATCGCGCGGACGAAAGCGGACTCCGGCAGTTCCGGCATGGCCATCCTGACCGCCGAGCGGTTGAACCTCGCCGCGTTGGCCTGCGGGCGGAACGCCACGATGGGGCCGCTGGCCTGCCGGTAGGCCTTCAGGCCCTCGAAGATTTCCTGCGCGTAGTGGAACACCTGCGTGGCCGGGTCCAGCGTGAACGGCCCGTAGGCCCCGACCTCGGCGTCATGCCAGCCGCGGTCTGCCGACCACTGGATCGTCACCATGTGATCGGTGAAGACCTGTCCGAACCCGGGATCGGCCAGCAGCCGCTCCCGCTCGGCGGCCGGTACCGGGTCGCTGGCGGGATGGAGCGCAAAGTCGATCTCGCGGCTGGTGCCGGCAGTCATCACGGTTCCCCTCTCACCGGTCTGGCGCCCTGGCAGGCCCGCACGATCACGGTCCGGAAAATGCAGCGGCCCCCGTCCGTGGCCTGGGCCGGGACGTCGAGGCAGTTAAGTTAGGACGTCCTACTATCTTACCTACGGCGGATCAGCCCGCGACGCGCTCTGCGATGTCGTCGCCGATCTCCACGGTGGACCTGGCCGCCCAGGCTCCCTGGCGGTCCAGCAGGTCCTCGGCGACGGCCTGCTCGATCCGGGCCGCCGCGGCGGGCAGCCCGACGTGCTCGCAGAGCATCGCCGCCGACAGGATGGCCGCGGTCGGATCCGCCTTCTGCTGGCCGACGATGTCCGGCGCGCTCCCGTGCACCGGCTGGAACATGCTCGGCGCGGTCCGCTCTGGGTTGATGCTGGCGCTCGCCGCGAGCCAGATGCCGCCGGCCACCGCGGCGCCGAGCGCGGTCAGGATGTCGCCGAACAGGTGGTCGGTGACGATCACGTCGAACCGTTCCGGCTGGGTGACGAAGTACATCGACGCGGCATCGGCGTGGCAGTAGTCGGTCGTCACCTGGGCGAACTCCTTCGCGAGCTCGTCGACGGTGCGCCGCCACAGGTCCCCGGCGTAGGCGAGCACGTTGGCCTGGTGTACCAGGGTCAGCTTCCGGCGCGGCCGGGCCGCGGCCCGCTGCAGCGCGTACCGCGCCACCCGGCCCACGCCGAACCCGGTGCTGATGCTCTCCTGGGTGGCCACCTCGCCGACGGCCCCCCGGCGCAGGACGCCGCCCGCCTCGATGGAGGGGGGCCCGGTCCCCTCCCGGACCACCAGCATGTCCACCGATTCGGTGCCGAGGCCGGACAGCGGCGAGGCCATGCCGGGATATAGCCGCACCGGGCGAAGGCTGACGTACTGATCGAACTCGAACCGCAGCCGCACCAGCAGGCCCCGTTCCAGGACACCGCTCGGCACGCCCGGGTCGCCGACGGCTCCGAGCAGGATCGCGTCCTGCGCGGCGATCTCGTCCAGCACCGACGCCGGGAGCACCTCCCCGGTGCGGAGCCAGCGCTGCGCGCCCAGGTCATAGCCGGTGGTCTCGACCGCGACACCCGTGGCCGCGGCCCGGAGTACCTTGACCGCCTCCGTGACCACCTCAGGGCCGATCCCGTCACCGCCGATCACGGCCAGCCTGATGGTGCGCGCGGTCATGCGCGTACCTTACTGGCCACGCAGGCGAGTTAGCGGACCGCTCAGCGCCCGTCGAGGTCCACGGCCCGCCCGTACACCGCGCCGATCGAGGAGGTTATCTCGTCCAGGACCCCCGGCGGCAGAGCCGAGTCGACCGTCAGCACGATCAGCGCGTGCCCTCCCCTGGCGTCCCGGCACACCTGCATCCCGGCGATGTTGATTCCCTGGGTGCCGAGGATCTGGCCGACGATGCCGACGACGCCCGGCCGGTCGGAGTAGGTGAAGAACACCATGTGCTCGGCCGGCGCGATCTCCATGTCGAAGCCGTTGACCTCGACGAGCTTCTCCAGCTGGCGCTGGCCGGTCAGTGTCCCGCCGACCGACACGACCTGGCCGTCGGGCAGCGTGCCGCGCAGGGTCACCACGTTGCGCCAGTCCGGGCTCTGCTTGTCGGTCGACAGGCTGACCTCGACGCCACGGTCGGCGGCCAGCAGCGGGGCGTTGACGTAGGTGACGGCGTCCTCGACGATGTCGCTGAACACGCCCTTGAGCGCCGCCAGCTGCAGCACGCTGACGTCCAGGCCCGCGATCTCGCCGCGGACCTCCACCTCGATCCGGGCCGCGATCCCGCCCGCCACGGCCGTGAAGATGCGGCCCAGTTTCTCGGCCAGCGGCAGCCCCGGCCTGAGCAGCTCGTCGACGGTGCCGCCCTGGACGTTGACCGCGTCCGGCACGAACTCGCCGGCCAGGGCCAGCCGGACCGACCGGGCCACCTGGGTCCCCGCCTTCTCCTGCGCCTCGTGGGTGCTCGCGCCCAGGTGCGGGGTGACCACCACGTTGGGCAGCGCGAACAGCGGGCTGTCCGTGCACGGCTCGGTGGCGTACACGTCGAGCGCGGCCCCGGCCACCCGGCCGTCGGCCAGCGCGCAGGCCAGGGCGCTCTCGTCCACGATGCCGCCGCGGGCCGCGTTGATGATCCGTACCCCGGGCCGGACCAGGCGCAGCTGCCGGTCGCCGATGAGCCCGGTCGTCTCGGCGTTCTTCGGCAGGTGCACGCTGATGAAGTCGGACTCCGTGAGCAGTTCCTCGAGGCTCACCAGGCGGACGCCGAGCTGGGCCGCCCGCGCCGCCGCCACGTACGGGTCATAGGCGATCACCGTCATGCCGAAGGCCGCGAGGCGCTGGGCGACCAGTACCCCGATCTTGCCGAGGCCGAGGATCCCCGCCACCTTGTCCTGGAGCTCGACGCCGGTAAAGGCGGACCGCTTCCACTGCCCGCTCTTCAGCGAGGCCATGGCCTGGGGGACGTTCCGCGCGGCCGAGAGCAGCAGCGCGACGGCGTGCTCGGCGGCGCTCACGATGTTGGACGTCGGGGCGTTGACCACCATCACGCCGGCCCTGGTCGCCGCCCCGACGTCGACGTTGTCCAGGCCGACGCCGGCCCGGGCGACCACGCGTAGCTTCGGCGCGTGCTCCAGGGCCTCGGCGTCAATGGTGGTCGCGCTGCGGATGATCACGGCGTCGGCGTCGGCCAGGGCCGGCAGCAGCTGCGCCCGGTCGCCGCCGTCGGTATAACGGATCTCGAAGTCGGACTCCAGCTGGGCAATCCCGGCGGGCGAGAGCTCTTCGGCGATGAGGACGATCGACGTGGACACGTTAGCCCTTTCCGGCGGCGGCGGTCAGGAACGCCATTTTAGCCAGGCTTGTGAAGCGGTTCACATGACAGCGCGCGGCCGTGCCCGGCCCCGCTCGCGTCACTTCGCGGGCGCGGCGGCGGGCGCCGCGGGCGCGGGCGCCTCGCCGTCGTCCAGGGCAGGGACGGGGGCCAGTGTGGGCTCGGGGGCCGGCGCGGGCTCGGAGGATGGCGCGGGCTCGGGAGCGCCGGGCCAGCCGCCGACGATCAGGGCCTCGACACCGCGCGCGTCCATGGGCCCGGCGATCAGGTATCCCTGGCCGAGCCCGCAGCCCATCTCCCGCAGCAGTTCCAGGTGCTCGGGGCGCTCGATTCCCTCGGCCACCACCTCGATGCCGAGATCGTGCCCGACCTGGATGATCGTGCGGGTGAGCATGGCCAGGGTGGCGTCCTGGCCCAGCGCGGCCACGAACGACGGGTCGATCTTGATGATGTCCACCGCGAGGTGCCTGAGGTAGGCGAGAGACGCGTACCCGGTGCCGAAGTCGTCGATGGCCAGCCGCACGCCGTGGCGGCGAAGCTCGGCCAGCCCGTCGGCCACCGGGCTGGCGCCCTCGATCAGGACGCGCTCGGCGACCTCAAGGGTCAGCGCTCCGGGCGGCAGGCCGGTCTCGTCCAGCACCGTCAGCACGGACGCGGCGAACCCGGCCGCGGTGACCTGCCGGAGCGAGAAGTTCACCGACACCCCGACGGGCCAGCCGGAACTGCGCCAGGCGGCGGCCTGGGCGCACGCCTCGCGCAGCACCTGCTCGCCCAGCGGCACGACCAGCCCGGAGTCCTCGGCCACGCCGAGGAACTCGGCCGCGGGAACCGGCTGTCCCCCGCGCGACCAGCGCGCCAGCGCCTCCACGCCGATGACCCGGGACGTCGCGAAGTCCACCATGGGCTGATACTCCACGCCCAGCTTGCCCGCCGTGATCGCGGCGCGCAGGTCGCTGGCCATCTCGAGCCTGCGCATCACGTCGGCGTGCATGTGCGCGGCAAAAACCTCCACCCGGCCGCCGCCGGAGTCCTTCGCCCGGGACATGGCCACGTCGGCGTTGCGCAGCAGGTGCCCGTGCGCGCCCCCGTCGGCCAGGGCCACGCCGATGCTGGCCGTCAGGGAGATCTCGCGGTCGGCGACATGGAACGGCTCGGCGGCTATGGCCCGGGCGAGGCGTTCGGCGATGTCGACGATCTCCGGCGCGCTCGCGGCGCTCTCCACCAGCACCGCGAACTCGTCTCCGCCCCAGCGGGCCACCGTGTCCTCCGGCGGCACGGCCGCGCGCAGGCGACGGGCGGCCTGGGCCAGCAGCAGGTCGCCCGCGCCGTGCCCGACCGAGTCGTTGACCCCGGTGAAGCCGTCCAGGTCGATGAAGATCGCCCCGGTCTGCGCGGGAAGCCGGTCCGGCTCGGCGGCCGCGCCCCGGTCGGCCGCGTCCTTGGCCCGGTCCTCGACGTACGCCCGGTTCGGCAGCCCGGTGAGCCCGTCGTGGTAGGTCAGGTACGTCACCTGCCTGCGCAGCGCGATCTGGTCACTGACGTCGCGCGCGGTGATGAGGAGCCGGTCCGGGGCGCCCATCTCGCGGTAGCGGGACACCGTGGACTCGACATGACGCCAGGTGCCGTCGGCCGACCGGACCCGGCACGGGAGCCGGCCCGGTTGCCGCCCGGCGCCGGCGGCACGCACGGTCCTGACGCCGGCGGCCCGGTCCTCGGGATGAACGAGCTCAGCGAGCGACCGGCCGGCCAGTTCCGCGGGCGTGTACCCGTATTCGCCGACGGCCGGGCTGGCGTACCTGATGGCCCCGTCGCGATCGCAGATGAGCACGACGTCGCTGGTGCGGTCGGCCAGCTCACGGAACCTTTGCTCCGATTCCGCCGAGAGCGCGGCCGCGCTGCGCTCCCGGCGCAGCAGGTCGGTGATCCTGGCGACCAGCGCCAGCCCGGCGATCCCCGCGCAGATCACGACCACCGGCTCGGCGAACGATCCGCCGTTCAGGGCCCAGCCGATGGCCATCAGCGCGGCCACGGCGGCGGCCAGCGACGCCGCCAGCGTGGCCCCGGGCAGCCCGGCCGGCTCGAGCCAGCCCGGACGCCGCCGCGGCGACGCCGGCGCCGACCGGTCGGCCCGGACCAGCGCCGTGGCCCCCAGCAGGCAGAACCCGGCCAGCGCGACCAAGACCGCCCCGGCCCCGGGACGCGTGCCGCTGATCCTGGCGCCGACCGCGAGCGAGTCGGCCGCCGCCACCACGAGCAGGGCCAGGTACGGCGCCAGCCCGGCCCGCCCCGCCCGTACCGCGACCGCCAGCAGGACGCCGAGCGCGATCAGGTCAGCGATGGGGTGGATCGCCTGGAGCGCGAAGGTCCCGGCCGACTCGCCGGTGTGACGGTACTGGGCCCCGAGCACCGCCACCCAGTCGATGATGAACAGCGCGGCCGCCAGCAGGCACGCGTCGGCCAGCCAGGCCACTGGGCTGCCGGCCTGGACCCGGGACGCCGGCCGGTGCTCGCCGTCCGCCTCCCGACTCGCTCTGGCCAGGCCGAACAGGCCGACTCCCAGGGCCGGCAGAGCCAGCAGGGTCAGCAGGTCCGCCGAGGTAAGCGAGGTTCCGGTGCCGCTGGCCCCCATGCTTTCGGCGTCGACGAAGCCCGCGCCCCACAGCAGCGCCGCCGCCGCCAGCGCCCGGTAGGCGTTCCGGACCGATGGCTCGCGCCGGCCCGACTCGCGCCACAGCAGCGCCGCCGCCGCGACCGCCACCAGAGCACCGGCCACCCCCGCCAGGATGGTCAGGCTCACCGCGCGCCGCCGGATCCAGCCGACCGCACCTGGGCCTCCCTTTTCACCGCATCCGCTGGCGAGCCTCGGGCCCTGCCGACCGCCAGAAGCCGACCGGGGTACGCGTCCCACTCACGAGGGGCAGCACTGCGGCTCGTGATCACCAGTACGTGTATTCCCGTACCGCCAGGCGTTGCGGGGATCGCCGGCGTACTGGACGCGGTTCTCGCCATCAGCGATGTGCCTTCACTGTACGTGCGCAAGGTCACGCTTAGATTGAGGAAGGGCCTAGACCGGGAGACAACTTCAGTAACACTCGCCACGGGAGCCAAGACCGGTCAGCACACCGTCGTCGGGCCAACCGCCGCAGCGGCTGTACCGTGCTGGGGTGAGCGATCCGCCCGCCCAGCCCCGCATGGTGTTCGAGACCCGCGCCGAGCCCGAACAGGAGGCTGGCTGCTACGCCAACGCCCTGGCGATCTGGCATACCGGGCACGAGTTCACGTTCGATTTCCTGGTCAGCAGCGAGCCCCCGCAGCCGGCCAGGACCGAGGAGGGCGAGGAGGTGATCCGGGCGCCGCACCGGCTGGTGGCCAGGATCCGGGTGCCGCCGACGGCCGTGTTCGACATCATCAGGACCATCAACCAGAACCTGACCCTGTACGAGCAGCGGTTCGGCCAGATCCGCCCGCCGGGCGGCTCGCCGCCGCTGTACCCGCCGGACGCGGAGACCGGATCGGACCGGTAGCCTCAGCGCAGCCGCGGGAACACCGGCTCGGCCGGGGCCAGCGGCCCGGCCGAGTCATCGCAGGCGGCCCGGATCCGGGCGGCCAGGCCGGGCAGGAACGGCGCCAGCTCCCGGCCCAGGTCGGAGCAGGTGCCGATGAGCAGGGCCAGGGATTCATCCAGCTGCTCGCCCGCGGTGGCGTCGCCGTCGCGTTCGGCCCGGGCCAGCCGCCAGGGCTCAGCCCGCTCCACGTAGCGGTTCGCCTCCTCGACCACCTCCCAGATCGCGGCGGTGGCACCGCGGAAGTCGAAGTCGGCCAGGCCCGCAGCCACCCGTTGCGGAACCTGGTCGCGTGCCTGCGCCAGTGCCCGCCCGTCAGGCGCCAGCCGGGCGGGCTCCCGTGGCACCGCCCCGGCCCGGGGTACCTTCCCCTGCCGGTAGCGGTGCACCAGCGTGACCACGCGGCTGACCAGGTTGCCCAGGTCGTTGGCGAGATCATCGTTGGCCCTGGCGACCAGACGGGCCGGGGTGAAGTCGGCCTCACCCACGCGCGGTACCTCGCGCAGCAGCCACCAGCGCACTGCGTCGGTGCCGTACCGGGCGGCCAGCGCCACAGGGTCGGCGCTATTCCCTGAGGTGTCCGACTTGCTGATCTTCCTGCCACCGATCGTGAGGTAGTCGTGCACCAGGATGTCGGTGGGCAGCGGCTCGCCGACCGAGAGCAGGATGGCGGGCCAGTAGACGGCGTGAAACCGGAGCACCCCCTTGCCGACCAGGTGCACCCGGCGGCCGGCGTCCGTCCACCACCGCCGGTAGTCCCCGGCGTTGCCGGTGCCGTAACCGAGCGCGGTCACGTAATTGCCGAGCGCGTCCCACCAGACGTAGATCACCTGGCCGGGATCGCCGGGGACGGGGATGCCCCAGCCGCGGGCCCGCGCGGTGGAGCGCGACACGCTGAAGTCCTCCAGGCCGCCCGCGATGAAGCCGAGAACCTCGTTGCGCCGCGCGGCGGGCTCGACCCGCAGCCTCCCCGAGCTGACCAGGTCGTGCAGCTGATCGGCGTACCGGGACAGCCGGAAGAACCAGTTCTCCTCCGCGACGAGCTGCGGCGGCGTCAGGTGCTCGGGGCACAGCCCCGCCCGCAGCTCGGCCGGCTTGTAGAACTGCTCGCAGCCGACGCAGTAGCGGCCCTCGTAGTGCTTGAGATACAGGTCGCCGCGGTCCGCGCAGGCCCGCCAGAGCCGTTCCACTCCGGGCCGGTGCCGCGGATCGCTGCTGGTGCGGATGAAGTCGTCGAACGACAGCGCGAGCGGCTCGCGCAGCCCCTCGAAGGCCGCGGCGTAGCGGCCCACGAGCTCGGTGACGGCGACCCCTTCCGCCTCGGCCGCCAGCACGTTCTTCAGCGAGTTGTCGTCGGTGCCGGACTGGAAGCGCACCTGGTCGCCGGCGAGCCGACGGTGCCGGGCCAGCACGTCGGCCTGGACCAGCTCAAGCGCGTGCCCGAGGTGGGGGCGGGCGTTGACGTAAAAGATCGTGGTGCTGAGATAGACGCGTCGGGCGTTCATCGGAACCTCCTGGAAAAGGGGCGGGGCTCCGACTCGCGGACATGAATCGAGGCCCCTCGGGGCCTCGTGTCGGACGTCGTCCGGGCAGCATCAGGTGGCCCCGCTAGCGGGGCATCATCACCTGGCTCGCGTGCGCCGTCATAGCTCCAGCATAACCACGCTGGCGCGGAAAGCCATCCGGATATAACCCGGGTCAGCCGGAGCCGGTCAGGCGCTCCAGGATGAGCTCGTGGACGCGGGCCGCGTCGGCCTGCCCGCGCGTGGCCTTCATCACGGCGCCGACCAGCACGCCGGCGGCCGCGGTCTTACCGGAACGGACCTTCTCCGTCACGTCCGGGTTGGCCGCGATCGCCTCGTCGATAACGGCCAGGAGCGCGGTGTCGTCGCTGACCACGGCCAGGCCGCGGGCGGCCACGATCTCGTCCGGCGAGCCCTCGCCGGCCAGCACGCCGTCGAGCACTTGCCGGGCCAGCCCGTCGTTGAGCTGTCCGGACGCGACCAGCGCGATGACCCGGGCCACCTTGACCGGGGTCACCGGCAGCTCGGCGAGCTCGGTGCCCGACTCGTGCGCCCGGCGGGACAGCTCCCCCCGCCACCACTTGGTCGCCTCCGCCGCAGGCGCGCCCGCGGCGACGGTCTCGGCCACCAGGTCGAGCGCCCCGGCATTGCGCACCGCGGCCATCTCGCGGTCGGACAGCCCCCACTCCGCCTGCAGCCGGGCCCGCCGGGCCGAGGGAAGTTCGGGCAGCGTGGCCCGCAGCTCCTCCACCCACTCGCGCGACGGCGCGACCGGCACCAGGTCGGGCTCGGGGAAGTACCGGTAGTCCTGCGCTTCCTCCTTGCTCCGGCCCGGGGTAGTGGTGCCGCTGTCCTCCTGGAAGTGCCGGGTCTCCTGGACCACCCGGCCGCCGGCGTCGAGCACGGCCGCCTGCCGCTCGATCTCGAACCGGACCGCGCGCTCGACCGACCGCAGCGAGTTGACGTTCTTGGTCTCGGTCCTGGTCCCCCAGGCGCCGGAGCCGCGCGGCGTCAGCGAGGTGTTCACGTCGCAGCGCAGCGAGCCTTCCTCCATCCGGACGTCGGAGACATCCAGGGCCCGCAGCAGGTCCCGCAGCTCGGTGACGTAGGCCCGGGCGACGACGGGCGCGAGCGCGCCGGTGCCGGGTATCGGCTTGGTGACCACTTCCACCAGCGGGATCCCGGCCCGGTTGTAGTCCTCCAGCGAGTAGTCGGCGCCGTGGATCCGCCCGGTGGCCCCGCCGACGTGCAGCGACTTGCCCGTGTCCTCCTCCAGGTGGACCCGCTCGATGCCGACCCGCACCGTGGTCTCGTCGACCGTGACGTCCAGCCAGCCGTCCGTGCACAGCGGCTCGTCGTACTGCGAGATCTGGAAGTTCTTCGGCATGTCCGGGTAGAAGTAGTTCTTCCGGGCGAACCGGCACCAGGACGCGATCGAGCAGTTCAGCGCCAGCCCGATCCGGATCGTGTATTCGATGGCCGCGCGGTTGACGACCGGCAGCGAGCCGGGCAGGCCAAGGCAGACCGGGCAGACGGCCGAATTCGGGTCGGCGCCGAACTCTGCCGGGCTGCCGCAGAACATCTTGGTCACGGTGCCCAGCTCGACGTGGACCTCCAGGCCGATCACCGGGTCATAGCGGGCAACGGCCTCGTCGTAAGGGACGAGCACCCCGGGGTCAGTCATGGGCCAGTCCCTTCGCCTCGCCGAGCCCCTTGGCCTCGTCGAGCAGCGGATGCCCGCGGCGCCGGTCCAGCGCCGCCTCGACCGCCGCCCCGACCCGGTACAGCCGGTCATCGGCGAGTACCGGCGCCATGATCTGCAGTCCGACCGGGAGGCCATCCTCCGGGGCCAGCCCGCACGGCACCGACAGCGCGGCGTTGCCGGCCAGGTCCGAGGGGATCGTGCACAGGTCGGCGAGGTACATGGCGATGGGGTCGTCCACGCGCTCGCCCAGCCGGAACGCCGTGGTCGGCGTGGTCGGCGAGACCAGCACGTCGACCTGCTCGAAGGCCGCGTCGAAGTCCCGCGTGATCAGCGTGCGCACCTGCTGCGCCTTGCCGTAGTACGCGTCGTAGTACCCGCTGGACAGCGCGTAGGTGCCGAGCATGATCCGGCGCTTGACCTCGGCACCGAACCCGGCGGCGCGGGTCAGCGACATGACCTCCTCGGCGCTGCGAGTCCCGTCGTCGCCCACCCGCAGGCCGTAGCGCATCCCGTCGAAGCGGGCCAGGTTGGACGAGCACTCGCTGGGCGCGATCAGGTAGTACGCGGGCAGCGCGTAGGTGAAGTGCGGGCAGGACACCTCGGTGACCTTGGCCCCCAGCGACTCCAGCAGCTCGACCGCCTCGCCGAACCTGGCCAGGACGCCCGGCTGGTAGCCCTCGCCGCTGAGCTCGGTGACCACGCCGACTCGCAGGCCGCTCACGTCGGCCTGCCGCGCGGCGGCCACGACCGGCGGCACCGGCGCGTCGATCGAGGTCGAGTCGCACGGGTCGTGGCCCGACATGGCCTCGTGCAGCAGCGCCGCGTCGAGCACGGTGCGGGCCAGCGGCCCCGGCGTGTCCAGCGACGACGCGAACGCGACCACGCCGTATCGGGAGGACCCGCCGTAGGTCGGCTTCACCCCGACGATGCCGCAGACGGCGGCGGGCTGGCGGATCGAGCCTCCGGTGTCGGTGCCGATGCCGAGCGGTGCCTCGAACGCGGTGACCGCGGCCGAGGAGCCGCCGGAGGACCCGCCCGGGACCCGGCTCAGGTCCCACGGGTTGCGCGAGGGCCCGAACGCCGAGTTCTCGGTGGAGGATCCCATCGCGAACTCGTCCATGTTCGCCTTGCCGAGGATCACGACCCCGGCGTCGCGCAGCCGCCGGGTGATGGTCGCGTCGTAGGGCGGGCGCCAGCCCGCCAGGATCCGCGATCCGCAGGTCGTGGGCATGTCGGCGGTGGTGAAGACGTCCTTGAGGGCCAGCGGCACCCCGGCCAGCGGACCGAGTGGCTCCCCGGCGCGGCGCCGCTCGTCGACGGCGGCGGCCGCGGCCAGGGCGGCGTCCGGGGCCACGTGCAGAAACGCGTGCACCCGCTCGTCCACGGCGCCGATCCGGTCCAGGTGCGCCCGGGTGACCTCAACCGCGGAGGTCTCGCCCGCCGCGATCGCCGCGGCCAGCTCGGCTGCGGTCATCCTGGTCAGCTCGGGTGTCGAAGGGGCCATCGGTCAGTCCTCGGCCAGGATCCGCGGGACCCGGAACCGGCCCTGCTCGGACGCGGGGGCCTGGTCGAGCGCGGCGGCCGCGCCGATCGGCGGCACGATCACGTCGTCACGGAACACGTTGGTGATCGGCAGCGCGTGCGTGGTCGGCGGGATTCCCTCGGCCGCGACCTCCTGCACCCGCGCCACCGCCGCGATGATCACGTCCAGCTGGCCGGCGAAATGGTCAAGTTCCTGCTCGGTCAGGGCCAGCCGCGACAGCCGGGCCAGATGCGCGACCTCGTCCCTCGTTATGGGCATGCACGCAAGCCTAGCGACCGCGCAGCGGAGGTCCGAAACCGTTTACCCCCCGGGAGCCGGCCGCGGACAGGCCGGTGGGAGAGATCACCGGGCGGCCGAGGGCGGCGCCGTGCCCAGGCGGGAGCGGAGCCGGCCGCTGGCTGGCCACGCCGTGCTCAGCCAGCCAGGCCGTGGCCGACGCCGCGGGAAGCGGCTTGCTGAAAAACCAGCCCTGCGCGGCCTTGCAGCCCATGACCCGCAACGCGGTCGCGATCTGTTCGGACTCCACGCCCTCGGCCACCGAGTCGATGCCGAGCGCCCGGACCAGGTCCACGATGGACTGGACGATCGCCTCGTCGTCGGCGGAGTCGCCCAGCCTGGCGATGAACGACGAGTGGATCTTCACCTCGCTCACCGGCAGCCGCTTGAGCCGGACCAGCGACGAGGAGCCGGTCCCGAAGTCATCCAGGCTCAGCGCCACGCCGAGCGCGGTCAGCGCCGCTGCCACCGTGATGGCGTGCGCGGGCTCGCTGGTCAGCACCCGCTCGTTGATCTCCAGCAGCAGCGCCCCGGGTGGCAGCTCATAACGCTGGAGCCCGCGGCCGATCGTCTCGGCGAGGCCCGCGTCGAGCAGGTCGCGCGCGGACACGTTCAGCGACACCTGAACCGGCAGGCCCTCCTGCCACCAGACGGCCGCCTGGGCGAGCGCCCGGTCCACGACCTGGAAGGTGAGGTCCCGCATCAGGTAGGACTGCTCGACCAGCGGGATGAACTCCTCGGGTGCCATCAGCCCCCGGACTGGATGCTGCCAGCGGACCAGCGCTTCCATTCCGGCGGTCTGGCCGCTCTCCAGGACCACCTTCGGCTGGAAGAGCAGCTCGAGCTCGCCGGCGTCCAGGCCGCGGCGCAGGTCACCAAGCAGCGCGAGGCGGGCCGGGGAGTTGCGGTCGGAGTCGGCCATGTACCGCTCCACCCCGCTGCGGCGTTCCTTGGCCAGGTACATGGCCACGTCGGCGTGTTGCATCAGCAGCTCGGAGCCGGTCGCGTCGTCCGGGTACAGGGCGATGCCCACGCTCGCCTCGATGTCGAAGGACATGCCCTCGAGCTGGATCGGCTCGGCCAGCCCCGCGCGCAGCCGCGCGGCCACCTCGCGGGCCGCGTTGACCTCCCGCACCGACGGCAGCAGCACCGCGAACTCGTCACCCCCGAGGCGGGCCACGAGGTCACCGGGCCGCACGCCGTGCAGGAGCCGGTGCGCGACGATCCCCAGCAGCCGGTCGCCGACCGGATGCCCCAGCGTGTCGTTGACTTCCTTGAAACGGTCCAGGTCCAGCACCAGGAAGCCGACCTTGGTGCCCGACCGGGCCGCGGCGGCCAGCGCCTCGCTGGTCTGCCGGATGAGCAGCTTGCGGTTGGACAGGCCGGTCAGCTCGTCGTGGAACGCCTGGTGCTCGCGCTGCACCGACATGGCGGCGCTCATGTAGATGGCGGCCAGCGGGAACGCGAACAGCAGCACCAGCCACGCGGAATCCGCGGCCATCACCACGGCCACCAACGGCGCCGCCGCGATCAGCACCAGGTTCACCAGCGCCTGGAAGGGCAGCTCGGCGCGCAGGCTGCGCAGCAGCGGTGCCCGCGAGTGCAGCGCCCCGGCGGCGCCGGCCAGCAGGAAGTTCACCGTGAAGAAGGCCGCGCCCGCGAACAGCACGCTGGGCAGGTCGGCGCCGGAGATGACCGGCGGCCGGGCGGTCGCCGGACGGAACCCGGTGATGGCCAGGGCCAGCCCCGCCGCGGCCATGCTCAGGGTGGTCACGCCCGCGTTGAACGCACACCGGTGCGGCGCCTTACGCTGGACGACCGCGACGGCGACCGAGGACGTGACCCGCAGCAGGACCGCGATCGCGAATCCCCAGTACAGCAGCGCGGCAAAGCCGAAGGCGACCGAGGCGACCGGGGGCTTCAGGCCGGACCGGTCCGAGGTCACGATCGGCCGTATCCGGCCGACCACCAGCAGGGCGGCGAGGACCCAGAACAGGGCATGCGGGGTCAGGCTGCCCAGACCGGACAGGCGTGTCATGGCCCAGGCGAAGACCGCGAGGCCCGCTGCGGTCACCACGGTCATGTGGATCCACGGCGGCGATCCGGGGCGCGGGCTTTTGTCCCTGGTGTCGTTCGGGTCCTTCATGGGCCGTCCTCATCGGTGCAACCGATTGCGCCGTGGGTCCCCCGGGCTCAGGAGGAACATACGGCTCAAATTCTACTTGCGGCAGCCAACTGCCTACAATGCGTCACGACCCGCCAGGCCGCAGCCATCTTGCTGCTATTTAATTGTCATCTGGCTACCATCTGACCGCGAACCGGTCCGGGCTCACGCACCGTCTCAGGCACCTCACCTTACGCACTTGTCCCGGCGGCGTGCTACCCCTCAGCCGCGGGTATCGGGCAACTCGGCCGAATCGTTGGCCGCCGCCGGCCCCCGTTCGAGCAGCACCCCCAGTCCGGCCTCGTCCAGCACCGGGATGCCCAGCGCGAGCGCCCGCTCGTGCTTGGAGCCGGGACTGGCCCCCGCCACCACGAAGTCGGTCTTCTTCGACACCGAGCCGGTGACCTTCCCGCCCTGGCGCTGTACCGCCTCGGCCGCCTCGTCCCTGGTCATCCCCTCCAGCGTGCCGGTGATCACCACGGTCACCCCGGCCAGCGGCCCGGCCGCGGACGGCTCGTCGACCGGCACGACCGGCGGCGGGACCCACCCCTCCTGGGCCAGCTGCACCCCGGCCGCGCGCCACTTGTCGATGATCGCCGCGTGCCAGTCCACCGAGAACCAGTCCCGCAGGGAGGTGGCGATCGTCGGGCCGACGTCGTCGACCGCGACCAGCTGCTCGGGCGTGGCCGCCGCGATCGCGTCGACCGAGCCGAACGCCGCGGCGAGAGCGCGGGCCGCGGTCGGCCCGATGTGCCGGATCGACAGCGCGACCAGGATCCGCCACAGCGGCCGCTGCCGCGCCTCCTCCAGGTTGAGCAGCAGGTTGGCGGCGTTCACGGTCAGCCCGCCCTGCTTGTTGACGAAGAACGGGCAGGTGGCCAGATCCTCGGCGGTCAGCGCGAACACGTCGCCCTCGTCGGCCACCAGCCCGCAGTCCAGCAGGGCCGTGGCCGCCTCGTAGCCGAGCACCTCGATGTCCAGGGCGCCGCGGCTGGCCAGGTGGAACAGCCGCTCGCGCAGCTGGGCCGGGCAGGACCGGGCGTTCGGGCAGCGCCAGTCCACGCTGACCTTCCCGTCCTCCCCGGTGTCGCGGACCAGCGGGGTGCCGCACTCCGGGCACGCGGTGGGGAACTCGAACGCGCGCTCGGGGCCGGAGCGCAGGTCCGTAACCGGCGCGACCACCTCGGGGATCACGTCGCCGGCCTTGCGCAGCACCACCATGTCGCCGATCAGCACGCCCTTGCGGGCCAGCTCGTCGGCGTTGTGCAGGGTGGCCCGGTCCACGGTCGAGCCGCTGACCTTGACCGGCTCCATCACGGCGAACGGCGTCACCCGGCCGGTCCGCCCGACGTTGACCCGGATTTCCAGCAGCCGGGTGGTGACCTCCTCGGGCGGGTATTTGTAGGCGATCGCCCAGCGCGGCGCCCGGCTGGTCGCCCCGAGCGCGCGCTGCACCTCGAGCCGGTCTAGCTTGATCACCACGCCGTCGATCTCGTACGGCGGGTCGTGCCGGTGCTCGGCGTAGTAATCGATGTACTCGCGGACCTCGCCCAGCGTGTCCACGACCCGGTAGACGTCGCTGACCGGCAGCCCCCACTCGCGCAGCCGCTCGTACCAGCCCGACTGCGTGGTCGGCACGTCGTCGGGAACGGCGTCGTCGTCGGGCGCGGGCATGCTCTCCGCGCCCGCGCCGGGCACGGCGAGCCCGTGCACGATCAGGCTGAGCGGCCGGGTCGCGGTGACCCGCGGGTCCTTCTGGCGCAGCGATCCGGCCGCGGTGTTGCGCGGGTTCACGTACAGCGGCTTGCCCGCCTCGGCCTGCCGCTCGTTCAGCTGATGGAACGCGGCCACCGGCAGGTACACCTCGCCGCGCACCTCCAGGACCTGCGGCCAGCCCGACCCGGCCAGCCGGGCCGGGGCCGCGGCGATCGTCCGGATGTTCGGCGTGACATCCTCGCCGGTCACCCCGTCGCCCCTGGTCGCGGCGCGGACCAGCGCCCCGTTCCGGTAGACCAGCGCCACCGCCAGGCCGTCGATCTTCAGCTCGCATAGGTACGGGCCCACCGCGACGTCGGGGCCGGCCAGCCGCTCGGTGCGGGCCGCCCACGCGTCCAGCTCCTCGGGCGAGAACGCGTTGTCCAGGCTGAGCAGCCGCTCCAGGTGCTCCACGGGAGCGAAGTCGGTCGAGATCAGGTCGCCGACCTTCTGGGTCGGCGAGTCCGGCGTGCGCAGCTCGGGGTAGCTGTCCTCGAGCCCGCGCAGCTCGCGCATGAGCGCGTCGTACTCGGCGTCGGAGATGATCGGCGAGTCGAGCACGTGGTAGCGGTGGTTGTGCTCGGTGATCTCGACCACCAGCGCGGCGTGCCGCTGTTTTCCCGCCTCGCTCGCCTCCGGGGCCCCACCCGCCTCCCCTGCCCCCTTCATTGCTCCTCCTTCCCTCGTCGCTCGTCGCCTGCGGCTCCTCGCTCCTCAGTCCAGTCGGCGCCGCGCCCCTTTTGCTCGCTCGGCGAGGTCATACGGCTCCCTCCTCGATCAGCTCGGGCAGCAGCCGCGCCGCCTCCCGGCTGCGGGCGAGCGCGGCCCGGGCGCCGGCCAGCGACGCGCCGGCCAGGCCGCAGGCGGGCGTGAGCACCACCTGCCGGTCGAGTCCCCCGGCCGCGATCCCCATCCGGTGCCACAGCTCCAGTACCCGCGCACCAGGCTCCCTTGGCGAGGGCGGTGCACCGGAGGCAGACCGTTCGGGAATCTGGACGACGCCGGCCAGGACGCCCAGCCCGGCCTCTACCAGCTCGGCCAGCTCGTCCTGCTCTTCCTCGCTGTGCAGCAGGCTCAGGTCGAATCCGACCGCCTGCGCCCCCGCATCTTTCATGATCCGCAACGGGAGGTCGCGGGCGCAGCAGTGCACCAGGCCAAACGCCGTCGTGGCGTCCAGCACGGAGCGCAGGCCGTCGCCGGTCACCGTGGTGTCGACGGCGCCCACCCGGCTCAGCCCGCTCGCGGTCGGCACCGATCCCGCCAGCACGGCGGGCAGCGCCGGCTCGTCCAGCTGCAGCAGCACCTCGGCGCCGGGGATCCGGCCGCGCACCTCGGCCACGTGCGCCGCCACCCCCTCGGCCAGCGACGCGATCAGGTCGGCCACCGCGCCGGGGTCGGCCAGCACCGGGTTCTGGCTGCGGCTGCGCTCGATCGTGGCGGCGAGCGTCCACGGGCCGCACACCTGGATCTTGAACGGGCCGGACCAGCCGTCGGCCGCCTCGTGCACCGCGTCCAGGTCCCGGGCCAGCAGCTCGGCCGCCCGGCGCTGGTCACGGCCGGGCCGGGCGGCCAGCTTCCAGCCGTGAGGCGTGGTCTCGACGGGGATGTCCACGAGCAGCGCCGCGGTGCGGCCGGTCAGGTCGGCCCCGACGCCGCGCGCGGGTAGTTCCGGCAGGTGAGGAACGTCGGGTAGTTCACCGAGGACCACGGCGAGAGCCTCGGCCGGGTCCGTGCCCGGCATCGAGCCGACCCCGGTGGCGCTGCCGGCCGGCCAGGGATACGACGGTGGCTCTCCGCTCACGCAGCAGAGCCTAGCGGGCCCCGGCGACACCCGATCCGGGCCCAAGCTGCGGCCGCGCCACGCCCCGGTCGTGGCACGGCCGCAGCGGCCCGAGGTGGGCGTGGCCGGCGATCACGCCCACGGGTCTCGGTACGGCCGGGAGTACGCCGCCAGATCGTCATCCTGGTGCCGGTACCGGGGAGCGTCGTCACCGGGACGGCGCACGTACAGACCGGTGAGGTACCTTCCGGCCAGAGTCATGCGGTCAGGAGCCTCGCGGCTCAGCCACGCCCTGCGGTCTTCCCTGCGGCTAGCCAGGCTCACCAGGATGACGACCCCGGTGATCATCCCGAAGGTGAAGATCACGCCGATCGCTAGGATATCTACGGTTCCCATGGCTGATCCCCCTTTCGCCCGGTCAGCGGTGACTCCGCGGCTCCGATCCGGGCCCGCAGGCCGCAAGACTCATCCGCCAAGTCCAGGTGCACCCAAGTACCTGGACTGCTAGGCTGAGTCCCATGAGTCCTCCTGTCCAAGCCATCCCAACCTTTGGTACCATGCTGACATCTCGTCGGCCGGATGGCAATGGGGTTAATCCGATTATTCTGATGACCCGGATGGCAGGAATGATCCTTTCAAGCCCAGCGAACTATGTTGTTGGTGTGGTTGGGATCTCTAGCCGGATATCCGGGAGCGCTCATGCCTGAGCCCATGTACCGGCAGATCGCCGATGACCTGCGGGAACAGATCGAGTCAGGCACCCTGGCCCGGGGCAGCCAGCTGCCGACCGAGCTAGAGCTCAGGGAAAAGCACGAAGCCTCACGCAACACCGTCCGCGATGCGGTGAAGTGGCTCATGAACCTGGGCCTGGTAGAGACCCGTCCCGGCCAGGGAACGTTCGTCGTCGAGAAGATCGACCCCTTCGTTACCACCCTGTTCACCGACGTGAACCCACTGTCCTCCGACAAGGAGACGGGCCTCGGCGGCGAGGGGACCGCGTACGCCGCTGAGGTGTCGGCCCAGGGCCGGAAGGCGACAGACTCCAACCTGCGCGTCGAGATCCAGCAGGCCACCGGGGTGGTCACGGAGGAACTCCAGCTCCCCGACGGCACCCCCATCGTGAGCCGTCACCAGCAGCGCCTCATCGACGGCACGCCCTATTCACTGCAGACCACGTTCTACCCCATGCACCTGGTAGAGCAAGGAGCCGTGCGGCTCATCCAGGCCCAGAACCTGAAAGACGGCGCGGTTCGCTATCTCGAGGAGACGTTGGGCGTCAAACAGGTCGGCTGGCGCGATCGGATCACTGTGCGCGCCCCGGACGCAACCGAGGCGGCGTTCTTCCGGCTCCCTGAGGACGGGCGCATCCCGGTATTCGAGACTTTCCGGACCGGCTACGACGAATCCGGCCGCCCGCTGCGGCTGACCATCACCACCTACCCGGCCGACCGGAACCAGTTCGTCATGAACGTAGGCAAGACTCCGGCCGTCTAGGCAGGGTCCGGAGGCCGGCCCGGCGGCGTCGCCGCCGGGCCGCCGCAGTGGTCATGCAAGCTTTCCGTGGGCCCGCCCGCAGGGATCACGGGACAGGGAGTCACGGGACGACCGTGGCTGTCGATCAGGAGCTGAGGAAGGGAGGTGTGATGGCCAAGTACCACGCGCGCCCGTCGGCGCAGTACCGCTACGAGCACTACGACCCCCGCTGAACCGCGCCGAGAGGCGCGCTTACCGGCTGAGTCCCTGACGCGCGCCCGGGCCGGGCGCCCGGCCGGGGCGTCGGTCATACGCTGCCGACGCTGTTCACTGCTTGACCGCGGCACAGCGTCGACAGCGGGAAAGTACGTTACCGGCTCCGTGGGTCTCGTGTGACGCGAAGGGTGAGAGCAGCGAGAGGGCACCACGGAATCGTCTGCATCGGGTCACGTAGTGCAAGCCAGGCTCCAGCCATCCAGTTACCTTCCGTTGCCTTTTGGCCAGGCGGGCATCACCCGCAGAAAGCCCATCCCGCTATGTTTCACGTTCGCCCAGCTGTGACCAGCGATCTAAAACTCACTCTGCACATGATCGGTGAAGCCGCCGAGCGGCTCCGGACCAAAGGTACCGACCAGTGGGAGAAGCCATGGCCCAGCGAGACGGAACGGGACGAGCGGGTCGGGCGAGATCTCGCGGCCGGCCGGACATGGATCGTCGAGGATAGCGGCCTTCCGGTGGCCACTGTTACCTGTGAACCCGATGCCGACCCGGTGGGCTGGACGAAATCGGAGCAGTCCGAGCCCGCGGTCTACGTGTCTCGGCTCGTGGTCAGCCGGAGCCATGCTGGTCAGGGAATCGGGGCCGAGCTGATCAACTGGGCGGGGCGATGGGCTGGACGCCAATACGGTGCCCGGTGGATCAGAATCGATGTGTGGACGAGCAATATCGCACTGCATCGGTACTTCGAAAACCTCGGGTTCTGGTTCGTAAGATTTGGCATGACGAGTTGTCCTTCGGCAGCGCTCTTTCAGAAACAAACGGCCACTATCAGCTCTACCAGCACACCACGCTTGATGGAGCAGCCCCGTCTGATTAGGCCGAGCCTCCGCACCCCGGATACTCCGACGAAGAGGGCCACGGGGCCGACTCGTCTGCGATGACGTAAGGCGCGAGCCTCTGGCGAAGGCTGGTCGGCGAATCGGGCGGCCGATCCGGCTGGCCCTGTCCGGCGCCCGGCCCGCGTGCCCAACCGGTCGCCGCGTCGCCGAGTATGGAGCTATGCCGGACTCGCCGATAGCACTTCGTCGCGGCACGGTGGATGACCTGGGGACCATAATCCGGCTCATCGAGGAAGCGGCCGAGTGGTTATGGGCCAAGGGAACGGACCAGTAGGCCCGGCCCTGGCCGAACCGGGCCGGGCGTGACGACAGGATCCTGGCTTCCCTGAGCCACGGCAAGACCTGGATCGACTGGGATGGCGGCACCCCGGCCGCGACGATCACGGCCGACCCCGACAAGGATCCCTACTGGCCCGATGACCTCCGGCGCGATCCGGCCGTCTACGTCCACCGCCTGGTCGTCCGGCGCGCGTACAAGGGGGCCGGGCTCGGCGCCGCCCTGCTCGACTGGGCCGGCTGGACCGCCCGGCGCGACCACGGGGCCCAGTGGATCCGGGTCAGCGCCTGGACCACCAACGTCAGCCTGCACGGCTACTACCGCCGCCAGGGCTTCCTGCCCTGCGGGCTTCACGCCGACGACGGCTACCCGTCGGCGGCCCGGTTCCAGAAGCCGACCGCG
The DNA here is from genome assembly GCA_963795055.1 of uncultured Actinomycetota bacterium. Taxonomy (GTDB): domain Bacteria; phylum Actinomycetota; class Actinomycetes; order Streptosporangiales; family Streptosporangiaceae; genus JASHPR01. Next base: position 44,602 of record CAWCGJ010000015.1, read on the forward strand.
CCGATCCCGGCGATCCCGGCCTCCGCCCCGGGCCTGTTCAGGGTGTCCTGGACGCCAGGCCCGCGCGGGTGATGGTGGCGCTGCCGAGCACGGTGTCGCCGTCGTAGAGGACCGCGGCCTGGCCCCTGGCCACGCCCCGGGCCGGCTCGTTCAGGCTGATCCTGAGAGTGTCGCCGTCCAGCCAGGCTCTCGCCGGGTGGGCGTGCCCGTGGGCGCGTAGCTGGACCAGGCAGTCGATCGTTTCCGCGGGCGGGCGGCAGCCGCTCCAGACCGGCCGCCGCGCCTCGATCTCATCCGTGCCCAGCGCCTCGGCCGGGCCGACGGTCACCGTGTTTGACGCCGGCTCGATGTCCAGGACGTAACGGGGCCTGCCGTCGGGCGCCGGGGTGCCGATGCGCAGCCCCTTGCGCTGGCCGACCGTGAAGCCGTAGCTGCCGTTGTGGCCGCCAACGACCCGGCCCTCGGTGTCGAGGATGCGGCCCGGCGCGGCACCGAGCCTGCCCTCGAGGAACTTCCTGGTGTCCCCGTCGGCGATGAAGCAGACGTCGTGGCTGTCGGGCTTGTCGGCCACGGCCAGGCCCCGGCGGGCCGCCTCCTGCCGCACCTGGTCCTTGGTCGTGTCGCCGAGCGGGAACATTGCCCGGGCCAGCTGCTCGCCGGTGAGCACCGCGAGCACGTACGACTGATCCTTGGCCTGGTCCACGCTGCGCAGCAGCCGCTGGCCGCCGTCCGCCGGGGCGAGCCGGGCATGGTGGCCGGTGCAGACGGCGTCGAAACCGAGCGCCACCGCCCGGTCCAGCACGGCGGCGAACTTGATCTTCTCGTTGCACCGCAGGCAGGGATTGGGCGTGTTCCCGCGCGCGTACTCGGCCACGAAGTCCTGCACCACGTCGCGGTCGAACTGCTCGGCCAGGTCCCAGACGTAGAACGGGATGCCGATCACGTCGGCCGCGCGCCGCGCATCCCTGGCGTCCTCGAGCGTGCAGCAGCCCCGCGCGCCGGTCCGGTAGGAGCTGGGGTTCGCGGACAGGGCGAGATGGACGCCGGTCACCTCGTGACCGGCGTCGGCGGCCCGGGCGGCGGCCACCGCAGAGTCCACGCCGCCGGACATCGCGGCGAGCACGCGTAGTCGGTTCATCGGGTACGAGGGTATGCGGCCGACGGCGGTCCCGAGGCAGGATGATCTCCATGACACAGGCAGCTGGCCCGGCCGGGAGCACGAGGACCCTGAGCGACGACGACTTCGCGGCGTCCATCGATGACCGCTACTTCGAGGACTACGTGCCCGGAGCGGTCTACGAATACGGGTACGTCACGGTGACCGAGACGAACATCCTCGACTTCGCCCGGCAGTTCGATCCGCAGCCCATGCACGTCGACCCGGAGTTCGCCGCTCGCGGGCCGTTCCACGGCCTGATCGCGAGCGGATGGCACACGGCCGGGATCATGATGCGCATGTTTGTCGATCACTACCTCTCCCGGGTGGCCAGCCTGGCCTCCCCGGGCCTCGACGAGCTCCGCTGGCCCGCACCGGTGCGCCCGGGCGATTCCTTGCGGCTGCGGGCGACCGTCGTAGAGGCCCGCCGCTCGCGTTCCAAGCCGGACCGCGGCCTGGTACGCACTCAATCCGAGCTGATCAATCAGAACGAGGAAGTCGTCCTGCGGGTCACCGCCATGAACATCATCGGCGCCCGCACGCCCGCGTAGCCTCGCGCCACCGGTAAATGTACCGAAAAGCCTGCTCCTATCGCCTTTCGGTACATTTAGGCACCGGACGGCGCGGTTCCGCGGGCCACGGGCGGACGGCGGGGCGGCGGCCGACGGGCGTCCCGGTTCGGCGGGCCGCGGGGCGGATGGCACGCCGTCCGGCGGGCGGTCCGGGTTCAGCGGGCCGCGGCGCGGCGGGCCCGGTCCACGGCCTCGCCGATGACCGCGCCCAGGGCGTCCACGTCCGCCTGCGTGTTCGTGTGGCCCAGGGAGAACCGCAGCGACCCGCGGGCGCGGGCCTCGTCGGCTCCCATCGCCAGCAGCACGTGGCTCGGCTGCGCCACGCCCGCCGTGCAGGCCGAACCGGTCGAGCAGGCGATGCCCTTGGCGTCGAGCAGCATCAGCAGCGCGTCCCCCTCGCAGCCGGGGAACGAGAAGTGGGCGTTGCCCGGAAGCCGGCCAGGCCCGGGCGGCGCGCCGTTCAGCACCGCGTCCGGCACGGCCGCCAGGACCTGCGCGATCAGGTCGTCCCGCAGCGCGGCCAGCCGCTTCTCCTCGTCGCTGCGGCGCGCGGTGGCGGTCTCGACGGCGACCGCGAAGGCCCGGATCGCCGGGGCGTCCAGGGTGCCGGACCGCACGTCCCGTTCCTGCCCGCCCCCGTGCAGCACCGGAACCAGGTCGGTGCCCCGGGCCAGCAGCAGCGCGCCGACCCCCACCGGCCCGCCGATCTTGTGCGCGGTGATGGTGAGCGCGGCGGCGGCGCTCTCGGCCAGGCTGACCGGCAGCTGGCCGGCGGCCTGGACCGCGTCGCTGTGGAACGGGATCTGGTACTCGCGGGCCACGGCGGCCAGTTCGGCCACCGGCTGCACCGTGCCGACCTCATTGTTGGCCCACATGACGCTGACCAGGGCGACCGCGCCGGCGTCGCGTTCGATGGCCTCGCGCAGCGACTCGGGGCCGACCCGGCCGACGGCGTCCAGCGCCAGCCAGCTCACCTCGGCCCCCTCGTGGTCGCTCAGCCACCCGGCGCAGTCGAGCACCGCGTGATGCTCGATCGCCGCGGTCAGCACCCGCCGCCGCCCGGGATCCGCGGCGCACCGCGCCCAGAACAGCCCCTTGACGGCCAGGTTGTCCGCCTCGGTCCCGCCGCTGGTGAACACCACCTCGCTGGGGCGGGCGCCGTAAGCCGCCGCGATCTGCTCGCGGGACTCCTCCACGACCCGGCGCGCGCGGCGGCCCGCGTTATGCAGGGACGAGGGGTTACCGAGCTGCGCGAGCTCCTCGGTCATCGCGTCGAGCGCCTCGGGCAGCATCGGCGTGGTCGCCGCGTGGTCCAGGTAGACGGGCGAGGCCGGCGACGGCGCCCGGCGGCCGCCGTCGGCATCGAGGTATCCCACGATTGCTCAGCCTAGTCGCGTCAGGCGGGCTGGTCGCCGCCCGAATTCAGCCCAGGTCAGCCCTGCGCCCGCTTCTGGATCTCCTCGGTCAGCTGCGGGACCACCTGGAACAGGTCCCCCACGATGCCGAAGTCGGCGAGCTCGAAGATCGGGGCCTCGGCATCCTTGTTGATCACCATGATGGTCTTGGACGTCTGCATGCCCGCCCGGTGCTGGATCGCTCCGGAGATGCCGACCGCCAGGTACAGCTGCGGGGACACGGTCTTGCCGGTCTGGCCGACCTGGAACTGGTGCGGGTACCAGCCCGCGTCGGTGGCGGCGCGGGAGGCGCCCACCGCCGCCCCGAGCGAGTCAGCGAGCTTCTCGATCAGCGCGAAGTTCTCCGCGCTGCCCACCCCGCGGCCGCCGGAGACGACGATCGACGCCTCGGTCAGCTCGGGCCGCTCGCTGCGCTCCTGCTCCACCCGCTCGGTGACCCGCGCGCCCTTCGCGGCGTCGCTGACCTGGATGCTGACGTTCTCGAGCCGCGCGGCTCCCGGCGCCGGCTCCGGCGCGACCGCGTTCGGGCGCACGGCGACGATCGGCGTACCGGTCCGGACCTTGGACTGGACGATGATCGCGCCGCCGAAGATCGACTGCTCGGCGATCAGGCCCTCGCCGAGGTCGACCGCATCGGTGATCAGCCCGGAACCGGTCTTCACGGCCAGCCGGGCCCCGACCTCGCGGCCCTCGGCGGTGCTGGCCACCAGCACCGCGGCGGGGGCCTTCTCCGCCACCAGGGTGGCCAGCAGCTCCGCCTTGGGCGCGACCACGTAGTCCTCGAGTTCCTCGTCGGCCGCGACGTACACCGTCTCGGCCCCGAACTCGGCCAGCCGCTCCCGGCCGGCGTCCGCGCCCGGCCCGGCCCAGACGACCGACGGCTCGCCGAACCGGCGCGCCAGGGTCAGCAGCTCGGTAGTGACCTTCTTGACCGACTCGCCGGAGTGCTCGGCGAGGACCAGGATCTCAGCCATGTATGGGCCTCCGGGCTCAGATGAACTTCTGCGAGGCGAGGAACTCGGCGGCCTTCGCGCCGCCGTCGCCTTCGTCCTTGACGATGGTCCCGGCCTGCCGGGGCGGCCGGTTGGCGAAACTGACCACCTCGGTGGCGGCCGCCTCCAGGCCTACCTGGCCCGGGTCGATCCCGATGTCGGCCAGGCTCAGCGTCTCCACCGGCTTCTTCTTGGCCGCCATGATCCCCTTGAACGACGGGTAGCGCGGCTCGTTGATCTTCTCGACCACGCTGACCACCGCGGGCAGGCTCGCCTCGACCCGGTCGTAGCCGTAGTCCGCCTGCCGGTTGATGGAGATCGCCGTCCCGTCGATGTCCACCCGGCCGGCGAACGACAGCTGGGGCACGCCGAGGCGCTCGGCCAGCATCGCGGCCATCACGCCCATCCGGGCGTCGGTGGACTCCGAGCCCAGGATCACCAGGTCGAACCCGATCCGGCCGAGCACCGCGGCGATCGCCGCCGAGGTCGCCAGCGCGTCCGACCCGTGCAGCGCGTCGTCGAGCAGGTGCACCGCCTTGTCCGCCCCCATCGACAGGGCCTTGCGGATGGACTCGCTCGCCTTCTCCGGTCCCATGGACAGGATGGTCACCTCGCCGCCGTGCGCCTCGACCAGGCGGAGCCCTTCCTCGATCGCGTACTCGTCCAGCTCGTTGATGACCGCATCGGCGGCGTCGCGGTCCAGGGTCGAGTCCGGCTGCAGCTTCCGCTCCGAGTACGTGTCGGGAACCTGCTTCATGCAGACGACGATGTTCATGACCGGCGGCCGACCTCCCTCTGCTGACATGCGGCCCGGCACGGTGTCACGTGGCGCCGACGCCGCCGAGCGCAAGGTTAAGCCTGTCAAATCACGCGCGCGGCCACAGCCCCGGGTACCGGGCAGGACCCAGCGATCAGGTTACTTTCGAGTAGCCAATCGGCCAAAACGGCGGCCGTTACGCTCCCGCCTGTCGCTCCGCGAACGTTACGACCTTGGCCAGCAGCATGGCCCGCGTCATCGGGCCCACTCCGCCCGGCACCGGCGCCAGCCAGCCGGCCACCTCGGCCGCCCCGGGGTCGACGTCGCCGACCAGCCCCGCGTCGGTGCGGGTGATGCCCACGTCCACCACCACCGCACCGGGCTTGATCATCTCAGCGGTGAGCAGCCCGGGCCGCCCGGCCGCCGAGATGACGATGTCGGCGGGCCTGGTATGCGCGGCGAGGTCCTTCGTTCCGGTGTGGCACTGCGTCACGGTGGCGTTCTCGCTGCGCCGGGTCAGCAGCAGGGGAAGCGTGCGCCCGACGGTTATGCCGCGGCCGATCACGGTGACGTCCGCCCCGGCCAGCGGTATGTCGTAGCGCCGGAGCAGCTCGATGATCCCCTCCGGGGTGCCGGGCACCGGGCCGGGCTCGCCCAGTACCAGCTTGCCCAGGTTGAGCGGGTGCAGGCCGTCCGCGTCCTTGTCCGGGTCGACGCGGTGCAGCACCCGCTGCGCGTCGAGCCCGGCGGGCAGCGGCAGCTGCACCAGGAAGCCGGTGCACGCCGGGTCGGCGTTCAGCTCGTCGACCACCGCCTCGACCTCGTCCTGGGTGGCATCGGCGGGCAGCTCCCGGCCGATGCTGGCGATGCCGACCTGCGCACTGTCCCGGTGCTTGCCCCGGACGTAGGCCCGGCTGCCGGGGTCGTCCCCGACCAGCACCGTGCCGAGCCCCGGCGTGATGCCGCGCCGGGCCAGCTCGGCCACCCGCCGGGCAAGATCCTCCCTGATCGCGAGCGCCACGGCCTTGCCGTCGAGGATGCGTGCGGTCATCGTTGCCCCAGTCCGTCGGGTCCGGTTGGACCGGATCGATTCTGCCAGGCCCCGGCGCGGGCGACCCGGCCCGCCCGGGCGCCAAGGCGGCCGACCCGACCGTTGACGTATAAATGCTCTGGCGCTACCCGACCCGTAAGGAGGAATCACCATGGCCCTCACCAACCTCGAGGTCATCTCGGTCCCGGTCAGCGACCAGGACCGGGCCAAGAGCTTCTACGCCGAGAAGCTGGGCTTCTCGGTCGAGATGGACAGCACGTTCGGCGACGGCGGCATGCGCTGGGTCATGCTGCGCCCGCCGGGTAGCGGGACCGCGGTCACGCTGGTGACCTGGTTCGAGACCATGCCGGCCGGCTCGCTCAAGGGCTCGGTGCTGGGCTGTGACGACCTGGAGAAGACCCTGGCCGAGCTGACCGCCCGGGGCGTCGCCTTCGCCGAGGACGAGATCCAGGAGGCGCCGTGGGGCCGCTGGAAGACCTTCGACGACCCGGACGGCAACGGCTGGGTCCTGCAGCAAAACAACCGCGCCTAGCAACCCCTCGCCGACCCGCCCCAGCACCTTCTTTTCATTGGTTTCGTGGAAATAATTCGGACATATTATCCCAGGAACTGACCCAAACCAATGAAAAGTCGCCGTGATCATGGTCGCGGCGGGCGGTCAGGCCTCCTGGCGGACTAACGGGCGGGCGGTGGCGTCCCGGTTAGTGGTAGAAGTGGCGCACGCCGGTGAGGTAGAGGGTGAGGCCCGCTTCCTCGGCCGCGGCGATGACCTCCTCGTCGCGGACCGACCCGCCGGGTTCGGCCACGGCGCGCACGCCGGCGTCGGCGAGGACCAGAAGGCCGTCGGCGAACGGGAAGAACGCGTCGCTGGCGGCCACGGACCCCCGGACCCGCTCGCCGGCCCGGGCGACCGCGAGCCGGGCCGAGTCCACCCGGTTGACCTGGCCCATGCCGATGCCGACCGACGCCTCCCCGCAGGCCAGCAGGATCGCGTTGGACTTGACCGACCGGCACGCCCGCCAGGCGAAGGCCAGGTCACGCAGCGTGGCTGAGTCGGCGGCGGGGCCGGCGGCGAGCTTCCAGTTCGCCGGCCGGTCGCCGGGCTCGGACACCCGGTCGGCGGACTGCACCAGCAGTCCGCCGCTGACCTGGCGCCACTCCAGGCCCGGGTCCTGGGCGGGGGGCGGGCAGCGCAGGACCCGCAGGTTCTTGCGCCGGGTCAGGATCTCCAGCGCGTCCGGCTCGAAGCCTGGCGCCACGAGCACGTCGGTGAGGATCTCGGCGACCTGCGCGGCCAGCGCGGCGGTCACCACGCCGTTGGCGGCGATCACCCCGCCGTACGCCGACACCGGGTCGCAGGCGTGCGCCTTGCGGTGCGCGTCGGCCAGGTCGGTGCCGACGGCGATCCCGCACGGGTTGGAGTGCTTCATGATCGCAACGCACGGCGCGGTGAAGTCGTGGGCCGCCCGCCGCGCGGCGTCGGCGTCGACGTAGTTGTTGTACGACATGGCCTTGCCGTGCAGCTGCTCGGCGCCTGCTATCCCGTCCGCCCGGGCGCCGCCGGGCCCCCCGCGTCGGTACAGGGCCGCCCGCTGGTGCGGGTTCTCCCCGTACCTGAGCACCTCGCCGCGGGTCCAGAACCCGCCGGTGACGTCCGGCAGCCCGGTGTCCCGCGCGGTCTCGTCCGGGGCGTAGGCCGAGGCGAACCACGAGGCGACCGCGCCGTCGTAGGCGGCCGTGCGGGCGTAGGCCTGGGCGGCCAGGCGGCGGCGCTGCTCCAGCGTGAAGCCGCCGGCGGCCACGGCCGCCGCCGCCGCCGGGTACTGGGACGGGTCGGTAACCACGGCCACCCGGGCGTGGTTCTTCGCCGCGGCACGGACCATGGCCGGCCCCCCGATGTCGATCTGCTCGACGCAGTCCGCCGGGGCCGCGCCGCTGGCCACGGCCTGCTCGAACGGGTACAGGTTCGACACCAGGAGCTCGAACGCCGCGATCGCCAGCTCCTCGAGCTGCCCGGCGTGCCCGGGCACGCCGGGATCGGCCAGCAGCCCGGCGTGGATGGCCGGGTGCAGGGTCTTGACCCGGCCGTCCAGGCACTCGGGGAAGCCGGTCACGTCCTCGACCCTGGTCACCGGCAGGCCCGCGGCCGTGATCGCCGCGGCCGTGCTGCCGGTGGAGACGATCTCGACGCCGGCCTCGTGCAGCGCCCGGGCCAGGCCTTCCAGGCCGGCCTTGTCGTAGACGCTGACCAGTGCCCTGGTCACGGGTACCTGGGTCACGGTCCGATCCTCACCTTCCGGCCCTGGACGGACCATCCGTCGCCGACGAGCCGGCCGACCGTGTCCACGAGCAGCGCGCGCTCGGCGACCTTGATCCGCTCGTGCAGGGTGACCTCGTCGTCATCATCCATAACGGGCACGGCCGCCTGCGCGACAATCGGGCCGCTGTCGGTTCCTTCGTCGACCAGGAAGACCGTGCATCCCGAGACCTTCACGCCGTGGTCCAGCGCGTCCGGCACGCCACGCACGCCGGGGAACGACGGTAGCAAGGCGGGATGAGTGTTGATAACCCGCCCGCCGAAGGCGGCCAGGAAGCACGGCCCGACGAGCTTCATGAAACCCGCAAGGATGATCAGGTCCGGCTGGAAGTCGGCGCAGGCCCGGGTGAGGGCCCGGTCCCAGTCCTCGCGGGCCGGGAAGTCCCGCACCCGGAGCGTGAAGGTGGCGACCCCCGCGGCCCGGGCCCGGTCCAGCGCGGCGATGCCGTCCCGGTCCGCGCCGACCGCGACCACCCGCGCCCCGTACGACTCGCTCGCGCAGGCGTCCAGCAGGGCCTGCAGGTTGGTTCCCGCGCCCGACACCAACACCACCAGGCGCGATCGCATGAGCCCACGATAGGGCAGCCCACGATACGACCTGGCGCGGCTGAGACCCTGGACGGTCGCCGAAGGTGGTGAAATAGGGAGATCGCATCCAGCCGTCACGTGACCGCCAGAGAGGACCAGGCCCTGCCTGCCGACCAGAGCCAGCGTCCGCCGCCGCCGAGCCCCCCCGAGCCGGACGGGAACGGAACGCTGCCCGAGCTGCCCCGGCTGCACTTCCCGCAGCAGCCGGACGGCCAGGGCCTGGCCCCGGCTCCCGGAGGCTCCCCGCCGCCCGCCCCGTGGAACGGGCCGCCCCCGCCGCCGGGCCCGCCCGGCGGGCCGCCGGGCGGGCCGCCGCCGGCTCCGCCGGGTGCGGACCAGCGCTGGGGCAACGGCCGCCCGACGGGCCGGCCGCGCGGGCCCAGCCAGCAGCTCCGGCCGCCCGAGCCGGCCGCGCGCCAGCGCGCGCTGGCCGCGCTGGTGCTCGGCATCCTGAGCCTGCTGTCCCTGCTCGGCGTCGGCAGCAACTTCCACCGGGGCATCTACTTGGTCATCTTCGCCCTGCTCGTGGGCTTGTCCGCGTGCTGGTTCGGGGTGACGACGATCCGGAAGGCACGGCGCTCGGTCACCATGCGCCCGCGGGGCGCGGTCGCCGGGACGGTGCTCGGCGTCCTCGGCGCCCTGCTCAGCGCGATCCTGCTGATCGCGTTCGCCGCGTTCTGGCCGCAGCTGACCACGTTCTCCCGGTGCCTGTCCGCCGCGAACACGCCCAGCGCACAGCAGGCCTGCCTGGACCAGCTGCACCGGTCGGTGCCCGGCTAGCCGCTACGGGAGCGATGAGGGCCGGTGCGGGGCCGGGGCCCGCGCGCCAGCGGAGTCCTGATCCCCGGCGCCCGCCCACGGGTTGACGTAGATCGTGTGCCCGTCGGCGGCCGGGGCCGCCGGGCCCGGGCCGGGGACCGCCGTGGTGGCCGGCCGGGGCCGCGGCGGCGCGGCGGCCGGCCCGGCGCAGGCCCGGACGGCGCGCTGGCGCCGCCAGTTCGCGATGCCCGCGGTCACCGCGGCCGCCACGCCCACCTCCAGCGAGGCCACCGCGCCGACCTGCCAGCCCGACGGGCCGACCGCCGCGAGGCGGCCGTCGCCCAGCGGCCCGCCCGCGAACGCGGCCAGGACGCCCAGCACGCACCCGGTCAGCGCCCCGCAGGCGAACCCCCACAGCGGCGCGGTCTCCAGCGCGGCCGCGGGCGCGGCGCGCGTCATCAGCAGCCCGCCCAGCACCCCGGCCAGGTACGGCACGACCAGCACGGCCACGGACAGCCAGGGCGGGACCCCCTGGTGAACCCCGGTGAGGACCCCGGCGGAGACTCCGGGGTGCGCCTCCGGCGGCAGGGCCGCGAGCAGGGGAAGGGAGGGGAGGGAGCCGAGCGCGGAGCCGGTCGGCGCGACCACCGTCCCGGTCCCGAACGCGAAACCGGGGCCGAGCGTGAACGAGATCGCCCAGACCACGGCGTTGGGCACGTAGGCGAGCTGGGCGAGCAGCAGCAGCACGGCTCCCACCGGCCCCGGGGCCAGGATCGCGTCCACGGCCTTGAACTCCCCCAGGTGCAGGGCGAGGGAGACGCCCGCGAGCAGGCTCCCGGCCGCGGCGAGGACCGCCAGCGCCCCGGCCGTGCCGACCGTCAGCGAGCGGAGCCGGTCGCCGAGCAGGCCGGCCAGCTGGTGCCACGGCGCCAGGTCGCGGGCGCCGCCGAGCCCGCCCGCGACCAGCGCGAGCAAGAACGGGCACACCACCGCCTCCGGAAGCGACGGCGCGGCCCGCGCCGAGCTGCTGGCCAGGGCGAGCGCCGCCGCCACCATGGCGTAGGGGACGGCCAGGGCCAGGGCGGCGTAGCCGACGTGGCGGAGCCTGCTGACGCCCCCGGTACGCACCACCCAGCGGCCCGCGCGCCACAGCAGCGCGCCGGGCAGCAGGACGAGCCCGAGCGGCAGCATGCCGATCCGGCCAACGCCGGGCAGGGCGAAGCCGACGTGGTGGCCGATCAGCCAGAGCAGCGCGGCCGTGCGCAGCACGCCGGGCAGCCCGAGCCCGGCGTGCGGGGCCGCGATGAAGCCGGCCAGCGCGAGCATGGTCAGGACGGCGAGCCCGGTCCCGGCGGCCGCGCAGGCGGCGATCGCCCCCGTGACGGCCAGCGGGCGGCCCGCGCCGGAAGGAACGGGGCTTGCGCCGGGCCGCCGCGGGCCCGCCGCCAGTCGAGTCAACACAACGCCCAGCCTGGCAAGATCCGCGCCGCCAGGCGCGGAGGCGCGCCGGTCCGGGGAGGAGGTCAGCGGCCGCGCATGAGCTCGCGGACCAGGCCGGCGGTCCCGCTGGGGGTCCGGCCCACGCGGACCCCGACCTTCTCCAGCGCTTCCTTCTTGGCCTGGGCCGTGCCCGCCGACCCGGAGATGATCGCCCCGGCGTGTCCCATCGTCTTGCCCTCGGGCGCGGTGAAGCCGGCCACGTAGGCGACCACGGGCTTGGAGACGTGGCGCTCGATGTAGGCGGCCGCGCGCTCCTCGGCGTCGCCGCCGATCTCCCCGATCATGACGATCGCGTCGGTCTCGGGATCGTCCTGGAACGCCTGGAGGCAGTCGATGTGCGTGGTCCCGACGATCGGGTCACCGCCGATCCCCACCGCGGTCGAGAAGCCGATGTCGCTCAGCTCGTACATCATCTGGTAGGTCAGCGTGCCGGACTTGGACACCAGGCCGATGCGGCCCTCCGTGGTGATGTCGGCCGGGATGATCCCGGCGTTCGACTTGCCGGGGGAGGCCACGCCCGGGCAGTTCGGGCCGATGATGCGGGTGGTATTGCCCTGCGCGCTCGCGTAGGCCCAGAACTGCGCCGTGTCGTGCACCGGGATGCCCTCGGTGATCACGATGACCAGCGGCATCGTGGCGTCCACCGCCTCGATCACCGCGTCCTTGGTGCCGGCCGGGGGGACGAAGACGACCGAGACGTCGGCGCCGGTGCCCGCCATCGCGTCGGCTACCGTGCCGAACACCGGGACCTCGGTCTCGGCGAGCTCGATCGTCTGGCCGGCCTTGCGGGGGTTGGTCCCGCCGACGACCTGCGTGCCGGCCCGGAGCATCCGGGCCCCGTGCCTGCGCCCCTCGGAGCCGGTGATGCCCTGCACGATGATCCGGCTCTGCGCGGCCAGGAAGATCGCCATCTCATGCTCCCGTCGCGGCCGCGGCGGCCAGCTCGGCGGCGCGGCGCGCCGCATCGTCCATCGTCGCGACCTGCTCGACCACCGGAATCTCGGCCGCGTCGAGTATCCGCCGCCCCTCGGCGGCGTTGTTGCCATCGAGGCGGACCACGATGGGGTGGCTCACCTGCTCGCCGCGGTCGGTGAGCATCCCGATCGCGGACACGATCCCGTTCGCCACCGCGTCGCACGAGGTGATCCCGCCGAACACGTTGACCAGGACGCTGCGGACCGACGGGTCGGACAGCACGATCTCCAGGCCGTTCGCCATCACCTCGGCGGAGGCGCCGCCGCCGATGTCGAGGAAGTTCGCCGGCCGGATCCCGCCGAATTCCTGGCCCGCGTAGGCGACCACGTCGAGGGTGGACATGACCAGGCCGGCCCCATTGCCGATGATCCCGACCTGCCCGTCGAGCTTGACGTAGTTCAGGTGCTTGGCCTTGGCCCTCGCCTCGATCGGGTCCGCGGCACTGGGGTCCGCGAACTGGGCGAAGTCGTGCCGGAACGCCGCGTTATCGTCCAGGGTGACCTTCGCGTCCAGGGCGATCACCCGCCCGTCTCCGGTCAGCACCAGCGGGTTCACCTCGACCAGCGTGGCGTCCTCGCCGGTGAACACGTCCCAGAGCCGCTCGGCGAGCTCGGCCGCGCCGGCCCGCGCTTCCTCGGGGAGCCTGCCCGCGGCGATGATCTCGGCGGCCTTGGCCGCGTCCACGCCCGCGAGCGGGCTGACCGGGACCTTGGCCAGCGCCTCGGGCTTGGTCCTGGCCACTTCCTCGATCTCGACGCCGCCCTCGACCGAGCACATCGACAGGAACGTGCGGTCGGCCCGGTCCACCAGGAAGGACAGGTAGTACTCCTGCGCAATGTCGATGTCCTCGGCCACCAGCACCGAGTGCACGGTGTGGCCCTTGATGTCCATGCCGAGGATCTGCTCCGCCTTGGCCTGCGCTTCGTCTGGGCTGCTGGCGAGCTTCACGCCGCCCGCCTTGCCGCGGCCGCCGACCTTGACCTGGGCCTTGATAACCACTCCCCGCTTGCCGGCCGCGAGGAGCTCCGCCGCGGCCGCGCGGGCCTCCTGCGGCGTGGTGGCCAGCTGGCCCTGCTGGGTCGGAACGCCATGGTCAACGAAAAGCTGCTTCCCCTGGTACTCAAACAGGTCCACTCGGGTCCGTCCTCGGTGTGCGGCGCTGCCGATGTCTGCGGTAAGCCTGCGCACGCAGCCTAGTGCGGCCGGGCGCGCCGGACCCACCTGGGTGGCTAGCCCACCGTCTCCTGGCGCTCCTGGTGGCCGAGATTCGACCGGACCCAGTCCACGATCTCGGTGGTCGCCGCGCCCGGCGTGAAGATCTTCGCCACGCCCATCTGCTCCAGTTCGGCGATGTCCGCGTCCGGGATGATGCCGCCGCCGAACACGATGATGTCGGTGGCGTCGCGTTCGGCCAGCAATTCGAGGACCCGGCGGAACTGGGTCATGTGCGCGCCGGACAGGACGGAAAGCCCGATCGCGTCGGCGTCCTCCTGCAGCGCGGCGGCCACGATCTGCTCCGGGGTCTGGTGCAGCCCGGTGTAGATGACCTCCACCCCGGCGTCGCGCAGCGCCCGGGCCACCACCTTCGCACCACGGTCATGGCCGTCGAGACCCGGCTTAGCGATGACCACGCGGATGCTGCTCATGAAATCCCTCCACCGGAACGCGGCCCGGCACGGCCGCGGCGCTGACCGCCTACTGGGCAGGGTAGCCGCCCTGGTGCCAGAATCCCCGGCACGGAGCTTTCGGTCCCGGTCGACGGGGGCGAGGTCTGGGCGGAGGACACCGGCGGGGACGGCCCGCCGCTGGTGCTGATGCATCCCGGCTGGGGGACTCGGCGATCTGGGACCCGGTCATCGGCCGGCTGGCCGCCCGGTACCGCGTGATCAGGTACGACGCGCGCGGCTACGGCCGGTCCCCCGCGCCCGCCGCGCCCTTCACCCAGTTCGGCGACCTGGACTACGCGATGGTGCGCGACTGCGGCGGGCGGATCGCTGCGGCCATACCCGGGTGCGGCCTCATCGTCCTGCCCGGCGCCGATCACCTGCTGCCGCTGCGCGCCCCGGGCGCGCTGGCGGACATCATCGGCGAGCTGGCCCGGTAGCGGTTACAGCTTCTCGATGGGCGCGTAGCGCAGCACCAGGTGCTTGATCCCGTAGTCCCCGCCGAAATCGATCTTGGCCTCGGGGTCGTCGCTGCGGCCCTCGACCGACAGCACCGTGCCGAGCCCGTAGGCATCGTGGTTCACCCGGTCGCCGGGGGCCAGCGACGGGACCGGCCGGTTGCCGGGCGTCTGCACGCCGGGCCGACGGGCCAGCCGCTCTGAGGCCGGCGGCGCCGCGGCCGCCTCGTCCCGGCGCCATTCGATCAGGGCCTCGGGGATCTCGGACAGGAACCGGGACTGCTTGTGGTAGCCCGGCCGCCCCCACCAGGTGCGCGCCATGGCCCGGGTCAGGTACAGCCGTTGCTCGGCGCGGGTGATCCCGACGTAGGCCAGCCGCCGCTCCTCGGCCAGTTCCCGCTCGTCGTTGCTCGACCGCTCGTGCGGGAACACGTTCTCTTCCAGCCCGGTCAGGAACACGACGGGGAATTCCAGCCCCTTGGCGGTGTGCAGGGTCATCAGCGTCACCAGGCCGCCGTGGTCCACCCCCTCGGGGATCTGGTCGGCGTCGGCGACCAGCGAGACCTGCTCAAGGAAATCGGGCAGCGACCCGTCGGGGTTGCGGCTGTCGTACTCCCGCGCGACCGAGACCAGTTCCTTGAGGTTCTCGATCCGGCTCTCGTCCTGCAGGTCCGATGAGGCCTCCAGCTCGGCCAGGTACCCCGACCGGTCGAGCACGGCATCGGCCAGGTCACCGACCGGGCTCCCGGCCTCCGCGATCTCCCGCAGCCCGCCGATCAGCTCACCGAACGCCTCGATCGCCCGGGCCGACCGGGCGGCCAGGTCGGGGATGTCACCCGGGCGGCCCAGGGCCCGGGCGAAGCTGGTCTTCTGCCGGGCGGCGAACGCCACCACGCACTCCTCGGCCCGTTCGCCGATGCCCCGCCTCGGCACGTTCAGCACCCGCCGCAGCGATACCTCGTCGTCGGGGTTGGCGATCAGCCGCAGGTAGGCGAGCAGGTCGCGGACCTCGCGCCGCTCGTAGAACCTCACCCCGCCGACGACCCGGTACGGCAGGCCGGCCCGGATGAAGACCTCCTCAAACACCCGGGACTGGGCGTTGGTCCGGTAGAAGACCGCCACCTGCCCCGGGATGGCCAGGCCCTCGTCGGCGAGCCGGTCCACCTCCTCGGCCACGAACGCCGCCTCGTCGTGCTCGCTGTCCGCCACGTAGCCGGTGATCGGCGGCCCGTCACCCGCCTCGGACCAGAGCCGCTTCGGTACCCGGCCCCGGTTGCGGGAGACCAGGGCGTTGGCCGCGGCCAGGATGTTCTGGGTGGAGCGGTAGTTCTGCTCGAGCAGGATGACCCGGGCGCCGGGAAAGTCGCGCTCGAACTCCTCGATGTTCCTGACCGTGGCGCCGCGGAAGGCGTAGATGGCCTGGTCGGCGTCGCCCACCACGCACAGCTCGGCGGGCGGGCTGGGCACGGCGGGCTCGCCGCCCCGGTCCGCGCCGGGGAGCTGCGCCCCGGCCAGCTCGGTGACCAGGACATACTGCGCGTGGTTCGTGTCCTGGTACTCGTCGACCAGCACGTGCCGGAACCTGGCCCGGTACTCGGCGGCCACGTCGGGAAACGCCTGCAGCAGGTTGACCGTCACCATGATCAGGTCGTCGAAGTCCATGGCCCCGGCCGCGACCAGCCTGCGCTGGTACTCGGCGTAGGCCTCGGCCAGGGTCTTCTCCCGGTACCCGCTGGCCCGGGCGGCGAGCGTCTCGTAGTCGATGAGGTCGTTCTTGAGGTTGGAGACCTGGGCGGCGATCGCCTTCGGCGGGAAGTACTTGACGTCCAGGTCCAGCTCACGGCAGACCAGCGTCATCAGCCGCTGCGAGTCGGCCTGGTCGTAGATCGAGAACGACGACGGGTAGCCGAACCGCTTCGCCTCACGGCGCAGGATCCGCACGCAGGCCGCGTGGAACGTCAGCAGCCACATGGCCCGCGCCCGCGAGCCGGTGAGCGCCGCCGCCCGCGCGGCCATCTCGCCCGCGGCCTTGTTGGTGAACGTGATGGCCAGGATCTCGCTGGGAGCGACGCCGCGCTCGGCCAGCAGGTAGGCGATCCGGTGGGTCAGCACCCGGGTCTTGCCCGAGCCCGCGCCGGCCACGATGAGCAGCGGGCTGCCCTCGTGCACGACGGCGGCGCGCTGCTGGGGGTTCAGCCCGTCCAGGAGGGAGTCGGCGGCAGTCGCGGTCACGCGGTATCCCCCACTCGCCTCCAGGGCGCCTGGAGGCGCCGCCTTCCCTCCTCGCTCGTGCCTCGCTCGTCAGTCCAGACGGCGCCGCGCCCCTCCGGCTCGTTCACCCCCCCAGCGTAGGCGCTGGGGCCGACGTCCGTGGCTAACGCGGCTGTTCACTCTCGGGGACGAGGGTGGGCGTGGACCGGGTGAGGGTCCGCCCCTTGAAGTACGCGGGCTGGCTGATCCGCAGCAGGATGAAGATGATCAGCCCGATGAGCGCGGACAGGAACACGATCACGAACACGCCGCCGATCTGCCAGCCCAGGCCCGGCACCGTGAACATGGTGTAGCTGTTCTCGGTCGCGACGTCAAAGTCCTGCCACATGCTGAAGCCGCCCAGCCCCCACAGGATCAGCCCGCCGAGCAGCGGGATGATGCCCCGCACCCACAGGTGGCGCGCGCTGCTCGTCAGCGTCTTGCGGTAGTACCAGACGCAGGCGAAGGCGGTCAGCCCGTAGTAGAACGCGATGTAGACGCCGCAGGCGGTCACCGCGTCGTAGATCACGTTGCCGCCGGACAGGTAGTTCATGGCTGCGTACAGCACGATCGAGATGCCGCCCATGACCAGCGTCGACACGGTCGGGGTCAGGTAGCGCGGGTGCATCTTCGCGAAGGCGGCCGGCAGCGCCTTATAGGTCGCCATCGACAGCGTGGTCCGCGCCGTGGGCAGGATCGTGGTCTGGGTGGACGCGGCGGCCGAGGACAGCACCATGAGGATCAGCAGGTGGCTGAGGAAGCTGCCGAACCCGCTGGTGCCGAAGACCGAGCTGCCGAGGATGGAGATCACGTCACCCACGTGCGCCGGGTTGGCCAGGCCGTTGCCGGTGGTACTGATCCCGGCGAACGCCTGCGCGGCGAAGATCACGATCGCGTAGGTGACGAGCAGGATGACCGTGGACAGGATGGCGGCCCGGCCCGGCGTCTTGGACGGGTCCTTGGTCTCCTCGTTGACCGACAGGGCGGTGTCCCAGCCCCAGTAGATGAACACCATCAGGATCAGCCCGGAGGCGAAGGCGCTGAACGGCATGCCGAAGGGGTTGAGCCAGGAGGCGCTGGGCGGCACCGAGCCGGCCGGGTGGTGCCCGGTGCCGACCCGCACCAGCGCGACGACGGAGAAGATCAGCAGCATGCCGACCTCGATCGACAGCAGCGCCTTCTGGAAGTTGGCCGAGACCTCGATGCCGCGGTAGCAGATATAGGTCATGGCCACGATCCACAGCACGCCGACGAGCAGCACCCAGCTGCTCGCCGGGTTGTCGCCGATGCCGTGGGCGTTGAACAGCAGGAAGATGTACTGGCCGGCCACCTGGGCCAGGCTCGCCATGACCAGGATGTCGGCGGCGACGATCGCCCAGCCGCCGGTCCACCCCCAGCCGGGGTTGAACGCCCGGGTCGCCCAGGTGAACGTGGTGCCGCAGTCCGGGTCGGCCTTGTTCATCTCGTTGTAGCCGATCGAGGCGAACAGCATCGGGATGAACGCCGCGACGGCGATCGCCGGGGATTTGAGCCCGACGGCGACGACGATGAGCCCCAGCGTCGCGGCCAGGCTGTAGGCCGGGGCGACCGACGCGGTCGCGATCACCGTGCTGGAGATCAGCCCGAGGGCACCGGACTTGAGGCCCTTCTCGGCAACCTGCTCACCGGGCTGGGTTTGGATGGCGGCCATGGCTTACCTCTCCTGGCAGCGACCCGGCGGCACCGGGTCGGACGCGGGCCGGACGCTGCGCCCCGCTCGTCCGGTTGCGATGATTTAAGCATCTAGATTGTGCGCAAGTTAAGCACCTAGATTGTGCGCAAGCACCCTGGTGCGACGGTTCTAGCATGAATCGCCCCTGACGGCAACGATTTCAGTTGTAACAGGTGTGTACCACTACTGGTCCCAGCCGTGTCAGAGTGGGCCTGGTCTAGGATCGGCTGCATGAGCATCCGCCGGGTACTTCTCGTGGGCGCCGGCGGCGTCGGAACGGCATTTGCCCGGATTGCCGCTCGCCGCCGGTTCGCCGATCTGGTCATCGCCGACTACGACCTGAGCCGGGCCCAGCGTGCCGCCGAGGCGGCACCCGACCGGTACACCGCCGTCCAGCTTGACGCGCGCGACGAGCAGGCCATCGCGGCCCTGCTGGCCGAGCACGGCTGCGACGCGCTCATGAACGCCACCGACCCCCGCTTCGTGATGCCGCAGTTCCGCGCCGCGCTCCAGGCCGGCGTGATCTACCTGGACATGGCCATGTCACTGTCTCATCCCGACCAGGATGAGCCCTACGCCAAGACTGGTGTCAAGCTCGGCGACGACCAGTTCGCCCTGGCCGATCAGTGGGAAGAGCGCGGGCAGCTGGCCCTGGCGGGCATCGGCGTGGAACCCGGCCTGTCCGACATATTCGCCCGGCACGCGGCCGACACGATGTTCAGCGAGATCGACGAGGCCGGCGTCAGGGACGGGGCCAACCTGACCGTGGCCGGCTACGACTTCGCGCCCACGTTCTCGATCTGGACCACGATCGAGGAATGCCTCAACCCGCCGGTGATCTGGGAGGCCGGCCGGGGCTGGTTCACCACCCCGCCGTTCAGCGAGCCCGAGACGTTCGTCTTCCCGGCCGGGATCGGCCCGGTCGAGTGCGTCAACGTGGAGCACGAGGAGGTGCTGCTCATCCCCCGCTGGGTGCAGGCGCGGCGGGTGACGTTCAAGTACGGGCTGGGCGAGGAGTTCATCGGCGTGCTGCAGACCCTGCACAAGCTCGGGCTGGACTCCACCGACCCGGTCACGGTCGGCGGCCAGCCCGTGTCCCCGCGCGACGTGGTCGCCGCTTGCCTGCCGGACCCGGCCACGCTCGGCCCCAAGATGACCGGCCTGACCTGCGCGGGCACCTGGGTGACCGGCACCGGCACCGATGGCGCGCCGCGCGAGGTCTACCTGCACCACGTCGTGGACAACGCGTGGTCCATGGCCGAGTACGGGTCCCAGGCCGTGGTCTGGCAGACCGCCGTCAACCCGGTCGTGGCGCTGGAGCTGCTCGACTCGGGCGCCTGGTCCGGCACCGGCGTGCTCGGGCCCGAGGCGCTGCCCGCCGGGCCTTTCCTCGACCTGCTCACCGACTACGGCTCGCCGTGGGCGTGCGAGGAACGGACGCCCGCGGGTAGGTAACCGCCAACAAATCCCCATAACGGAGGGCCTCGTGAAGAACGACCTGCAGAACTTCGTCGGCGGGCGCGACACGGACTTCGCCCACGACGAGCGCTCCGACGTGATCAACCCGAGTACCGGGGAGGTCTTCACCACCGCGCCGGTATCCCGCGAGGCTGAGGTCACCGCCGCGTTCGCCGCGGCCAGCGACGCGTTCGAGGGCTGGCGGAACACCACCCCGGCCGAGCGCAGCCTGGCGCTGCTGAAGATCGCGGACACGATCGAGGAGAAGGCCGACCAGCTGGTCGCCGTCGAGTCGGAGAACACCGGCAAGCCGATCGCGCTCACCCTGTCCGAGGAAATCCCGCCGATGGTGGACCAGATCCGGTTCTTCGCCGGCGCCGCGCGGATGCTGCAGGGCCTGTCGGCCGGGGAGTACATGTCCGGGTTCACCTCGTTCACCCGCCGGGAGCCGATCGGGGTCTGCGCCGCGGTGACGCCGTGGAACTACCCGATGATGATGGCCGTCTGGAAGTGGGCGCCCGCGCTCGCGGCCGGCAACACGATGGTGCTCAAGCCGTCGGACACCACCCCGGCCTCCACGGTGCTGATGGCGCAGCTGATGAGCGAGCACCTGCCGCCCGGGGTGTTCAACGTGGTCTGCGGTGACCGGGACACCGGCCGGCTGCTGATCTCGCACCCGGTGCCGCAGATGGTGTCGATCACCGGCAGCGTGCGCGCGGGCCGGGAGGTGGCGGCCGCGGCCGCCCCCGGGCTGAAGCGGGTGCACCTGGAGCTGGGCGGCAAGGCCCCGGTCGTGATCTTCGACGACGCGGACCCGGCCAAGGCGGCCGAGGCGATCGCGATCGCCGGGTACTTCAACGCCGGCCAGGACTGCACCGCGGCGACCCGGGTGCTGACCGGCCTGCGCGTGCACGACGAGTTCGTGGACGCGCTGGTCGAGCAGGCCCAGAACCAGACCGTGGGCGGCCCGGACGTCACGGACGCGGATTTCGGCCCGCTGAACAACGAGAACCAGCTGGACCGGGTGTCCGGGTTCATCCAGCGGCTGCCGGACAACGCCCGGGTGCTGACCGGCGGCAAGCAGACCGGCGACCGCGGCTACTTCTTCGAGCCCACCGTGGTCGACGGGGCGTACCAGAGCGACGAGATCATCCAGAACGAGGTGTTCGGCCCGGTGATCACCGTGCAGCGGTTCGACGACGAGGACGAGGCGGTGCGCTGGGCCAACGACACCGAATACGGGCTGGCCTCGTCGGTGTGGACCGCCGACCACGGCCGGGCCATGCGGGTGTCGCGGCGGCTGGACTTCGGCTGCGTGTGGATCAACACCCACATCCCGCTGGTGGCCGAGATGCCGCACGGCGGCTTCAAGCAGTCCGGCTACGGCAAGGACCTGTCGATGTACGGCTTCGAGGATTACACCCGCGTCAAGCACGTGATGTCCGCGCTCGACTGATCCGCGGGGATACGGCGTCCGCGCCCTCCGCGTAGGGTCGGATGCCGTGTCCCCGCGCGAGCTTGTGATCTTTGGCACGGCGAGCCAGGCACCCACGCGCTGCCGCAGCCACAACGGCTACCTGCTGCGCTGGGACGGCGAGGGCCTGCTGTTCGACCCGGGCGAGGGAACCCAGCGGCAGATGCTGTTCGCCGGGGTCACCGCGAGCCAGGTCACCCGCATCTGCATCACCCACTTCCACGGTGATCACTGCCTGGGCCTGCCGGGCGTGCTGCAGCGGATGTCCCTGGACCGGGTCCGCCACGTCGTGGAGGCCTGCTACCCGGCGGACAGCCGGGAGGTCTTCGCCCGGCTGCGGCACGCGGCCCTGTTCCGCGAGGCGGTCAGCCTGCGCGAGCGGCCGGTCGACGGCGACGGGCCGGTGACCGGGACAGCGGAGTTCGCCCTGGAGGCCAGGAAGCTGTCGCACAGCGTGCCGACCGTCGGGTACCGCCTGACCGAGTCCGACGGGCGGCGGATGCTCCCGGAGAAGCTGGCCGCGCTGGGCGTCGCCGGCCCCGACGTCGGGCGCCTGCAGCGCCTGGGCCGCCTCGCCCTCGACGGCCGGCTGGTGACCGTGGAGCAGGTGAGCGAGCCGAGACCGGGCCAGCGGTTCGCGTTCATCATGGACACCCGGCTGTGCGACGCCGCGTTCGCGCTCGCCGACCGGGCGGACATGGTGGTCTGCGAGTCCACGTTCGCCGAAACGGAGGCCGCGCTGGCCCGCGAGTACGGACACCTGACCGCCGGGCAGGCCGGCCGCATCGCGGCCGAGTCCGGGGCACGGCTGCTCGTGCTCACGCATTTCTCACAGCGCTACCCGGTGAGCGACGGCCAGCGGCTGGCCGCCGAGGCGGCGGCGGTGTTCGGCGGCGAGGTCGTGGCGGCCCGGGACCTGGACCGGGTTCCGGTCCCGCGCCGCCGCCCTGCGGCGGGCGAGCCCTAGAACGGGTACGCGGGCAGGTCGCCGCGGATGGTGACCCACTGAGTCTCGGTGAAGGCCTCCAGGTTGGCACGCGGCCCGCCGAGCCGCCCGCCGTTGCCGGACGCGCCGACGCCGCCGAACGGGATCGTGGCCTCGTCGGCGACGGTCTGGTCGTTGATGTGCACCAGGCCGGCCGGGATCCGCTCGGCGATCTCCAGGCCCTGGTAGACGTCCCTGGTCAGGATGCCCAGCGACAGCCCGTACTCGGTGCCCGCCGCCAGCTCGACGGCCTCGTCGATCGAGTCGAAGCCGACCACGGGCGCCACCGGGCCGAAGATCTCCTCGGCGTAGGCCGGGGCCGACGTGGGTACGTCGGCGAGCACGGTCGGGCGGTAGAAGAGCCCCTCGTAGCTGCCGCCGGTCAGCAGCGCGGCGCCCGCGTCCACGCTGGCGGTGACGATCCGGTGCACGTTGTCGCGCTGCCGCTCATCTATCAGCGGCCCCAGCGCAACCTGGCCGGTGAACGGGTCGCCGACCGGCAGGTGCTCGGCCCGGGCGGCCAGGGCCGAGGCGTAGTCCTTGGCGATGGAGCTGTGCACCAGGTGGCGGCTGGTCGACATGCAGATCTGGCCCTGGTGGATGAACGAGCCGAACGCGCCGACCGAGGTGGCCCGGTCCACGTCCACGTCGTCCAGCACGATCAGCGCCGAGTTCCCGCCCAGCTCCAGGTGCACGCGCTTGAGGTGCTCGCCGGCCAGCCGGGCCACGGCCCGGCCGGCCTTCGTGGACCCGGTGAACGCGATGATCCGGACGTCGGGGTCGGTGACCAGCGCCTCGCCGGCGTCCGCGCCGCCGGGCAGCACGTGCAGCACGCCGCCGGGCAGCCCGGCCCGCTCGAACATCTCGGCCAGCAGCGCACCGCCGGTGACCGAGGTGCGCGGGTCCGGCTTCAGGATCACGGTATTGCCCAGCGCCAGCGCGGGCGCGACCGACCGGATGGCCAGGATCGTGGGCACGTTGAACGGCGCGATGACGCCGACCACCCCGGCCGGCACCCGGCGCGCCATGCTCAGCTGCGGCTGCGGCGTGCGCAGCAGCTCGCCGTATGGCTGGGAGGCCAGGGCCGCGGCCTCGTAGCACTCGTCGGCCGACACCTGGACCTGCAGGTCGCCCAGGGGCGGGATCGCTCCGGTCTCCCGCGACAGCCAGGTCTTGATCTCATCGGCGTGCTCGTGCCACATATCGCCCGCGCGGCGCAGCACCGCGGCCCGCTCGCCGTACGGGACCGCGGCCCAGGCCGGCTGGGCCTCCCGGGCCCGCTGCGCGGCCGCGCGCACGTCGGCCGGGGTCGCCCGGCCGATCCGGCCCAGTTCCGCGCCGGTCGCGGGCTCGGTGACCGGGTAGTCACCGCCGGAACCCTCGGTCCAGCCGCCGGTGTAGATCTTGCCGTGCCAGGCGCCCGAGTCCAGCAGCCCCATGGAGCACCCTCGCCTTCTCCGTCAGCCGGTGCACCGCGCAGGTGCACGCTGTGCGACCGCCTGTCCGCTATCCGGTCGCCCTTGTCCGATCATCGCCGGTCGTGTCGGCGGCTTGTCAACCGCTTCACCGGATATTCGCCCAGTAAGATCATGAACGTGCTCGACGACGCTGAGGTCAGCCAGATCCTGGTCATTGCCGCCCACCCGGACGACGTGGATTTCGGCTCCGCGGGAACGGTCGCCCGCTGGACCGCCGCCGGGATCGAGGTCATCTACTGCATCGTCACCGACGGCGACGCGGGCGGCAGCGACCCGGGCATCTCGCGCGCCGACATGGCCGCGCTGCGCCGCGAGGAGCAGACGGCGGCGGCTGGCCAGGTGGGCGTGCGCGACCTGCGGTTCCTCGGTTACCCGGACGGCCGGGTGGAGGCCACCCTGGCGCTGCGCCGGGATCTGGCCCGGGTGATCAGGCAGGTCCGCCCGCAGCGGGTGGTCTGCCCGTCGCCGGAGCGCAACTACTTCC
The DNA here is from genome assembly GCA_963795055.1 of uncultured Actinomycetota bacterium. Classification (GTDB taxonomy): domain Bacteria; phylum Actinomycetota; class Actinomycetes; order Streptosporangiales; family Streptosporangiaceae; genus JASHPR01. Next base: position 68,646 of record CAWCGJ010000015.1, read on the forward strand.
GGCTCGGCATCGGCCACCCCGATCACCGCGCGGTCGGCTCCGCGGCCCTGGATGCCGTGTACCCGGATGCCCGCAACCCGTTCGCGTTCCCCGAGCTCCTGGCCGACGAGGGCCTGGAAGCCTGGATCGTACCCGAGGTCTGGATCAGCGGCACCGGCACGCCCACGCACTACGTGGACGTGACCGAAACCTTCCCGCAGAAGATCGCGGCCCTCAAGTCCCACGCGAGCCAGGTCGGGCAGCGGGACGGCCTCGAGGGCTTCCTGCGCGATCGCCTGGCCCGGGCGGGGGCCCAGGCCGGGCTGCCCGAGGGCCACCTGGCCGAGGGTTACCAGGTCATCGACGTCGGGTAACCGCCGGACAAATACCGACCCATCCCCAGGTGCCTGGCCGGCCGCGCACCCCGGGTCTGGTGCGCGGGCGCCGGCGGTCCTAGGTTTGCCTCAGGCGCAAACTGCCCTCTCCACTGCGAGGAGCCCATGACGCAAATAACCGTCACGGTCGACGGCACCAGCTACGTCGACAACGTCGAACCCCGAATGCTGCTGGTCCACTACCTCCGAGAGGTCGTGGGCAAGACCGGAACGCCGATCGGATGCGACACCTCCAACTGCGGTGCCTGCACCGTGCTGATGAACGGCGTCTCGGTCAAGAGCTGTGCCGTGCTGGCCGTCCAGGCGGACGGCGCCGACATCACCACCATCGAGGGCCTCGCGAACGGAGAGTGGCATCCGCTGCAGCGGGCCTTCCACGAGGAGCACGCGCTGCAGTGCGGCTACTGCACGCCGGGAATGATCATGGCGGCCACGGACCTGCTGCGGGACAACCCACACCCCAGCGAGCAGGAGATCCGCGACGGGCTGGAGGGCAACCTCTGCCGCTGTACCGGCTACGAGAATATCGTCCGCGCCGTGCGGCGCGCGGCCGAGGCGGGAGTGAAGCCATGACAGCGCCGCCCGTTGCCCACCCCGCCGAGCTCGGCCGGGCGCGCCTGCGCAAGGAGGATGCCAGGCTGATCACCGGCCAGACCAACTGGACCGATAACATCGTGCTTCCTGGCCTACTGCACATGGCGTTCCTGCGCAGCCCGCACGCCCACGCCAAGATCACCAGGGTGAACGTCGCCCCGGCGCGCAGCCAGCCGGGCGTGATCGCCGCTTTCTCCGGTGCCGACTTCGAGGACGAGCAGGGCAGCCTGCCCTGCGCCTGGCCGGTCACGCCGGACATCGTGATCCCGAACCACCCGCCGATGGCGGTCGACGAGGTCCGCTACGTGGGCGAGGCGGTGGCCGTCGTGGTGGCCAGGGACCGGTACGAGGCCGCCGACGCGATCGAGGCCATCGAGATCGACTACGAGCCGCTGCCGCCGGTGCTGGATATCAGGACCGCGCTGTACGAGGGCTCGCCGAAGGTGCACGAGGCCGGCAACAAGAGCTTCGAGTGGCCCTTCGCCAACGGCGACATCGAGGCCGCCTTCCGCGACGCGCCAGTGGTGCTGGAGCGCACCTACCGGCAGCAGCGGCTGATCCCCTGCGCGATGGAGCCGCGCGCGGTGGTCGCCTGGTGCGAGGGCGACGAGTTCACGATCTGGTCGGCCACCCAGATCCCGCACGTACTGCGGGTCATGCTGGCCCTGGTCACCGGGATCGGCGAGCAGAACATCCGGGTCATCGCGCCCGATGTCGGCGGCGGCTTCGGGTCGAAGCTGCAGGTCACCGCCGAGGAAGTGCTGGCGACGCTGGTCACGCGCAAGCTGGGCAGGCCGGTCAAGTGGACCGAGTCCCGCAGCGAGGGCAACATGACCGTGCACCACGGCCGGGACCAGTGGCAGCGGATCAGGATCGCCGCCGACGCCGACGGGCGGATCCGCGGCCTGGACGTCGACCTGCTGGCCGACATGGGCGCCTACCTGATGCTGGTCACGCCCGGCATTCCGCTGCTCGGCGCGTTCATGTTCAACGCGATCTACAAGATGGACGCGTACGCGTTCAAGTGCACCGGGGTGTTCACCACCAAGATGCCCACTGACGCCTACCGCGGCGCGGGCCTGCCCGAGGCCACGTTCGCGATCGAGCGGATCATGGACGAGCTCGCGGTCGAGCTGAGCATGGACCCGCTGGAACTGCGGGAGCGGAACTGGATCAAGCACGAGGAATTCCCGTTCACGACCATCGCCGGCCTGACCTACGACTCCGGGAACTACGAGGCGGCCACGGCCAAGGCCAAGGAGCTGTTCGGCTACGACGAGCTCCGCGCCGAGCAAGCGGAACGCAACGCCCGCAACGACCCGGTCCGGCTCGGCATCGGCATCTCGACGTTCACCGAGATGTGCGGCCTCGCCCCGTCACGGGTGCTCGGGTCGCTGTCCTACGGGGCCGGCGGCTGGGAGAGCGCCTCAATCCGGATGCTGCCGACCGGCAAGGTCGAGGTCGTCACCGGGTCCAGCGCACACGGTCAGGGACACGAGACCGCCTGGAGCCAGATCGTGTCCGACCAGCTCGGCGTGCCGTTCGAGGACATCCGGGTGCTGCACGGGGACACCCAGATCGCGCCCAGGGGAATGGACACCTACGGCTCGCGATCGCTGGCCGTTGGGGGCATGGCCTTGGTGGGCGCGTGCGACAAGGTCATCGAGAAGGCCAGGGTGATCGCCGCGGGCATGATCGAGGCCGCGCCCGACGACCTGGAGTGGAGGCCAGGCCGGTTCTCGGTCCGCGGTGACCCGGACAAGAGCGTCACGATCGGTGAGGTCGCGCTGGCCACGTTCGCCGCGCACGACCTGCCGGATGGCGTCGAGCCGTCGTTGGACTCCGACCACACCTATGACCCGGAGAACTTCTCGTTCCCGCACGGCACCCACCTGTGCGCGACCGAGGTGGACACCGAGACCGGCATGGTCACGATCCGCTCGTATGTCGCGGTGGACGACGTCGGCAAGGTGGTCAACCCGCTGATCGTGGAGGGCCAGGTGCACGGCGGCATCGCGCAGGGCATCGCGCAGGCCCTGTACGAGGAGGCGGTCTACGACGACGCCGGCAACCTGCTGACCACGACGCTGGCCGACTACCTGGTCCCGTCAGCGGCCGACCTGCCGTCCTACGTCACCAGCCGGACCGAGAGCCCGTCGGACAACCGGCTCGGCGTCAAGGGCGTCGGCGAGGCGGGCACGATCGCCTCCACCCCGGCGGTGGTGAACGCAGTCGTCGACGCGCTCCGGCCGCTGGGCGTCCGGGATGTCACGATGCCGTGCAGCCCGGAACACGTATGGCGCGCGATAGCGGACGCAACGCAGACCGGAGGTGCGGCATGATCCCGTCGAAATTCGACTACATCCGTCCGTCGTCTCTGGGCGAGGCCGTGCACATTCTCGGCAACGCCGGCGATGACGCCAAGGTGATCGCCGGCGGGCAGAGCCTGCTGCCGCTGCTGCGGCTGCGGCTGGCCAACCCGGAGGTACTGGTCGACGTCGGCGGGCTCGACGGCCTGCACGGCGTCCGCGACGGGGACGGCTCGCTGCTGATCGGCGCCGGGACCACGCACTACCAGCTGGTCCGCGACCCGCTGGTCGCCGAGCACTGCGGGCTGCTGGCCGAGGCCGCGGGAATGGTCGCCGACCCCGCGGTGCGGCATCGCGGCACAATCGGCGGCTCGCTGGCGCACGGCGACCCGGCCGGCGACCTGCCGGCCGTGGCGCTGGCTTTGGACGCCACGCTCATCGCGCACGGCCTGGGAGGCGACCGGGAGATCGCCGCCGGCGACTTCTTCGTGGACTACCTGACCACCGCGCTGCGGTCGGACGAGGTCCTGACCGGCATCCGGGTGCCGAAGCTGGCGGGCTGGGGTTACCACTACGAGAAGTTCCACCGCACCGCGCAGGCCTGGGCGATCGTGGGCGTCGCCGCGCTGACGAGGCGATCCAACGGACAGGTGGCCGAAGCGAGGATCGGCCTGACTAACATGGGGCCGGTACCAGTGCGGGCGACGGCGGCGGAAGCGGCCGCGACGGGAGCCGAGGCCAGCAGGGATGCCCTGCGGGCGGCGGCCACTCACGCGGACGAGGGGACCGAGCCGCCGAGCGACCTGCACGGCGCGCCCGACTACCGGCGCCACCTGGCGCGGGTCCTAACCGGCCGGGCGCTATCGGCGGCGGCAGGAGTCTAGAAGATGGAGCTAGAGCACTCGTTCACCGTCCCGGTCCCCGAGGACCGGGCGTGGGAAGTGCTGCTGGATGTCGAGCGGGTGGCGCCCTGCATGCCGGGCGCCACCCTCGACTCCGTGGACGGAGACGAGATCAAGGGCCGGATCAAGGTAAAGGTCGGCCCGATCGCGATGACCTACGCGGGCACGGCCCGGTTTACCGAGCGCGACAAGGACGCCCACGTCATCACGCTGGAGGCGTCCGGCAAGGAGACCAGGGGCGCGGGCACCGCGTCGGCCAAGGTGCGCTCGATGCTGGAGGGCCAGGACGGCCAGACCCACGTGATCGTGCACACCACGCTGAACGTGACCGGGCGCCCCGCGCAGTTCGGCCGGGGCGTGATGGCCGAGGTGGGCGGCAAGCTGATCGGGATCTTCGCGTCCAATCTCGCCGACATGCTGGCGGCCCAGCCGTCGGAGGCGTCCGCGGAGGAATCCGCCGCCGACGAACAGGAGGGAGACCTACCCCAGCCAAGAGACCTACCCCAGCCGGGAGGCCTACCGCAGGAGGGGGACCTGAGCGAGTCGGTCGAGAGCCTGAACCTCCCCCTGCGGTCCTACAACAGCCTGCGCCGTGAGGGCATCCACACCGTGGGCGACCTGGCCGCGCGCAGCCCGGAGGACCTGCTCGCGATCGAGAACATCGGCCCGGTGTCGGTAGACGAGATCAAGCGGAAGCTCGCCGACCGGGGGCTGGTCCTCAACGAACCCCGGTCCGCCAGCAACGGTATGGCCGGGCCCGCCGCGACGCCGGCGGCCTCTGCCGTCGGCGCGGTGAACGGGTCGGGTCCCGCCCCCGCCGCGGCCGACGCCAGTGCCTGGAGCGCCCCCGACGACGACGCGATCGACCTGCTCAGCGTGGCCGGCGCCCCGGTGCTCAAGCGCGTGATCCCGGTGGCCGTCGTGGTCGGCGTCGTCGGGACCGTGATCGCGCTGGGCATCCGGGCCAGGCGCCGCAGATCACGCGTCTAGGCCCCCGGGGCCATGTCGACGTTTCCCCCGGACCGGTCCTACGCCGAGGAACGTGACGCGGCCGACCCGCTGGCCGGGTTCCGTGACCGGTTCGTGCGCGAGGACCCGTCCCTGATCTACCTGGACGGGAACTCGCTCGGCCCGCTGCCGCACGCCACCCGGGCGCGCCTCGCCGAGGTGGTCGCCGATGAGTGGGGGGCCGGGCTGGTCCGGTCCTGGCACCGCTGGATCGACCTGCCCGGCCAGGTCGGCGACCTGCTCGGCGAGCACCTGATCGGGGCCGCGCCGGGCCAGGTCGCGGTGTGCGACTCGACCACGGTCAACCTGTACAAGCTGGCCTGCGCGGCGCTGGACGCCCGGCCCGGCCGCAGCGTCATCGTCACCGACGACGACAACTTCCCGACCGACCGCTACGTCCTGCAGGGGATCGCCGCGCAGCGCGGCATCGAGCTCCGCGTGATCGGCACCGACCTGGACCAGGGTCTCGCCGCCGACGCGCTGCGCGCCGCCGTGGACGAGCGCACCGCGCTGGTCAGCCTGTCGCACGTGGCCTACCGCAGCGGCGCGCTGGCCGACATGGCGGCGATCACCGCGATCGTGCACGAGGCCCGGGCGCTCGCGCTGTGGGACCTGTGCCACTCGGCCGGCGCCGTCCCGGTGGAACTGGACGCGTCCGGCGCCGACCTGGCCGTCGGCTGCACCTACAAGTACCTGAACGCCGGCCCCGGCGCGCCCGCGTTCCTCTACGTGCGCCGCGAGCTGCAGCAGGCGCTGCGCCAGCCGGTATGGGGCTGGTTCGGCCAGCGGGACCAGTTCGAGATGGGCCAGGCCTACGAGCCGGCGCCGGGCATCGGCCGGTTCCTGACCGGGACGCCGCAGATCATCGGCACGGTTGCGGTCCAGGAGGGCGCCCGCCTGCTCGGGGAGGCCGGGATCGGCCGGCTGCGCGCCAAGGCCGTGGCGCTGACCGGCTACCTGATCGGCCTGGCCGACATGTGGCTCGCCCCGCACGGGGTCACGGTCGCGTCGCCGCGGCGGGCCGAGCGGCGCGGTGCGCACGTCACGCTCGCGCACCCGGAGGCCTGGCGGATCAGCCAGGCGCTGATCCAGCGGGGCGTGATCGGCGACTACCGGACCCCCGACCGGCTGCGGCTCGGCCCCGCCCCCGCCTACACCCGGTTCACCGACGTCTGGGACGCCCTGGACATCCTGCGGCAGGTCATGACCGACCAGACTTACCTCAACGTGCCGGCGGCGCGTTCCGCAGTCACCTGACGGCATATGCACCCGGTGAGGCCGCCAGGCGGCCGCGCCGACATCACTCCGGAAGCTCGGCCGTTGTCATAGCGACCATCGTGCCTCCTATCGTTCATGACTGCCACCGTGGTGCGGAGCACCGACAAATCCGGACGACTCGGCCAGCCGCGCGGGACCCGGCTGGAGGGCGGCGGCCCGTTATGGAGCTATTCCCACTCGATGGTGGCGGGGGGCTTGCTGGTCACGTCGAGCACCACGCGGTTGATCTCCGGCACCTCGTTGGTGATCCGCGTCGAGATCTTGGCCAGCACCGGGTCCGGCAGCCGGGCCCAGTCGGCGGTCATCGCGTCCTCGCTGGTGACCGGGCGGAGCACGACCGGGTAGCCGTAGCTGCGGCCGTCGCCCTGGACGCCGACCGAGCGCACGTCGGCCAGCAGCACGACCGGGCACTGCCAGATCTCGCGGTCCAGGCCCGCCGCGGACAGCTCGGCCCGGGCGATCGCGTCGGCGGCCCGGACGATCCGCAGGCGCTCGGCGGTGACCTCGCCGACGATCCTGATGGCCAGGCCGGGACCCGGGAACGGCTGCCGCCACACGATCTGCGGCGGCAGCCCGAGCTGGCGGCCGATCTCCCGCACCTCGTCCTTGAACAGCGCCCGGAGCGGCTCTACCAGCTCGAACGCCAGGTCGTCGGGGAGGCCGCCCACGTTGTGGTGGGACTTGATGTTAGCGGTCGCGCTGCCGCCCCCGGACTCGACCACGTCGGGGTAGAGCGTGCCCTGCACCAGGAAGGCTGCTTCGTTCCCGCAACCACCCGCCCCGCCGCAACCACCCGCCCCGCCGTCGCCGCCCGCCCTGCCGCGGCCGCCGTTGGCGGTGGCGATCTGCCGCGCGGCCTGCTCGAAGGCGCGGATGAACTCCCGGCCGATGATCTTGCGCTTTTCCTCAGGGTCGGTGACCCCGGCCAGCGCGGCCAGGAACTCCGCGGCCGCGTCCACCACGGTCAGGTTCACCCCGGTCGCGGCGACGAAGTCCTGCTCCACCTGCTCGGCCTCGCCGGTGCGCAGCAGCCCGTGATCAACGAACACGCAGCTCAGCCGGGATCCGATGGCCCGCTGGACCAGGGCGGCGGCCACCGCGGAGTCCACGCCGCCAGACAGCCCGCAGATCGCGCGGCCGCCGCCGACCTGCTGGGCGATCCGCTCGGTCTGCTCCTCGATCACGCCGCGCATGGTCCACGTCGGCCGGCAGCCCGCGGCGTTCAGGAACCGGCGCAGCAGCTCCATCCCGTGCTCGGTGTGCAGCACCTCGGGGTGGAACTGCACGCCGTAGAGCTGCCGGGCCGAGTCCTCAGCCGCGGCGACCGGGGTCCCGCCGGTCCGCGCGGTGACCGCGAAGCCCGGGGGCGCGGCGGCGCAGGTGTCGCCGTGCGACATCCAGACCTGCTGGCGGGCGGGAAGGCCGCCGAGCAGGACGCCGCCCGCGGGCAGCACCTCGAGCGCGGTCGCGCCGTACTCGCCCGAGCCGGTGCGGCGCACGTCACCGCCGAGGCCGGACACCATCAGCTGGAACCCGTAACAGATCCCGAGAACGGGGACGCCCGCCTGCAGCAGCCCGTCCGGGGCGGGCGGAGCGCCCGGCGCGTAGACCGACGCGGGGCCGCCGGACAGGATGACGGCCTTGGGCAGGCGCGCCAGCATCTCGGCGACCGGCATCGCGGCCGGCACGATCTCGGAGTACACCCGGCATTCGCGGACCCGGCGCGCGATCAGCTGCGCGTACTGGGCACCGAAGTCGACGACGAGGACGGTGTCCGGCGCGTCACCGTCGCTCCCCTCGGGTGATCGCACGGCGGCCAGTCTAGTCGGCCGACGGGGCCGGTTCCTGCCGCGCGTCCGCCGTCACCAGGGGCGCGGCGCCGCCCACCCGGACCCGGGCGATGCGCCGGCCGTCCAGCTGGATCACGGTCAGCTTGCGGCCCGAGACCTCCACCGACTCTCCCTCGCCGGGCAGGTGGCCGAGGGCGGCGAGCAGGTAGCCGGCCACGGTCTCGTACGGGCCCTCGGGCAGGTCGACCCCGGTCTCCTCGGCGAAGTCGTCCAGGTTCAGCAGGCCGTCGACCTCGAACTCCCCGCCACGCAGATGCCGGGACTGCTCCTCCTCGACGTCGTACTCGTCGTGGATCTCGCCGATCAGCTCCTCGACGAGGTCCTCGAGCGTGACGATGCCCGCGGTGCCGCCGTACTCGTCCATCACGATGGCCAGGTGCACCTTCTCCGCCCGCATCTCCGACATGGCGGACAGCACGGTCTTGCTCCACGGCAGGAACTTCACCTGCCTGAGAACCTGGCCGACCAGCAGTGAGCTGTTCTCGGCGACGGGGCCGAGGAGGTCGCGGGCGTGCACGAAGCCGATCACGTCGTCATAGGTGTCCTGGTACACCGGGAACCGGGTGTGCGGCGCGGCCCGGACCGCCGCCGCGGCCTCGGCGATCGGCATCTGCGCGTCCAGGAACTCGACCTCGGTCCGCGGCACCAGGACCTCGCGAATCTGCCGCTTCCCGGCGTCGAACACCTCGCTCAGGATGTGCCGCTGGTCCGGGCTCAGCGCCTGGTAGCCGGCCACCGCGTCGCGGAACTCCTCTTCGGTCATCACTCCGCGGGCCACGCCCGGATCGCCGCCCAGCACCCGGACCACGAGGTTTACCGATCTGGACAGCAGCCAGACCACGGGCGCGAGCATGGTCGCGAGCCGGTCCAGGATCGGCGCCGCGAACAGCGACACGCGCTCCGAGCGCTGCAGCGCGAGCCGCTTGGGCGCGAGCTCGCCGAAGACCAGGGTGAAGAACGAGATCACCAGCGTGACCACGGCGACGGAGATCGCGGAGGCCAGCCCGTCGGACAAATGGTGCACCAGCTGGGACTTCAGGGCGGCGGCCAGGGTGGCCGCGCCGAACGCGCCGGACAGCAGCGTGGCCAGCGTGACGCCGATCTGGACCGCGGACAGGAACCGGTTGGGGTTCTGCGCCAGCTTGGCCGCGCGCTGGCCGCGTTTGCCGCGCCGGGCCAGCGACCGGACCTGGCCGTCGCGCAGCGAGACCAGCGCCATCTCGGCGGCGGCGAAGAAGCCGCCGATGAGAATGATGGCCAGGACGATGAGGATGTCCCAGCCGACGGCGTTCACGTCGGGATCCCTGACCTCAGCAATTGGCGGGGCTTCGCGCGAATTAGGATACGCCAGGTGGCCGCGACGGAGGGGACAGCGATGACCGAGGTACGTGAAGATGCCGCCCGGATCTCCGATGACCTGACCGAGCTGCGCCGCGCCATCCACGCCGACCCGGAGATCGGGCGCATGCTGCCCCGTACCCAGGAAAAGGTGCTGGCCGCCCTGGACGGGCTGCCGCTGGAGATCAGCCGGGGGCGGTCGCTGTCCTCGGTGACCGCGGTGCTGCGCGGGGGGCGGCCGGGCCGGACCGTGCTGCTGCGCGGCGACATGGACGCGCTGCCGGTGGCCGAGCGCACCGGCCTGCCGTACGCGTCGAGAGTCGACGGGGCCATGCACGCGTGCGGCCACGACCTGCACACCGCGATGCTCGCCGGGGCGGCGCAGCTGCTGTCCGCGCGGCGGGCGGGGCTCGCCGGGAACGTGATCTTCATGTTCCAGCCCGCCGAGGAGGTCGCGGGCGGGGCCGAGCTGATGATCTCCGAGGGCGTGCTGGACGCGGCCGGGGACCGGCCCGTGGCCGCGTTCGCGCTGCACGTCACCTCGGCCATGCTGCCCCTCGGGATTCTCGCCAGCCGCGACGGCACCGTGATGGCGGCGGCCGACACGCTGGAGGTGGTGGTGCACGGCCGCGGCGGGCACGGGTCGCGACCGCACATGGCGGCCGACCCCGTGCCGGCCGCGTGCGAGATCGTGACCGCGCTGCAGACGCTGGTCACCCGGCAGTTCGACGTGTTCGACCCGGTCGTGATCACGGTGGGCAGCTTCCACGCGGGCACCGCGAGCAACGTGATCCCCCACGAGGCGCGGCTGGCCGCGTCGATCCGGTCGTTCTCCCCCGAGGCGCGGGCCAGGATCCTGGACGCCGCGCCCCGCCTGGTGCGGGACGTCGCGTCGGCGCACGGGCTGTCGGCCACGGCCGAGTTCGTAGACGGCTACCCGGTGACGGTGAACGACGCCGCCGAGGTGGCGTTCGCCGAGGGGGTCGTGGCCGATGTGCTCGGCGGCGGGCGCTACGTGCGGATGCCGGACCCGGTCACCGGGTCGGAGGATTTCTCGTTCGTGCTCGATCAGGTGCCGGGCGCGTTCCTGATGCTCGGCGCGTGCCCGCCCGGCGCCGACCCGGCCACGGCCCCGTTCAACCACTCCCCCGAGGCGGTCTTCGACGACGCAGTGCTGGCCGACGGCACGGCGCTGCTGGCCGAGCTCGCCCTCCGCAGGCTGGGTGACGGCTAGAGGGTCGCGACGTCCGCCTGCTTGGCCCGGACCGCCTCGGCCGCCTGGCGCAGGGCGGCCAGCTCGGTCTCGGTCAGGTTCCGCTCCACCACCAGGCGCACCCCGGTCCGGCCGATCTCGGCCTCGACGCCCAGGTAAACGCCGGAGATGCCGTACTCGCCATCCACCCAGGCGCAGACCGGCAGCACCTCACCGGAATCGGTGGCCACCGCCCGCGCCATCCGGGCCGCGGCAGCCGACGGCGCGTAGTAGGCCGAGCCGGTCTTCAGCAGGCCGACGATCTCGGCGCCGCCGTCCCGGGTGCGCTGCACCAGCGCCTCGATGTCGGCGGCGGGCATCAGCTCGGCCAGCGGCTTGCCGTTGACGAAGCAGGCGGAAGGGACCGGCACCATCGTGTCCCCGTGCGAGCCGAGGGTGAGCGTGCGCACCGATCCGACCGGCACGCCGAGGCGCTCGGCCACGAAGTAGCTGAACCGCGCGGTGTCCAGCATGCCGGCCTGGCCCATCACCCGGTGGTGGGGGAACCCGGAAACCTTGGCGGCCAGCGCGGTCATCTCGTCCAGCGGGTTCGAGACCACGATCAGCACGGCCTCGGGGGCGTGCTTGACCACCTGCTCGGTTACGCTGCGCACGATCTTCGCGTTGACCCCGATCAGGTCCATCCGGCTCATGCCCGGCTTGCGCGGCAGGCCGGCGGTGACGATCACGATGCCTGACCCGGCGATCGCCTCGTAGCCCTCGCCGGCCGGGCTGGTGGTCTGCCCGGTGACCTTTGTCTCGAAGCCCTCGACCGGCGCCGACTGGTTCATGTCGAGCGCCAGGCCTTCGGGCCTGCCCTCGATGATGTCGGTCAGCACGACCTCGTCGAAGATGTCGTACTCGGCCAGCCGCTGCGCGGTGGTCGAGCCGTAGAACCCGGCCCCGACGACCGTCACCTTGCCTGTGCGGGTCATGTCTCCTCTTTCGTCTCTCTACCTGGCGGAGGGAGAGGAGGCCATGGCCAAGCGCAGGTTCTCGTTCAGCGCGGCCAGGAACTCCTCGGTGGTCAGGAACGGCGTGCCCGGGCCCACGAGCAGCGCGAGGTCCTTGGTCATCTTCCCGCCGACCACCGTGTCGACGCAGACGCGTTCGAGCATTTCCGCGAACCGGGAAACCTCTGGCGTACCGTCCAGCTGGCCGCGGTGCGCGATGCCCCGGGTCCAGGCGAAGATCGACGCGATCGGGTTCGTCGAGGTGGGCCTGCCCTGCTGGTACTGGCGGTAGTGCCGGGTCACGGTGCCGTGCGCGGCCTCGGCCTCCACGGTACGGCCGTCCGGCGTCATCAGCACGCTGGTCATCAGGCCGAGCGAGCCGAAGCCCTGGGCCACCATGTCGGATTCCACGTCGCCGTCGTAGTTCTTGGTAGCCCAGACGATGCCGCCCTCCCACTTGAGCAGCTGGGCCACGATGTCGTCGATCAGCCGGTGCTCATAGGTGATCCCGGCCGCCTCGAAATCTCCCTTGAACTCGGACTCGAAGATCTCGGCGAAGATGTCCTTGAACCGCCCGTCGTAGGCCTTCAGGATCGTGTTCTTGGTGGACAGGTAGAGCGGGAGCTTGCGGTTCAGCGCATAGCGCATCGTGGCCCGGGCGAAATCGCGGATCGAGTCGTCGAAGTTATACATCGCCATCGCCACGCCGCCGCCGGTGAACTTCGCGACCTTGAACTCGACGGGCTGGCCTTCGTTTTCCGGCACGTAGGAGATCGTCACCGTGCCCGGGCCGGGCACCACGAAGTCGGTGGCCTTGTACTGGTCGCCGTGCGCGTGGCGGCCGATGATGATGGGCTTGGTCCAGCTGGGCACCAGCCGGGGGATGTTGGAGATCACGATCGGCTCGCGAAAGATGACGCCGCCCAGGATGTTGCGGATCGTGCCGTTCGGCGAGCGCCACATCTGCTTCAGCCCGAACTCGGCCACGCGCGCCTCGTCCGGCGTGATCGTGGCGCATTTCACGCCCACCCCGTGCCGCTTGATGGCGTAGGCCGCGTCGATGGTCACCTGGTCGTCGGTCGCGTCCCGGTTCTGGATGGACAGGTCGTAGTAATCCAGCTCGATATCCAGGTAGGGCAGGATCAGCTGGTCCTTGATGAAGTGCCAGATGATCCTCGTCATCTCGTCGCCGTCGATCTCGACAACGGGGTTCTCTACCTTGATCTTGGACATGCCGCTACTTTCCCTTCATCGCTGCGGGCCCGGCGAGGGCCGGGGGTTCGGGCCGGCTCAGTGCTGCGCGGGCAGCATCAGTCCCGCGACGAGCAAGCCGGTACCGAGGGTTGTCAGGACCGCCACGTCAGCCAGTCGGCGCCTCGATGCGAGCATGCCCGCCCGCCGCTCCGGCAGTGCCAGCCTGGCCAGGGCGGCTGCGAACAAGATGCCAGCCACCGCCAACGTACCTCCCCTGACGTCCTGTCCGCTCTGCCGCATCCACACCAGCGCCAGGGCCAGGCCGCAGAGCACGATCGCGTAGGGGAGCTGCCGCCACCGCAGGCGCCCGCCCGCGCGGCGCGGTTCGTCGACTGAGTCATCGGAGGCAGCGTCCGGCGGGCGCGGCGCCGGGGCGCGACGCCGCCGGCGCGACCGGGACGCCGACGGCGCGGAGTGCCTCATGCGCTTTCTTCCGCTCGCCTCCGGGGCGCTTTAACCCGCCGTCTTCCCTCCTCGCTCGGACGCTCGTTCCTCACGCCCTCGCTCGTCAGTCCAGACGGCGGCGCGCCCCTTCGGCTCGGACAAGCCTCGTCGCTCGGTCGCAAGCTCCCTCGCTCCTCAGTTCAGTCCAGGCGGCACGCGCCCTTTGGCTCGCTCGGCAGTTTACTGGCGCACGCCCGGCCCGCCCGGTACTTGCGCGTCCCGGCCCGCCCCGCCGTGCCCGCGCTCGCGTCCCGGCCGATCAATCCGTGGCGCCTGACGAGGTACAAGAACCGCCGAGAAGGGTAGCTGAACAGTGAGATATCAGTGGCTGCCCCGACAGGGAGGAGGAACGGTTCATGGATGGCCCCTACATCCGGGTCGAGGACAGCGGGCTCATGATGCCGCTGCGGGAGGATGTGACCACGATCGGGCGGGGGAGGTCGGTGGATGTCCACCTGGCCGATCCGAGCGTCTCCCGGCTGCACGCCGAGATCGTCCGCCGCGGGCCCTACGCCTACGTGACCGACCTCGGGTTATCACGCAACGGCACGCGGGTTAACGGCCGCCTGGTGGCGCGGCGGGTTCTCGAGGACGGGGACGTGCTGAGCTTCGGGTCCGCCCGCTGCCGGGTGTTCGGCATCGTGGCCGAGGAGCTCGCCGCCGACGTGGAGCTGCGGCGGCCCGCGGCACCGGAGCTGACCCGCCGGGAGCTGGACGTGGTCACCTCGCTGTGTCGCCCGGCCCTGTCCGACGAGGCGTTCGTCGCGCCCGCGACGGCGCGCGAGATCGCCGCCGATCTGGTGGTGACCGAGGCCGCGGTCAAGCAGCACCTGCTCCGCCTGTACCAGAAGTTCCGGATTCCCGAGGGAGCGAACCGCCGGGTCCGGCTGGCCAACGAGGTCGTGGCGCTCGGGCTGGTGCGACCGCTGCCGCCGAGCGATAAGGCCGGCCTGGACGGCCGGGGCGCGCGGGCGGCGTTGGGCGCCGCACCGTCGGCCGCACCGCCGGTCCCGCCATCGGTCCCCGCGCCGGCGCCTCCGGCGCCGTCGGAGGTCGGCGTCAGCCGGCCGGCCGGCCGAACAGCCTGAGCGCCTGTCTCCTGGCGTCGTGCTCCAGCGTCCGCACGGCGCTGAAATGCTGCAGCCAGGTGTCCAGGTGGCTGAACGGCCAGAAGAACGGCGGATGGGAGGCCGCCACCACGACCGCCGCGACGATCACCGCGGCGATCGCGATGAGCGCGGTCCCCGCCCGGACCGGGGTATCCGCGATGGCGTCGAAAAAGCTCCTGATCGGCTTGCGCGAGCCGGCGGAACCCGGGCCCAGGCCGTAGAACAGCACCAGCACGCCGGCCCCGTAGGCCAGGGCCGCCGCATAGCGGTGTGGCCCGGCGACGATCGTGATGATCGCCGCCACCGCGGCCGTGGCCAGTGCCAGCGGCGCGAATAGTACGGTCCGGACCGCCGACCAGGCCAGGGCGGGCGGGAAGGTCATCGCGGCCATCAGCGGGTCACTGGCCTTCGCGCCCCGGCGTGACCGCCGGCGGACAGCCGGCCCGCGGTCTGGTTCCCGGCCCGCAGCCCTATCAGCACCGCGAGCGCGGCCAGCGTCCCCGCCACCGGGAGGACCATGGCGATGGCGGCCGCGGCGGCGACCGAGGCCACCACCAGCAGCGGGCCGGCCGGGGACCGGGCCGCGCCGGCGCCCGCGGGCGCGCCCGGGGCCCAGGCGGACGGCGGTGGCCCGGCTGCGGCGGGCGGTCCCGTCCCGGGCGGTCCCGCCCGGGACGGGGTGTACCGCACCGGGGGCAGCACGTCGGCGAAGTTGTCCGGCGGGCGCCCGGCGGAACCGTTGCCCGACGCGCGCACGCCGGCCCTTCCGGCCTGGTTGCCGGGCGAGTTTCCGGCGCCCACCGGCCATGGCCGGGTGGACGGCGGCTGGGCCGCCGGGGCCGGGGGGGCGGCGCGCAGCGCGGGATCGGCCAGCGCGGCCGGCGCCGACCGGTCCGCCACGGTTCCCGGCGCGAAGGGCGCGGGGCCCGCGGCCGCCGCGGCCGTGGCGGCCGCCCTGGCGGGAGCCAGGGAGGACGGGTCGAGCGCGGAGGTGCACCGGCACAACTCGGCCGTGTCGGGCCGGCGGGCCGGGTCACGGGACAGCGCCTGTCCCACGATCGACTGCAGCGGGGCCGGGAAGCCGTCGAGGTCGGGCTGCCCGTTAATGATCCGGTAGAAGATCGTCTCGAAGGCGCCCGTGCCGAACGGGGGGCGGCCGGTGGCCGCGAACGCCACCGTGGCGCCCCAGGAGTGGACGTCGGACGCCGGGCCGCTCGGCTTTCCCTCGATCACCTCCGGAGCGAGGTACCCGGGCGTGCCCATGAACATCCCGGTCTGCGTGAGCCTGGTCGAGTCGGGCACCTGCGCGATCCCGAAGTCGATCACGACCGGCTCGCCGTTGGCGATCATGACATTGCCCGGCTTGAGATCGCGGTGCACGACGCCCGCCGCGTGCACGGCGGCGAGCGCCAGGGCCAGCCCGGAAGCCAGCCGGGCCAGCTGCGGCCCGGTCAGCGGGCCGCCCTGGCTTACGATCTCCTCCAGGGTCCGGCCGCTGACGTACCTGGTCACGATGTACGGCGGGTCGCTGGTCACGTCCGCGTCGAGAACCTCGGCCACGAACGGGCTGCGCACCCGGCGCATGGTCTCGACCTCCCGGGCCAGCCGGCGCCGCGCGTTCGGGTCGGCGGCTATCACGGGCCGCAGCGCCTTGACCGCCACCTTGCGCTGATTCGGATCGGTGGCCAGGTAGACGACGCCCATGCCGCCCTCGCCGAGCCGCTCCAGCAGCCGGTAGGGCCCGAGCCTGTCTGTATGGTCCTGAGCTGTCATGGCGTCACTAGCCTACGGAGTTCCTGCGCACTGCCGCGGCCGCCGAGCGCACGACGGCGCGCGGGACGACCCGGGTCAGCGAGACGGCCGACTTGTACTGCGCGCCGGGCACCGCGAGCACCCGGCCGGCCGCGACCGCGTCCAGCCCGGCCCTGGCCACCTGATCGGCGTCCAGCCAGGCCAGGGCGGCCGGGCCGGACGCGGAGCGGCCGCGCCCGTCGGTGCGGGTGAACCCGGGGCACAGCGCGGTCACGTGCACGCCGCGGCCCTTCACCTCGGCGGCCAGGCTCTCGCTGAACGAGGTGACGAACGCCTTGGTGGCCCCGTACGTGGCCGCGCCGGGCGAGGGCACGAACCCGGCGACCGATGACACGTTGAGCACGCCGCCGTGACCCCGGCGCAGCATGCCCGGCAGCGCCGCGTGCGTCAGCCGGACCACCGCCGTCACGTTGAGCCGGACCTGGTCCTCGGCGGGGCCGACCGGAAGATCCGCGAACAACCCGGACGAGCCGAAGCCGGCGTTGTTGACCAGCAGCTCGATCGGCCGGCCCGGGTCGGACAGCCGGGCCTGCGCCGCGGCCAGCCCGGCCGGAGAGGTCAGGTCAGCGGTCAGCACCTCGACGCCAACCCGGTGCGCGCTGCGCAACTCGGCCGCCAGCGCCTCCAGCCGTCCGGTCCGGCGGGCCAGAATGACCAGGTCGCAGCCGTCGGCGGCGAGCCGCCGGGCCAGGCGCTCGCCGATGCCGCTCGACGCGCCGGTGACGAGCGCAGTCTGGTAGGCGTGATGCATGACACCCCTCGTGTTAGCGGCTGCGCGGTCCGGCCCCCGGCGCGTGCCCCCGTGCTAACTTCCCGCGACCAGCCGGCGCAGGGCCGTGGCCGCCTCGGCGTTCTGCTCTGCGTGCGCGACCAGCGCCTTGGCCAGTTCCTCCGTCCACACGCCCATCGGCACCGGCTGACGTGACAGCACCACTCCGCGCACCTCGCTGCCGATCTCGGCTACCGGTGCCCCGCGCTGAAGCCCGAGCGTCATCACCCGGTCCCCGAGCCGGACCGTGATCTTGGTTACCTGCCCGGGCCGCCCCCGCATCCGGTCGGACACGCTCCGGTCCCGGTCCACGGTAACGCAGTCGGGCGGGAGCGCGTCGCCCAGCGACTCGGTGAGCACGCGGGTGTAGACGGCGAGGTCGGCGCTGTCCGCGCGGAGCGCGGCCGCGACCATGTCCAGCGACGGGCCGGCCCCTCTATTTCGGACATGAACCTGACCACTCCTCATCGCCCCGCGAAGGTCGCCTTCCCCGGTCCATTCTCCACGAAGCTGCGCATTCCCGTGCGCTGGTCCTCGGTGGCGAACAGCGCGGCGAAGTTTAGCCGCTCAATCTCCAGCCCGGCGGGCAGGTCGACGTCGAGGCCGCTGTCGATGGCCTGCTTGGCGGCGCGCAGGGCCAGCGCGGGGCCGCGGGCGTACCGGGCCACGAGCGCCCGCGCGGCGTCGTACACCTCGGCGTCGGGGACGACCTGGTCGACCAGGCCGATGGCCAGCGCCTCCTCGGCGCCGACGAACCGGCCGGTAAACACGATGTCCTTGGCCCGGGCCGGGCCGATCAGCCGGGGCAGCCGCTGCGTGCCGCCCGCTCCCGGAATGATCCCGAGCAGGATCTCCGGCTGCCCGACCCGCGCGCTCTCGCCCATGACCCGGAAATCCGCGCACAGCGCGAGTTCCAGGCCGCCGCCCAGGGCGTAGCCGGTGATCGCGGCCACCACCGGCTTCGGGATCCTGGCGACCGCGGTGAACGCGTCCTGCAGCCGCCGGGTGTCGGCGGCCATCCGGCCGTAGCTCGCCTCGGCCATCTCCTTGATGTCGGCTCCGGCGGCAAACACCTTCTCGCCGCCGTAGATGACGCCCGCCCGGATGCTCTCGTCGGCGGTCAGCCGCTCCGCTGCCGCGGCGATCTCCTCCTGGACCGCAGTGTTCAGGGCGTTCATCGGCGGGCGGTCGAGGCGGATCGTGGCCACCGCGTCCTCGGTCTCGACGCGCACGAACTCGGCCATCGCGGCATCCTCCTTAGCGCAGGTCTCCGTTGGTCATTCCGGCCGGCGCGGTCGGCAGCGTGATCAGGCCCATCTCCGCCGGGACGGCGAGCAGCGGATGCCGGGGCAGCACCCGGACCGTGTAGCCGAACGGCCCCGGGCGCCCGAGCTCGGCCTCGCCGACGTAGCGCACGGCCGACCCGCCCGCCTGGTCCGGGTCCAGCTCCAGGTCGGCGAAGGCCGGGGCGCTGATCTCGTCCTCGTCCCCGGCGGGACCGTAGACCAGCTGGACCGTCACGTCGTCCGGCGACAGCTGGCCGAGGGCCACGGTGGCCCGGACCACCAGCCTGGTGCCGGGGCTCTGCTCGCCGTCGTCCGCCTCGACGTGCTCGATCGCCACGTCCGGCCAGGCCTTGGCTACCCGGTCCTTCCACGCCGCGAACTCACGTGCCCCGGCGAAGCTGTCGCCGGAGGCGAGCACCTGCGAGGACCGCGCCGCCGGGAGGTACAGCGTGGTCACGTACTCCCGGACCATCCTGGTCGCCTGGGCCCGGGGCCCGAGCGTGCGCAGCGTGTGCGCCACCATCTCCAGCCAGCGGCGCGGCAGGCCATCGGGGGCCCGGTCGTAGAACAGCGGCGCCACCGACTGGCCGAGCAGGTCGTAGAGCGCGGCGGCCTCCACCTCGTCCCGGCGGTCGGGATCGGCGACCCCGTCGGCGGACGGGATGGCCCAGCCGTTGTTGCCGTCGAACCACTCGTCCCACCATCCGTCCAGGATCGACAGGTTGAGCGCGCCGTTCAGGGCGGCTTTCATCCCCGAGGTACCGCAGGCCTCCAGCGGGCGCAGCGGGTTGTTCAGCCAGACGTCGCACCCCTGCACCATCGCGCGGGCCAGGGCCATGTCGTAGTCGGGCAGGAAGACGATGCGGTGGCGCACCTTCGGGTCGTCGGCGAAGCGCACCATCTGCTGGATCATCAGCTTCCCGCCGTCGTCGGCCGGATGGGCCTTCCCGGCGATCACGATCTGCACCGGCCGCTCCGGGTCGAGCAGCAGCGCGGTGAGCCGCGCGGGGTCGTTCAGCATCATCGTCAGCCGCTTATAGGACGGCACGCGGCGGGCGAAGCCGATCGTCAGCGCGTTCTCGTCGAGCACGTCATCGATCCAGGTGAGCTCGGCGTCGGAGGCGCCGCGCTGGATCCAGGACGCGCGCAGCCGCTGCCGGGTCTGTTCGACCAGCCGGGCCCGCAGCAGGCCGCGGACCCGGAAGATCGCCGCCGGATCCGCGGCGGCCTGCTCCCAGGCGGCCTCGTCCTCGGCGGCCTCGGCGGACGGGCCGCTGCCCCCGGCCAGGCCCATGATCTCGGCGGCGACCCAGGTCGGCCCGTGCACCCCGTTGGTCACCGACCCGATCGGGACCTCCGCGGTATCGAAGCCCGGCCACAGCCCGGTGAACATCTGCCTGCTCACCTGGCCGTGCAGGCCGCTGACGCCGTTGACCCGCTGCGCCAGCCGCATCCCCATGACGGCCATGTTGAACACCTCGGGGTCCCCGCCAGGGTAGGTCTCGGCGCCCAGCGCCAGCACCCGGTCGCACGGCAGCGCCGGATCCGCGGCGTCGCCGAACTGCGCGGTCATCAGTTCCCGGCTGAACCGGTCGATCCCCGCGGGCACCGGGGTGTGGGTGGTGAACACCGTACCCGCCCGGCACATCTCGATCGCCTCGTCGAACGTCAGGCCCTGGCCCACGTACTCGCGGATGCGCTCCAGGCCGAGAAAGCCCGCGTGGCCCTCGTTGGTGTGGAAGACCTCGGGCTCGGGGTGGCCGGTGACCGCGCAGAACGCCCGGACCGCACGCACGCCGCCGACGCCCAGCAGCAGTTCCTGCCGGAGCCGGTGCTCGCTGCCCCCGCCGTAGAGCCGGTCGGTGACCTCGCGCAGCGCCGGGTCGTTCTCCTCCACGAAGGAGTCGAGCAGCAGCAGCGGGACCCGGCCGAGCTGCGCGATCCAGACCTGCGCGGCCACGACCGCGCCACCGGCCAGGTCGACGGTCACCCGAACCGGTACGCCGTTCGTCCCGCCCTCCCCGCCCTCACGGAGCAACGTCAGCGGCTGGCCGTTCGGGTCGCCCGCCGGGTAGCGTTCCGTCTGCCAGCCCTCGGCCGACAGGGACTGGGTGAAGTAGCCGTGCCGGTAGAGCAGGCCCACGCCGATCAGGGGCACGCCGAGGTCACTGCCGGCCTTCAGGTGATCGCCGGCCAGAATGCCCAGGCCGCCCGAATACTGCGGCAGCGCCGCGGTGATCCCGTACTCGGGCGAGAAATACGCCACCGCCGGGGGCGCGCCGGCCAGGTCCGGGTCGGTCTGGTACCACCGCGGGCCGGTGGTGTACTCGCGCAGGTCGTCGACGGCGTCGCCCAGCCGCCGCAGGAATCGCCGGTCGCCGGCCAGTTCGGTCAGGCGCTCCGGCGAGACCTCGGCCAGCAGCGGGACCGGCTCACGCCCGGCGCGCTGCCACCCGGCGGGATCGATCGAGGCGAACAGGTCGAGGGTCTCGGCATGCCATGACCAGCGCAGGTTGAGCATCAGCCCACGCAGCGGCGCGAGCGGCTCGGGCAGCAGCGGCCGGATCGTGAACCGGCGGATAGCTCTCACCGGAGCGACCCTAATGGTTGTCGGGCACGGACCGGACATCAACGGGCCGCTTCTGCGGCCGACCGCATGAGCGCTGCGGCGGCGGGGTAGCTTCTCCTAGGTGATCGGCCGGATTCCGATAGTCGACGTGCAGCCCGTCGTAGCCCGCGGTGAGCGTCCCGCCCGGGCCGTTACCGGAGAGACCTTCGAGGTCAGTGCCACCGTCTTCCGCGAAGGGCACGAGATGCTCGGCACGGGAGTCGTGCTGCGCAGGCCGGACGGCCGCCGCCGCCGGCTGGTGCCGATGCGGGAGATCGCGGCGGGCGTCGACCGGTACGGCGCCGACGTGACCGTCACCTCGGAAGGCCTGTGGCACTTCGAGGTGCTGGCCTGGGGAGACCCGCTGGCCCGGTGGCGGCACGACGCGGCCATCAAGGTGCCGCTCGGCCAGGATGTCGAACTGACCCTGGGCGACGGCGCGCTGCTCTTCGAGCGGGCCTCGGCGCAGGTTCAGCGGTCGCGCCCGTCCGGGACCTCCGAAAGGCAGGAGGCTGCTGCTGCGCGGGTCGTCCTGGCGGACCTGGCCATGCTGCTGCGGGATCCTTCGGTGCCGCCCCTGGACCGCCTGGCCGCGGCCGACGCCGACGACATCACCGCGATCATGGACGCGTTCCCGCTGCGGGACCTGCTCACCCGGTCGGCCCGGTACCCGGTGCTCGTGCACCGGGAGCGCGCGCTCTACGGCTCCTGGTACGAGTTCTTTCCCCGGTCGGAGGGGGCCGTCGTCGAGGTGGGGCCGGGCCGGGCCCCGAAGTCGGGAACGCTGCGGGCCGCCGCGCGCCGGCTGGACGCCATCGCCCAGATGGGCTTCGACGTCGTCTACCTCGCGCCGATCCACCCGATCGGGACCACGGCCAGGAAGGGCCCCAACAACTCGCTGACCGCCAGGGCCGGCGACCCCGGCTCGCCGTGGGCGATCGGATCACCCCAGGGCGGCCATGACGCCATCGAGCCCGGCCTGGGCACGCTGGCCGACTTCGACGCCTTCGTGCGCCGGGCCGCCGACCTCGGCCTGGAGGTGGCGCTCGATCTCGCGCTGCAGACCTCGCCGGACCATCCGTGGGTCACCGAGCATCCCGAGTGGTTCACCCACCGGTCCGACGGCACGATCGCGTACGCAGAGAACCCGCCCAAGAAGTACCAGGACATCTATCCGCTGAACTTCGACCACGATCCCGAGGGGATCTACGCCGCCGTGCTGCGGATCGTGCGGCACTGGATGGACCACGGGGTCAGGATCTTCCGCGTGGACAACCCGCACACCAAGCCGCTGCCGTTCTGGGACCGGCTGCTGGCCGAGATCGCCCGCACCGACCCGGACGTGATCTTCCTGGCCGAGGCCTTCACCCGGCCCGCCATGATGCACACCCTGGCCGTCATCGGCTTCCACCAGTCCTACACGTATTTCACCTGGCGTAACACGGCCGCGGAACTCTTCGCGTACCTGCGGGAGCTCTCCGGCCCGGCGGCCGCCTACATGCGGCCGAATTTCTTTGTCAACACCCCGGACATCCTCACCGAGTACCTGCAGCACGGCGGGCCGCCGGCGTTCCGGGTCCGGGCCGTGCTCGCCGCGATGCTGTCCCCGACCTGGGGCGTCTACTCCGGCTACGAGCTGTGCGAGAACATCCCGCTGGTCCCGGGGAGCGAGGAGTACCTGGACTCGGAGAAGTACCAGTACCGGCCGCGGGACTGGGAGCACGCCGAGCACATCCCTTACCCGCAGGCGGACATCGCGGCGTTCATCACCCGCCTCAACATGATCCGCAAGGCGCATCCGGCCCTGCACCGGCTCAGGAACCTGCGCTTCCATTACTGTGATCAGCCCGAGTTCCTCTGCTTCTCCAAGAGCGTGGCGGCGGAGGGCGGGGGAGGCGAGCGCGACACGGTCCTGGTCGTGGTAAATATCGACCCGCATCAGCCGCGGGAAGCGACCGTCTGGCTCGACCTGCCAGAGCTCGGTGTCCGCGCCGGCGAGGCGTTCGTGGTGACGGACGAGCTCTCCGGCGAGTCGTACCGCTGGGGCCAGGCGAACTACGTGCGGCTCCATCCGGCCCTGGCCCCGGCCCACATCTTCACCGTGAAAACGGACCAGCCGGGCGGCTGACCGCGAAGCGGTGCGTGACGACTTGCAGACTGGTAACCGACAGCAGCACATAGCGTGAACGCCCTCGAACCAGGGAGACCCGTAGTGGGGACACAGCCGTGGCCAACGCCGTTCGGGGCGATCGGCCAGCCGCTGCCTGCCTTCAAGCCCAGCTCGGCCGCCGTGCCCAGTGAGCCGGTGCCCGACTCGTTCTCGTTCGCCAAGCCGCGTGACCCGCGCTGGTACCAGCACGCGGTGTTCTACGAGGTGTTGGTCCGCGGCTTCCACGACTCGAACGGCGACGGCACGGGCGACATCCGCGGCCTCACCTCCCGGCTTGATTACCTGCAGTGGCTCGGCATTGACTGCATCTGGCTGCTGCCCATCTACGAGTCACCGCTGCGCGACGGCGGCTACGACATCTCGGATTTCATGTCGATACTCCCCGAGTTCGGGAACATCGGGGACTTCATCGAGCTGGTCGAGCAGGCCCACGAGCGCGGCATCCGGGTCATCGCCGACCTGGTCATGAACCACACCAGCGAGCAGCATCCCTGGTTCCAGGCCTCGCGGTCCGACCCTGAGGGCCCGTTCGGCGATTTCTACGTCTGGTCCGACACCGATGACCGCTACGCCGACGCCCGGGTCATCTTCGTCGACACGGAGGCGTCCAACTGGACCTTCGACCAGGTCCGCGGCCAGTACTACTGGCACAGGTTCTTCTCCCACCAGCCGGACCTGAACTACGAGAACCCGAAGGTCCAGGACGCCATGCTCGAGGTGCTGCGGTTCTGGCTGGACCTGGGCATCGACGGGTTCCGGCTGGACGCCGTGCCCTACCTGTACGAGCGGGAAGGTACCAACTGCGAGAACCTCAAGGAGACGCACGAGTACCTCAAACGGGCCCGCGCCGAGATAGACCGGCTCTACCCGGACCGGGTGCTGCTGGCCGAGGCGAACCAGTGGCCCGCTGACGTGGTCGAGTATTTCGGCGAGCCCGAGGCCGGCGGCGACGAGTGCCACATGGCGTTCCACTTCCCGCTGATGCCGCGCATCTTCATGGCGGTGCGGCGGGAGCAGCGTTACCCGATCTCGGAGATCCTGGCCCAGACCCCGCGGATCCCGTCCGGCTGCCAGTGGGGCATCTTCCTGCGCAACCACGACGAGCTGACGCTGGAGATGGTCACCGACGACGAGCGCGACTACATGTACGCCGAGTACGCCAAGGATCCGCGGATGAAGGCCAACATCGGGATCAGGCGCCGGCTGGCCCCGCTGCTCGACAACGACCGCAACCAGCTGGAGCTGTTCACCGCGCTGCTGCTGTCGCTGCCCGGGTCCCCGGTGATCTACTACGGTGACGAGATCGGGATGGGCGACAACATCTGGCTCGGTGACCGGGACGGCGTGCGCACGGCCATGCAGTGGACCCCGGACCGCAACGCCGGCTTCTCCGGCTGCGATCCCGCCCGCCTCTACCTGCCGCTGATCATGGACCCGATCTACGGCTACCAGGCGCTCAACATCGAGGCCCAGGAGCGCAACGGCGGCTCGCTGCTGCACTGGACCAGGCGGATGATCGAGATCCGCAAGCGGCACCCGGTCTTCGGGCGAGGCGGCTACGAGGAACTGAACTCCTCCAACCCGAGCGTGCTGGCGTTCGTCCGCGAGTATCAGCACCCGGATCCGGAATCTGACGAGACCGACATGGTGCTGTGCGTCAACAACCTGTCCCGGTTCCCGCAGCCGGTCGAGCTGGACCTGCGCCGGTTCGAGGGCATCTCGCCGGTCGAGTGCATGGGCGGGGTCGTGTTCCCGTCGATCGGCGAGCTCAGCTACCTGCTGACCCTGCCGGGCCACGGCTTCTACTGGTTCCTGCTCCCGCCGGCCGACCCGTCCCGGTAGCCCCCATCCCGGCCGCGACCTCGCGCCAGGCGGCCAGCGCCGCGTCGATGTCCCGCGGCGTGACGCCGACGTGGGTGAGCATCCGGACCCGCCCGTGCGACGTGGTGACCAGCACCCCGCCCGCGGCCAGCCGCTGCTGCCATTCGCATGGCCGGCGACGGCTGGGTGACCGTGTCCGACCGAAGATCAACGTAACCGCCGGTCGCTAGGCTCATGCCCGATCCCATCTGATTGACTGATCTGGGCCGTAACGCGCTGGCCGGCCCCGGCGTGTCTGCGGATGACCAGCGAGCCGCGGGGTAGACCAGGAGTCATGACATTAGCGGACACACTAGCGACGTGGCTGCCCGCCCAGCGCTGGTACTCGGGCGCCGGCGCTACGGTCCGTGACCTGGTGATAACCGAGGACACCACGCTGGCCGCCGGTGACCCCGAGCTGCGGCACCTGATCGTCACCACGTCTCGCGGCGGTGAGACCGCCCGCTACCAGGTCCTGGTCGGGATACGCTCGCACGTGCCCGGCTCGTTGCGGCATGCGGTCATGGGCCGGCTCCGGCGGGACCGCCTACGAAGCGCTGCACGACCCCGCGCTGACCAAGGTCCTGCTCCAGGGCATCGCGGAGCAGCTGACCGTCGGCCCGATCAGCTTTGCCCGGGAGCCCGGAGCGGTCATCGACACCGGCCTGGACAGCCTGATGCTGACCGGCGAGCAGAGCAACAGCAGCCTGATCTTCGGAGAGTCGGCCATCCTCAAGGTGCTGCGCAGGCTGTTCCCCGGCCCGAACCCGGACCTGGAGATAACCCGCGCGCTGGCCCGGCGCGGCTCGGCGCACGTGGCCGAGCCGTTCGGGTGGGTCGAGACCCGCAGCGGCGGTGACCCGATCCTGCTCGGGATCCTGTCCAGGTACCTGCCCGCGGCCAGCGACGGCTGGTCGCTGGCCGCCACCAGCCTGCGCGACCTGTACTCGGGCGACGGCGTGCGGGCGCAGGGGACGATCCGGCCGGACCAGGCGGGCGGTGATTTCGCCGGAGAGGCGTTCCGGCTCGGCGTGGCCACCGCGGAAGTACACGCCGACCTGGCCGCGGCGTTCGGGGTGGCCGAGATCCCGCCCGGGGCGCTGCGCGATCTGGCCGACCGGATGACCCGCAAGCTGGACGCCGCCTGCGACGAGGTGCCCGGGCTGCGCCGGTACTCCGGCAAGCTCCGCGGCTACTACGCCGAGCTGGCCGCGGTCAGCGGGTCGATGCCGCTGCAGCGGATTCACGGCGACTACCATCTCGGCCAGGTGCTGCGCACGGCGACCGGCTGGGTGGTCCTGGATTTCGAGGGAGAGCCCGCGGTCCCGCTCAGCGAGCGGCAGGCACCCCACCTCGCGCTGCGGGATGTGGCGGGCATGCTCCGCTCGTTCGACTACGCCGCCCGGCATCAGCTGCTTGACCGCCCCGACAGCGAACAGCTGCGCGACATCTCCGGCGAGTGGGTGGAACGCAGCCAGGATGCGTTCGGCAAAGGCTACGCCGAGGGGGGCGGGATGGATCCGCAGGCCCACGCCGCGCTGCTGCGCGCCCTGATGCTCGAGAAGGCGGTGTACGAGGTGGTGTACGAGGCCAGGCACCGTCCGTCTTGGCTGCCGATTCCGCTCGACTCGATTGCGGCCTCCTGATGTCGGGGGGAACCAGCCAGGCTCCTGAGCTGTCCGAGGTCAGCCACGACGAGATCGAGCAGATCGTGGACGGCACGCATCACGACCCGCACTCGGTCCTCGGGGCACACCACAGCCAGGCCGGGACGGTGGTGCGGGCGCTCCGCCCGCTCGCAGCCTCGGTCGCGGTCGTCCTCCCCGACGGGCGCCGGTTTCCCATGACCCACGTGTACCAGGGAATCTTCGAGGTCACGCTGCCGGTCAGCGAGATCCCCGACTACCGGATCGCGGTCACCTATCCGGCGCCCACCGAGGATGAGGCGCTGCCCGAGACGATCACCGACGACCCGTACCGGCACCTGCCGACGCTCGGCGAGGTCGACCTGTACCTGATCGGGGAGGGCCGGCACGAGGAGCTGTGGCGGGTTCTCGGCGCCCACCTCAGCGAGAAGGCCGACGGCACCGCATTCGCCGTGTGGGCGCCGGACGCACGCGGCGTGCGGGTGATCGGCGACTTCAATCACTGGGACGGGCGCGCGCACCCGATGCGGTCGCTGGGCGCGTCCGGCGTCTGGGAGCTCTACGTCCCCGGGGTGGTGTCCGGGGCGCGGTACAAGTACGCCATCCGCGGGCCGGACGGCGGCTGGCACCTCAAGGCCGACCCGATGGCCGCGCTGGCCGAGCGGCCGCCCGCCACCGCGTCGGTGGTCTATGACTCCCGGTACGAGTGGGGCGACCAGGCCTGGATGACCGCGCGCGCCGGGCGCGACCCGCTGAGCCAGGCGATGAGCGTATACGAGGTGCACCTGGGCTCCTGGCGTCGCGGGCTTTCCTACGCCGAGCTCGCCGACCAGCTCACCGCGTACGTCACCGACCTCGGGTTCACCCACGTGGAGCTCCTGCCGGTGGCCGAGCATCCCTTCGGCGGGTCCTGGGGCTACCAGGTGACCTCGTACTACGCGCCGTCGGCCCGGTTCGGCACGCCGGACGAGTTCCGCCACCTGGTGGACCGGCTGCACCAGGCCGGCATCGGCGTCATCGTCGACTGGGTGCCGGCCCACTTCCCCCGGGACGAGTGGGCGCTGGCCCGCTTCGACGGCGTGCCGTTGTACGAGCACGCCGACCCGCGCCTGGGCACGCACCCGGACTGGGGCACGCTCATCTTCGACTACGGCCGGCGCGAGGTCCGCAACTTCCTGGTCGCGAACGCGATCTACTGGCTGGAGGAGTTCCACATCGACGGGCTGCGGGTCGATGCGGTCGCGTCCATGCTCTACCTGGACTACTCGCGCGGCCCGGGCCAGTGGGCGCCGAACGCCCTGGGCGGCCGGGAGAACCTGGACGCGGTCTCGTTCCTGCGGGAGGTGAACGCCACCTGCTACAAGCGCGTCCCGGGCATCATGATGATCGCCGAGGAGTCCACGGCCTGGCCGGGGGTGACCAGGCCGGTGCACCTGGGCGGGCTCGGGTTCGGCCTCAAGTGGAACCTCGGCTGGATGCACGACACGCTGTCCTACCTGTCCCGGGACCCGGTGTTCCGGCACTACCACCAGAACGAGATCACGTTCTCGATGATGTATGCCTTCAGCGAGAACTTCGTGTTGCCGCTCTCGCACGACGAGGTGGTGCACGGCAAGGGATCGCTGCTGCGCAAGATGCCCGGCGACCAGTGGCGCCAGTTCGCCGGCCTGCGGGCGCTGCTGGCCTACCAGTGGGCCCATCCGGGCAAGCAACTGCTGTTCATGGGGTCGGAGTTCGGCCAGGAGGCCGAGTGGTCCGAGCAGGCCGGCCTGGACTGGCAGGCGCTGGACGACATCTGGCCCGGCCACGCGATGCACCGCGGGGTCCAGCGGCTGGTCGGGGACCTGAACCAGGCCTACGCCGATCATGCGGCCCTGTGGCGGCGGGATTTCAGCCCGGAGGGGTTCAGCTGGATCGACGCGTCCGACGCGAGCGGGAACGTTCTGGCCTTTCTGCGCCTGGCCGGCGGGGACGAGGCGGCCGGCGCGGCGGGGGTGATCGCCTGCGTGGTGAACTTCTCCGGTGCCCCGCACTTCGGCTACCGGGTCGGCCTGCCTTCCCCGGGCCGGTGGCGCGAGGTGATCAACACCGACGCCGCCGTGTACGGCGGCAGCGGGGTGGGCAATCTGGGCGCGGTGGAGGCCGTGGCCGAACCCTGGCACGGCCGGCCCGCCTCGGCGACGCTCGCCCTGCCGCCACTCGGGGCGCTCTGGCTGGCGCCCGGCTGACCCCGGCTCAGGTGACCGGTACCACCTCGGCTTGTACCAGCAGGCCGTTATCGATGGTTAGCACGCCCACGGTGCCCTGCGGCTGACGCCGGCGGTCGGTGGGGGACCCGGGGTTAAAGATCCGGATCCCGTCGGCCCCGGTGTCCAGCGGTATGTGCGAGTGGCCGAACACGACCAGCCCGGCGTCAGGAAACCGGCGCCGCAGGCGCCGAGGCCGGCCCGCCGCCGCGCCGCTGTCGTGGATCATCGCCACCTGCAGGCCGTCCAGGTCGGTCTGCAGGACCGGCGTCGCGCCCCAGGCCGCCACGTCGGAGCCGTCGTTGTTGCCGACCACGGCCAGAACCGGGGCGTACTGGGATAGCTCGTCGAGGACCGCGGCCGTGCAGACGTCTCCCGCGTGCAGGATGACGTCGGCCCGGCGTAGCTGCTGGGCCACCCGCGGCGGGCAGGACTTCCACCGCCGCGGCGCGTGGGTGTCGGCCAGCGCCACCACTCGCATCACCTGGCGGATCGTACCCGGGTGGTATATCCAGGAGCCATGGACGAGGAGCTTTACCCGCGGGAACCCGAGCACGAGCCGGTGCCCCTCGACGCGGCCGGGCAGGTCACCAGGCGCGCCGCGGCGGGCCTGACGCCGGACCGGATGCCCGCCATCTACCTCGGCCACGGCGCGCCGCCGCTGGTCGACGACCCGCTCTGGGTGGTCCAGCTCGAGGCCTGGGCCGCCGCCCTGCCGCGTCCGCGGGCCGTCCTGATGGTGTCCGCGCACTGGGAGTCCGCGCCGCTGACGATCGGCGCGACCGACAACGGCGTGCCGCTCGTCTACGACTTCGGCGGGTTTCCGGAGCAGTACTACCGGGCCAGGTACCCGGCCACCGGCGCACCTGAGCTGGCCGCGCAGGTCCGTGCGCTGCTGTCGGGGAAGGAACCCGTCACCGACCTGCCCGGCCGCGGCCTGGACCACGGCGCGTACGTGCCGCTGACCGTCATGTACCCCGGCGCCGACATCCCCGTGCTGCAGATCTCGATGCCCAGCCTGGAGCCGGAGCGGTTGCTGCGGATCGGCCAGGCGCTGCGGCCACTGCGCGACGAGGGCGTGCTGATCGTCGGCAGCGGCTTCCTCACCCACGGGCTGCCGTTCCTGCGGGACTTCCGCTTCGACGCGCCCCCGCCGGGCTGGTCGGCAGAGTTCGACCACTGGGCCGCCGAGGCGCTGGATTCGGGCGACGTGGACGCGCTCGCCAACTTCACCACCGCACCAGCCGCGCGCTACGCGCACCCGACGACCGAGCACTTCGCCCCGCTGTTCGTGACGCTCGGCGCGGCGGCCGGTCCCCCCGCCCCGGTGACCACCATCACCGGCTACTGGCTCGGCCTGGCCAAGCGCTCCTTCCAGGTCGCGTAGCCCGCCCCGCTAGCTCAGGTACGGCTCAGGGGTGACGGTGAACCGGCGCCCGCTGGGCAGCCTCCAGGTCAGGACGCCCGGTTCGGGCTGGCTGAGCTGCCAGCCAGGGGCCTGCTTCGCCTGATGATGAGATCGGCACAGCGGATGCAGATTGCACTCACATGTCCGCCCGCCCCGATGGTAGGGAACCGTATGGTCGTCATCGCATCGGCTGGCGGGCCGCCCGCACCCGGGGTAACCGCACCGCCGACTGCGGATCTTGACCAGGTGCCGCAGCGAGTCCGACGGCCGGTATCCGGCTGATTCGTGTTGGTGGGAGCAGGTCCCCGCTTCAATCCCGGTCAGGCTGATTCCCGCGAACCAGGCGACGGGGCTGGCCGTGCCGGGCGGGCCCGGCCCCGCCCGGGCGCATCCGTGGGCGACGGCCCGGCCGTTCCGGCCGGTGAGGGTCACGCACCACCGGGCGGCGGACCGGGCGGCCAGCGCCGCGGCCAGGTCCCGGCAGGTTCCGGCGTCGACGGCGCCGTGCCCGGCGACCTCACCGGGAAGGTCGGACAGGCCGAGCCACGCCGAGGCGGGCATGGTCAGGTTCACCGACCCGCCCAGATGCGCGGGCTGGACGGGCTGGGCAGCCGCCAGCGTGCCCGCGGTGCCACCGGGCAGCAGCGACGCGAGGGACCGCCCGGTCAGCCGGGCGATCATCGCCTCCGCGCGCAACTGGTCGTAGGTGCCGGTCGCACCGTGCTGCTTGAGCCAGCGGGCGTCGGCGTCGAGGTTCTTGTCGGCCTGGATCACCGCGGCAGGAGCCAGGTCCCGGCCGGCGATGGCGCCGGTGCCGGAGGCCTCGGCCCAGGTCTCTACCCGGGCGTCCTTCTCGGCCTGCTGCCGCCGTCTCATCGCAGCCTGCGGGTCAAAGGCCAGGATTTCCCGGCGCAAGGCCCGCCGAAGCTGCCCGGTGGTCATCCCGTCCGCCTCCGGCAAGACGCTCGCCGCGATCGCCGCGGCCGTGATGTCGTCCAGGCAGGCGGTCTCGTCGGCGAACACCGCGGCCTTGGGCAGGTCAATCCGCCCGGCGGCCAGCGCGGCGGCCACTCCGGGCAGGCGGGCCATGGCCGCCGCCCGCCCGGCCAGCACCGACGCGGCCCGCCCGGTCAGCGTCAGGACCGCGGCCAGCTCCTCTTCCACATGCTCGCCAGGACGGCCGTCCGGTCCGGCGCGACGGGCCGCCAGTTCGGCCACTGCGGCAAGCTCGGCGCCCGCGGCCCGTGCGGCCAGCCGTCGTTGCGCGGCCAGGAACCCGCATAGCTCATCGTCGGACAGCCGGCCGAGGCCGTCCTCCCAGACCCGGTCGGCCAGCATGGCCAGCGTCCCGCCCGGCTCCATCTGGTCCAGCACCCCGCCCGCGGCGAAGCCGCGGCCCTGGCCGCCCTGGCGGTGCGTGAACCCGGCATCGAGTACCTCGGCCGCCTCCGGGCTCGCCGCCTCCGGGCTCGCCACCAGGCCCGCCGACTCCGCGGCCGAAGCCTCCTCGGCATCCATCCACACCTGCTGTTCGCCGGCCGACAGCTCCGACCACTCCGGCGGCCCGGCAGCAAGATCGCAACCCAGCAGGTCGTCGTCGGCAGGCCACGGATCGTCGTCAGCCAGGTCCATCCGGCTCTCGTCCAGCCGGGCCAGCGCAGCCGCCTGACCGGCGGTCAGCTCCCCGTCGGCCGCCAGCAGCGCCAGTAATTCCGCAACGGACAGGCCCGGAACAGGCGGTTCGGCCGCCGACAGCTCGGCAGCGGGTAGCTCGGCAGCGGGTAGCTCGGCAGCCGCCGCCGCGGGCGGCCCGGCGGCGGGCGGCCCGGCGGCGGGCGGCCCGGTCACGGGCAGCGTCACGGGCCGCTTGTCTTCGTGACTGGCATCGGCGGGCCCTGCGGCCATCTGGCCTCCCTTCCGCGGTGTGTGGCCGGTTCGGGGATCTGGCGGTGGTGTGTAACGTCTTCGACTACCCTACCATGTAATGCCGCTATTTCGCTATTAATTTCGATTAGAATCGTTACGGCGTGTCCCAGAGCACGTGCAACGAGGCGGGCTTGCGGAACACGACCCCGCGCGGCGGCTGGCGTCGGGCGGGATCGAGCCGCAGCCCGGGCAGCCGCCGCGCCAGCGCGAGCACGGCGGCCCTGGCCTCCAGCCGGGCCAGATGCGCCCCCAGGCAGAAATGCGGTCCGTGCGCGAACGCCAGGTTCTGCCTGGCGTTCGCGCGCCGCACGTCGAACCGGTCCGGGTCGGGGAAGAACGCCGGGTCCCGGCCCGCCCCCGCGAGCGAGACGGTCACGAGATCTCCGCGCCGGATCGCTGCCGCGGCGAGCGGGACATCGACGGTGGCGTAGCGGTCGACGACCGCGGCGGCGGGCTCCAGCCGCAGCGACTCCTCCACGGCGTTTCCCACCAGGCGCTGGTCGGCGACCACCTCGCGGAACTGGCGGGGGTGGCTGAGCAGGTGCAGAACCGCGTTGCAGATCATGCCCTCGGTCGTTTCGATGCCGCCGAACGCCAGGACCGCGGCGTTCGACACGACCTCGCTGCCGCGCAGCCCTCCCGCCCCCGCCGCGGCCGCCAGCAGCGAATCCTCGTGCGCCCCGGTGCTCTCGGTGGTGCCGTCGGCGATCACGCGGTGCAGGCTCTCGCTGAGCTTCCCGAACGCCTCCGACCCCCTGGTCAAGGCGGTGCGGTCGCCGTCCCGCCCCCGCTCTCCCGACTCGCCGGCCAGCGCCGACACCGCGCCGACGATCTCGTCGTACCACGACAAGATCACCTTCGGATCAGCCTGGCCCAGGCCGAGCACGTCGGCGACGGCCGCGACCGCCAGCGGTCCGGCCAGGTCGCGCCGCAGCTCCGCCCGGCCCGCCGCCGCGAACCCGGACACCAGCCGCGCGGCCTCGGCCTCCACGAACTCCTCCAGCCGGGCCTGTACCTCGGCCAGCTTGAACGCCTCGGCGAACGGGGCGCGATGGCGCTGATGCTCGGTGCCGTCCAGTGACAGCATGCTCGGCCCGATCACCCGGGCGGTCGAGAACCGGGGATCGTCGACGGTGAACGTCCGGGTATCGCGCAGGACGCGCAGGGCCAGGTCGCGGCGCGTGACCAGCCAGCCGCCGAGAACCGGAAGCCACGAGACCGGCTCGCGCTCGCGCAGTCGCCGCAGCAGCGGGTGCAGCTCGCCATCGAGATCACGCATGGTCACGGCCGCGCCGAGCGGGAACGGGCCCCGGTTGCCTCCAGACCCGTCGGGACGGGGCACGGCCTGCCGCTCACCCGGCGGGCGGGGCGAGCCGGGCATGCTCCGACGCTACACCCGGCCCAGGCGCCTGCGAATGTCCCAGAAGGCCTGCTATTACCGGCCTAACGGTACATTTTGCCAGGCCGCGACCCGCCTGCGCCCGCCCGCCGCGTCAAAGCTGGCCGAGCAGCCAGCTGGGGCCGGTCACCGACGCCCCGGCCGCCACGCACCGTTCACGCAGCCGCCGGTCGGCGGTCACGACCAGGCGACGCCCCTCGAGGTCGCCGGCCAGCGCCGCGATGGTGTCGTCGCCCGAGCCTGGGGCGGCGACCACCCTCAGCCGGTCGTCCGGGGATCCGGATCCGCCGTGATCGCGGGGGCCGCCGGCATGAGCGGCGGCGGCCGGCCGCGCCGCCCCCTCCACGACCAGTACGAACTCGGGGAACCAGCGTTCCAGGGCCGGCGCCCGGACCGATTCGGGCAGCGCGGTCACGCCTTCCGCGGCCAGCCCGGCCAGCTCGCCGCGGAGCCGCCGCGCCGCCGCGGCCCGGTCCCGCCACCAGCCATCGGGGCGCGAGCCCATCACGTTGGCCACGTCAACGATGACCGTGAGCGGCAGCAGCGTCTCGCGGAGCACCGGCCACTGCTCCGCGAACCCCGGATGCAGGTCTAGCGCCGCGACATCCTCTTCAGGAACCCAGGCGGCCTTGCTGGTCTCGCTGCTCAGCGCGTGCACCGGAATCGGCCGAGGCGCCGCCGCGATCACCGTCTGGTAGGACCAGCCTCCATGATCGTCGCGGAGGATCCCGAGCACGCTGACGGCGTCGGCCGGCAGCCCGCACTCCTCCTCCGCTTCGCGCAGCGCGGCGGCCACGGCCGACTCGTGGCTGTCCTTGGCGCCGCCGGGCGGCCCCCAGGCGCCGCCGTGATTACCCCACCAGCTCCTGCGCTGCAGCAGCACGCACGGCTGGGCGCCGGGGTCAGCACGGCACGGGGCGTAGGCCAGCAGCCCTGCCGCGCCGTACCGGCCCCAGTGCCGGTGGCCGTGACCGCAGGCAGTCCAGCCGTTCCCGTCCCGATTCGCCATCGGGCCCGACCATAGCCGACGCGCCCGGCTCTGGATTTCTCGCTCCCGCCGCGGGCGGCGATTGGCGTGCGGGGGGCCGGGCGGGCGAATCGCCGCGGCATAGGCTGAACCCATGCCGGAACTCATGATTGCTGACCAGCTGGCCAAATTGCGCCGGCAGCGCACCGCACCGCTGATCCTGGAGCTTGACCTCACCGAGGGGATCGCCGAGGAACCGCCGGCCGACCCGGTGTCCGCGGTCTTGACGATGCGCCGGGCGAGGCTGGCCGACCTGCTGGACGGGCTGCGCCGGGCCCGCAGCGACCAGCGGGTCAAGGCCCTGGTCGTGAAGGTCGGCGGGCGTCCCATCGGGTTGGCCACGGTCCAGGAGATCAGGCGAGCGGTCGAGGAGTTCCGCGACGCGGGCAAGCTGACCGTCGCATGGGCGGAGACGTTCGGCGAGTTCGCCGCCGGCAACGTGCCCTACTACCTGGCCACCGCGTTCGACACGATCTACCTGCAACCGTCGGGCGACCTCGGGCTGACCGGGATCGCGATGGAGCGGTTCTTCCTGCGCGGCGCGCTGGATCATCTGGGCATCGACTTCCAGGTCGCCAAGAGGTACGAGTACAAGAGCGCGACCGAGCAGCTCACCGAGCGCAACTTCTCCGGGCCGGCCCGCGAGGCCACCGAGCGCCTGGCCGTGTCGGTCACCGGCCAGCTGGTCGACGCGATAGCCGAACGCAGGCAGATTCCGCCCGCCAAGGTCAGGGAGCTGATCGACCAGGGCCCGTTCCTCGCCGACCAGGCCCACCAGGCCCGGCTGGTGGACGAGCTCGGTTACCGGGACGAGGTGTACGCCCGGGTCAGGAAGCAGGCCGGCCAGGACGCGATCCTGCAGCACGTGGGCCGCTACCAGCGCTCGCGCGCGCTGGCCGAGCGCGCCCGCAATCTGCCCAGTCCCAAGCAGCGGCACGTCGCGCTGATCTACGCGGCCGGCGCGATCCGGCGCGGGCGCAGCGGCCGCGGCCCGCTGTCGGGCGGCGGAATGGGCTCGGACACGATCAGCGCGGCGCTGCGGGCCGCGGTCGCGGACGACGGCGCGCGTGCGATCGTGCTGCGGGTTAACAGCCCGGGTGGCTCCTACGTCGCCTCCGACACCATCTGGCGCGAGGTGGTCCGCGCCCGCAGCGCGGGCAAGCCGGTGGTGGTGTCCATGGGCGACGTCGCCGCTTCCGGCGGCTATTTCATCTCGATGGCCGCGGACGCGATCGTCGCCCAGCCGGGCACGGTGACCGGCTCCATCGGCGTGTTCACCGGCAAGCCGGTGCTCAGCGACCTGCTCGGCCGGGCTGGGGTGACGACGGACTCGGTCGCCGAGGGGGCGCACTCGGAGATGTTCAAGACCACCCGGCCGTTCACCGAGGACGAGTGGGTGCTGGTCAACGACTGGCTGGATCGCATCTACGCCGACTTCACCGGCAAGGTCGCCGAAGGCCGCCGGATGACGGCCGAGCGGGTGCACGAGCTGGCCCGGGGCCGGGTGTGGACCGGCGCGGACGCGCTGGACAACGGGCTCGTGGACGAGCTCGGCGGCCTGGACCGGGCGGCGGCGATGGCCCGCCGCCGGGCGGGCCTGCCCGCCGCCGCGCCGCTGCGCATCTACCCGAGGGTCACGCCCTTCGACCGGCTGCGTCCGGGCTCGGGCGAGGCCCGCGCCGCCCTGCTGCCCTCCGCCATCTCGTATCCGGCAGGCTCGGGGGTCATGGCGGCGCTGCTCGCCGAGGCCTGGGGGCCGGTCTGGAGGCTGGCCACCCAGGCCGGCCTGTCGCCGTACGGGCCGCTGGCCCTCCCCGGGAACTGGACCTTCGATTGACGCAACGGATGGCCGCCGGGTCCCGCCCGGCCATCGGTGACGTGCTCGCGGCGTTTGCCTCGGGGGTCACCCTGGTCACCGTGGCCGACGGCCGCGACGACGTCGGCACCACCGTGACCGCGTTCTGCCCCGTGTCCGGTGATCCGCCGCTGGTGCTGGTCTCGCTGATCGCGAGCTCCTACCCGGCCGAGCTGCTCGGCCGGCTGGACCGGTTCGCCGTGACCGTGCTCGCGGCCGGCCAGCGGGCGCTGGCCGGCCGGTTCGCCGCGTCCGGCCGGCCGGGCGCGAGGCTGCTGCTGGACGGGGTGCCGCACCAGCGCGGAGCGCTCTCCGGCGCGCTGATCCCCGCCGACGGCCTCGCCGCCCTGGAGTGCGAGGTCACCCAGCGGGTCGAGACGGGCGATCACGTGGTGGTGATCGCCCGCGTGCTGGACGTCGCGTACCTGGCCGAGGGCGGGCAGCCGCTGATCAGGTTCCGCGGGAAGTACCC
The DNA here is from genome assembly GCA_963795055.1 of uncultured Actinomycetota bacterium. Taxonomy (GTDB): domain Bacteria; phylum Actinomycetota; class Actinomycetes; order Streptosporangiales; family Streptosporangiaceae; genus JASHPR01. The sequence continues at coordinate 105,795 of CAWCGJ010000015.1, forward strand.
GCCGCTGGCCTGAGGGGAGGCACGTTTTACCCGCCCGCCGCCCTTTCCCCGCCCACCGCCCTTTCCCCGCCCACCACGCCCCTGCCCGCCAGCCAGAACCCGGCGACGAGCGGAACGCCCGGCCGGTAGGCGAGGTAGGAGTGCGAGGGCGCTTCCAGCATCACCAGGTCGGCCCGGGCCCCGACGCCGAGGTGACCGACGTCGGCCCGGCGCAGCGCGCGGGCCCCGCCCGCCGTGGCCGCCCACACGGCCTCCTGGGTGGTCATGTGCATCTCGCGCACCGCCAGCGCGATGCACCACGCCATGCTCGAGCTGAAGCACGAGCCCGGGTTGCAGTCGGTGGCGAGCGCCACGGTCACCCCGGCGCCGAGCAGCCGGCGCGCGTCCGGGTACGGCTGCCGGGTAGAGAACTCGACCCCGGGCAGCAGGGTGGCCACGGTGTCCGAGGAGGCGAGCGCGTCGACGTCGGCATCGTCCAGGTGGGTGCAGTGATCGGCGGAGGCGGCGCCGGCCTGCACGGCGAGCTGCACCCCGGGCCCCGGGCCGAGCTGGTTGGCGTGCACCCGGGGCTGCAGGCCCGCCGCCGCGCCCGCGGCCAGCACCGCGGCCGCCTGGTCCCGGTCGAAGGCCCCGCGCTCGCAGAACACGTCGACCCACTTGGCGCGCGGCGCGCAGGCGTCCAGCATCGCGCCGCAGACCAGGTCGACGTATCCGGCCGGGTCCGCCTCGAACTCCGGCGGAACCACGTGCGCGCCCAGGTAGGTCACCTCGGAGGTGAACTCCGAGGCGATCGCGACGCTGCGGGCCTCGTCGGCAACGGTGAGCCCGTACCCGGACTTGCACTCGAACGTGGTGATCCCCTGGGCCAGCATCTCCGCGGCCAGCTTCCGCAGGTTGGCCCGGAGCTGGTCGTCGGTGGCGTCCCTGGTCGCGGCGACCGTGCTGCGGATGCCGCCCGCCTGGTAGGGCTGGCCGGCCATCCGGGCGGCGAACTCCGCGCCGCGCTCCCCGGCGAAGACGAGATGGGCGTGGGAATCGACGAACCCGGGCAGTACGGCCCGGCCCCCCGCGTCGACCATCTGGTCCGCGGCGGGCGCCCGCGACGCGGGCCCGGTCCAGGCCACCAGGTCCTCGTCGATGACCAGCGCGGCCTCGGTGCCGGCGGTACCCGCCGCGGCGCCGGCCCGCTCCCCGGGCTGGTTCGTGACCAGCTCGCCGATGTTCGTGATCAGGACGCTCACGCGTGCCTCCCGGTGCTAGCCGAGAACCTGGCGGATCGCGGCGGACAGCGCGGCCGGGACGTCCTCGACCAGCCGGTGCTGCCCGTCCCGTACCAGGTCCTCGCCGCCCACCACGACATGGCGGACGTCGGCGGCGGACCCGGCGAAGATCACCGAGGCCAGCGCCGTCTTCCCCGTCGCCCCGGCCAGCCGGGGCGAGTCCAGCGCGACCGTGACCAGGTCGGCGATCGCGCCCGCGGCGATCTCCCCGGCGTCGGGCCAGCCCAGGCTGGCGTGGCCGTCCGTGGTGGCCGCCCGGGCCAGCTCACCGGCCCGGAAGTGCCCGCGCTGCTCGCTGGCCAGCCGTTCCCCGAGCTCGACCCGGCGCGCCTCCTCGAACAGGTCGACCACGGCCTGGCTGTCGCTGCCGAGGGTCAGCGGGCAGCCCGCGGTGGCCAGCGCGCGGGCCGGGCCGATCCCGTCGGCGAGGTCGGCCTCGGTCGTCGGGCAGAAGCAGGCGTAGGTCCGGCTGCCGCCGAGCAGGTCCACATCGTGGCCGACCAGGTGGGTGGCGTGCACGGCCGTGGCCCGGGGCCCGAGCGCGCCGGCGTCGTAGAGCACCTCGGTGGGGGTGCGCCGGTAGGCGGCCAGGCTCGCCTCGTTCTCGGCCCGTTGCTCGGACAGGTGCGCGTGCAGCGGGGCGCCGTACCGGTGCGCCCAGGCGATCACCGGGTGCATCTGGTCCAGCGGCACCGCGCGCACCGAGTGGATCGCGGCGCCGGCCCGCGCGAGCGGGCCGAGCAGGCCGTGCTCGTCCGCGCCGAGCGCCTCGGCCCGGGCCGCCCACGCCTCACTGTCGCCGTCGCCGAACCGCAGCTGGGTGCCGGTCAGCGGCTGCGGCCGTCCGTCCGGGCCCAGCCCGCCGGACAGGTAGCAGGTGTCCAGCAGCGTGATCCGGATTCCGGCCTGCGCCGCCGCGGCGATCACGGCCCGGCCCATCTCGTTCGGGTCCGCGTACGGGACGCCCTCCGGGCCGTGGTGCAGGTAGTGGAACTCGCCGACGCAGGTGATGCCCGCCAGCGCCATCTCCGCGTAGACGGCGCGGGCCAGGGCCAGGTAGCTGTCCGGGTCGAGCCCGGCGGCCACCTCGTACATCCGCTCCCGCCAGGTCCAGAACGTGCCCAGGCCCACCTGGGTGATCCCGCGCAGCGCGCGGTGGAACGCGTGCGAGTGCGCGTTCGCCAGGCCCGGCAGGGTCAGGCCGGGCAGCCGGGTCATCCCGGGGCGCAGGTCCTCGGAGATCTCTGACGCGCGTACCCCAGGGGTGACGGCGGTGAACCGGTCTCCGGCCGCTTCGATCAGCACGTCCGAGCAGACGCCGCGGCCGGGCAGCCAGGCCAGCTCGGCGTGCCAGGCGCGCGGCGGGGCCGCGGGAACGGCGGCGGGCGCGGGCTCGGCGGCGGGCGCGGTCATCGGCCGGCCAGCTCCTCCAGCACGGCCGCCAGCGCCGCCACGCCCGCTTCGCAGTCGGCCGGGTCGGCGTGTTCGGCGGGCGAGTGGGACACCCCCGAGGGGTTGCACACGAACAGCATCGCCGCGGGCAGCCGGGCGGCCAGGATCCCGGCGTCGTGGCCGGCGCCGGTCGGCAGGACCGGGGCGGTGATCCCGCGGCTGGCCAGTGTCCCGGCCAGCCGGGACCGCAGCTGCGCGTCGAACTCCACCCGGGGCGTGAACGACTCCAGGCGCACCTCGACCTCGACGCCCTGATCGGCCGCGGCGCCGTGCGCGGCGTCCTCGATCTGCTCCACCATGCGGTGCAGCGTCGCCTCGTCCGGGGCGCGCGCGTCCAGCCAGGCGCGCACCGCCGAGCAGATCGCGTTGGCGGCGCCCGGCTCGGCGATGACCTTGCCGACGGTGGCCAGCGCGGCGTGCTCGGCCGCGGCCTGCCGGGCCGCGAGCACGGTGGCCGCGTACGGCAGCATCGGGTCGCGGCGGTCGGCCAGCCGGGTCGTGCCCGCGTGGTCGGCCCGGCCGGTGAAGTCCAGCCGCCACCGGCCGTGCGCCCAGATGCCCTCCGCGATCCCGACCGCGGCGCCCAGCCCGTCCAGCGCGCGGCCCTGCTCGATGTGCAGCTCGACGAACGCGCCGATGCTGTCCAGCAGCTCCTCGTCTTCGCCCAGCTGCCCGGGATCGAGCCCGGCCTCGGTCATCGCCTTGGCCAGGCTCGCCCCGTCGCCGTCCCGCAGCCCCAGCGCGGCCTGCGGAGCCAGGACCCCGGTCAGCAGGCGGCTGCCCAGGCAGGCCACGCCGAACCGGCCGCCTTCCTCCTCGCAGAACGCGGCCACGGCAATCGGCCGGGAGGGGACGAACCCGCGCTCCCGGAGCAGGTCGATCGCGGCGAAGCCGGACACCACCCCGAGCGGGCCGTCGTAGGCCCCGCCGTCCGGTACCGAGTCCAGGTGGCTCCCGGTGACGATCGTCGAGTCGGACGGCCACGCGGCCGGCACGTCCCAGTGCGCCCAGAGGTTGCCGTTGCGATCGGTCTGGAGGCGCAGGGACCGTTGCGTGGCCTGCTCACAAAACCATTCGCGGCAGGCCGCATCCGCCGCGGTGAACGAGTAGCGCCGGTAGCCGCCGGTGCCCGGGTCCCGGCCGAGCGGCAGCAGCGAGTCCCACAGCTCGGCGAAGCTCACCGCGCCGCCCGCCTCACTGCCCGGCACCGGCCATCGGCACGCGGACGCCGCGCTCGGCGGCGACCTCGGCGGCCCGGTCGTAACCGGCGTCGACGTGCCTGATCACGCCCATGCCCGGGTCGTTGGTCAGCACCCGCTCCAGCTTCTGCGCGGCCAGCTCGCTACCGTCGGCCACGCACACCTGGCCCGCGTGGATGGACCGGCCGATGCCGACCCCGCCGCCGTGGTGGATGCTCACCCAGGACGCGCCCGAGGAGGTGCTGACCAGGGCGTTCAGCAGCGGCCAGTCCGCGATCGCGTCCGATCCGTCGGCCATCGCCTCGGTCTCGCGGTACGGCGAGGCGACCGAGCCGCAGTCCAGGTGGTCGCGGCCGATCACGATCGGCGCCTGCACGTCGCCGCGCTGGACCAGTTCGTTGAAGCGCACCCCGGCCAGGTGCCGCTCCCCGTAGCCGAGCCAGCAGATCCGCGCGGGCAGGCCCTGGAAGTGCACCTTCTGCTCGGCCATCCTGATCCATCTCGCCAGGGCCTCGTTCTGCGGGAACAGGTCCAGGATCGCCGCGTCGGTCGCCGCGATGTCCTTGGGTTGCCCGGACAGCGCCGCCCACCGGAACGGGCCCTTGCCCTCGCAGAACAGCGGCCTGATGTACGCCGGGACGAAGCCGGGGAAGTCGAAGGCCCGGTCGTAGCCGGCCAGCAGGGCCTCGCCGCGGATCGAGTTGCCGTAGTCGAAAACCTCGGCGCCCGCGTCCTGGAAGCCCACCATCGCCGCCACGTGGGCCGCCATCGACTCCCGGGCCCGGGTGGTGAACCCAGCCGGGTCCTCGGCCCGCAGCGCGGCCATGTCCTCGAAGGCGACACCGCGGGGCAGGTAGGTCAGCGGGTCGTGAGCCGAGGTCTGGTCGGTGACGATGTCGATCGGGGCGCCCATGCGCAGCAGCTGCGGCACGATCTCGGCCGCGTTGCCCAGCAGCCCGATCGACAGCGCCTCGGCGGTGTCCCGGGCCTGGACCGCGCGGCGCACCGCGTCGTCCACGCCGTCCGCGGCCACGTCCAGGTAGCCATGCTCGATCCGGCGGTCGATCCGGGACGGATCGCAGTCGACGCAGATCGCGACGCCGCCGTTCATCGTGACCGCGAGTGGCTGCGCCCCGCCCATCCCGCCCAGACCCGCGGTCAGCGTGATCGTTCCGGCCAGCGAGCCACCGAAGCGCTTGGCGGCCACCGCGGCGAACGTCTCGTAGGTACCCTGCAGGATGCCCTGGGTGCCGATGTAGATCCAGGACCCCGCGGTCATCTGGCCGAACATGGTCAGCCCGGCCGCCTCGAGCCTGCGGAACTCCTCCCAGGTGGCCCACTGCGGGACCAGGTTGGAGTTGGCGATCAGCACCCGCGGCGCCCACTCGTGGGTGCGGAAGACGCCGACCGGCTTGCCGGACTGGACCAGCAGGGTCTCGTCCGCCTCCAGGTCCCGCAGCGAGGCAACGATCGCGTCGAACGCGTCCCAGCTGCGGGCGGCCCGGCCCGACCCGCCGTACACGATCAGCTCGTCCGGGTGCTCGGCCACCTCGGGGTCGAGGTTGTTCATCAGCATCCGCATGGCCGCCTCCTGCGGCCAGCCCTTGCAGGCCAGCGCGGTCCCGCGCGGGGCGCGGACCGGGCGCGGGCCAGCCGGGCGGTGGCCAGTGGACGGTCCAGCCGGGCGCTCAGCAGTCATGGCCGGTCTCCTCGTCGAGTCGGTGGACAGGGCGCAGCGGGCGAGCCGTCGCTACCGGCCATCATCCCCCGTTCCGAGGGCACGCTCCCATCCGCCGCACTCCTCGGCGATGGCAAAGCCCAGGCTCAGGTAGACGTCGGCCGGCTCGCCCCAGGTCTCCACGGTGACCGGGCCCGCGCCCAGGTGGGCGGCCGCGCCGAGCACGAGCCGGCGCACGGCGTCCGGCGATCCGGGGCCGCCGGGGAAGCCGGGCCCGTCGACGTGACGGGCCTGCGGTTCGACGCGGCACAGGCCGCTCCAGCGGCCGGGCCGGCCCAGGCCGACGTACCGCGCCTCCGGCGAGCTGGCCCAGGCGGCGTCGAACTGGTGATGCCCCCACTGCCCGATGTACGCGCGCGGCAGCAAGTCGAGCACGGTCGCGGTGTCCAGCACGGGCAGCGGATCGGCGGGCGGCAGGACGGCGGCGACCAGCCGCCGGTAGCCCTGCCGCGGTGTGAATCCGGCGCCGCGCAGATCGGCTGGGCAATGGACCCAGAAGACGACCGATCCGTGCGCCACAGCCTCCCGGGCGAGCGCGTCCAGCAGGCCGACGTCGGCCGCGTCCAGCTCGCACTCCGCCAGCGGCTCCCCGGCCGGGGTGCGCGCGAAGACGAGCCGGCCGGCCAGGCCGCTGTCACCGGCGCCGGACATGGCGCATCTCCCCCTGGTCGGACGCGAGCAGGATCGCATGGATGTCGGCGGCGTCTGGCGGCCGCGGGGTGTTGGCCAGCACCTCGTCGTCGAGCGCGTCCGCGGCGATCTGATCGAAGTCAGCCCGGGAGATGCCCAGGTCGGTCACGCGCCGGGGCATCCCCAGCCGGTCGGCCAGGCCGGCGACCGCCTCGATGGCGGCGTCGGCATTCCAGGCGCTGTCCCGGGACGGGTCGCCGGCGCCGAGGGCGGCCGCCACGTCGGCCAGGCGCTCGGCGCTGGCCGGGGCGTTGAACCGGAGTACCTGCGGGAGCGCCGCGGTGAGGGCCACGCCGTGCGCGATGTCGAACCGGCCGCCGAGCGCATGGCCGACCGCATGGCACAGGCCGAGGCCGGTGCTGGCCATCGCGATGCCGGCCATGTGCGCGGCCAGCAGCATCTGCGATCGGGCCTCCAGGTCCTGGCCGTCGGCGTGGGCCCGGGGCAGGTGAACCGCGATCATGCGGATGACCTGCAACGCGATGCCGTCCGACCAGGGATTGGCCCGGACCGACAGGTAGGACTCCAGGGCATGGGTCAGCGCGTCCATGCCGGTGGCGGCGGTCGCCGGCGGCGGGAGGCCGACGGTCAGGCCCGGGTCGAGGACCGCGGCGGCGGGCAGCGTGCTGGCGTGGCCCACGTAGAACTTGCGGCACGTCTGCGGATCGGTCACGACCCCGAACGCGTTCGTCTCGGCTCCGGTGCCCGCCGTGGTCGGGACGGCCACGATGGGCAGCGCCGGGCTAGCGAACTGGCCGCGGTAGTCGAGGTCTCGTCCCCGCTGCGGGTTGACGGCGGCCAGGGCGATCCCCTTGGCCGCGTCGATCGGCGATCCGCCGCCCACCGCCACCAGCGCGACCCGGGGGCCGGCCCCGCCGCTGCCTCCGCGCCGGCGGCCACGTCGCCGGTGGTCGGGTTGGGGTGCACCCCGCGGAACACGGTCACCGGCATCCCCGCCGCCTTGAGCACGCCGGCGACGCTGGCCACCACCGGCGTGGCGGCCAGCGCGGCGTCGGTGACCACGACCGCGGCGTGGCGGCCGGTCCCGAGGACCAGGCCAGGAAGCCTGCCGACGGCGCCGACACCGAAGTAGGCGCTCGGCGTGGGCGACAGGGTGAGCTCGGTGCGGCCGAGGTCGGAGGTCATGGTCATTCCTGCGGTGACGGCGGGCCGATGCGGAGCGGGGTGCCGGTGAGGTCCTCGAGCAGCTTGATCGGGAGCATCTCGCCGCCGGCGTCCCCGTACTGGGCCCGCGCCCGCCGGTAGATCTGCTCGACGACCGCGCTCACCTCGGCCGGCACTCCGGCCTGCCGGGCCAGGTCGACCGCGAGGCCGAGATCCTGGCAGGCCAGCGCCAGCGTGAACGACTCGTCGTAGTCACCGCGGTACAGCACCGGCAACACGTCGCGCTCGAGAAAGTGACTGGCCGCGGGGCTGGCCAGCAGGCAGCGGCGCAGCACGGCCAGGTCGACCCCGGCCGCGGTGCCCACGCTCAGCACCTCGGCGGTCGCGGTCAGGTGGGCGGACCAGAGCAGGTTGATCATCAGCTTGACCGTGTACCCGGCGCCGTGCGGCCCCACGTGCAGGATCCGCTCCGGGTCGCCCATCGCCTCCAGCAGCGGGCGGGCCCGCTGGTAGGTCCCGGCCCGGCCGCCGACGAAGATCTGCAGCGTGCCCGCCTCGGCACCGCTGGCCATGCCGCTGACCGGGGCGTCGAGGACCTGGATGTCACGGCGCTCGGCCACGGCCCGCACCCGGTCCGCGACGGCCGGGGCCGACGTGGACATGTCGATCCACACGGCCCCAGGCGGCAGGCCGTCCAGCAGCCCGGCCGGGCCGAGCAGGACCTCCTCCACCTGCCGCGGCCCCGGCAGCATGGTGATCGCCACGTCCCGGTCCCGAGCCGCCTCGCGCGGCGACGCCGCCCACGCCGCGCCGTCGGCCACGAGGGCGTCGGCCGCCTCGCGGCGCAGATCGTGCACGACCAGGTCGTGCCCGGCGGCCAGGATGTTGCGGCACATGGGCGCGCCCATGTGACCGAGGCCGACGAAACCTACCCTCATCGCCACTCCCCACCACGATCCCGAACGCGACGCCCGCTCAGCGCCTGGCCCACCGCACGACCGCGGCCTCGTCGATCTGCGCGCCCAGGCCCGGGCGGGCGGGCACGGTCAGGCACCCGCCGGAGTCGACGCGCAGCGGCTCGGCCAGGAAGAAATCGCGCCGCTGCTCGGTCCACCCCGGCGGGTCATAGGGGAACTCCAGGTACGGGCCGCCGCCGACGCCGACCGTGACGTGCAGGTTCGCCAGCAGGCCCAGCCCGTTGGTCCAGGTATGCGGGGTGAACCAGCGATGGCGGGCCCGGGCTAGCTCGGCGACCGTCCGGGCCCCGATCATGCCCACCGCGAGCACAGCGTCGGGCTGCACGACGTCCAGCGCGCCGGCCGCCAGCGCGTCGAGCAACTCGGGCAGGGTCCGGGCCATCTCGCCGCCGGCCACCCGGATCCCGGCCTGCTCCCGGAGGGTCCGCATGCCGTCCAGGTCGCGGGCGGGCAGCGGCTCCTCCAGCCAGAGCACGCCGAGCTCGGCCAGCTCGCCGGCCAGCCGCCGGACCGCGGCCAGGTCGAGGGCGGCCGAGACGTCCCCGGGCATCCGCCACCCCTGGTTCAGGTCGACCATGATGTCCAGGCCGTCCCCGACCGCCTGGCGGGTGGCCCGCACCGCGGCCAGCCCCGCGGAGACGTCCTCCCGGGCGATGCGGATCTTCACCGCCCGGAAGCCCGCGGCCTGGGCCGCCAGGGCGGCTTCCGCCCGCTCCCCCGGGCTCTTCAGCTCGCCGAACGACGCGTAGGCCGGCACGCTCCGGCTGGCCCCGCCGAACAGCACGGACACCGGCAGCCCGGCCACCTGGCCGACGATGTCCCACAGCGCGGCCTCCAGCGGCCAGTAGCGCCCGGCGTGGAAGCCGAGCGTCTCGATGACGGCCGCGTGCCGGGCGACCTGCAGCGGGTCGCGGCCGATGAACAGGTCACCGAACACCTCGAAGCCGTCCATGGTGTCACCGGAGCCGTACCCGGTCACGCCCTCGTCGGTCTCCACCCGGACCAGGGTGGCGTCGAACCGGGCACGCGGCACCGGGTCCCAGGCCGCGGGGAACGGCGGATCCAGCGGCAGCCGCATCCGGTCCAGCCGGATCGCGGTGATCTTCACTGGGCGCGGGCGTCGTCGGGCATGGCGACGAGGGTAACGCCCCGGGCCGACACCGCGGCAAGCCAGGCGCCGCGGCGGGTGTGCGACAGAAATGTAGGGACTGATGCGTCTCTGCTGGCAGCGGGCTTCTCCTGGTTGTACGTGTTGCAACCAGGCCCGGAACTGCTGGCCAGCGCCGCGCGGGCGGGCTATCCCGCTCTGGAGCAGGTCACCTGATGCACGATGCACAACCAGACAGGTGCCATCTGAGCAGCGTCATCGCGAGGATGATCTTGACTACCTACAAAATTGACGCGCACCCCGCCGCGGCTCGTCGGCTTGGTCACGTTTCGGCGCATTCGGCACCCGACTCGTTGCGGCGCTACCGGCGGGAAACTAGGCTGCGTGCATCCGATGACGGGCGCATGGCCGTCGGCAGTCGTCCCAGGGGGAGTCTTGGCGACGTACATCCTGAGGCGCCTCGGGCTGGCCTTGATCACTCTCTGGCTGCTCAGCGTCATCGTCTTCTTCGCCGGGCAGGTACTGCCCGGCGACCCGGGCCGCTTCATCCTCGGCCCGCTGGCCGCGCAGAGCGCGGTGCACGCGCTCGATACCTCGCTCGGCGTCAACCGGCCGCTGGTCGCCCAGTACTGGACCTGGCTGACCGGGCTGCTGCACGGCGACCTGGGTCAGTCCTACACGTACCGAGCCCCGGTCGGGCCGTTCATCCGCGCGGCGCTGGTGAACTCGATCAAGCTCGGCGCGCTGGCCTTCATCGTCGTGGTGCCGCTCGGCATCCTCGGCGGGGTGGTCGCGGCGCTCAACTACGGCCGAGCCTCCGACCGGATCATCTCGGTCACCGGCCTGTCCGCGACGACCGTGCCCGAGTTCGTGTCCGGGATCGTGCTGCTGACGGTGTTCGCGGTCGAGCTGAAGTGGTTCCCGGTCTCGGCGTCGGCCGGCCCCGGCGCGTCGGCCGGATCCCAGCTTTACCACCTGATCCTGCCGGTGATCCCGCTGGTGCTCATTCTGTTCGGCTACATCGCGCGGATGGCCAGGGCGGGCACGGTCGAGGCCCTCGAGTCCGACTACGCGCGTACCGCGACGCTCAAGGGCCTCAAACGGTCGGTGGTGATCCGGCGGCACGTGCTGCGGAACTCGCTGCTCCCGACGATCACGGTGATCGCCACCCAGACCGGCTACCTGATCGGCGGGCTGGTGGTGGTCGAGACCCTGTTCAACTACAACGGCATCGGGAGGTTGATCTACACCGCCGCCACGGGTAAGGACTTCCCGATGCTCGAGGCCGGGGTGCTCACGATCGGCGTGGTGTACATGGTCGCGACGCTGATCGCCGACATCCTCTACACCACGCTCAATCCGCGGTTGCGCCCCGGGGGGTCCGGATGATCGAGCTGGGGCCGCCCACACCGGTCCCGGGCGTGGAGACGGCGGTCACCCAGACGGCGCTGCGCCGCCAGCAGCCGCCGTGGCGGCTGATGCTGCGTAAGCCGACGTTCATCGTCGGCGCGGTCATCCTGCTGTTCTGGATCTTCTGCGCCGTCTTCGGCACCGCCATCGCCCCGCACAACCCGCTCGCGCAGCAGTTGCTGACTACCAACGCTCCCCCGTCAAGGGCGCACCTGTTCGGAACCGACCAGCTCGGCCGGGACATGCTCTCCCGGGTGCTCGCCGGCTCCCGGAGCATTCTGCTCATCGCCGCGGGGGCCACCGTGCTCGGCACCCTGCTCGGCACCGCGCTCGGCCTGCTCATGGGGTACCTCGGCGGCGTCCTGGACATCCTGGTCGGCCGCGTGGTCGAGGCCGTGCTCGCGCTGCCGGTCGTGGTCGTCGCGTTCCTGTTCGTCGTGGCGCTCGGACCGTCCGCGCCGACGCTAATCGTGGTGATCGGGTTCGTGTTCACGCCGCTGATCGCGCGGACCGTCCGTTCCGCCGTGCTGGTCGAGAGCCAGCTCGACTATCTGTCGTCCGCCCGGCTGCTCGGCGAGAAGTCGGGCCAGATCATGTTCGCCGAGATCCTGCCGAACGTCGTCCCGGTCATCCTCGTCGAGTTCACGGTGCGGCTCGGCTACGCCATCTTCGCCGTGGCCACGCTGTCGTTCCTGGGCTTCGGGGTCCAGCCACCCACTCCCGACTGGGGTGCGGACATCGCCGCGAACTACGGGGTGCTGCCGGCCGGCTACTGGTGGGAGACGCTGTTCCCGGCGCTGGCCATCGCCTCGCTGATCGTGGGCATCAACCTGGTCACCGACTCGATCGAGCAGGTGCTGGCGTCGTGACCGCGGCGGACACCACGGCGGCTCCGGGCGCCGCGGGCGGGACGGCTCCCGCGCTGGCGGTGGAACACATGGACGTCACCTACCGGGTGCGCGGGCAGGACCGGCGGGCGCTGCGCAACGTGTCGTTCGAGATCGGCCACGGCGAGTCCTACGGGCTGGTCGGCGAGTCCGGCTCCGGCAAGTCCACGGTGGCCCTCGCGCTGACCCGGTACCTGCCCCGCAACGGCCGGGTGAGCGCGGGCACGATCAGCATCAACGGGATGGACCCGCTGGCCATGGGGTCGGCGGCGCTGCGCGACCTGCGGGCCCACACGGTTTCCATGGTCTACCAGGAGCCCGGACGGGCGCTGAACCCGTCGATCAAGGTGGGTCACCAGGTGGCCGAGGTATACGAGATCGCCGGCCTGGACCGCAAGGCGGCGCTGGCGCGCGCCGAGGACATGCTCCGCAAGGTGCAGATCTCCGATCCGGCCCGGGTGATGGAGCGGTATCCGCACCAGCTCTCCGGCGGCATGGCCCAGCGGGTCGTGATCGCGATGGCCCTGGCCGCCGAGCCGTCGCTGCTGATCCTCGACGAACCAACCACCGCGCTGGACGCGACCGTCGAGGCGGAGGTGCTCGACCTGGTGGCTGCGCTGCGCGAGGAGTACGCCACCTCGGTGTTGTTCATCAGCCACAACCTGGCCGTGATCGCCAAGATGTGCGACCGGGTCGGGGTCCTGTACGCCGGGGAGCTGATCGAGGAGGGCCCGGCCCGCGAGGTGTTCGCCCAGCCACGCCACCCCTACACGGTCGGGCTGCTGCGCTGCATCCCCCGCGGCGGCCAGCGCAAGGATCACGGGCGACTGGACACCATCCCGGGCTTCCTGCCCACACCAGGCGATGAGCCGACGGGATGCATCTTTGCTCCGCGCTGCCCGATCGCCGAGGAGCGCTGCCGGGAGGCTCCGCCGCCGGCGTTCGTCACCGGCCCGGACCGGACCTCGCGCTGCTACCTGCACGACGAGACCGCGGACCTGCCCCGCAATACCCCGGTTGACCTGGAGATTCCTTCACAACGAGAGGACCGCGGGCCGGTCGTGCAGCTCGAGCGGCTGTCGAAGACGTTCGACCAGCGCGGCGAGGCGGTCAAGGCCCTGGTCGGGGTGAACCTCAGCCTGGAAGAGGGCGAGACGCTCGGGCTGGTGGGCGAGTCCGGCAGCGGCAAGACCACCCTGGCTCGCGCGCTGCTCGGGCTGATCCCGCCGGACCAGGGCTCGGTGATCGACCTCGACGGGCAGCCGCTGCAGGCCGACGCCCGGCGCCGCACCCGCGACCAGCTCAAGGCGCTGCAGATCGTGTTCCAGAATCCGGACTCGGCGCTCAACCGGCGGCACACGGTCCGGCGCCTGATCAGCCAGCCGCTGTCCCGGCTGGCGGGCCTGTCCGGCGCGCGGCTGCGCGAGCGCCTGGCCGACCTGGTCCGGTCGGTCCGCATGGAGGACCGGCAGCTGTCACTGCGCCCGAGCCAGCTGTCCGGCGGGCTGAAGCAGCGGGTGGCGATCGCGCGGGCGTTCGCGGGCGGGCCGCGCATCGTGGTCTGCGACGAGCCCACCTCGGCCCTCGACGTGTCGGTGCAGGCCGCGATCCTCAACCTGCTGGTCGACCTGCAGGTCAAGGAGCAGGTGACCTACCTGTTCATCTCCCACGACCTCGGCCTGGTGCGGTACCTGTCCGACCGCATCGCCGTGCTCTACCTCGGCCGCGTCATGGAACTCGGCCCGGCCGAGGACGTGTTCGCCGGGCCGCACCACCCCTACACCGAGGCTCTGCTGTCCGCCGTGCCCAGCCTCGACGGGCAGCACCCCACCCGGATCCGGCTGCAGGGCGAGATCCCGTCCGCGGCCAGCCCGCCCAGCGGCTGCGTGTTCCACACCCGCTGCCCGCGCAAGCTGTCCACCGGTGTGTGCGAGTCGGTCGAGCCTCCGCTGGCCGAGGTCGCGCCCGGCCACCTCATGAGCTGTCATATTCCTATCGATCAGCTAACAAACCTGCAGCAGACCGGGCGGGCGCCGTGACAAGCGCGCGCCTTTGGGCGTACGTTTTTCGCTTCACGCCGGCCGCGCGCTTGCGTGTCCGGTGAGGCTAGGGAGGTCCCAGTGAACGCAGACCATCGCCGCCTCGACCGGCTCCGCGAGGAGCAGGGCGACATCGGAAATCATGTCATCGACGAGTACGTGGCCGGGAGGATCTCGCGCCGGGACTTCATCCGGCGCGGCTCGGTCGTCGGGCTGTCGCTGCCCGTGCTCGGCGCGGTGCTGTCCGCGTGCGGCAGCTCGAGCACCACATCGTCACCGAGCAGCGCCGCGGGCAAATCCGGGGCGACCATCAAGGCCGGGATCACCGTCCCGACCGGGGCCATCAACCCGGTGACCGTGGCCGACCAGGGCGGCCTCGACATGCTCGCCCAGACCGGCGAGTACCTCTGCCTGTCCGACCAAACCCTGACTCTCAAGCCCGTGCTCGCCACGAGCTGGACGCCCAACTCCACCGCGGACGTGTGGACGTTCAAGATCCGCCAGGGGGTGAAGTTCCACAACGGCGCGGCGCTCACCGCCGACGACGTCGTGTACACCTTCAAGCTGCAGACGAACCCGGCGGGCAAGTCGGCGGCGCTGTCGGCGCTGGGCGGCGTACTGACCCCGTCGGGCGTGCAGAAGGTCGACGACTTCACCGTCGCGTTCCACCTCGAGGCCCCGAACGGGAACTTCCCGTACCTGGTCTCGTCCGACAACTACAACATGATTATCATCCCGAACAACTACAACCCGGCGAACTGGCAGAGCTCGTTCGTCGGCACCGGCCCGTTCGTGATGAAGAGCTACACCGCAAAGGTTGGCGCGGCGTTCACCCGCAACGAGCAGTACTGGGGCCCCAAGGCGCTGCCCGCGGCCACCCAGTTCACGTTCTACGCCGACCAGACATCCAATAATCTCGCGCTGACCGCCGGGACGATCGACGTGGTCGGGCAGTTCGCGGTGGCTGGCGGCGAGCAACTGCTCGTCTCTGGCGCCCCCTACAACATCATCAAGCTGAAGTCCAGCGCGCACCGCGAGCTGTCGATGCGCAACGACCAGGCCCCGTTCACCGACCCTCGGGTGCGCCAGGCGATTGCGCTCAGCCTCGACCGGCCGGCGATCATCCAGGCGCTGTTCAAGGGCTACGCCGACCTGGGCAATGACAGCCCGTTCGCTCCGGTCTACCCGTCGACGAACACCAGCGTCCCGCAGCGAGCCCAGGACATCGCCAAGGCGAAGTCGTTGCTCGCGGCCGCCGGGCACCCGAACGGGTTCAGCAGCCACCTCGCCACGGAGAGCCTGGGCGAGATACCGCAGTTGGCGCAGATCGTGGTGCAGTCCGCGAAGGCCATCGGTGTCACCATCGGCCTGACCGTCACGACCTCGTCCACATACTACGGTTCGTCCACGTTCGGGAGCTCGCCCTGGCTCGACTCCACCATGAGCCTGGTCGACTACGGCCACCGCGGTGTGCCCAACGCGTTCCTGACCGCGGCCCTGGAGACGATCAACGCGAAGACCGGGACCGGCGCGTGGAACGCGGCGCACTTCAACAACGCGCAGTTCGACAAGCTGGTCGGCCAGTACGTCGCCACCGCCGACCTGTCCACCCAGCGCTCGCTCGCCGGGCAGATCCAGACCCTGCTGCTCAACGAGACGCCGGTCATCATCCCGTACTTCTACAACTACCTGAGCGCCACGGCCAAGAACGTGAGCGGCGCCTACCCGACCGCGGTCGGCCACATCTTCCTGCAAAACGCGACCAAGAGCTGACCTGCCGCGCCGCGGCCCCGGGTCCCGGGGCCGCGGCGCGGCAGGTCCCGACCGATCCCGGACTGCCCGCCGGCCGCCCGCGGCACGCGGGTCCCCGAGCCATCCCCGATCACCCGCCGGCCGACCATGGCGCGGGCATATGCTGGCGTTTTACCCTTTGATCAAGGTTCGGAGGTCTTATTGACGTCTGTCGCTACCATCGCCTCCGGCGGCGCGGGCGCGGAGCAGCCCGACCGCGTCGGCACCGGCCTGAAGCATGGCTGGGGCGTGAGCCCGCAGCGGCAGCAGGCGATCGTCGATACGCTCCACGGTTTCGTGCCGCGCACCGGGCGCCTGTCCCCCGCTCAGTTGCGGGCGGTCACGATCCAGCTCGCGGCGCGCCGGGAACTCTGGGCTGACCTCGTCGTCCACGATCCCGACGTGCGCTGGTACCTGCCGCTGCACCGGTCGAACGCCTGCGACGTCTGGCTGCTGGCCTGGGAGACCGGCCAGGACACCGACTGGCACGACCACGGCGGTTCGTCGGGATCGTTCGCCGTGGCCGAGGGCAGCCTGACCGAGCGGTACCGGATCCCGAGCGGGCGCAGGCTCAGTGGCCGGCGGCTGCGGGCCGGCGAGGCAGTGGCGTTCGGGCCCGGGCACGTCCACGATGTCGCGCATGGCGGCGACGGCTCCGCCACGAGCATCCATGCCTACTCGCCGCCGCTGATGGCGATGACCTACTATCGGCCGACCGACTACGGTCTGATCGCCACCCAGACCGTGGCGATCGACGGCCCGGAGGGCGCCCGCGGCCGCGGCGGCGCGGACACCGCGCTGGCCGATGCCACCGCGTCGGCGGCGGAACTCACCACGGATGCGCTGCCCGCCGATGCGCCTAGCATCGCTGACCTGCTGGCCGAGGCGCGCAGCGGCCTGGCCAGGCTCCGGCCTGAGGCGGCCTTCGCCGCGCTGACCGACGGGGCGGTGCTGGTCGACATCCGCCCGCTGGAGCAGCGGATCGTCGAAGGCGAGGTCCCCGGGGCGATCATTATCGGCCGCAACGTCCTGGAGTGGCGGCTCGACCCGCGCAGCGAGGCCCGCATCCCCGCGCTGGCCCGGGACGATGCCCGGATCGTCGTGATGTGCTCGGAGAGCTACGCCTCCACGCTGGCCGCGGCCAGCCTGCGGCGGATCGGTCTGCATGAGGCGACCGACCTGGAGGGCGGCTTCCAGGCGTGGAAGGCGGCCGGCCTGCCGACGCGCCCGGCTCAGTCCCTGGGCTGACCGGCCACGACCACAGATCGCCCGGGCGCCTCGACGGGGCCGTCAGCGGCCGCCGATCACGGTCGGCGCGTGGCGGAGCTCGGGGCGCGCCGGTCACCCGACCGCGCTGCCCGCGGCCGGCGCTGACCCCGCCCGCCTACCAGGCGTCGGACCCGAACGAATCCTCGGCGTACCCGTCGGAGTCCTTCAGCAACTCCAGGTCGGCCTCGACCATCATCGTGACCAGCTCCTCGAAGCCGATCTTCGGCTCCCAGCCCAGCTCGCTGGCGGCCTTGGCCGGGTTCGCGCAGAGCTGGTCCACCTCGGCCAGCCTGATGAACGCGGCGTCGGTCACCACGTGCTCCTGCCAGTCGAGGCCGGTCACCCCGAACGCCAGCTCCACCAACTCGCCGACGCTGTGCGTGACCCCCGTCCCCACCACGAAGTCGGCGGGCTCGTCCCGCGCCAGCATCAGGTGCATCGCGCGCACGTAGTCGCCGGCGAATCCCCAGTCCCGGCTGGCGTCCAGGTTGCCGAGCCGCAGCTGCCGCTCGTAGCCGAGCTTGATCTTGGCCACGCCGAGCGACACCTTCCGGGTGACGAACTCCGCGCCCCGGCGCGGTGACTCGTGGTTGAACAAGATCCCGGAAACCGCGAACATCCCGTAGGACTCCCGGTAGTTCTGGGTCAGGTGGTGGCCGTAGGCCTTGGCCACGCCGTAGGGACTGCGCGGGTGAAAGGGGGTCTGCTCGCTCTGCGGCGACTCCCGCACCTTCCCGAACATCTCCGACGACGACGCCTGGTAGAACCGGATCTGGCCGGCGGAAGGGCTCCGCGACGCGCTGATCCCGCTGCAGACCCGGATCGCTTCCAGCACCCGCAGCACCCCGAGCCCGGTGACCTCGCCGGTCAGCTCGGCCTGCTGCCAGGACATCGGCACGTACGAGATCGCGGCCAGGTTGTAGACCTCGTCGGGCTGCGCCCGCTCGACCGCGGAGATCAGGCTGCCCTGGTCGAGCAGGTCACCGCGGACCAGCCGGACGTCCTCGAGGAGCTGGCGCACCCGGCGTACCCGCGGGTTGGCCTGGCCCCGGACCAGGCCCCAGACCTCGTACCCCTGGGCAAGCAGATGCTCGGCCAGGTAGGAGCCATCCTGGCCGGTAATGCCGGTGATCAGGGCGCGCCGCGTCAGCAGGGACCTCCGCATCTGCCGGGCCGACCGCGATCACGGCGGACCGTCGGGGTTACGTCGGGGCAGCTTACCGCCCCCGTGAACTCCAGTAGCACTCTTGTCGGCTTACGCATGGGGCGCAAGAGCACGCAAGGTACCGCCTGGTAATGTTCGCCTCCTTAGGGGTCACGCGGGCATCCTTGAGCAAGCCGGGCTGCCAGCGGCAGACGAGGAGGCGCAAACCTGCGTGAGCACGGTGCCGACCGGGGGGACGACCCCCGGACCCCCGGAACGGCCGACCCGGGCGGCGACCCCCGAACCCCCGGAACGGCCGACCCGGGCGGCGACCCCCGGACCCCCGGAACGGCCGACCCGGGCGGCGACCCCCGAACCGCCGGAACGGCCATCCCGGGGGACGACCCCCGTCGACCGGCCGCTGCGCGTGGCGCTGCTGTCCTACCGGAGCAAGCCGCACTGCGGTGGCCAGGGGATCTACCTGCGGCACCTGTCCCGCGAGCTGGCGGCGCTCGGCCATCACGTGGAGGTGTTCTCCGGCCAGCCGTACCCGGAGCTTGAGCCGGGCCCCGTGCTGCGCCAGCTGCCGAGCCTGGACCTGTACCGCGAGCCCGACCCGTTCCGTACCCCGCGCCCGGGCGAGTACCGCGACTGGATCGACGTGCTCGAGGTCGCGTCGATGTGGACCGCGGCGTTCCCCGAGCCGCTGACGTTCAGCCTGCGCGCCCTGCGCGCCCTGCGCCCGCGCCGCGGCGACTTCGACGTCGTGCACGACAACCAGGTCCTCGCCTACGGCATTCTCGGCATCGCCCGCCTCGGCCTGCCGCTGGTCACCAGCATCCATCACCCGATCAGCGTGGACCGGCGAATCGAGCTGGCCGAGGCCCGGGGCCTGTCCCGGCTGTCCAAGCGCCGGTGGTACGGCTTCGTCCGGATGCAGGGCCGGGTGGCCCGCCGCGTGGATCCGGTGGTGACCGGCTCCGAGTCCTCCCGCGACGACATCTGCCGCGACTTCAAGGTCGAGCGCTCCCGCGTGCACGTGATCCCGCTGGGCGTGGACACCCGCCTGTTCCATCCCCGCCCGGCGCCCCGCGTGCCCGGCCGGATCGTGGCCGTGGCCAGCGCCGACTCGCCCGTGAAGGGCATCTCGACGCTGCTGCGCGCCGTGGCCAAGCTCACCACCGAACGCAACGTCGTGCTCACCGTGGTCGGCAAGCCCGCTCCCGGCGGCCCGACCGAGAGGCTCGTCGCCGAACTGGCACTGGGCGACCAGGTGCGGTTCGTCACCGGGATTAGCGACGATGAGCTTGCGGAGCTGCTCGCCAGCGCCGAGATCGCCGTGGTGCCCTCGCTGTACGAGGGGTTCTCGCTGCCCGCGATCGAGCACATGGCGTCCGGTACCCCGCTGATCGCCAGCCGGACGGGCGCGCTGCCCGAGGTGACCGGTGACGCGGCGCTCCTGGTCACTCCCGGCGATGCCGAGGAACTCGCGGTGGCCCTGCGGATGCTGCACGACTCGGCCGCGGAGCGGGAGCGGCTTTCCGCCCTGGCCCTGCGCCGGGTGCAGGAGCGCTTCACTTGGGCTGCGGTGGCCCGGGCCACCGCAGCGCAGTACGTGCGCGCGATCGACGCGGCCCCGGGGCGGGAAGCACGGCCGTGCTGACCGTCGACTTCGCCCGGTTTCCCGTCGGACCCGGCGACCGCGTGCTCGACCTGGGCTGCGGCGCCGGTCGGCACGCGTTCGAGGCGCTGCGCCGCGGCGCGCACGTGGTGGCGCTGGACACCGACGAAGGCGAACTCCAGCGGGTGGCCGCGATGTTCGTGGCCATGCACGAGGCCAACGAGGTCTCCGGCGGCGCCCGCGCGCAAGTGACGGCGGGCGACGCCACCGCGATGCCGTTCCCCGACGGCTGCTTCGACCGGGTGATCGCGTCCGAGGTGCTCGAGCACGTTCCCGCCGACCAGGCGGCCATGAACGAACTGGCCCGGGTGCTGCGCCCGGGCGGCATGGCCGCGGTCACCGTGCCCGCCTGGCTGCCGGAGCGGATCTGCTGGCGGCTCTCCGGGGACTATCACAACGTGCCCGGCGGCCACGTGCGGATATTCACCCGGGGCGAGCTTGAGGCGAAGCTGGCCCGGGCGGGCCTGGCCGTCGGCGGGCATCATCACGCCCACGCGCTGCACGCACCGTACTGGTGGCTGAAGTGCGCGGTCGGCGTCCGGAACGATGGTCACCCGCTGGCCCGGGCCTACCACCGGCTGCTGGTCTGGGAGATCATGAAGAATCCTGCGATCATGCGGCTGGCCGACCGGGCGCTGAACCCGCTCATCGGCAAGAGCATCGTCATCTACGCGGCCAAGCCGACCGCCGGCGTCGCGGCGGCGGGCGGCGACGCCGGCCGTGCCCAGCGCGTTCCGGCCGCCGCGACGGCGGCGCCGGAGGAGGCCCATGCGGCCGCCTGAGAAGCTGGCCGGCGCCAGGCCAGACGGGGCCGGCCCGGACGGCGGGACCCGCCTGGGCGGCGTCCGTCCCGGCGCTGGCCTGCCGTCGCGCGCGACCGCCTCGCTCCCCGCGGTTCCCGGGATCCTGACCGCGGACCAGATCCTGGCCACCGGCCACAGCATCGCCGCCGTGCAGCAGCGCGACGGCGCGATCGGCTGGCCGGACGGCCACGTCGACGCCTGGAACCACGTCGAGTGCGTGATGGCCCTGAGCGCGTGCGGGCTGCGTTCCGCGGCGCGGCGCGGCTACGACTGGCTCCGGGCCGCCCAGCGGCCGGACGGGTCGTGGCCCAAGGTGTCCGCCGACGGCATGGTCCTCGGCGACGCGACGGAGAGCAACCACGCCGCCTACTCCGCGGTTGGGGTCCTGCACGAGCTCCAGGTCACCGGCGACGACGCGTTCGCCGAACGGATGTGGCCGGTGGTGCGCAAGGGGATCGAGTTCGCGCTCAGCCTGCAGCAGCCGCGCGGCGAGATCATCTGGCAGCGGAGCGAGGACGGCACGCCCGGCGCGTACGCGCTGCTCACCGGCAGTTCCAGCATGCA
The DNA here is from genome assembly GCA_963795055.1 of uncultured Actinomycetota bacterium. Classification (GTDB taxonomy): domain Bacteria; phylum Actinomycetota; class Actinomycetes; order Streptosporangiales; family Streptosporangiaceae; genus JASHPR01. The sequence goes on from CAWCGJ010000015.1 coordinate 126,952, forward strand.
TCACGCGTTGCGCTGCGCGATCGCGCTCGCCGAGTACGTGGGCGAGCCGCAGCCGGACTGGGAGCTCGCGGCCGGCCAGCTCGGGCACGCGGTGGCCTGCCACCCCGAGGCGTTCGCCGACAAGAGCACGTTCTCGATGGACTGGTACTACCCAGTGCTCGGCGGGCCGCTGCGGGGCGCGGCGGCGGCCGAGCGCCTGGCGGCGGGCTGGGACATATTCGTCGTGCCCGGTCTCGGCATCCGGTGCGTCAGCGACCAGCCCTGGGTCACCGGCGCCGAGACCTGCGAGCTGGCTCTCGCGCTCGACGCCATCGGCGATCACTCTCGCGCGCTGGACCTGTTCGACCAGGTCCAGCATCTGCGCGATCCGAGCGGCAGCTACTGGACCGGCTGGCAGTTCGCCAACCGGAAGCACTTCCCGAACGAGCAGAGCAGCTGGACCGCCGCGGCGGTCATCCTGGCCGCCGACACGCTGTCCGGAGCCACCGGCGGATCGGGAATCTTCGCCGCGGCCGCGCCCTGGTCGGCCGTGGGCTCGCCCGTCGACGCCGCCGCCTGCGGCTGCGAGACGCCGGGGCCAGGCTGCCGCCGACGGGCTAGCCGATCCCCGTACCGGTCCGTTCCAGGACGCGGAGCGAGCCCTCCACCCGCACCTCGGTGAACGCCCCTGAGCGCAGCGCGCGCAGGTAGATCCGGTACGGAGCCTGGCCGCCATCCGCCGGGTCGGGGAACACGTCGTGGATGGCCAGGGCCCCGCCTGACGCCACCCACGGTGCCCAGCCCTCGTAGTCGGCGGTGGCCGCGGCGTCGGTGTGCCCGCCGTCGATGAACAGCATCCCGAGCGGCGTGCGCCACAGTCCGGCCACGTCGGCCGACCGGCCCACGATCGCGATCACGTGCTCTTCCAGGCCGGTGGCGGCGAGGGTGGACCTGAAGTGCGGCAGCGTGTCGAGCCGCCCGGTGTCCGGATCGACCAGGCCGGGGTCGTGATACTCCCAGCCCGGCTGGTTCTCCTCCGAGCCGTGATGATGGTCGACGGTGATGACCAGCTGGTCCGCGTCCCGGGCGGCGGCGGCGAGGTAGATCGTTGACTTGCCGCAGTAGGTCCCGATCTCGGCCACCGGGCCCCGCCGCGCGTAGGCGGCGGCGGTGTCGTAGAGCGCCAGGCCCTCGGGGGCGGGCATGAACCCCTTGGCCGCCTCGGCGGCGTGGACAAGCTGGGCGGAGATGCCGTTCTGCATGGTGGCTAGTCTCGCGCTTGCGTACTTGCCCCTGCGCGCCGGCTCATGCTCTACTCCGCAATGAGCGAGCCGGAGGGCGCGGCGCCGCCTGGACTGAGGAGCGAGGGAGCCTGCGACCGAGCGACGAGGGAAGGCGGTGCAGTGAAGAGGGATGGGGAGGCGGGCGGGGCCCGCCGGGGAGTGGGAACACCGCGCGAGCGGGCATTGTCTTGGGAGGCCGGAAGTTGAGAGTGGAAGTCGACCGCGACGCCTGCGAGGCGAACGCGGTATGCGCGGGCCTGGTGCCCGAGGTGTTCGAGGTAGACGACGAGGACGAGCTGCACATCCTGGTGGCCGAGGTCCCGCCCGGCCTGGCCGACGCGGTCCGGCACGCGGTCATGTCCTGCCCGAAGGCCGCCCTCCGGGTCGAGGAGTAGCCACCCGCCGCGGGCCGCGGGCGCGCCCCTAGCCCAGCGCGCCGCCGGCGATGGCCGCCCCGACCAGGATCAGGATCAGGCCGCTCATCTGCTCGCTCCGCGCGCCGGCCCACCGGCCCAGGAGGCCGCCTAGCTCCAGGCCGATCAGCGACATGGCCACGCTGATCGACCCGATCAGGACCGCGCCGGCCGCGACGCTGACGCCGTAGGTGCCGAGCGCGAAGCCGACCACCAGGTTGTCCATGCTCAGGACCAGGCCGCTGGCCAGCAGTCGGCCGAGGCGGGGAGAGGAATTCGTGAGGACGCCGGAGACCCCGGAGCCGAGGCCCGCCCCGGGGTGGGCGGTCTCAGGGCCTACGGCACCGAGGTCGGCCGCACCGGGGTTAGCGGCACCGGGACTGGCGGCACCGGAGTGGCGCTTGGCCTCCGCCGTGGTTCGCCGACTCTCCCGGATCGACCGCACCAGCCCCTGCGCGCCGACGATCATCAGCAAGATGGCACCCGGCCAGCGCACCGCCTTGTCCATATCGGTCGCGAACCGCTGGCCGATCAGTAGCCCGACGATCGGCATGCCGGCCTCAAAAACGCCGTACACCAGGCCGACCTGCAGCCGGATACGGGTGTTCACGCCGGTCACGCCGATGCCGATAGCCGCAGCCAGGTTCGACAGCCCGACCGCGACCGCAGCGAGCAACAGGGCGACCACGCGCACACAATATCCGGGTAAACCGTCCCGGCAGAAGGCCGCCGACCGCACCGCTCAGCCCTGGCCGACCTGATACTTCTCCGGGATCACCGCTCAGCCCTGGGCGGCCTGGTACTTCTCCGGGATCACCGCTCAGCCCTGGGCGGCCTGGTACTTCTCCGGGATCGTAGCCACCTCGTGGGCCAGCCTGACCCGGTCGGCGCGGTAGACATACCGGGTCAGCCTGATCGGCCGGGACTTGCCGTAGGCGGTCCGGCCGACGACGATCACCGGAGTGCCCGTGGTCAGGCCGAAGAACTCAAACTCGCGTGCGTCGGGCATCCGCGCGGCGATCTCATCCCGGAAGCCCTGCTGCGGGTAGCCGAGATCGGCGAGCAGCTTGATGCTGCCCTGCTCGATGTTGCCCGCCTGCTCCAGCGCGGTCCCGCTGGCCAGGTCCATGGGGAAGAACGAGGCGACCAGCAGCCAGGGCACGTCGCCCAGGTAGCGCTGGGAGCGGCGGACGACCACCGGGTCGCCCGGCTTGATGTCCAGGGCCGCCCCGACGCTCGCGCTCGCCTCGGCCCTCTCCACCACCACCGACCGGGCCCGCTCCGGCTGGCCGGCCGCCGCGCCGACCACCGGCAGCGCCGTGTCTGCGTGCAGCCCGCCAGGCGGGACGTTGACCCGGGACAGGAGGGCGGTGAACGGCCTGGTTGGCTGCTGCACGAACGTGCCCAGGCCCTGCCGGGTCACCACGAGGCCCTGGTTGGTGAGCAGCGCTATGGCCAGCCGGACCGTGTTCCTCGACGCCTGGTACTCCTCGACCAGATCGGGCTCGCTGGGCAGCCGCTCGCCCGGCCCGAACACGCCGCTGGCGATCTGATCGCGCAGGCGGTCAGCGATCTGCTGGTACCGCGCATGAGCCACCCGTCTTCACTTCCCATCAGAGGTACCCATGATTCTCACCATCTGGATAGGTGGAATCTACCCGCAGGACCTGTTCTAAACACACCACTGTTTGGTATGAGTCTAATCAGCGGGAACATCGGACTGATGGTAGCGGCAGCCGAGCCAGGGCACCAGCGGATCCGCCAGGCGATGTACCGCCCGGGCTCGGGAGGTGACCGTGATGATCATCCTGCTGACCGTTATCGCCGTCGTGATCACGGGCGTGCCGCTCGCCGGCGTCGCGCTGGTCACGCTGGCCAGCCGGCGCGAGGAGACCGCGCGCAGCATCGCCGGCCACGCTCCGGGGCCGCTGGAGCACGCGGCCAGGAGGCTGCTGGCGTTCCATGCCACGGGCATCGGCCACCCCTCGGGCCGGGCCAGGGTGCGGCACGAGGGTTGGGACCCGGGCCACCCGCCGCAGGACGCCCGTATCCCCGCCGGCCGCATTGCCCCGGCCCTGGCCGACCCGGTCCCGGCCCTGGCCGGTCCCGGCGGACCCGGCCCTGCCCGACGACCTGGCCCTAGCCACCTAGGGCCCTGGCCGGTGCCCGGCCGGGGGGCACGGCGAGACCAGGACCCAGCAAGACCCGGGACCGGGTAACCGGACCCGGGATAGCGGGGGCCCGGGAAGGGCAGCGGTGCCGCGCACCGCAGCCCTTCCCGGCTGGCCTCCAGTGCGGGCCCGGACACCCTGTGCCATACGCTGCGGTTATGCGGGTCGCGCTCTGTCAGCTGCCGGTCAGCTCCGATCCAGCGGTCAACCTCGGCCGGGTGAAGGCGGCGGTGGCCGACGCGGCGGCGGCAGGAGCCAACCTGGCCGTGTTCCCCGAGGGGATGCAAGCCCGGTTCGGGACCGACCTGGCGGCGGCCGCTGAGGCTACCGACGGGGCGTTCGGGCAGGGCCTTTCCGAGGTCGCGGGCGGGCACGGAGTCGCCGTGGTGGCCGGGGTCTTCGAGCCCGCGCCCGGCGGCCGGGTCTACAACACCGCGGTTGCGTTCGACACCGGGGGGCGCCTGACCGCGGCGTACCGGAAGATCCACCTGTTCGACGCGCTCGGCCACCGGGAGTCCGACCAGGTCGCACCCGGCCACGAGCCGGTCGTCACCGAACTGAACGGCCTTCGTGTCGGGATCCTGACCTGCTACGACATCAGGTTCCCCGAGCTCGCCCGGGCCCTGGTGGCCCGCGGCCAATGCGACCTCATCGTGGTCCCGGCGGGCTGGGCCGCCGGGCTGTTCAAGGAGGAGCACTGGGTCACGCTGGTCCGCGCGCGGGCCATCGAGAACACGGTGTGGGTGGCCGCGGTCGACCAGGTGCCCGACCCAGCCGAGCCCGCCACCCGCGCGGCCACGGGGGTCGGGCGCAGCCTGCTGGTCGACCCGATGGGCACGGTCAGGCTGGACCTCGGGTCGCGGCCGGGCATCGCCGTGGGCGAGGTGGACACCAAGCTGACGGCCGAGATCCGGGCGGCCCTGCCGGCCCTCGAGCACCGCCGCGACGACCTTTTCGGCCGCCCGTAGCCCGCCGGCTCATGATCATCTTGACTCTTCATTGGATCCGTGGTCACAAAACGGTCTAAATTGGGTGATCCACTGACTGGATCCAATGAAAAGTTGCCGATGATCAAGGAAACTGCGGCGGTTTAGCGGGGCTGGTCGCCGTGCTGGCCGGCGCGGCTGGGTGCCGTGTCGCCGGGTGCCGCGTCGCCGGGTGCCGCGTCGCCGGGTGCCGCGTCGCCGGGTGCCGCGAGGGCGGCCGAGCGTGCGCGGGGGGCGCGGTGACGGCGTACCGTCCACACGACCACGGCGGCGACCACGACCGCGGCGACGGCGATCGCGAGACCGGCGCCCACCCGGCTCTCCACGGCCGAGTACGCCGAGCCCGCTAGGTATCCGAGCAGGCAGTAGCCCACTCCCCACACGACCCCGCCCACCACGTTGTAGATCAGGAAGGTTCGGTAGGGCACCTGCCCGGCTCCCGCCGCGGCGGGCATCACCGCGCGCAGGAACGCGACGAACCTGCCGAGCAGGACGGCCAGGCCGCCCCGGTCACGCAGGACGGACCGGGCCTGCTCCGGCCCGCCGGGGACCCGGCGCAGGGCCCGGGCGGCGAACAGGCGGTCGCCTGTCCGCCTGCCGATCTCGTAGCCCACGAGCGGGCCGGTCACCGCGGACACCACCACCACCGCCGTCAGCGTGGCCAGCGACAGGTGGCCGCGGCTGGCCAGTACCCCGCCCAGGACGACGGCGGTCTCGCCCGGCAGCACGAAGCCGAGGAACACCGCGGTCTCGCCGAAGACGAGCGCCCCGATCACGGCGTAGGCGACCCATCCGCTGAGGTGGGTCAGCCCGCTGACGATCGAGTTCACCGGCCGCCCCTTCCCGCGCCGCGCCCACGCGTCGCCGGACGACTTGAACGGGTCTGCCCACGTCGAGCGTGGTTCTAGTGGAATCGTGGTCTGGTAGAGCCACGTTCTTGTAGATAAGGAAACCACGCGGTGCCTCGTGCCCCCGGGAAGGGATGGTGATGCCCCCCATGCCTCAGCCGACCTCAGCGACGTCGCCCACGGGCGGTTTCATGCGTCCTCTGGGCACCTTCACTGGGCGGGTAACCGGGGACGGATCGAGCGGGTTGCTCGCCGAGGCGGGGCGCTATCACCTCTACGCATCGCTGGCCTGCCCGTGGTCGCAGCGGGCGCTGATCGTCCGCAGCCTGCTCGGGCTGGAGCGGGTCATCGGCCTGACGCTGACCGACCCGATCTCGGGGGAACGAGGCTGGAGGTTTCCCGACCAGCAGGGCGGCCAGGACCCGGTTACCGGGGCGCGGTTCCTGTCCGAGCTCTACATGGTCACCGATCCCGGTTACCAGGGCAAGTGCACGCTGCCGGTGCTGTGGGACACCCAGACGCAGCGGATCGTCAGCAATGACGCGCCGCAGATCACGGTCATGCTCGAGACCGAGTTCACCGGGTACCACCGGCCGGGCGCGCCCGACCTGTACCCGGCCGCCCGGCGCCGGGACATCGACGCGCTCGCCACGCTGATCTACCACGCGGTCAACATCGGCGTCTACAAGGCGGGGCTGGCGACCACGCAGGCGGCGTACGAGGAGGCGTTCGACGCCCTGTTCGCGACCATGGACGCGCTGGAGGAACGGCTGGCCCGGCGCAGGTTCCTGCTCGGCAGCGAGTTGTGCGAGGCGGACGTGCGGCTGTTCCCGACGCTGGCCAGGTTCGACGCCGTCTACTACATCCTGTTCAAGTGCAACCTGCACCGGCTGATCGACTACCGCCACCTCTGGGCCTATGCCCGCGATCTCTACCAGCGGCCGGGATTCGGCGACACCACGGACTTCGGCCAGATCAAACGCCACTACTATCAGACTCAGAGCTGGGTCAACCCGTCACGGATAGTGCCCAAGGGCCCGTACGTGAGCTGGCTCGAGCCGCACGACAGGGAACGCCTCTCCGGCTGACCGGACCGGGCTCCCGCCGCCCGTCCGGCAGGCCCACTCCAACACGCCCGCCGGGTAGCCTGGTGTGCGGAAATGACAGTGAGACCAGGTTCAGAAAAAAGGGGGATGTCCGCCGTGCCTGCTGAGTCCCAGGGGTCCAGCGAACCGGAGGCGGCGCCTCCCGTCGCGGGCGACAACGACGCGGCGAGCACGGACTTCGGGCCCAACGAGTGGCTCGTGGACGAGCTTTACCAGCGGTACCAGGCGGATCCCGGCTCGGTGGACCGGGCCTGGTGGAATTTCTTCGCTGACTATCACCCGAAGCCGCCGGAGCAGTCCCGCGCCGCCGCGCCGGCCCCGGCCGGACCGGCCACGCCCCCCGCTCCGGTCACGGCGGCCCCGGCGTCAGCCGCGACCGTCCCGGCCCCCGCCGGGCAGGCCGCGGGGGCGCCCGCGCGACCAGGCCCGGCAGCACCCGGACCCGCGCGACCAGGCCCGGCAGCACCCGGGCCCGCGGGACCGGGACCCAGGACACCAGGCTCTGCGGGACCGGCACCCGTGACTCCCGGGCCCGCGGGAGCGGGGCGCGCGCCGGCCACCGCCCCCACGCCGACTCCCCCCGCACCCTCCCCCACGCCGACTCCCCCCGCACCCTCCCCGGCGCCGGCGCCGGCCGCCTCCCCGCCGCCGGGAGGCGGAGCCACCGAGATCCGGCTGCGCGGGGCGGCCGCCCGCACCGCGGCCAACATGGCGGCGAGCCTCGCCGTGCCAACGGCCACGAGCGTGCGGAGCGTGCCGGCCAAGCTCCTGATCGACAACCGCATAGTGATCAACAACCACCTCGGCCGGGGCCGGGGCGGGAAGGTGTCGTTCACCCACCTCATCGGGTACGCGATGGTCCGGGCACTGGCCGCGGTGCCGGAGATGAACGACTCCTACGCCGAGGCCGACGGCAAGCCCGTGCTGGTCCGGCCCGAACACGTCAACCTCGGCCTGGCCATCGACGTGCGCAAGGACGACGGGTCCCGGCAGCTGCTCGTGCCCAACATCAAGGCCGCGGAGCAGATGGACTTCCGCCAGTTCTGGACGGCCTACGAGGACGTGGTCCGCAAGGCCCGAACCGCCAAGCTTGCGGTCGAGGACTTCGCCGGGACCACGATCAGCCTGACCAACCCGGGCACGATCGGCACCGAGCACTCGGTGCCGCGGCTGGTCGCCGGGCAGGGGTGCATCGTCGGCGTGGGCGCGATGGAGTACCCGGCCGCCTACCAGGGCGCGTCCGACGAGACCATCGCCCGCCTGGCGATCAGCAAGACGGTCACGCTCACCTCCACCTACGACCACCGGATCATCCAGGGGGCGCAGTCCGGCGAGTTCCTGCGGGTCATCCACGGGCTGCTGCTCGGCGAGCAGGGCTTCTACGACGACCTGTTCCAGTCGCTGCGGATCCCCTACGAGCCCGTGCGGTGGGTCCAGGACATCCCGGCCGGCCACGAGGATGACCTGTCGAAAGCGGCGCGGGTGCATGAGCTCATCCACGCCTACCGGGTGCGCGGCCACCTCATGGCCGACACCGACCCGCTCGAGTACAAGCAGCGCAAGCATCCCGACCTGGACATCAACCAGCACGGGCTGACCCTGTGGGACCTCGAGCGGGAGTTCGCGACGGGCGGGTTCGGCGGCAAGCCGCGGATCAAGCTGCGCGAGATACTCGGTGTGCTGCGGGACTCCTACTGCCGCACGGTCGGCATCGAGTACATGCACATCCAGAACCCGGAGGAGCGCGCCTGGATCCAGGCCCGCGTGGAGCGGCCGCATCCCCGGGCCGAGCACGACGAGCAGGTCCGCATCCTGTCCCGGCTGAACGTGGCCGAGGCGTTCGAGATGTTCCTGCAGACCAAGTTCGTCGGGCAGCGCCGGTTCTCGCTCGAGGGCGCCGAGTCGCTGATCCCGCTGCTGGACGCCGTGCTCACCGAGGCCGCCCACCAGGAGCTGGACGAGGCCGTGATCGGCATGGCGCACCGCGGCCGGCTCAACGTGCTCGCGAACATCGTCGGCAAGTCCTACGCGCAGATCTTCCAGGAGTTCGAGGGGAACCTGGACCCGGCCACCACGCACGGGTCCGGTGACGTCAAGTACCACCTCGGCGCGGAGGGCAAGTACTCGCCGGGCGACGGATCGGAGATCCGGACATCGCTGGTGGCCAACCCGAGCCATCTCGAGGCGGTCGACCCGGTGCTCGAGGGCGTCGTCCGGGCCAAGCAGGACGTGATCGACATGGGCGAGCCGGGGTTCACCGTGCTGCCGGTGCTAATTCATGGCGACGCGGCGTTCGCCGGCCAGGGCGTGGTGGCCGAGACTCTCGAGCTATCCCAGCTGCGCGGCTACCGGACCGGCGGCACGGTGCACATCGTGGTGAACAACCAGGTGGGGTTCACCACCGCGCCGGAGTACTCGAGGTCCAGCGTTTACTCGACGGACGTGGCCCGGATGATCCAGGCCCCCATCTTCCACGTGAACGGGGACGACCCCGAGGCCGTGGTCCGGGTCGGCCTGCTGGCCTTCGAGTACCGTCAGGCGTTCCGCAAGGACGTCGTGATCGACATGATCTGCTACCGGCGGCGCGGGCACAACGAGGCGGACAACCCGTCGTTCACCCAGCCGCTGATGTACGACCTGATCGACGCCAGGCGGTCGGTGCGCAAGCTCTACACCGAGTCCCTGATCGGACGCGGCGACATCACGCTGGAGGAGGCGGAGCAGGCGCTCCGCGACTACCAGCAGGAGCTTGAGCGCGCCTTCACCGAGACCAGGGAGGCGGTGAGCCGCAGGCCGAGCCGGGCGCCGTGATCCGGCCCCAGCCCGAGGTCAGCCCGGCCGATCACGACCTGACGCCCACCGCGATCACCGAGGAGACGGTCAAGCGCATCATCGACACCCAGGTGAACCCCCCCGAGGGCTTCACGGTGCACCCCAGGCTGCTGCCGCAGCTGCAGCGGCGCGCCGCGATGGTCGAGCACGACGAGATCGACTGGGCCACCGGTGAGCTGCTCGCGTTCGGCAGCGTGCTCATCGACGGGCACACGGTGCGGCTGGTCGGCCAGGACACCCGGCGCGGCACGTTCGGCCAGCGGCACGCGGTGCTGGTGGACCGGCACACCGGGGCGGAGTACACGCCGCTGCGGACGTTCAACTCGCCCACCGTCCGGTTCCACGCCTACGACTCGCTGCTGTCGGAGTTCGCGGCGGTCGGGTTCGAGTACGGCTACTCCGTGGCCCGGCCGGACGCCCTGGTGTGCTGGGAGGCGCAGTTCGGCGACTTCGTCAACGGCGCGCAGACGATCCTGGACGAGTTCGTCAGCTCGGGCGAGCAGAAGTGGGGCCAGCGCTCCGGGGTCGTGCTGCTGCTGCCGCACGGCTACGAGGGCCAGGGCCCCGACCACTCCTCGGCCCGGATCGAGCGCTTCCTCGCGCTGTGCGCCCAGGACAACATGACCGTGGCGGTGCCGACCACTCCGGCCAATTACTTCCACCTGCTGCGCTGGCAGGTGCTGTCCCCGCGGGTCAAGCCGCTGATCGTGGCGACCCCGAAGTCGATGCTGCGGCTGAAGGCGGCCACTTCCGCGGTCGCGGACTTCACCTCCGGCTCGTTTCGGCCGGTGCTCGGCGAGCAGGAGGAACTCGACGACGCGGCCGTCCGGCGGGTGCTGCTGTGCTCCGGCAAGATCTACTACGACCTGGCCGAGCGGCGGCGGGCCGACGGGCCGGCCGACATCGCGATCGTCCGGGCCGAGCGGCTGTACCCGTTGCCCGCCGACGAGATCGCCGCCGAGGTGGCCAGGTATCCCGCCGTCGAGGAGGTGGTGTGGGTCCAGGAGGAACCTGCCAACATGGGCGCATGGCCGTACATGGCGCTGCAGCTGCCCGGGATCCTCGGTCGGCCCGTGCAGCTGGTTTCGCTCCCGGCCTCCTCGGCCCCGGCGGGCGGCTCGGCCCGGGCGCACATCGAAGAGCAGGCCCGGCTGGTCACCAGCGCCCTGTCCCGGAGAAGCTAGGTCATGTACTTCACCGACCGCGGGCTGGAGGAACTCGCGGACCGGCGCGGCGAGGACCAGGTCACCCTGGGCTGGCTGGCCGAGCGGCTGCGCGAGTTCGTCGACCTCAACCCCGACGCCGAGGCTCCGGTCGACCGGCTCGCCAGCTGGCTCGCGCGTCTGGACGACGAGGAGGAATAACGCCGGCACTCAGCGGCAGGCACGCATGACCGATCTTGACCAGTCACGAACACGATATATCTTATGTAGGTAACCAGTTACGGCCGGGCCCGCCGCCCGCAGTAAGGTGCGCCCGGCCGCGAGAAGGGGAGGGAGGACAGCGATGCCACGCTGGACCATCGACTCTCCCACGACCATCGACCTGCCGGGCGTCGCCGCGCTGAAGGTGCGGGTGGTCTCGGGATCCGTCGCCATCCTGGGCAGCGAGGACGCGCCGTCGCTGGACGTGGCCAGCCTCACCGGCCAGCCCCTCCTGGTGACGCATGAGGCCGGGATCCTGACCATCACCTACGAGGACCTGCAGTGGGACGGGCTGAAGGGCTGGCTCCACCCGCAACGGCACTCGGCCGACGTCACGGTCACCGTGCCCGCGGGCTGCCCCACGCAGGTGGGCGTGGTCAACGCGAGCGCGATCGTGTCCGGAATTTCCGCGAGTATTTCCGCCAAAAGCGTCTCCGGAGACATCACGCTAGATGGCGTGACCGGCAGCGTGGACGCGAAGACCGTGTCCGGCGACCTCGAGGCCCGCGGCATCAACGGCGAGGTCGCGTTCAACTCGGTCTCCGGCGGCCTGACCCTGGCGGGCGGCGTGGTCAGCAGGCTGGCGGCCAAGACGATCAGCGGCCAGGTCACGGCCGACATCGACCTGCGCGATCACGCCGGGCTCAAGGTGACCACGGTCTCCGGTGACGTGGCCGTCCGCGTCCCGGCCTCGGCCAGCGCGCGGGTGGACCTGAAGTCCACGTCCGGCCGGGTGCGCAGCGGCTTCGACGGGATGAGCGCCCGGCCCGGCCGGGGGCCGACCGTGCTCAGCGCGACCATCGGGTCCGGCTCGGCCGACCTCACGGTGAGCAGCATGACCGGCGACGTGACGCTGCTAGCCCGGGCCGAGTCCCCGGTGCCCACCGAGCCACAGGGTGACCCGCAGTGAGCCCCGTCTTCCGGCACGGCGGGCTCCGTCTCTACCTGCTCAAGCTGCTCGACGAGGCACCGCGGCACGGCTATGAGGTCATCCGGCTGCTGCAGGACCGCTTCATGGGCGTCTACTCGCCGTCGCCGGGAACGATCTACCCGCGCCTGGCCCGGCTCGAGGAGGAGGGCCTGGTCACCCACGACGAGGTCGACGGCAAGAAGGTCTACCGGATCACCGACAAGGGCCGGGAGGAGATCCAGGCCCGCCTCGACGACCTGGCCGAGCTCGAGGAGGAGCTCACCGAGTCGGTGCGCGACATCGCCCGCGAGGTGACCGAGGACGTCCGGGACACCGTCCGCAACCTGCGCGAGGAACTCACCTTGATGACCAGGGACGTGCGGCGGGAGAACCGCGAGCGGGCGCGGGAGGACCCCAGGGAGCGCGCCCGGCGCACCCGGGACGAGGTCAGGGAGAGCGCCCGGCGGGCCAGGGACGAGGCCCGGCAGAGGCGGGCCGCGCGCCGACGAGCCCGAGGCGGGCGCCCACGGGGCCGGCGCGGACGCGCGGGACGCGGCCCGGCAGGCCCGCGAGGCACTGCGCGAGGAGGCCAGGCAGGCCCGCGACCAGCGCGAGGAGGCCCGCGCGCGGTCCGGCCGCTACCCCGGCGACTGGGCCGCCTGGGCCTCGACGCAGGACTGGCCGAGCTGGACCGGATGGCGCGGCCGGCCCGGCGAGCGGCCGTGGGGCGGCCGCGGCTGGCCCGGCGCCCCGGGCCTGGACGCCGCCCTGTTCCGGGACCTGGAGCGGCTGGCCGTCGATTTCGCCCGGGAACTGCGCCGGGCCGCGTGGAACACCGAGTCGGTCGGCGAGAACGCCCTCGGCGACCTGCGGTCGATCCTCGAGGACGCGCTGGCCAGGATCAAGAACGAGGTCTTCGGCGGCACGGCGGCCAAGCCCGGCTCCGAGGACCAGGCCTCGGAAGATGAGGACCAGACCCCAGAAGATCCGCAACGGTCCGACGGCGCAGACTCCTGACGTAACGCGAGTCCGGCCCGGGTCTACACCGTGAGCACGACCTTGCCGAACAGGTCACCGGAGATCATGGCGGCCAGGCCGTCACGGGCCTGGTCGAGCGGCAGGGTGCGGTCGATCAGCGGGCGGACGCCGGTCTGCTCGCAGAACCGCAGCAGCCGCCCGAGCTGGTCCCTGGTGCCCATCGTGGACCCGACCACGGAAAGCTGCAGGAAGAACACGCGGTTCAGGTCGGCGGGCGGCATCGGGCCGCTGGTCGCGCCGCAGGTCACGATCGTCCCGCCGGGCCGCAGCGAGCGCAGCGAGTGCCCCCAGGTGGCGTCGCCGACCGTCTCCATCACCGCGTCGACCCGCTCCGGCAGCCGGGCGCCCGCCGGGAACGCCTGGTCCGCGCCGAGCGCGACGGCCCGGTCCCGCTTGGCCTCGCTGCGGCTGGTGGCCCAGATCCGGTAGCCGGCCGCCCGGCCGAGCAGGATGAGCGCGGTGGCCACGCCGCCGCCCGCGCCCTGGACCAGGACCGTGGCGCCCGGCTCGAGGCGGGCCCGGCCGAACAGCATCCGGTACGCGGTGAGGTAGGCGGTCGGCAGGCACGCGGCCTGCTCGAACGACAGCGCGGCGGGCTTGGGCACCAGGTTGCGCCGGGGCACCGCGACCCGCTGCGCGAACGTGCCGTCGTAGCGCTCGGACAGCAGGGACCGGCCCGGGTCCAGCGTCTCGTCGCCGCCCCCCGCGTCCGGGTTGGCGATCACCGCGTGGACCACGACCTCGTTACCGTCGGAGTCCAGGCCGGCCGCGTCGCAGCCCAGCACGATCGGCAGCCGGTCGGCCGAGATGCCCACGCCGCGCAGCGTCCACACGTCGTGGTGGTTGAGCGAGGCCGCCTTGACCGTGACCGTGGTCCAACCGTCGCGCGGGGCGGGCTCGGCGTGCTCGCCTAGTTCCAGGCCGGCCAGCGGGTCGTCGGCGTCGATGCGCGCCGCGGTGACAGCAAACATGGTGTGGACACTAGCGCCGCGGCGGTGCATCATGCGACATGGAGCGGCGCGTCGCAGCGGGGGCGGTGTCACCCGATAGCGACGCTTCGTGCCTGATATGTAACATAAGGCGGCGCCATCGCGCGGGGGGGTGTGCCATACTCTTCCGCGGGAAGCGACGCCCCAGTCCCCGCAGCTAAAGGATCGCAGTGGATCTCACGTCCTATGCCGAGCTGGCGGTGAGCCTCGTAAACACGGCCGTCGACTCGGACGGCGAGGCTGACCCGCTAGGCACCACCGGCGCATTCCGCGCGTTCCTGGATGACTACCCGGACATGCGCGGGCCGTGGACGCATCATGACCTTGATGCGCTGCGGATGCTCAGGACGGAACTTTCCGCGGTCTTCACCGCGGCCGCCGAACGTGATCACGCAGCCGCTGCCGAGCGGCTGAACGCGCTGCTCGTCCAGTACCCCGTCCGTCCCGTGCTGGTGCGCCACGACCGCTCGGGCTGGCACCTGCACCTCGATGACAGCGGCTCGGTCGCGGACCGCTTCGCCGCGGGCGCGATCTGTGGCCTGGCGATGGCCGCCACCCAGTTCGGGGTGAACCACCTGGGCATCTGCGCGATCCCCGGCTGCCGGGGCGCTTTCGTCAACCTGACCCCGAGCCGGGTCAACCGCTACTGTCCCCGGCACGCGGCCCGCAAGGCCAACGTGACCGCATTCCGGAACCACCGCAGTTCCGCGGCCGGTTACCCGGCGTCGACCGCCGTCGGCTGACCGCCCGCGTGGCCCGCGGCCGCGCGCCGGACCGCATGACCGTCAACCTTGCTGGTGAAGACCTTGCTCCGGGCCTGGCCGCGGACTTGCCGCGGCGGGTGGAATACCGGCGACCGCGCCGCCCGGGGCCACGCCAACGGCGACTTCCGGACATGACGAAACCGTCGCCTCCGTTACCGAAACGACACCCGGCGGCTTCTTCTCAGGCCCAGAGTCGATCATTAAGATCGGGCCTACTCATATGCCCCGCGGCGGGCAACCTCTTGGCGAGCCTGTGGGCTCAACTTAACGGGAGGAAAAGCATCATGGCGGCAGCAGAGTCCGGCGTAGTGCCGGCATCTGAAAACCAACTGAAGCGCGCGGTCAATCTGCGCGGGCTGACGTTGATCTCGCTGGGTTCCATCATCGGCTCGGGCTGGCTGCTCGGCGCGCTTACCGCGTCGAAGGTCGCGGGGGGCGCGTCGATCCTCTCGTGGGTCATCGGCGGCCTGGTGCTCTCCGTGCTCGCGTTGGTCCACGCCGAACTGGGCTCCACCTACCCGGTATCCGGCGGGACCGCCAGGTTCCCGTACATGGTGTTCGGCTCGCTCGGCGGGTTCACCGGCGGCTGGATGGCGTTCATCCAGGCGGTGACGATCGCGCCGATCGAGGTGGAGGCGACGCTCGGCTACCTGAACTCCAAGTTCACCGGGCTGGACATCATCAATGCCAACGGCACGCTCAACGGCAAGGGCATCTTGATCGGCGCCGGGTTCATGCTCGTGTTCACGGTCATCAACCTGGTCGGGGTGCGCTGGCTGGCCGAGACCAACTCGATCGCCATGATCTGGAAGCTGCTGGTCCCGACCATCACGATCTTCGCCCTGCTGTTCACGGTGTTCCACTTCTCCAACTTCTCGGCCGGCGGCGGGTTCGCCCCGTTCGGGTTCCACGGCATCTTCGCCGCCCTGCCCTTGGGGGTGGTGTTCGCCATCGAAGGATTCGAGCAGGCCATCCAGGTGGGCGGCGAGGCGGAGAACCCGCAGCGGAACATCCCGCGGGCCGTGATCGGGTCCATGATCATCGGGACTATCATCTACCTGCTGCTCGAG
The DNA here is from genome assembly GCA_963795055.1 of uncultured Actinomycetota bacterium. Taxonomy (GTDB): domain Bacteria; phylum Actinomycetota; class Actinomycetes; order Streptosporangiales; family Streptosporangiaceae; genus JASHPR01. The sequence continues at coordinate 142,765 of CAWCGJ010000015.1, forward strand.
TTCGCGTTCATCGGCGCGCTCAACCCGCACGACATCGCGCACGGCTGGGCTAACCCGATCGCCGGCGTGTCGGCGTTCGGGCCCTACGCCACGCTGGCCACGTCGGCCGGCCTGGGCTGGCTGTCCACGATCCTGATCATCGACGCGGTGATATCGCCGGCCGGGACCGGGCTGGTCTACATAGGGACCTCCTCCCGGCTGTCCTACGGCCTGGGCCGCAACGGCTACTACCCGCCGGTCATCAGCCGGATCAGTTCCCGGGGCGTGCCGGTCGTCTCGATCATCATCTGCTTCGTCATCGGCATGCTCGTCTTCCTGCCGTTCCCGAGCTGGGCCGGGATGGTCGGGCTGGTCACCTCGGCGACCGTGCTCATGTACGCCTTCGCCCCGCTGTCCCTGGCCGGCCTGCGCAAGCAGGACCCGGACCGCCCCCGGGCCTACCGCCTGCCCGCGGCCAAGGTCCTCGCCCCGCTGTCGTTCGTCCTGGCCAACTGCATCGTGTACTTCGCGGGCTGGAGCACGATCTTCTGGCTCTACATGTTCACGATTCTCGGGTTCATCATCTTCGCCATCTACCAGTTCTCGATTCCGCCCGAGCGCCGCACGATCATCGACTGGCGGGCCGCCGGGTGGGTCATCCCCTGGCTGATCGGCCTGGCCATCATCTCCTGGCAGGGCCAGTACACCAGCACCCCGTCCACGGTCTTCGGCCTCACCCTCGACCCCACGGGGAACCTGCCGACCTGGTGGGATCTTCTCGTGATCGCCGTCTTCAGCCTGATCATCTTCTACTGGGCGGTGGCGGTCACCATGTCGAAGCAGAAGGTCCAGGCGGCCGTGGAGGAAGTCGAGCACGAGGCGGAGTCGGCGCAGGAAGTGAAGGTCGCCGGCTGACCCACTCGCATGGTTCGGGCGGCCACTGCCTGGCAGTGGCCGCCCGAACGGTTGTCAGCGCTGGCTACTCCTCGTCCCGGATCACCACGACCGGGCAGTGGGCCTGGTACACACAGTGCACCGTGACTGAGCCCACCAGGCTCCCGCGGAAGTGCCCGCGGCCGTGGGAGCCGATGACGAGCAGGTTCGCGCCCCGGCTGGCCTCGACCAGCACCTTGGACGGGTTGCCCTCCTCCACGGTCTTCTCGACGTCGAGGCCATCCAGGGCGGGCCCTTTCGCCAGAGACTGCTCCAGCGAGGTCTTCGCATTGTTCTGCGCCTTCGCGAAGTACTCGGGGTCGGGATGCCCCATGATCGAGAGCACGGACGGGAAGGCCTGGATAATGCGCAGCCCCCGCCCGCGCAGGCGCGCCTCGCCGATCGCCCAGGCCAGTGCCGCCTCCGACTGCGGAGACCCGTCGAAACCAACGACAATCCGGCCGTTACCAGAATCATTGCTCACCAGACTCGCCCTCCAATGGACCGCTGCCGGCTGATCTATCACGAGGTCTATACCACATGCGCTCACCGCTCACCAGCTTTGGCCCCGCGGCGCGGCGGCCAGTAGCGCAGCAGCACCCGGCCCTCGATGAGCCCGGACGGCACCACGCCGAACGCGCGGCTGTCCACCGCCCCGGCGGCGGGGTTGTCGGACTCCAGCCACCAGCCGCGCGCCTGCGGCCGGGCCGCGCGCTTGACCAGCAGCAGGTCCGGCCGGCCCGGGTGCCGGGCGATCACGACCTGGCCGGGGCGGATCCGCGGCGGCCGGCCCGCCCGCAGGCCGCGCCGGACGAGCAGCCAGTCCCCGGGCCGCAGCGCGGGCTCCATGGACCGCTCCGCCACCGCCACGCGCCACAGCGGCCATTGCATGAGCCCTCCCGGGATACGTCGCGAGTCACGGGGTACTGTCGGAGTCCGGAATACATGATCTGACAGGAGAGAAGGAGATCGATGAGGCTGCTCGCACGTCTTCTCGAGCCGAGGGTCACCGCACACGCGCACTGTGACCTCCCCTGCGGCGTCTACGATCCCGCCCAGGCCCGGATCGAGGCCGAATCCGTCAAGGGGATCTGCGAGAAGTACCAGCAGAACACCGACCCGGAGTTCCGCGCCCGGGCGATCCAGATCAAGGAAGAGCGGTCTGACCTTGTCAAGCATCACCTGTGGGTGCTGTGGACCGACTACTTCAAGCCGCCGCACTTCGAGAAGTACCCGCAGCTGAACCAGTTGTTCAACGAGGCGACCAAGATGGCGGGCTCGGCGGGCACCAAGGGCAGCACCGACGTGGCCAAGGCCGACGATCTGCTGGCCAAGATCGACGAGATCGCAAAGATCTTCTGGGAGACCAAGCAGGGCTGATACCCTAGTCAGCGATCCAGCCGGAGGACCACGCGGGCAGCAGCCCGGCGCGGTCCTCTGCTGTATTAGGGCGGCGTGAGGTGCGGGGCCGGGCCGGGCGGCGACCCCGCAACTGGGCACCGCGGCCGCGTGCCGTTGTCCTGGGCACGGCCTGCTCACGGTAAGTTGCAGGCAGAGCCCGGACGGGCCGATGCCTGGCGGTGTGGGAGGACACAGGTGACGGAAGAAGCGACCACGTCGGCAACCGGAACAGCCGTGACGGCCGCGCCGGGCAAGCCGACCGAGCGCCGCGAGGCCCAGGACCAGGTGACCGTGCGCATGCCGGCCGAGGGTGCCTACCTGTCGGTGCTCCGCACCGCCACGGCCGGGCTGGCCGCCCGCCTGGACTTCACGCTGGACGAGATCGAGGACCTGCGGATCGCCGTGGACGAGGCGTGCGCCATGCTGCTCAGCCAGGCCGTGCCCGGCGCCAGCCTGGAGTGCGAGTTCACGCTCGGCCATGACGACATGACCATCGCCGTTTCCGTCGCGTGCCTGGCTCCGCAACAGCCGGCCAGCGACACCTTCGCCTGGACCGTGCTCACCGCGCTGGCCGGAAGCGTGGACGCGCACGTGGGCCCCGGCGACCTGCTGACGATCGTGCTGCGGAAGACGAGAGAGTCGCCGGGGGCGGTGTGACGCGGGAAATCGAGGTCGCTTTGACCGAGGAGTTCGAGGCCACGATGGCTGCCCAGCCCGAGGACCGGGCGGCCGGCGACCCCAACGGTGAGCCGGCGATCATGGACTTCGCCGAGGTGCGGGAGGGCGAGGCGCTCCGCGCCGCCGTCACGGGCGCCGCGGATACCGGCGCCCCGCTGGCCGCCGCGAAGGTCCAGCACGCGACGCGCGAGCGAGGCCGGGCCCGGGAACTGTTCGAGCGGCTCGCCACGCTGCCCGAGGGCGGCGAGGAGCGGCAGCGCATCCGGGGCGAGCTGGTCGAGCTGCACCTGCCCCTGGTCGAGTACCTGGCGCGCAGGTTCCGCAACCGCGGCGAGTGGCTCGACGACCTGACCCAGGTGGCCACGATCGGGCTGATCAAGTCCATCGACAGGTTCGATCTGTCCCGCGGCGTGGAGTTCTCCACCTACGCCACGCCGACCATCGTGGGAGAGATCAAGCGGCACTTCCGCGACAAGGGCTGGGCGGTCCGCGTCCCGCGGCGGCTGCAGGAACTCAAGCTGGCGCTGACCAAGGCGATCAGCGACCTGGCCCAGCGGCTGGGCCGGGCGCCCACGGTGGCGGAGCTCGCGGCGCACCTGCAGATGAGCGAGGAAGAGGTGCTGGAGGGCCTGGAGTCCGCCAACGCCTACTCCACGGTGTCGCTCGACGCGCCGGACTCGGGCGACGAGGACGCCCCGGCGGTGGCCGAGTCGCTGGGCATGCTCGACGACGCCCTGGAAGGGGTGGAGTACCGGGAATCGCTCAAGCCCCTGCTCGAGCGCCTCCCGCCCCGGGAGAAGAAGATCCTGATGCTCCGGTTCTTCGGCAACATGACCCAGTCGCAGATCGCGACCGAGCTCGGCATCTCCCAGATGCACGTCTCCCGGCTGCTGGCCAGGACGCTGACGCAGCTCCGCGAGGGCCTCACCACCGACGATTAGCGCCCGTCAGTCGCGTCGGGCCAGGGCGCGCAGGCTCGGCGGGACGAGCAGGGTCACGAACCCGGCGACGGCCAGCACCAGCCCGGGCACCGCCCACTCGTACCGGTTCGCCTGGAGCAGGTAAACGCTCACGATGCCGGTGAACAGCTGGGTGAGCAGCGCCGGGGTCCGGCTCCAGGGCCGGGCCCCGGCCAGCCCGATGGCGACGTACCCGAGCGCGAGCGCGGTCACGACCCCGATCACGGTCAGCGCGACGCCGCTGTTGGTGTGATAGGAGCGCCCGCTGCCCGCGTCGACTCCGGCCAGCACCGAGGCGAACAGCACGCCGACGGCCTCGACGGCCTGGACCACCGCGGCACCGGCCAGGCTGCGGGGGCGCCGCGGCGCCTGCGCCTCCCCGGCCTCGCTAACCTGAGCGCGTGCGCGCGCTCTTGATCGTGAATCCACACGCCACCTCCACGACCCCGCTGCGGCGGGATGTCATCGCCCGGGCGCTCTCGTCCGCCGTCGAGCTTGAGGTCGTGCAGACACGCTACCGGGGCCACGCAACCAGCCTCGCGGCCGCCGCCCGCAACGACGGCTTCGGGCTGGTGCTCACGCTGGGCGGTGACGGCACGGTCAACGAGGCCGTCAACGGGATCCTCGGCGACACCCGGGGCGGGACCGCCGCGAGCGTTCCCGCGCTCGCGGCCCTGCCCGGGGGCAACGCCAACGTGTTCACCCGCGCCGCGGGGCTGCCCGCCGATCCGGTGGACGCGACCGGGCAGGTGCTCCAGGCGCTCGCCGAAGGGCGTTACCGCCACATCGGCCTGGGCCTGGCAGGTGACCGGTATTTCACCTTCCACGCGGGGCTCGGCCTCGACGCCGAGGTGGTGCGGGCGGTCGACGGCCACCGGGCGCGGGGGCGGGCGGCCACGTCGGTGCTCTACCTGAGGATGATCCTGCGGCAGTTCTACCGGGTGACCGACCGGCGCCATCCCGCGCTCACGCTGGAGCGTGACGGCCATCCCCCGGCCGGCCCGTTGTTCCTTGGCATCGTGTCCAACACCACGCCCTGGACGTACCTGGGCCGCCGCCCGGTGTACACCAGCCGACAGGCCGCCTTCGACCGGGGCCTTGACCTGTTCGCCCTGCGCAGCCTGGGGACCGTGAGCACGCTGCGCACCGCGTCCCACTTGCTGTCGGCCGCCTACGGGCCGCACGGGCGCAGCGTCCTGACCCTGCACGACCAGGCCGAGCTGACGCTCAGGTCGGCCCGGCCGGTCGCCTTCCAGCTCGACGGCGAGTACGTGGGCGAGCGGGAGAGCGTCAGGTTCCTGTCCGTGCCCGACGCGTTGCGGATCGTCGCCTAGCGGGCGATGTGACGCATCCGGGTCCGCGGTGTGACCCATCTGACATCGAAATCCGCATGAACCTTTGCCTGAGACTCTTGCGGTTCGCAACCGATCTTTGAGAGGGTTAAAGGGCTCCTGGCGAGCGGCGCACCAGCCATGCGCCCTGCTGGGCGGGTTATGTAGTGCCGTAACCCAACGGACTTGCCTGGGAGCCCCGATCGAGGCGCAAGTCTTTGATTATGACTCTCAGGTTCGGGAACTTAGGGTCCTGGCATACGGCATAGCTCGTGAAATCGTTCACAAGCACAACTGAGGACGGGCCTAGGCCACGGTCGCGGACTCACAGAGGAGTGGACCTCATGGACTGGCGACACCACGCCGCCTGCCGTGACGAAGACCCGGAGCTGTTCTTCCCGATCGGGAATACGGGTCCGGCATTGTCGCAGATCGACGAGGCGAAACGGGTGTGCCAGCGCTGTGCCGTGCTGGAGCCGTGCCTGCAATGGGCGCTGGAAAGCGGCCAGGATTCCGGCGTCTGGGGCGGGCTGAGCGAGGATGAACGCCGCGCGCTCAAGCGCAGGTCGGCTCGCATCAGGGCGCAGGCGCACGCCTGACCCGCCGGCCGCCGCGGGCTAGGCGGGCCTTTCCTGCCCCCGAGGTTCCGGGGAAACCGCTGCGCCGTCGGACATCCCGGTCGCGGGCAGCTGCACCGGAACCTCGACCAGGACCCTGGTCCCGCCGCCGGGCTGCGGGGCCACCTCAAGGCGCCCGCCCAGTTCCGCCACCACGAGCGTGCGCACGATCTGCAGGCCCAGGCTGGCCGTCGAGTTGAGGTCGAAATCCGCCGGCAGCCCCGCCCCGTTATCGGTCACGGTGACCGTCAGCTGCCCGCTGCGCCGACAGGCCGTGACCTCCAGCTTGCCACTCAGCGAGGTGTCCGTCGGCCGGGTGAGGCCATGCTGCAGCGCGTTCTGCAGCAGCTCGGTGAGGACCAGCGCCAGCGGGGTCGCCACGGAAGCGGGCAGCATCCCGAATTCGCCCGACAGGCCGGGCTTGACCCGGGCTTCGGGCGCCGACACCTCCGCGGCCATCATCGCGACCCGCCCGGCGATGTCGTCAAAGTCGACGATCTCGTCCGGCGCGTGCGAGAGCGTCTCGTGGACGATGGCGATGGACCCGACCCGGCGCACGGCCTCCTGGAGCGCGGCCCTGGCCTCAGCGGCGTGGAGCCTGCGCGCCTGCAGCCGCAGCAGCGCGGCCACGGTCTGCAGGTTGTTCTTGACCCGGTGGTGGATCTCCCTGATCGTGGCGTCCTTGGTGATCAGCTCCCGTTCCCGGTGCCGCAGCTCGGTCACGTCCCGCAGCAGGATCAGGGCGCCGGAACGCAGCCCCCCGACCACGAGCGGGATCGCGCGCAGCTGGACCACCGAGCCGTTGCCCTCCACCTCCGTCTCCATGTGCGCCCGGCCGCTCGCGGTCAGCATCAGCGAGTCGTCGCGGGGCCCGCCGGTGGAGCACAGCCGCGCGGTCAGCGGGCCGAGCTCCGCCCCGACCAGGTCCGCGGTCAGGCCGAGCCTGCGGTACGCCGACAGCCCGTTCGGGCTCGCGTACGTCACCCTTCCCGACCGGCCGAGCCTGAGCATCCCGTCTCCCACCCGCGGCGACCGGACCAGCGTCGGCTGCTCACCCGTGCGGGGGAAGATGCCCGCCGCCACCATCTGGGCCAGGTCGTCGGCGGCCCTCAGGTAGGCCAGGTCCATCCGGCTCGGCGTGCGCGCGGCGGACAGGTTCGTGGACCGCTCGATCACCGCGATGACCCGGCCGTCGCGGACCACCGGGATCGTCTCGTGCCGCACCGGCACCCCGGTCGTCCATTCCGGGTCGCCCTCGCGGCATATCCGCCGCTCCTGCATGGCCACGTCGAGGAAGGGCCGCGCGCCCGCCGGGCGCACCGTGCCGACGATGTCATCGGTAATGGCCGTGGGCGCCGTCACCGGGCGGATCTGGGCCAGCGCCACCCAGCCGGACCCGTCCCGCAGCCGCGCCCACAGCACCAGGTCGGCAAAGGACAGGTCGGCCAGCAACTGCCAGTCGGACAGCAGCATGTGCAGCCAGTCGACGTCCGCCTCGGCCAGGCCCGCCTGGCGCAGGGCAATGTCGGTGAGCGTCGGCATCACCTCATCATCGCATCCGGGGCGGCCGGCCCGCAGACCGTCCGGGCGCCGGCCAGCAGCTTGACTACCAGTTGGTAACGTCACCTCATGGGTGAGGGACCCGCATCTCATGGCGGCGCGCACGCCGTGGCCGCCGCGCGGCGCCATGGCGTGCAGACGATGTTCACGCTCTCCGGCCTCCATGTCTTCCCGGTCTACGACGGGGCGGTCAAGGCTGACCCGCCGATGCGGATCGTGGATGTCCGGCACGAGCAGACCGCAGTGTTCGCGGCCGAGGCCACAGGCCGGCTGTCGCGCACGCCGGGCCTGGCGGCGCTCACCGCCGGCCCGGGGGTGACCAACGGCGTGAGCGCGATGACCGCGGCGCACTTCAACGGGGCGCCGCTGGTGGTGATCGGCGGGCGGGCGCCCGACCACCGGTGGGGCATGGGCAGCCTGCAGGAGATCGATCACCCGGCGCTGCTCCAGGCGGTCACCAAGCGGGCCTGGACCGAGCATGAGACCGCGCGGATCGGCCCGGCGGTGGACGAGGCGTTCCGGATCGCCAGCGCCCCGCACCGCGGCCCGGTCTTCCTCGACGCGAGCCTGGAGGCGCTGTTCGGCACGGCCCCCTCCGGGCCCGCCCGGGCGGCCGGGCAGGAGGCGGCAGGCTGCTGCGGCGGCCAGGCCGAGCCCGACCCGGGCGCGGTCGCCGCGATCGCCGGCCTGCTGGCACAGGCCCGCCGGCCGGTGCTGGTCCTCGGCTCGGACGTGTGGCTGGACGGCGCGCACGAGGCGGCCCGGCTCGCCGCCGAGGAACTCCGGCTGCCCGTGATCACCAACGGCCAGGCCCGCGGCGTCCTGGAGGCCGGGCATGAGCTGCTGGTAACCCGGGCGCGGCGGGTCGCGCTGGGCGAGGCCGACCTGGTCATTGTGGCGGGAACGCCGTTGGACTTCCGGCTGGGCTACGGCGAGTTCGGCGGGAAGAACGGGACGGAGCCGGCCAGAGTCGTGCACGTCGCGGACGCCCAGGGGCAGCTCGCCGGGCATCGCGAGCTGGCCGGCGCGGCCGCGGGTGACCTGACGGCGTTCTTCGCCCAGCTGGCCCGGCCGGGACCGCGACCCTGGGAGGCTGACTGGCTGCCCAGGCTCCAGGCCGACCGCGAGCAGGCCATGGCCGCCGACGCCCCGCTGCTGGCCAGCGAGGCGGAGCCGATTCACCCGCTGCGGATCTACGGCGAGCTGGCCAGGCTCCTCGACCCCGACGCCGTGGTGATCGGCGACGGCGGCGACTTCGTCTCCTACGCGGGCAAGTACATCGAGCCGCGGCGCCCGGGCGGCTGGCTGGATCCCGGGCCGTACGGATGCCTGGGCAGCGGCCTCGGGTACGCCATCGCCGCGCGGGTCGCCCGCCCGTCGGTCCAGGTCGTGCTGCTGCTCGGGGACGGCGCGGCCGGCTTCTCGCTGATGGACGCCGACACCCTGGTCCGGCACCGGCTGCCGGTCGTCATGATCTGCGGCAACAACGGCATCTGGGGCCTGGAGAAGTACCCCATGCAGGCCCTGTACGGCTACGACGTCGCGGCCGACCTGCAACCGCAATGCCGCTACGACCAGGTGGTCGCCGCGCTCGGCGGGGCCGGCGAGCTCGTGACGAGGCCGGCCGACATCGCGCCCGCCCTGCGCCGGGCCTTCGACTCCGGCGTCCCCTACCTGGTCAACATCGCCACCGACCCGGCGAACTCCTACCCGCGCTCCACGGCCGGCTTCTGAGGGGGCGGTCCGTCACCTGCCCGGCCGCGGGCCGCTGCCGGGCCGGTTACTCGATGACCGCGATCAGGTCGCCCTCCTGGACCACGTCGCCCTCGGCCACGGCCAGTTTGGTGAGCGTGCCGACGCTCTCGGCGATGACCGGGATCTCCATCTTCATCGACTCCAGGATGACCAGCGTGTCGCCGTCGGCCACGGAATCACCCTCGGACGCCACGACCTGCCACACGTTCGCCACCATCTCGGCGCGGACCTCGGTCACGCGTACCTCCTCGCGTCAGCGCCCAGCCGATCGCGGCCGCGGGCCATGTGGGTTCATTCTGCCGTCCGCGCCGGTCAGGGGCGCAGCCGGGCGACCACGGAGGTGTCGTAGCGGCCGCTGGCGAATTCCTCGCTGTCCAGCAGCTCGGCGTGGAAGGGGAGGTTGGTCTTGGGCCCGCTGATACGGAAGTCCGCCACGGCGGCGCGGGCGCGCCGCAGCGCCTCGGCGCGGCTGCCGGAGTGCACGCACAGCTTGGCCAGCAGCGGGTCGTAGAACGGCGTGACCTCGTTTCCGGCGGCGTAACCCGCGTCAACCCGGATGCCCGGCCCGGCCGGCTCCGCCCACTCGGTGATCACGCCGGGGCTGGGCAGGAACCTGCGCGGGTCCTCCGCGTAGACGCGCAGCTCCACCGCATGCCCGGCGCTGGCGACTGATGCGGGCGGGAAGCTCACGTCACCGCCGCCCGCGATGAGCAGCTGCTGCTCCACGAGGTCGATGCCGGTGACCATCTCGGTGATCGGGTGCTCCACCTGGATCCTGGCGTTCATCTCCAGGAACACGAAGTCCTGGCTCTTGGCGTCCACCAGGCACTCGACGGTGCCCGCGCCGCGGTAGCCGACCGCCTCGCCCGCCCGGACCGCGGCGGCCAGCATCCGGGCCCGCAGCTCGGGTGTGACCCCGGGCGAGGGGGTCTCCTCGGCGACCTTCTGGTGCCGCCGCTGCACCGAGCAGTCCCGCTCGCCGAGCGCCAGCACCCGGGCGTCGTTCAGTCCGAGGATCTGCACCTCGACGTGCCGGGCCTGCTCGATGTAGCGCTCCAGCAGGATGTCCGCACGGCCGAAGAACCGCTCCGCGCGGGAGCGGGCGGTCTCGAAGCCCGCGCGCAGCTCGGCCTCGTTCGCCGCGGCGCTCATCCCGATGCCGCCGCCGCCCGCCGCCGCCTTGATCATCACCGGATAGCCGATCCGGTCGGCCTCGGCGATCGCGGCGGTCACGTCGGTCACCGGTTCCCGGCTGCCGGCCGCGACCGGGACGCCGGCCTGTTCCATGAAATTCCTGGCGTTGATCTTGTCGCCCACCTGCTCGATCGCCGCCGGCGGAGGGCCGACCCAGGTCAGCCCCGCGTCGATCACCTCCGCCGCGAACTCGGCGCTCTCGGCCAGGAACCCGTAGCCAGGGTGGATAGCGGCGGCCCCGGTGCGTCGTGCCGCCCCCAGCACGGCGCGGGCGTCAAGGTAGCTGCTCGCCGCCGGGGCGGGGCCGATCAGCACCGCCTCGTCGGCCTCGCGTACGTAAGGCAGGCCGCCGTCGGCCTCGGAGTAGACGGCGATGGCCCGGATCCCCATCCGCCGGGCGGTCCGGATGACCCGGCGCGCGATCTCCCCCCGGTTGGCGACCAGGACGGACTCGATCACTGTGTTTCCTGCTCGCCTCCGGGCGCCTTTAGGCGCCGTCTTCCCTCGTCGCTCGGTCGCAAGCTCCCTCGCTCCTCAGCCCAGACGGCACCGCGCCCTTTGGCTCGAACAAATGTGCTGTCCGCCCGAACACCTGGGCAGCGTACTCCAGCGAGGGCCCTAGTCGACCCGGAACTCGGCGACCTCGAGCTCGGCCCGGATGGCCTGGATCCGCACCAGCACCTTGGTCCGCAGCCCGCTGGGCGCGGGCTCGGCGCCGCAGCACTTGTGCACCAGCCGCTTCACGGCCTCTTCCAGCCCGTACTCGCGCAGGCACGGGCCGCACTCGTCGAGATGCTGGCGGATCTGGTCGTATCCCTTGTTCTCGATCTCGCCGTCGAGATAGGACTCCAGGCGGGCCAGTACCTCGGTACACGGCACCTCGTGGGGCTTGCCGCAGCTCATTCCGCGTCCTTCCCGGGCTCGTCGCCCGATGACGACGCATCGGTGGGGGCGGTGGACGCCGCCCGGACCAGGCCCTCCTTGGCCGCGTAGTCCTGGAGCATCTCCCGGAGCTGCCGGCGCCCGCGATGCAGGCGCGACATCACGGTCCCGATGGGGGTGCCCATGATCTCGGCGATTTCCTTGTAGGCGAAGCCCTCAACGTCGGCCAGATAGACCGCGATGCGGAACTCCTCAGGGAGAGCCTGCAGCGCTTCCTTGACGTCGGAGTCGGGGAGCCGCTCCAGCGCCTCGGCCTCGGCGGACTTCAGCCCGGCCGAGCTGTGTGAGGCAGCCCGGGCCAGCTGCCAGTCCTCGATTTCCTCGTTGCCCGCGCGCTGCGGTTCACGCTGCCGCTTGCGGTAGCTGTTGATGAACGTGTTGGTGAGAATCCGGAACAGCCAGGCCTTGAGGTTCGTGCCGACCTGGAACTGGTGGAAGGACGCGTACGCCTTGGCGAACGTCTCCTGCACCAGGTCCTCGGCATCGGCCGGGTTACGGGTCATCCGCATCCCTGCCGCGTACAGCTGATCCAGGTACGGCAAGACATCATGCTCAAAGCGCTCGCTGCGCTCCTCGAGTGTCTCCGGGACCGGACTCACCCCCTCCACCTTCGCGGGCCGCGCGGGGCCGGCTGGCCACTCGCCGCCTTGCCAAGGGTAACGGCCGGAGGATACAACGCCGGGACCGGGGAACTCGCGCGCCATCACCGTCGACGCATCGCTCATCATCGGAACGCGGTCGCGGGGCGGGCAGGTTACGATCGACACAGGCGTTGCAACACGCTCCGACATGGCTTAATTCCAGCCGGGCGGCCCGCCGCGCGCTCAGCGCCGCAGCCGGTCCCATTTGGCCTGGCATGTCACGCAGCGCGCCGTCTGCGGCCGGGCCTCGAGCCGGCCTTCCGGTACCGGGGCACCGCAGTCGACGCAGGTGCCGTACGTGCCAAGCTCGATGCGGCGCAGGGCATCGAGCGCCTCGGAGCGCTGCGTCTTGGCCGCGGCGAGGACCGCCTCGGTGCGCTCCGACTCGGAGATATTCGCGCCGGCGTCGGCTGGATCCTGCGGATAGTCCAGGATCCGCTCGTCGTCCGGATGCTCCCCCTTGAGCACGGAGATGGACCTGTCGAGCTCGGAGCAGATCTCTTCCAGACGCTTGCGAGCGATGGCGGTATCCATCTGATACCTGCCCTCCTATCCGCGTAGGGTCGGCAGCGCCGATCAGTGTCCTTGGCTGCCCGGCCGGTCCGGCTGCGGCTCTACCCCGGCCGGGCGAGCTCGATGCGCTTGGTGAGCTCCGGGCCGTTGTTTCGCACGGAGTTGACGGCGGTCGAGACCGGATACGAGACCAGCCCGCCGGAGGCCGCCGGGGCCAGCAGCGCCTGCAGGTCGGCCGGGTCGCTGGCCGCCGGGTCGAGCCAGTCCGCCCAGCGGTCCGGCTCGATCACCATCGGCATCCGGTCGTGAATCTGGCCCAGGTCGTCTGGCGCGCTCGTGGTGATGATCGTGGCCGTCCACAGCCACGCCCGCTCGTGGTCGTCCGGCAGTTCGGGATCCCGCCACAGCTCGTACAGGCCAGCAAAGGCCAGCGGGCCGCCGTCGCCGCGGGTGATGTAGTACGGCTGTTTGGCCATGCCCCGGCTGCCCGGCTCATCGACGCTGCTGCCGTCGGGCCGCTGCCATTCGTAATAACCGTCCGCGGGCAGCAGGCACCGGTTGCGCTTGAAGGCGTGCCGGAACGCGGGCTTGGACGCCACCGTCTCGGCCCGGGCGTTGATCAGGCGGCTGCCGATCTTGGGGTCCTTGGCCCAGAACGGCACCAGCCCCCAGCGGACCACGCGCAGCTCGCGCGCCACACCCGAACCGACGGCCGCGGTCTGCTCGGCGGCGGCCTCCGCGTCCTCGGAGGGGCGGGGCTCGCGGGTGATCACCGCGTAGACGCGCCTGGTGGGCGCCACGTTGTAGTCGGGCTCGAGCGGCTCGGGGACACGGTCACGCTCGATGCGGAACTCCTCAAGGAGTTCTATGCGCCTACGCGCGGACGCATACCGGCCACACATGTCCTCACCTTGACCAATTCGGGAGCCGCCGAGGTCTGGCGTCCCAGTCGTGCTCTCCCGCGACGGCAGGAGCAGAGATTGTGGCAGTTAATAGCCAGCATCCGGGTGCGCCAAACCTCGACGGGCCAACCGGTTCAGACTTCCGTGGATCGCAGGGGCGGAGATGACCAGTACGCTCGCAGCATGCCACCGGACTGGACGGCGCCCGCCGCGGCCGGACCGGTGCACGCCCGGCTGCGGCCGCCCGGCTCGAAGTCGATGACCAACCGCGCGCTCGTCCTGGCCGCGCTGGCCAGCGGGCCGACCGTGATCACCAACCCGCTGCGGGCCAGGGACACGCTGCTGATGGCCGACGCCCTGCGCTCGCTGGGAGCGGCGATCGACGAGACCCGCGGGGACGGCGGCGCGGGCGGCGAGCTCGCAGCCTGGCAGGTGGCGCCGGGCCTGCCCGCGGACCGGGCGGTGATCGACGTCGGCAACGCGGGCACGGTGCTGCGGTTCGTCCCGCCGGTGGCCGCGCTGGGCCGGGCCGACGTGGAGTTCCGTGGCGACGAGCGGGCCGCGTCGCGCCCGGTGGGCCCGCTGCTGGCCGCGCTCCGCGAACTCGGCGCGGTGATCGAGGGCGGGGACGCCGTCCCGTTCGTCGTCCGCGGCCGGGGCGGGATCAGCGGCGGCACCGTGACCCTGGACGCCTCCGGATCCTCGCAGCTGGTGTCGGGCCTGCTGCTGGCCGCGCCGCGCTACGACAAGGGCGCCGAGGTATGCCACCAGGGACCGCCGGTCCCCTCCGCGCCGCACATCGCGATGACCGTGCAGATGCTCAGGGACGCGGGCGCTGAGGTGGAATCCGGGATCCGAGGGCGGGCCGGGAGCGGGCGCGAGCGTTCCGTTCCGGATTTCTGGCGGGTCCGGCCGGGCGAACTGCGGCCGTCGGCCGTGGCGGTGGAGCCCGACCTGTCCAACGCCGCGCCGTTCCTCGCGGCCGCCCTGGTGACCGGCGGCTCCGTCACGATCGCGGGCTGGCCCGGACGGACCGTGCAGCCGGCCGGCCAGATCCTGGACGTCCTGACCCGGATGGGCGCCGCGTGCTCGCCGGCCGCCGACGGGATGCGGGTCACCGGCACCGGAGCGATCCGCGGCATCACCGCGGACTTGCGCGATGTCAGCGAGCTGGTCCCCGTGCTGGCGGCGCTGGCCGCGCTGGCGGACTCGCCCTCGGTGTTCACCGGCATCGGGCACATGCGCACGCACGAGAGCGACCGGCTGGCCGCGCTGGCCGCCGAGATCGGCGGGCTCGGCGGCGATGTCACCGAGCACCCCGGCGGCCTGGAGATCCGGCCCCGGCCGCTGCGCGCCGACGGCGCCGTCTTCGCCAGCCACGACGATCACCGGCTGGTGATGGCCGCCGCGGTCCTCGGTCTCGCCCTGCCCGGCGGCCTGCGGGTCGGCGACGCCGCGACCGTCGGCAAGACCTTCCCGGCCTTCACCAGGATGTGGTCACAGATGCTGGAGCGGTCACCCTGAGCGCCGGCCAGTGATCTCGATGAGGACGACGTGCGGGTGCGCCCGGGCCGGGGCTCGCGGCCCCGCACCCGGCGCAGGCCCGCCCACGAGGACGCGGCCCAGGCGTTCGTGACGGCCGTCGACCGCGGCCGGTACGCCTGCCTAATCACCGGCCCGGAGGACGCTGGCCGGGAGGTCACGGCGATGAAGGCCCGCGAGCTCGGCCGCAGGGGCGTCGTGGTCGGGGACAACGTGAGCCTCGCCGGGGACATCTCCGGCAGCCCGGGAACCCTGGCCCGGATCGTCCGCGTCGGGCCCCGGACCTCGGCGCTGCGCCGCTCGGCGGACGACACCGACCCGGTCGAGCGCGTCATCGTGGCCAACGCCGACCAGCTCGGGATCGTCACCGCGCTGGCCAACCCGCCGCCCCGGCCCCGGCTGATCGACCGCTTCCTGGTCGCCGCCTACGACGCCGGGCTGGACCCGCTGCTCCTGCTGACCAAGGCGGACCTGGCCTCCCCCGACGAGATCCTCGCGCTGTACGCCCCGCTGGGCCTGCGCTACCTGGTCAGCGGGCGGCCGCTGACCGAGGCCGTCACCGGCGAGCTGCGGGCCTGGCTGGCCGGGCAGATCAGCGTGCTCGTCGGCCATTCCGGCGTGGGCAAGTCCACCCTGGTCAACGCCCTGATCCCGGAGGCTAGCCGGGCGGTGGGCACGGTCAGCCCGGTGACCGGGCGAGGCCGGCACACCTCATCGTCCGTGGTCGCGCTGCCGCTGCCCGGCGGGGGATGGATCATCGACACGCCCGGGCTGCGCAGCTTCGGGCTGGGCCACATCGCCGCGGACCGCGTGACGGCGGCGTTCCCGGACCTGGCCGAGGGGGTGGCCGGCTGCCCGCCCGGCTGCCATCACCTCACGGGCGACTGCGCGCTGGACGACTGGGTGGCCGAGCACGACCAGACGGGAGCGCTGGCGGCCAGGCTGGACTCGCTGCGGCGGCTCCTGCGCAGCCGCGAAGGCGACGACGATACCTGACCCGCGGGCGACGGCTCACCACGCGTAGGCCTCGGGCGCGGCGCCGCCGGGGCCGGGGAAGATCTCGTCCAGCCGGACCAGCGAGCCGCCGTCCAGCTTGATCTGCAGCGCGTTCAGCGCCCCGTCGAGCTGCCCGAGGGTGCTCGGCCCCACGATCGGCGCGGTGACCGCGGGCTGGTGCAGCAGCCAGGCCAGGCCCACCTGGGCCGGCTCGGAGCCCAGTTCCGCGCAGAACGCCTCGTACGCCTCGACCTGCGGCCGCAGGCCGGCCAGGGCCTCGGCCGCCCGCCCGCCGCCGCTGCGCCCGGCCCCGGGCTGCTTACCCAAGATGCCGCCCAGCAGGCCGCCGTGCAGCGGGCTCCAGGGCAGCACGCCCAGGCCGTAACCCTGGCAGGCGGGCAGCACCTCAAGCTCGACCGCGCGCACCGCGAGGTTGTACAGGGACTGCTCACTGACCAGGCCGAACGCGCCGTGACGGCGGGCCGCTTCCTGAGCCTGGGCGATGTGCCAGCCGGCGAAGTTCGACGACCCGGCGTAGATGATCTTCCCCTGGGCACGCAGCACCCCCAGCGCCTCCCAGATCTCCTCCCACGGCGTGGACCGGTCCACATGGTGCATCTGGTACAGGTCGATGTGGTCGGTGCCCAGCCGGCGCAGTGACGCCTCGCAAGACCGCCGGATGTTCACGGCGGACAGGAGGCTGTCGTTCGGCCACTCCCCCTTGCCGCCGTACAGCTTCGTGGCCAGGACGATCTTGTCCCGCCGCCCCGGGCCGGCGCCGAGCCAGTCGCCGATGATCTGATCGGTGACGCCCTCGGCGCGGGGGCGGCCGTAGGTGTTCGCGGTGTCGAAGAAGGCACTCTGATACACTGTCCTCGGAGGTGAGGACCGATGGCCAGAGTCCTCGGAGCACTGCGACAGTCCAAGACTAAGGAACGCGCTGTCTCGATACCAGCGCAACACCGAGCAATCGAGCAATGGGCACAGGCGAACGGGCACACGGTAGTCAAGCTCACGGAAGACCCATCAACGTCAGGCAAGATTCCCTCATTCGACCGTCCCGAACTAGGCCCATGGTTGAACGATCCCGACTTGATCGCAGCGTGGGACATCCTCGTTACGCTGCGAATCGACCGAGCGTGCCGTAACACGCTCGACTTTTTGCAGCTATCGAAGTGGACGACTGCGCACGGCAAGACCTACGTCTCGCTCAAAGAAAACATCGACATGTCAACTGCTCAGGGTCGGCAGGCTGCCCGCGATGCAGCTTCCCGCGCCGAATGGGAACACGACATTATCAGTGAGCGCGTGCTAGACACGCGCGCCGAGCTTGCGGAGCAAGGTCGATGGGCTGGCGGTCGCATAGCTTTCGGTTACCGCGCCGATAAGCGCGAGGATGGTTTCTACATCGTGCCAGATGAAGACGGCACGGCACCTATCGCGCGGAGGATGGCAGCCGACGCTATCGCTGGAATGTCCAACGGAGCGATTCAGCGTTGGCTGAACGCCGAAGGCATCACGACGATGGTAGGTAAGCCGTGGCTAGTCGAGAGCGTGCGTCAAGTGCTCACGTCTTCCAACATGGCTGGCTTGCTCAGTGAAGAGGATTACGCAGCGCTGAAGGTAGCGCTACGCTCACGCAAGCAAGTTCGAGGGCAGTGGAGTAGCGGCCAGCACTACCTCTTGCGCGTGGCCTACTGCGCTAGGTGTCAGACTCCGCTGTATGCCGCGCTCAAGCGCTCGCGCTCATACGGCGGCTATTACCGCTGCGTCAGTTGCGGCATGGTGGTGCAGATTCCCGAGCTAGAGAACGGGATCGAAGCCAAGTTGCGGCAGATATGGGGAGATCAGTCTTACCGTATCCGCAAGCTCATTCCTGGCGATGACAACGCCAAAGAGATTGCCAAGCTTGAAAAGCAACTCGATCTTGTGCAAGATGTCGATTTGATCGACGTGACTCCGCTCGAAGAGCGGATAGCCGAGCTACGCGCCGAGCCGCACAAGCCAGACAAGGTTGTCTTGGTCGATACTGGCAGCACCGTAATCGCGCACTGGGAAGCTCTCGACACGCCTGCCGAGCGTAATCGCTTCCTGCGTGATCGCGATGTCAAGTTCTTGGTCTCACCCGATGGCTTCGAGCCTTGGTCGCTGCCTGACGAGTGGACACCGCGCCATGTGAGCCGTAGAGATGCCCGCTAGCGCAGATTTCTAGTCTTCCTGATTACGTTTTCGGGTGCGACTAGCCTCCCCGGTCCCGTTATACCCCCATCTACAGAACCAGCGTTGTACGCATGGTTGTACGCGATCACGGGTCAACACCCAACCAAGATCAGCCAGCGTGTCGAAGGTTATGTGAGACAAGAAGTTTACACACAAGATCACCCAGCGTCACGAGGCTTCTATGAGGCATGATCGTGCAAGCTCACGAAGGATATATGGGAGATGTTCGCTGGTCAGTTCTTGATCGCACACACCAACGAAGGTTATATAGAGGCTTGATCGAACACCCTCCCGAACACCTTTATGGAGCGAGCTTTACAGGTCTTGATCGTGCAAGCTCGGGAAGATTAAGTAGACCATGTGGAAAACTCGTCATGATCGAACACCTCACCGTAACAATAGTAGAGGGATGCAGGTCACGTCTTGATCGTGCAAGCTCGGGAACATCCTTACAGAGCGAGCTTTTACAGGTCAACGGCATGATCGAACATGCTCGGGAACATCTTTATGGTGGATGAGTAAAGCTCCCATGATCCAACACTCTTCCGAACACCCTTATAGAGAAGCTTCTTGATCCAACACCCACCGGAACACCTCTATGAGAGAGTGTTTACAGGTCAGGCCCATGATCACCCAGCGTGCCGAACACCTCTATAGAGAGAGTTCGCCAAGGACAACTCTTCTTGATCACCCACTCTTGGGAACATCATTATAGAGAGACCTTTACACACAGACTTTCCCTCGGCATGATCGAGGATTTTTGGCCAATGCGGGTTGGCAGATAGCTAAGCCCCAAGGCCCGCAACTTGGGGCTTTCTTCTTGCGGGAGAAGAAAATGGAACACTGGACTAACACTGAGCTAATCGACGGCAAGTTTGTCGCTAGCTGCAAATGCGGTTGGGCCGAGCCAAGCCTTATGGCACTGGTCCGGTTGGCATCCAGCCTGAAGGGGACAACAACCCCGAGGGTAACGCTGGCTCTGTTACGGCAATGTCAATCACTGCCGAGATGTGGGCCAAGCTCTCTGGTCCGCAGCCGTCCTAATGCCTCTGTACGGCAGATAACTAGATAACTGAATAACGAACCGCCCGGTTTGGCTTGGGGCTAATCCTTTCACCCTAGCTAGCCGGGCGGTTCTGTTTTCTTGTTTAGCTAACTTGACTAGACGAGATCATGGTTCGGGGAGGCTCAGGCGCGTCTAGGGCAGCTTGCATGGCCATAAGCATCTGAACATGTGACGAAGCAGCCTTGCCATGGTCCTCGCCGTGTTCGCGGCCATCTACAATCACCATGAAATACTGGCTTGCTAGACTCCGCACATCCTCTGGACCGACAAGCGATACTTCGGCGACGGCTAGCTTTGCTTTTTTAGCTGCGGCAAAGAAATTGGAATGGGCTTCGAATTCACTAGCTATGTCACGTTGCCCGTTGCCGAGATCAAGTTTCGCAGCCTGTAGAACGGCTAGAGCATCCGACATGATTTCTAGCGCTGTTATGCAACGCGAGTAAACTTGCCGTCTCTCGTCACGCTTGACTCGTTTCGCTTCCGCGTCGAGGCTGATTCGCAGGTTAGCCGTCTGGCTTCTGGCCGTCATCCTGGTAGCGAGGATAGTAGAGCCCATCCCGGCCAAGCCGACGATGCCGGTGACGATGATGCCCAGGTCCGCAGTCATAGGGCGTTTTTACAGCACATGGCTACCGCGAGTCTGGCTCTTCGAGATGTCCCTTGCCGCGTAGGGCGCGGACGACGGCAGGAATGTCCTCACGTCGAGCACGGAAGATGGCGCTAAGGCCAACCGCCAGCGGGGTACCGGCAATGAGGATCAGATAGGAAGCCATGCTTAATACACTCCTTGACGGTCCCCCAACGGAGTGCTCAGGCACGTACGTTACTAGGCGATGCGGCCGGACGCTCGGATCAGATTCGGCGTGTCGCTGGCCGAGCTTGCCAGCTTCACGTTTTGAACACGCCCCATCGACCGCGAGTGAAGACCAAGCCTTCACCCTTGAGCTTCGCGACTGTCCGGCTGACTACCTCACGGCTCACCGATAGCTCATCTGCCAACTGGCGGTTAGTCGGTAGCTGGTCCCCCGATGCCATGCCAGCGAGCTTCGCGCGAAGCGTCCGCTCCGCGTACTCGCTTGGTAGCTCGTGGGGTGGCCTGCCCATGTCTTGATCATTGCCTATTTGGCTCTTGCCTGTCTTGCCTGATCTGGCCTACCTTGGCCTAGTGAGCGATGCACCTAACCCAGAGATCACCGCGATTGAGTCGCGCCATCCTGACTGGACGATTGGACGCACTGAGAGCGGACTGTGCTGGGAGGCAGTCAGCCGACCGTCTGAGCGATCACTACACGTCATCGTCAGCGTGTCGCTGGCCGAGCTTGCCGCGAGGCTCGACGCCATCGACCCCCCGCAGGGGGGACGGTCGAGCTAGCTTGGCCCCTATACGGCTCTGTGCGCCACGCTGCGCCATGATCACGCCTACCCGTGGGACCCCATGCAGGCCCCCTGGCCTGCGTCCCTCCTGTTTCAAACTAGCTTGTTTGCCGTGTCAAAGAAGTTGATCCCATGCTCCAGCGCGCGGTCCATGATCTGGTACGCGTCGGCGGCGTCGGTGAACGAGCCGAAGTTCATCGTGCCCAGGCAGAGCCGGCTGACCGAGACCCCGCTGCACCCAAGATGCGTGTAGTCCATCCGCACACGGTACGGCCGGCCGCCCGCGGGTCTGCGCCCTGGTCGTGGCCTGGCGGGCCGGCAGGCGGTACCGTTGCGCGCGATGGCCGGATACCTCGACGACCTGCGCTTCGCGCACGTCCTGGCGGACGTGGCGGACGACATCACCATGCGCCGGTTCCGGGCGCTGGACCTGCGGGTCGAGTCCAAACCCGACCTGACCCCGGTCACCGATGCCGACCTGGCCGCCGAGGAGCAGCTGCGGCACGTGCTGGGCCGGTCCAGGCCGCGCGACGCAGTGCTCGGCGAGGAGTCCGGCCGGTCGGGCGCGGGGAACCGGTGCTGGGTGCTGGACCCGATCGACGGGACCGCGAACTTCGTCCGCGGCGTGCCGGTCTGGGCGACGCTGATCGGGCTCATGGCCGACGGCGAGGTCGTGGTCGGGGTGGTCTCCGCCCCCGCCCTCGCCCGCCGGTGGTGGGCGGCGCGGGACGGCGGTGCGTGGACCGGCCGGAGCCTGACCAAGGCCTCGGCCTGCCGGGTCTCCGACGTGGCCGCCCTGCGGGATGCCTCGCTGTCCTTCTCCAGCCTGTCCGGCTGGGATCGCGGCGGCCGGATGGACGGCTTTCTCAGCCTGACCGCCGCGGTCTGGCGGGCCCGGGCGTACGGCGACTTCTGGTCGCACGTGCTGGTGGCCGAGGGCGCGGTCGACGTATCCGCCGAGCCGGAGGTCTCGCTCTGGGACCTCGCCGCGCTGCAGGTCATCGTGGAGGAGGCGGGCGGCGCGTTCACCGACCTGACGGGAAAGGCCACGCCGGACGGCGGCAGCGTGGTGTGCACCAACGGCCGCCTGCACGATGAGGTGCTTGGCCTGCTCGCGCCGCGTTAGCGACGACCCGGCCGCCCGGTGTCCCCGGCCACGGACAGCCCCTACGGGTATTGCCCTGCGGCGTGACTTCGCAGATGCTGGACTCCATGGGTGTCACAAGCGCACAAGGACGGAGGGAGCGGGCATTATGAACGTACGCGACGGGATGACCAATGTGGTCTTGACCGTCGGCCCCGCGCACACCTTACGCGAGGCCTCCCGCCAGATGTCGGCGCGCCGTGTCGGCGCGGCAGTCGTGATCGATTCTGAGCACGCCGGGATCGGCATCCTCACCGAGCGTGACATCCTGGACTCCATCGGCGCAGGCCAGGACCCGGACACCGAGCTTGTCGCGGATCACCGCACCGACGACGTCGTGTTCGCGTCGCCGGGATGGACGCTCGAGCAGGCCGCGGCCGCCATGGTCCGCGGAAACTTCCGCCACCTCGTGGTCATCGAGGATGACGAGGTCATCGGGCTGCTCTCGATGCGCGACATCGTGCGCTGCTGGTCCGGGGCGGCCGCGGGCGCCGCAGCCAGCCGGGCTCCCGAGGCGGCCACGGCCTGACCGGCCTGGCCGGTCCTGATCACCGATCCGCCGCCCTCCCGGGCGGGCTCTTGCCGTCCCTGCGGCTAGCCGCCGCGCGTGATGGCCGCGACCTCGTCGGCGCTCAGCTCGATGGACGCGGCGGCCACGTTGGCCTCGACGTGCTCGGGCGATCCGCTGCCAGGGATCGGCAGCATCTGCGGTGACCGGGCCAGCAGCCAGGCCAGCACGATCTGCCGCGGGCTGGCGTCGTGCCGCTTGGCCGCCTGCACCACCGCCGGGTTCCCGTCCGCCTGCTGAATCGGCGCCCACGGCAGGAACGCGAGCTGTTCCTGCTCGCACAGGTCCACCATGGCCTCCGATTTGCGGTCGGCCGCGTTGTACCGGTTCTGCACCGAGACGATCGGGGTGACCTGCTGCGCCGCCCGCAGCTGAGCCTCCGACACGTTGGAGATGCCGATGTGCCGGATCTTGCCCTCGTCCTTGAGCGCCACAAGCTCGCCCAGCGACTCGGCCAGCGGCACGCGAGGGTCGGGCCGGTGGAACTGGTAGAGCGGGATCTGGTCCAGCCGGAGCCGCCGCAGGCTGCCCTCGCAGGCCTCGCGCAGGTGCTCGGGCCGGCCGTCGGCGTCCCAGCGGCCCGGGCCCGGCCGCACCAGGCCGCCCTTGGTCGCGATGACCAGGTCGTCCGGATACGGGTAGAGGGTCTCGCCGATCAGCCGCTCGCTGACCTCGGGGCCGTAGGAATCGGCGGTGTCGATGAACGTGACGCCGAGTTCCACCACCCGCCGCAGCGTGGCCTTGGCCCGGTCGATGTCCGGCGGATCACCCCAGATGCCGTTGCCGGTGATCCGCATCGCGCCGAAGCCCATGCGGCGCACCACGAGGTCGCCGCCGATCCCGATGGTCCCCGCCGCCGCCGCGCTACCCGAACCGGTCATGATCAGCCTCCTGGTCTGTCCGCCCGCTTCAGTCTCGCAGCCTGGGTGATGATCACGCGCGCCCGGGCGGCGCGCACCGCGTCGGTGAGCTCGCCGAGGTCGTAGGCCCCGTAGTGACGCCGGCCGTTGATGAAGAACGTCGGCGTGCCGGACACGCCGCTGATGTCGGCGGAGTCGACGTCCTCGGCGATCCTGGCCGAGCCGGCGTGCCGGGCGAGATCGTCGGCGAACCGCCCGACGGCCAGGCCGATATCGCTCGCGTACCCGATCAGGTCCTCCTCGGTGAGCGCCCCCTGATGGCTCAGCAGCTGGTCGTGCATCTCCCAGAACTTGCCCTGCTTCGCCGCGGCCTCGGCCCCCTCGGCCGCGAGCTGTGCGTGCGGGTGCACGTCGGTCAGGGGCAGGTGCCGCCACACGTACCGGACGTCGCCGTCGTCGGCGAGCAGTTCCCGGACGGCCGGCTCGGACTGGCCGCAGTACGGGCACTCGAAGTCGCCGTACTCGACGACCGTGACCGGGGCCTTGGCCGGGCCGCGGATGTGGTCGCGGTGCGGGTCGACGGGCACCGCGAGGTCGACGATGGTCTCGGCCGAGCCGAGCAGCAGGCGCAGCCGCAGCGGCTTCGGCAGCAGCGCGGTGACCCGGAAGACGATCCAGGTCGCCGCGGAGGCGCAGAGCGCCCCGGCCAGGACGCCCAGCTTGGCCTGGGCGAGCTGCTCGCCGTGGAACGCGAGCGAGGCGATCAGCAGGGACACCACCAGGCCGATGCCGGCGATCGTGCCGGCGCCGGTCACCGACGCCCAGCCGACCGGCGGGCGGATCCGGCCGCGGGACAGGCGGGCGAGCAGCCACGCCGAACCGACGGTGCCGACCGGCTTGCCGACCACATAGCCGAGCAGGATGCCCAGGGTGATCGGTGTGGTGAAGGCGCGGGCCAGGAAGCTGCCGGACAGCGCGAGCCCCGCGTTGGACAGCGCGAACAACGGCACGATCAGGTAGCTCGACCAGGGGTGGAAGGTGTGCTGTACCCGGTCGTTCGGCGAGATCGCGGTGCGCACGCCCTCCCGCGCGGAACGGGCCAGCTCCGGCGTCGGCTGCTCGCGGAACATCCGGAACACCTCGGATGCCCGTTCCAGGTCGCGTCGCGTGGCCGGGTAGGCCACCGTGAGCAGGCCCATCACCAGGCCGACCACGAGCGGGTCGACGCCGGACTTGAAGAACGCCACCCAGGCCACCACGCCGAGCAGCCAGTACACGGCGCCGTGCCGGACGTCCAGGGTCCGGGCCAGCGCGACCAGGCCGAGCAGGGCCAGCCCGACCAGCAGCGCGACCAGGTCGATATGACCGCTGTACACCACGGCAATGATCACGATCCCGGCCACGTCATCGACGATCGCGAACGTGAGCAGGTAGGTGCGCACCCGGTCGGGGACGCCCGAGCCGACCAGGGCCAGCATGCCGAGCGCGAACGCGGTGTCGGTGGACATGGCCGCGCCCCAGCCCTCCGCGGAGGGACGGCCGGCGTTGAAGGCCAGGTAGATCCCGATCGGCACGATCATGCCGCCGATCCCGATCACCAGCGGCAGCACCAGCCGCTGGCGCTCGCGCAGTTCGCCCATGTCGAACTCACGGCGCGCCTCCAGCCCCGCTACCAGGAAGAAGAACGTCATCAGGCCGGAGTTCACCCAGCCGTGCAGGTCGTCGGTCAGCTCGGCCCCGCCGAAGTGCACCGACAGCTCCGTGCCCCACCACGCCGTGTAGAACACCAGGTCCGTATTCGCCCAGATCAGCGCCGCGATCGTCGCGGCCAGCAGGACCGCCGCGCTGCCGGTCTCGGTGCGCAGGAACTCGCGCAGCGGCGTCTGCCTGCTCCGGTCCCAGACCGTGCTCAGCGTGGACGTCCAGGCCGGCACCTCCGATCCGGTCATCGCGAACCCTGCGCCATCCTTGTCAGTGCGGCTCCCCTATTCCCTGACAACATAGGTGAACAGGCGGACGCGGCCGTCCTCGCCCTCCTCCGGGTACACGCCCTGGATCTCGTTCGCGAACCCGGGGAAGTGGGCGTAGCTCTCTTCGAACAGCTTGAGATACGCGATCATGGGCGCGGCGCGGTCGTCCCAGCGCTCACCGGGTACCACGATGCCGATGCCCGGCGGGTACACCAGCGCCATCGTGGCCGCCACCCGGCCGCTCACCTCGTCGATGGTCACGTAGTCGATCTGGTTGGCGGTAAACAGCCGGGTGGCCTCCTGCGGCGACAGCGCGATCTGCGGGAAGTGCTCGGCCTGGAATTGCTCGCGCTGCAGCTGCGACGTGTGCCCCTTCCGGTAGAAGTCATGCATGCGCAGGCACAGGTCGCGCAGCCGCTCGTGGCCGTAAACCCGGGGCCGGGCGGCGACGAAGGCCGGCATCACGTCCCGGAGCCGGGCGTTGCGGTCGAACAGGCGCTTGAAGTCGTCGAGCGCGGCGATCAGCGTCCCCGCCTTGCTGACCTCGATACCGGGCGTGATCAGGAAGAGGATGGTGTTGAAGTCGTTCTTCTCCGGGATGATGCCCCGCTCGCGCAGGAACTGGGCGAGCACGGACGCCGGGACGCCCCAGTCGAGGTACCCGCCGGTCTCGCGGTCGAAGCCGGGCGTGACCAGCGTGAGCTTGTTGGGGTCGGTCATCACGTAGCCGGCGGCCAGGTGGGTGAAGCCGTGCCAGTGCGCGCCGGGCCGCATCAGCCAGCACTGCTGTTCGGCCAGCAGGACCGGGTTGGGCACGTTCTCCCACGGCTCCTCGTGCAGGTCGGCCGTGTGCGGGGAGCCGGTCACGGTGACCACGTCGGGGACGAACGGGTCGAAGAACCAGGCCTGCGACGAATCGGGGCCACCCGCCTCCGACTCATACCGGTGCCGCAGGTTGCGGATGGCCTTGCGCATGTCCACCGCCAGCCGGGTCGCGTCGTTCCACAGGTGGAAGCCGTTGCGCCCCTTCATCATCTGGGCCCCGACGTCCAGCGACGAGAACAGCGGGTAGAAGGGCGAGGTGGAGGCGTGCAGCAGGAAGGCCTCGTTGAACCGGCGCTCGTCCACGTGCCGGGGCTGGCCGGCGATGTGCCGGGCCTTCAGGTGGATCTGCGAGGCCTGCGAGAAGCCGGCGAGCTGCTTGTGCGTGGACTGGGTGGCGACGATGCCGGGGGCGCCCGGCCCGAGGCCGTCCAGGCCCATGGCGTAATGGCCGGCGAACAGCGGGTGGAACTTCATGAAGCCGGCCCAGGCCTCGTCGAACAGGATGTAGTCGCAGAGGTGGCCGATGCGCTCCAGGATCATCTGGGCGTTGTAGATGGTGCCGTCGTAGCTGCACTGCTCGATGATGGCGAGCCGGAACGGGCGCTCGGCCCGCCACCGGTCCGGGTCGGTGACCAGCGGGTTCGCGCGGATGGCCGCGCGGATGCGCTCCTCGTCGAGCGCGTCGTGGTGGATGGGCCCGACCAGGCCCTGCGGGTTGCGGTCGGTCGGCAGGTACACGGGGATGCCGCCGGCCAGTACCAGGGCGCCGTGGTGGTTGGACTTGTGGTTGTTGCGGTCGAACAGCACGAGGTCGCCCCGCGAGACCAGCGCGCCGCTGACCACCTGGTTGGAGGTGGAGGTGCCGTTGAGCACGAAGTAGGTGCGGTCGGCGCCGAAGATCTCCGCGGCGGCCGCTTCCGCCTCCCGGGCGGGGCCCTCGTGCACCAGCAGGTCGCCGAGCTCGACCACCGAGTTGTCGAGGTCGGTGCGGAAGATGGGCTCGCCCAGGTACTCGTAGAACACGTGCCCGACGGGGCTCTTGCGGTAGAACATGCCGCCGTTGTGACCGGGGCACGTCCACACCTCGTTGCTGGCCTCGGTGAACTCGATGACGCGCCCGAAGAACGGGGTCTTGAGCTGCTCGATGTACTCCTCGAAGTACCGGTTGATGTACTTGGCCACGAAGTCCGGCGTGTCCTCCTCCGGATAGATCAGGCCGCGCACCACGCCGACCAGCAGCCCCTGGTGACGCTGCTCGAGATCGTCGGCCGCTACCACGAGGAACACCGGGACGTTCAGGCCGACGTCATCGAGCGTCTGCACGACCCGCTGCCCGTCGATGCTGTCGCCGCCCTTCCCGCCCCACTCGAGCAGCAGGCAGCCGATCGAGGCGTCGTTGCGCAGGCGGACGACGGCGTCATGGGTGGTGCCGATGAGGTCGGTGCGCAGGTGATGGCGGTCGCGAAGGCATCCGAGGATGCGCTCGAACGCGTCGTTCAGCGATCGGGTGCGCTTGATGCGCGAGTCGACCACCAGGATCGTGAACATGTCCTTGTACGCCATGATCTTTCCTCCTCAGCCCTTGCCAGTGTCGGCCGCTGCGCCGGCGGCCGCTAGGGCTAGGCGGACTGCCTGATGATGTTCAGCAGATCAGCGGGCCAGATTTCCTCGTCCGTGGCCCCCAGTTCGGCCAGCGTCCACCCGCGGAGCGCCTCGGTCACGCGGTCAGGCGCCTGGACGGCGGCGCTGCGACCGCCGCCGGTACCCGCGGACGTGACGCTCCAGGAAAGCGCGCAGGTCGCGCCGGGCAGGCTCGAACCAATCGACGGGGAAGCCGAGAACCCGCTGCGGCTCTTCGGCGTCCGGGTCCCGGGAGAATGCGCTCAGCGGGATGCCCATGACCCGCTGCGGCTCTTCGTGGTCGCCGGTCAAGGGTTACCCCGGCCGCAGCCATTACCCCGCATGTCCGGATTGTACCCTGTGCCGGGTCCTGAACCAACGGATGATGACGCTGAGCCCGAGCGCGCCGGCCGGCACCAGCGTGACCAGCGCGGGCAGCTGATATCGCCAGGAGAACTCGAACGCGTCCGACACCAAGGTCACGGACACGGCCGAGGTGAGGAACAGCAGGCAGGCCAGGGCCAGCTGGCGGGTCCGCGGGTCCGGCTTGCGGCGCAGCAGGGGCGCGCAGCCGACCAGGCCGGCCAGGGCGAACCCGGCCAGCAGCGGGCCAGGCGTGTAACCGCCGTCGAGCTGGTAGGAGCGCAGGAACGCGGCGGCGGGCCGCCAGACGGCGGGCGTGCCACCGCCGTAACGGCCGGTCGCGGCCTTGACGACCGCCTCCGAGGCATGCGGCGGGAAGTAGGGGAACGTCGTCTGGAACTGCCAGCGGGCGATGGGCGTGTCACCCGCGCTGCCGTCCCGGGTCAGCGCGAACAGCTTCCCGACGTCGCGGGCGTAGGCATCGAGCACGCGCAGCGGCTGCTGGGTCAGCACCCGGTGGTTGAAGTCGGAGATCAGGCTGTCGACTTCGTCGCGCGGCAGGTCGGAGTAGTAGGGCCGGATCGGGGAGCCATCGGCGTACTCGAGCCAGTCGGGCCCCCGGGCCTGTTGCGCGCTGGTCGGGCACATGCCCCGCTCGGCGGGCGGCAGGCTGATGGTGGCACAGTCCGCGGCCGCCGCCATCCTCCCGTAGAAGGAGGTGACGCCGGTGTGGGACAGGAAGAAGTCCCCGGTGAGCAGGTAGGAGCCGGTGCAGTAGAGCGCAATGGGCAGGGCGAACGCGGCGCACAGCGCAGCCGCCCGGCCGATGGCCCGCCGCCAGCCACCGCCGGCCGCGAGCAGGTAGATCACCGCGGGCAGCACCATGGCCTCGCCGACCTGGGCGACGGTGGCCGAGGTGCCCAGCACCACGCCGGCGGCGACGGCGCGCCGCCAGCCAGGCTTCGGCGCCCAGAGCAGGATGGCCAGCCCGGCCACGATCAGGGCCTCGAGCCAGACGTCCGGCATCACCATCTGCTCTATCTGCAGCTGGTAGGCGTCCAGCAGGACCGGCGCGATGGCCAGCGCCGCCAGCCAGCGAGACACGCCGCGCCGCACCAGCAGGAGGTAAATGACGACGGCCATCGCCAGGCCCAGCAGGTGCTGGACGGCAGCGACCGCGTTGAAGTTGGCTACCAGCAGGATCGCCCGCAGCGGCCCCTTGTAGCCGACGGGGTCCATACCCTCGGCGTTGTACAGGTACCTGGTCGTGTCGATGTAGAACAGCGCGGGACGGTAGGCGAGCAGGACGAGCACCCGCAGCACCAGGCCGGCGGCCAGCAGCACCGCGGCCAGCCAGTGCCGCCGCAGCGCGGCCGCCCCGGCCGCACGCGCCAGCGACCCGCGGCGTGCCAGCCGGGTCGCCGCCGGGCTGTCCACGCTCGCGGGCTTTACCTGGCTGCTCACCCGCGAAATCATAATCGCGTCGGAGCGGCCTGCCCGCCGGTGGAAAGCCAGAGCGCGAGGATAACCGTGACAATCGCCAGCCACCGGGTCATCCGGTTGCGGGGCACCAGCGTCAGCGTGGCCCAGGCGATCGCCGTGTACCACGCGAAGACCCAGGGGGCGACCAGGACCCAGGCGAAGGTCAGCGCGAACGGCGCCACGACCTCGCGCGGCTGGTCGGAGGAGATCCGCCGGTAGATGAACCAGGCGACCACGAACAAGGCGATCGGCCAGAGGCAGCTGATGACCGTGGTCATCGTGCCCGGGTGGACGCCCAGCGCCTCTCCGGCCATCTGGAACAGCCGCCACGGCGACGGCATGATGACCCACTTCAGGCCGGTGAAGGTCGACTTCATCGCGTTGAGCCCGTAGAAGCTGTACTCCACCAGGGCCGTGGCCAGGGCGATCGCGGCCATCCGGGTGACCCGCAGCCACTCGCGGCGCCGCAGCAGCGGCCAGGCCAGCCCGATCGCCACCAGCGCCGCGCTGACCTTGACCCCGAAGGCCAGGCCCAGCAGCACGCCGACGAGCGCGTCGCCCCAGACGCCGTAGACCCGGCGCGCCACCTGGATCGCGCACAGCGCCGCCGCCGCCACGAACGTGTCGAGCTGGCCGCCGCTGACGAGCTGCTGCAGCAGGACCACGTTGGCCGTCCAGAACAGCGTGGCCCGCACCGGGTCGTCCGAGGTCTTCAGGAGCAGGAACCCGACCCCGATGAACACGGCGCCGTTGAGGATCATCAGGACCCAGATCGTGGTGGCGACGCTGGGCCCGCCGATCAAGGCCGCGAACCACTGGATCAGGGTGGCGATGGGCCCGTAGACGGTCACCTGGCTCTTCCACACCCAGCCGACGCCCGCGACATAGGGCGAGTGCGCCCCGAGCGCGGCCAGCGGGCTGGTGACGTACGGGTTCCCGCCGAGCGCGGCGATGCGGCCGTAGGCGGCGTAGCTCGCGGTGTCCGACGAGCCGACCGGGGTGAGGAAGACCATGACCGCGACCACGCCCGCGCTGGCCAGCAGCAGGCGGCGCGGGTCGGGGCGCCAGCCCTGGCTGTGCGCCCAGAGCAGTCCGGCCAGGCCCAGGCAGGCCAGGACGTCCCCGGTGTAGAGCATCGCGGTCGCGAGGGCGTCGTTGTTGCTCAGCGACGGCAGCAGGTACGACAGCGGGAGCCTGATCGGCAGCGTCATGGTGTTCGGCGCCGTCGCCCCGACGAGCATCCCCAGCAGCAGGCCGAGCCCGGATACCGACAGCGCGACCTTGGGATCCGACAGCCTGCTCCAGGCCAGCTTGCGGATCACCGTGCTCATGACCCACTCGATCGGGCCGTGCCCCTCGGCGGGGGCGTACACCCGGGACCCGCCGACCGGTACGGCCGATCCGGGCGGATCGCCCGAGTGGGTGGAAACCCGTGTCACCTAGGCCATGCCTCCATGAGCGAACCTGCGCGGTCACTGTCGGCGCAGGGTGTCACCGCGCTGCCCGGGCCCGAGAGCCCGGATGCCTTCATTTATTTTTCAGCTGGCCCTGCTGGCACGTCTTCGCCCAGCTTAAGGGGCCGCCAGAGGGCTCTACGCCACAATTAGCTAATCATGCCCACCAGCCACGCCCCGAACCAAACAGCCGGCCCGATCCGGCGCCGATCACCAGCCGGCCGGTTGGCTGAACGTTCCCCGGCTGTCAGGATGTCCTGGTAGGCAGCCGGATTGACGAGGGGGTCCATGATGGTGGCCATCGGCGCGATGGTCGCCGCGACAGTGATCTTGGCGGTGTTCCTTCGCCTGATGTTTGGTCCCAGTTCCGGCGGGCGCCGGTCACCTCGCAAGGCGGGCGACCGGTCGGGCCAGGCGGCCAGGGCCAAGCTGGGCGCGGTGCCCGACACCATGGCCAACGGGGCGGGACCGGCGTCGCAGCCAGGGCTGGGGAAGCTGCCCACGATCCGCCCGGCGGCGAAGCAGGGCCGGGCCGCGCGGCGGCGCGGCCCGGGGGAGCTTCCGCCGGAGGCCCTGATCACCTTCGCCGACGAGCGCAAGGTCGCGGCGATCGATGACATTTTCGCCGCCCTCGACCGCGAGCTGGTCGGCCTGGTACCGGTGAAGAAGCAGGTCGAGGAGATCGGATCGCTGCTCCTGGTCGACCGGGTACGGCAGCGATTCGGGCTGGTGGCGCCCCGGCCCAACCTGCACATGTGCTTCACCGGTGCCCCCGGTACCGGGAAGACCACGGTGGGCCTGCTGATGGCCGACCTGCTGCACCAACTCGGCTACCTGGAACAGGGACAACTGGTGCACGCCATGCGGGACGACCTGGTCGGCGAGTACATCGGGCAGACCGCGCCGAAGACCAGGCGGCTTCTTGACCGGGCGATGGGCGGGGTCTTGTTCATCGACGAGGCGTCCGCCCTCTATCAGCCTGACAACGGCAAGGACTTCGGGCTGGAGGCCATCGAGATCCTGCTTCAGGTCATGGAGAACGAGCGCGACAAGTTCGTCGTGATCCTCGCGGGCTACAAGGACCGCATGGATACTTTCTTCGATTCCAATCCTGGCATGAGATCCCGCGTCGCTCACCATCTCGACTTCGCGGACTATGACATGGACGAGCTGGTCGCCATCGGCCGGCTCATGCTGGAGCGGGCGAGTTATTACCTGTCCCCAGGGGCCGAGACGGCGTTCCGCCAGTACCTCGCGATCCGGATGCAGCAGCCGCTGTTCGCCAATGCCCGCAGCGTCCGTAACGAACTGGAGCGGGCCCGTCTGCGCCACGCGCACCGCCTCGCCACCGACCAGCAGCGCCGCTGGGGCCGGGATGATCTCATGCGCCTGGAGCCCGAGGACATCCTCACCAGCCACGCCTTCCCGGCGCCGGCCGCCAGCTCCTAGGCGAGCCCCGGCCCGGCGCGCCTTAGCTGGCCAGATCGCCGCGGAACACGGGAAGGTAGCAGTCGAACGCCGCCGAGGCGGTGTCGCGGCCGCACCGCTGGGCCATCATGGTCGCGAACCGGCCGGCCGGGTTGGCGGGCTCGCGGACCCGGTCCCGGGTGATGACCACGAAACCGCTGGGCGCCACGACGTCACCGGGCAGGGCGGTGGTCTCGTCGCAGACCATCATGGCGGCGACCGACAGTCCCATGGCGAGCACGTCGGCGCGCAGGTCGTCGCCTTCCAGCCCGGGGTTCAGGCAGACGGTGTCGGGGAAGGACACGATCGCGGCCGCTTCGCTGAAGTTCTCCTCGTCCTGCTCGTCCCAGAGCTGCGCGCAGCCGTCGGTGACCCGGATGCCGATCTGGATTGCCACGCCGTACAGCCGTGCGAGCGGCGTGGGCAGGCTGAGCACGCCTTCTTCGCGTTGCTGGATGGCTGTCATCGGGCGCTGTCCTTGCCTGCGGAGCACGGGTACGTGATGTTGACGTTTCAAACGGGCGCGTGATGTTGACGTTTCAGGTGGGGCAGTGGTTGACCTGCAGTGACGTGCGCCCGGGCAGATCGCGGTTCCTGATCTTCCAGCCGGGCCGCTGGCCTGCCCGGATTATCCAATCATCATGACGAACGCCCTTCCGGTACCGGCTGGGTAGGCTTAGGGAGATAAACGCCAGCTTTATCACCCCCGAGGAGGCACTGATGGAAGAGCCCGCGGATCCGGGTGAGGTCGCCGAGCGGATTGCGCGCCATGCGGAACGCCCCGGATTTCGGATCTCGGAACTGCGGATGAGTCCCACGCAGCGGGTTCCCTGGCACTACCACACCAGCGCTCAGGACACCTTCTACGTCCTGGACGGCAGCGTGCGGATCACCTTGCGCGATCCCGATGAGCAGATCGATCTCCAGCCGGGCGAGAGCTGGGGTCCGGTCCGCCCCGGGCGCCCGCATCTGGTGACGAACAGCGGCAGCGGGAGTGCCACGTTCCTGGTGCTTCAGGGGATGGGCAGCTACGACTCCATACCCGCCACCTAACGGTAACGATCTTCCCGGTGACCGAGGAGCTGCCGTTCCGGCCGGTGCAGCGGCGACCACCAGGTCTCCTGACAGCCCAGGACGTTGCACCGGACCTGGACGTGGCCGTCGCGTGCGGCCCGGGCGGCGGGGCAGTCGCACGGTTCCCAGGTGATCGTGACCGTGCCCGGTCTCCACGGATGGTGCAGGCGGCACTCGGCGGGCCAGGTCGCAACGGCCATCCAGCTAGTAGAACATGTTTTCGAGCACCCGGCGTGGCCGGGGACGAGAACTGGACCTGGGACCGTATCCCCCACGGGGCCTGCCGGACCGACCAGGGCACCGGCTAGGGTCTTCACGGGTGCGACGGTGCGGGCCGCGCTCGCGATACTGGCACGACCGACCACATCCTGAAGGCGGCCCGCGCCGTCATGACCTGACCGGCCGAAGCACAGCCCGGCCACGGGGAGCCTTGATGTCCATCGTCCGCCACGGCGACCGCCCGGTTCTGGTGCGCGGGCCCGGGTCGCCGACGCTGCAGCGCCTGGTCGACCGGGCCAGCGGCTCGGATGCCGTGACCGTCCTCATCAACAACTTCACCGGCGGTGAAGCGGTCCGCGAACACACCCACGAGGTCGAGGAGGTCCTGCTGGTCACCGCCGGCGAATGCACCGTCACCGTCGATGGCCAGCCGGAGGCCGCGAGGGCCGGCGACGCGGTGATCGTCAAGCCGGGGGCCAGGCACGCCATCAGCCACCACGGCGACCAGCGGTGCCAGGTGGTCGCCGTCCTGGCCTCTCCCGACGCGCAACTCGGCGAGACGAAGTAACCCGGCGATGAACGGCACGGGCCTGGTCCGCCGGCCCAGCAGCAGGCTGGCCGAGGGCATCGTCACCCACATCAGCCGCACCCCGGTCGACGTGGCCCTGGCCCTGGTGCAGCACGCGGCCTACGCCGAAGCGCTGGCGGCCAGCGGCTGGTTGATCCAGCAGGCACCGACCGCCGACGGCTGCCCGGACTCGGTCTTCATCGAGGACACCGTCGTGATCTGCGACGACCTGGCGGTGCTGACCCGCCCGGGCGCGCCGGCCCGCCGGGCGGAGGTCGCCGGCGTCGCGCAGGCCGTCCGGTCGCTGGGCCTGCGCACGGCGGAGATCGAAGCGCCCGGGACTCTCGACGGGGGCGATGTGCTGCAGGCCGGCACCACGGTCTACGTCGGACGCGGCGGGCGGACCAACGGCGCGGGCATCCGCCAGTTGCGCTCGCTGCTGGCTCCGCTGGGGCGCAAGGTGATCGCGGTCCCGCTGGAGAACGTGCTGCACCTGAAGTCCGCGGTGACCGCGCTGCCCGACGGCACGTTCCTGCTGCGGCCCGGCCTGGTGCCGGCCGGGCTGTTCCCGGCGGTGCGCCCGGTCGGTGAGGAGGGCGGCAGTCACGTCGTGCCGCTCGGCGGCGACCGCGTGCTGATCGCGGCGTCCGCTCCGCGCACCGCCGAACTCCTGGAGGACCTGGGCTTCACGCCGGTCGTCGTGGACATCAGCGAGTTCGAGAAACTCGAAGGCTGCGTCACGTGCCTGAGCGTCCTGCTGCCCGGGTAGCGGGTTGTGGCGGCAGCAAGACTCCGGGGTTCATGATCCCGGCCGGGTCCAGCTCCGCCTTCGCGCTGCGCAGCGCGTCGGTGAACAGCGGCGGCACCTCCCGCAGGTACCAGCGGCGGTGGTCGCGCCCGACCGCGTGGTGATGGGTGATCGTGCCGCCGAGCGCGAGGATCGCCTCCGACGCCGCGAGCTTGATCTCATCCCACTGCTCGAGTTCGCGGCCGGGGCGGCCGGGCGCGTACACCGAGTAGTAGGGCGCCGGGCCGTCGGGATACACGTACGCGAACCGGCACGAGACCACGCCCGCGCCGCACGTCCGGTTTATGGCCTGCCGTACCGCGGCCAGGACGCCCTCGTGGAACTGTCCGAACCGGTCCCAGGTGACCGCGGTCTCGAACGTCTCGGCCACCAGGCCGAGCCGGACGACGGCGTCACGCAGGTGCGGGCCGCGCAAGAACGCCGCCCGCCAGACCGCGCCCGGGTCGCTGTCCTGCTTCTCCCGTACCTCGCCGCGGTGCCCGGCACAGATCTCCAGCGCCCGGGCCAGCCAGGGCCCGAGCTCGTGATCGGCGGACTCGAAGCCCAGCACGAGAATCGCGTGCGACCCGTCGCCGCTTCCCGACACCAGCGCCTCCTGGTGGCCGAGCAGGCGGCAGTTGGCCGGATGAAGCCCGGACTGCGCCAGCTCCCGGGCGGCCTCCACGGCATCACCGAAACCGGTGAAAAGCACCGAAGCGCCGGCCCGGAACCGCGGCCGCGGCTGGACCCGCATCCACGCCTCGGTGATCACGCCTAGCGTGCCCTCGGAACCGGAGAACAGCCGCTCCACCGAGGGGCCAGCGCCCGAGCCCGGCAACCGCCGGGTCTGCACCACCCCGCGGGGCGTGACCACCCGGAGGGCTTCGACGAACTCGTCGATATGCGTGTGCAGGGTAGCGAAATGGCCGCCGGAGCGCGTGGCAATCCACCCGCCCAGCGTGGACCACTCAAAAGACTGCGGGAAATGGCGCAGCGTCAGGCCGTGCGGCTTCAGTTGTGCCTCCAGCGCCGGGCCGAGCGTGCCGGCCGCGATCCGCGCCGCGCGCGAGGCCGGGTCGACCTCCAGCACCCCGTGAAGGTGGCGAAGGTCGACGCTGACCGTGCCGCGGTAGCCCTCCCCCACGTCGGGCTCGACCCCGCCGACCACGCTGGAGCCCCCGCCGAACGGGATCGCCGCGGCGCCCGCGGCGCTGCACCACTCCAGGACCGACACCAGCTCATCCTCACCGCGCGGGAACGCCACCAGGTCGGGCGCGCAGGCGTAATCACGGCGAAACGCGCGCACCAGGTCGCGGAACGACCGGCCGTAGGTGTGGGCGGCCCGCTCGTAGGGTTCGGCGCTGAACGCCACCCCCAGCGACGCAGGCGGCACCAGCCGCGGCGCGCGCAGTTCCAGCTCATCTACCCGCGGCGGTTCCAGGATGCGCGTGACCTCGATCGGGAAGCGCCCGGCCAGCGTGGCTGCGAGTTGCTCGATCTCGCTCGCCGTGAGCCCCTCGCCCTCCAGCCCCCAGCCCCAGATCTTGCGCCGCGTCATGAGCCCATTGTCGCCGCAGGCTGCGTCATCGCCGCCAAGAGATCGCCCTCGACCGCGGCCAGGCTGCTCAGCCCGAACACGAGGACGCCCGTAACCGGCGCCAGGACCTCCTGCACCACATCCCCGAAGGCGTCCTCGATACGGCCCAGGCGTGTTCCGTGGGCCACCGACGTTCCGACGGCAACTTCGGGGAACCAGAGGCCGGGACGCTCGCTGAGCACGTCGGCCGCGTCCTCGAAGACGGGTAGGCGCGGCCGGGCGCCTGCTTCGGCTGGGAGTATGCCGGCCAGCGCCGCGACCCGGCGCAAGCCCTCCCGCTGGACATCTACCTCCTCCTGCGACCAGCGGCCTTCACCGCCGACCTCGACCAGAGCCGCGGGAATCCCGGCCAGAGCGGCGGTGCGGACGGTGGATCCCGCCAGGCGGCTCACGATCAGCCGTGCGACGTCGAAGCATTCCGCCATCGCGCGTGACCGCTCGCTGACGACGTCGTCCGGTCCCGGACTGACGCTCGTGAACGGATCAAGCGTCTCGGGAAGGTCGCCGCCATGGCAGTCGACGTAGTAGTCGGCCCGGGCCAGCAGGTTCTCCCATAGCCAGGCGGCCAGTCGCGCGGTCGGGCCGCCTTGAGGGTTTCCCGGGAAGGACCTGTTCAGGTTCTGACCGTCGAGGGGGTTGATGAAGGCCGACCGCTGCTGGAAGGCAACCGGGCTGGACTGCAGGCAGGCAACGATGGTTCCCCGCATCTGCGTGGGATCAAGACCGCGGACGAACTGCCGGACCGCCACGATCGGGACGTATTCCCCGCCGTGGATCCCGGCCGTGATGGCGAGTACCGGGCCGGGCGCGCGGCCGTGAGTGATGACCACCGGCAGCGAGACGGTGGTCGTTCCGAGATTGGCCAGGCAGTTACCGCGGACCTGCGATCCCGCCCGGGCTTGGAGATCACCGACCGCGTAGGAAGAGACGTTGTTCACAAGAGCTCCAAGTAGGTCGTACCGTCCGGGGGAACCCGCGACGGCCCGTTGTGAATCCAACCCGCGCGTGGCCAGCTGCCAGCTCGCCATGCTCCCGACCGAGCCAACCCCGATGACCACGAGATCGGTCTCAACGACAGTCACTGCGTGTCCGTCCCTCGCGGCGGCGATAACATGACCCCGGTCGTGCTTGCGCCCCTCACCAGGTAACTGGCGAGCACGACCCGCACAGCCAGGGCGCCTCACCACAGGAGCGCCATGGCTACCACCATCCTCGCAGCGTCCGCATCGTCGTGGGCGGTGCTGATGGGCATCGCGCCGGTGCTGCAGATCCGCCGCATGCTGCGTGAGCGGTCCTCACGCCAGGTATCCGTGGGTTATTTCATGATCCTGCTCATCGGATTCCTGCTATGGATCGCCTACGGGGCGGCGGCCGGGATCCTGGCCCTGGTGATCCCCAACACGGTCGCCCTGCTCGTCGGAGCGACCGTGATCACCGTGGCCCTGAGGCTGCGCCGCCGTGGCTGATCCCGACGAGGGCGTGGCGGCTGACGGGACGATCCGGACGGGCGCGCGTCGTGACCGGGTGCCGGCGGCCTTTGCCCCCGTCCTGGCCGATGCGGTCGCCTTGGTTGACGGGTCCGGGGCATCGCTGTATGTCTACGGATCGGTCGCCACCGGCACCGCGCGTCCCGGATCCTCCGACGTCGACCTGCTGTCGATCGGTCTGGAGGACGCGGTCATCGTCGGGCGGCGCTTGTCGGCGCGGTACGCCGACAGGTGCCGGGGGGTGGAAGTCGCCGCGGCCATGGCGGCAGACCTGGCCGGGGACACCGACGCGGCGTACGGCTACCGGATCTTCCTTCGCCACTACTGCGTCCACCTCGCGGGCCCGGATCCATCCGCCGCGCTACCGGCATTTCCCGCGGACGCCCGGGCTGCTCGCGGTTTCAACGGCGACCTCGGCCAGCATCTGCGGCAATGGCGGCAGGAGCTGGAGTCCGGAGCGGCGGCCGCGGACCTGGTTGGCGTCCGGGCCGCCCGTAAGACGCTCCTGGCCGTGGCCGGGCTGGTCAGCGTCCGCGACCACACCTGGACGACCAACCGTGCACGTGCCGTCCGGCGCTGGAGCCGGCTCGAGCCCGGCCTGGCCGCCCAGCTGGGCCAGCTGCACTCCTGGGCCGAGAGAGAGCGCCGTCCCTCACCCGAGGAAGTCGGGCGCGCGCTCACCGGCGATGGAATCGTCTGCGCGATCGTGGAGCGCTTCGACAGCCTGATCGGGCTCTGGTAGGGATGGGGCATGTCCGCTGACACCCGCCCCATGACGTGGTTCGTTACGGGCTCTTCGCGCGGCTTCGGCCGTGAGCTCACGGGGCAGCTGCTGGCCCGCGGGCACCGGGTCGCCGCGACGGCGCGCCGACCTGCGCAGCTGGATGACCTGGCCGCCCGGCACCGGGACCGGCTGTGGGTCCGCGCCCTGGACGTCACCGACACCGCGCGGATGCGCCGCGTCGTGGCGGAGGCATTCGCCGATCTCGGGCGGGTCGACGTGGTGGTCTCCAACGCCGGCTTCGGCGTCTTCGGCGCGGCCGAGGACCTGACCGACGAACAGGTCGAGGCCATGATCGCCACCAACCTGACGGCGGGCATCCAGCTCGCCCGCGCGGTTGTCCCGTACCTGCGCGCCCAGGGTGGCGGCCGCCTGTTGCAGGTGTCGAGCATGGGCGGGCATATCGCCTTTCCTGCCTTCTCCCTCTACCACGCGGCCAAGTGGGGCATCGAGGGCTTCTACGAGTCGCTGGCCGCGGAGGTGGAGCCGTTCGGGATCGCCACCACGCTGGTCGAGCCGGGGATGATCCGCAGCACTTTTTACGAGGCGGCCGCGCGCGTCCCGGTCAGCCCGGCCTACCGGGGCACCCCCGCCGACCGGGCACCGATCCCGCTCGGGCAGATGCCCGGCGACCAGGCCAAGGTCGTGGCCGCGATGATCGACGCCGCCCTGGCCCCGGATCCGCCGCGCCGCCTGCTGCTCGGCTCGGACGCTTACCGCCTGGTGCATGCGGCCTTGGCCGCCCGGCTGGCCAGCGTCGAGGCGCAGAAGGACCAGGCCGCCGCCACCGACGTCGACGGCTGGTCCTAGAGCTCCGCAGCGGGCCGAGAATTCAGGCCGGCGACGTCCGCCACAATGGTCACTTCAGGCAGCGGGTTCAGGGCTCGAGCGAAGATGGAGGGCACATGACCGCGAGCGAAGCGATCCGGGCTCTGTGCGCGGCGTGGGAGCGGGGCGACCCCGGCGCCCTGGCCGACCTGTTCAGCGAGGACGGGGTTTACGAAGATCCGCTGATGGATGGTCCGCTGGTGGGGAGGGAGCAAATCCGCGAGGGCAGCCGGCCGGCGATGGCGGCCATCGATGACTGCCGGGTAGAGATCCGCCATCTGCTGGCGGACGGCGCAGTGGCCATGGCCGAGGGCTATTTCGCCTCCCGGCTTGCGGATGGCAGCGGGCGCCTTGACTTTCCCTTCGCTATCACCGCGGAGATGAAAGGGGACCTAGTCTCGCGGATCGGCGAGTTCTACGACACACGCTCCCTGGTGTCCTGAGCGTAGCTGTACTCGGCGGAATAAATCAGGCGCCGGCGGGTAGCTGGGAGCCGTGGCTAGAGCGAGAAGTGTCGCGGGGTATGCCGTCCCCAGCATCATCGTGTTCTTCTTCTGGGTGGTCGTGGTGATCCTGGCCATCATCCTGCTGGCGTTCGTCGTGCACTGGGCCGGGGGTGGAGCACTCGACCTGAAGCTCGGGCACTTCGCCCTGAACGTCGGCTTCACCTGATCAGGCCCGCTCCGCCGATCGCCGATGGCGCGCACATCCTCAGATCTCATCGGCGAAATCCCAGGCCCGTAGGTCACCTGGTTCGAGGCGGATGAGGAGATCATCGTCGGCTCCGTCCGCGTAGGCGGCTCCGGCCTCGCGGCCAAGGTAACGAGACGCGATCCGCTGCACGGCATCACCCACTCCCGCGGTGATGAGCTGGGCACGGCCGCGGAGCTCGACTCCGCGGTAACGCGGAGAGTGTTCGCAGACCACGATGCTTGCCCTTGGATCCCGCCTGAGCCGACGCACCCGACCGGATCCCATCGCCGCGCACCGTGCCGGGGAGAAGTTCGGGCACTGCCCGTCGGAGTACCGGCCGCCCGGACGACGATGAGGGTGTGACGCACCCGCAGGTGCGGCCCGACCCGGCGTTCGGGCTGCTGGAGCTGTACGACGACGCGCTGCCGCACGTCTACGGCTACTTGCTCGCCCGCTGCGGTGACACCGGCCTGGCCGAGGACCTCACGGCCGAGTCGTTCCTGGCCGCCGTGCACGCCGTCCGCAAGCCGGGCGCGCCCGATCCGTCGATCCCGTGGCTGATCGGGGTGGCCCGGCACAAGCTCGCCGACCACTGGCGGCGGGTCGAGCGGGAGCAGCGCGGGTTGCGCCTGCTGGACAGCGAGCCGGCGCGCATCGACGACCCATGGGAGACGGTCGTCGACCAGATCCGCGCCCGCGACGTGCTGGACCGGCTCGGCGCGCACCACCGGGCCGCGCTCACGCTGCGCTACCTCGACGGGCTGCCGGTGCCCGAGGTGGCCCGGCACCTGGACCGCACCCTGCACGCCACCGAGGCGCTGCTGGCGCGGGCCCGCGCCGCGTTCCGCCGGATCTACGAGGCAGAGGAGGGCTCGCGATGACGGATCCGTTCGAGGCCCTGCGCGAGCCCGTCACGCCCGTCGATCCCGGCCCCGAGTTCGCCCGGCGGCTGCGGATGCGGCTGACCCGGGAGGTCTTCGCACACCCAGGAGGAACCATGCCCCAGCAGACGGTCACGGCCCCGGTCGAGCGCGAGCCCGCCTGGCCTCCGACGCTGACCCCCTACATCGTCGTGTCTGACGCCCGGCGCGCCATGGACTGGTACGTCGAGGTGTTCGGCGCGCAGCGCCGCGGCGAGCCCTACGTCAACGCGGACGGCACGATCGGCCACGCCGAGGTCGGTATCGGCGACGCGGTGCTGATGTTCGCCGAAGCTTCCGACCTCTGGCCGGACGTGCCCGTGCGCGCTCCCGACTCCCCCGTGACGTTCAGCCACACCCTCCACCTGGAGGTCGATGACGTCGACACGAGTA
Source organism: uncultured Actinomycetota bacterium (assembly GCA_963795055.1). Classification (GTDB taxonomy): domain Bacteria; phylum Actinomycetota; class Actinomycetes; order Streptosporangiales; family Streptosporangiaceae; genus JASHPR01. The sequence goes on from CAWCGJ010000015.1 coordinate 184,468, forward strand.
CCGAACGGGCCCGGCGCAACGGCGCCTCGGTGGAACGGGAGCCGGCCGACCAGCCCTACGGGCGCAGCTCGGTGATCGTCGACCCGTTCGGGCACCGCTGGATGCTGCTCAAGCCGCCGGCGCGGGCCACCCGGCTGCGCCAGGGCGACGTCGCGAGCGTGACGATGATGGCGCCGGACGCGCGCCGGGCCAAGGAGTTCTACGAGGCCGTGCTGGGGGTGCCGTTCTCGTCCGGTCACGTCGGCGCGTGGCGCACCGACGAGACCAGGCCGCCGCTGGGCATCTTGCCGTCGGAGGGCGCGGACTCCGAGGTGCAGCTGTCCTACCGCGTCGATGACATCGCGGCCGCGGTCGAGCGGGTCCGGGCGGCGGGCGGCCGCGCGGACGAGGCCGGGCGCAGGCCGTTCGGGCTACTCGCCGAGTGCGTGGACGACCAGGGAATGACGTTCCGTCTCTGGCAGCCGGCTGACCGGCCGGAGCCCTAGAACGCGGCGGCGAACACGCCCGCCCAACGCGGCCTGGCCGGCAGTGGACAGGCCGGCTGGGTAATTTGCCCGACGCATGAACCGGGCACGAGTGCCGCGAACGGGAAAAAGCCGCGCAGGTACCCGTAGTTCACCCGAACTCGGCGATGGCTGGATCCCTGCCCTTGTGGCCCGCGACCGTCTCCCCGCCTGGACGGCCCGGCTCAGCCAGCTGCGAGCCGAGGTCGGCGCCATCCTGGCCGCCAACCCCCGGCTCAGCCCGCGGCACGGCACCATCCCCCCGGACGCCCAGATGGTCCTGGACCAGCTCGCCGCCTACGGAACCTGCGACCAGGTCCGAGAGCAACTCGAGTCATGGGATCAGGCCGCCGACATTGTCACGATCCTGCTGCCACCGGGCATGTCCTGGCCCAACATTGAGGCCACCCTCCTGGCCGCAGCCCCCGGCCGTGCGCGCAGCTTATTGCCTCCTGGGTGACGATCTGGGCGATGCTCGATCGTCATCTCGGTGCAGATGTCGCCGTGGGGCGACACTGGGACCGGAGGAGACAACGATGCGCTACGCACTGCTCATGCACTACCAGGAGCCGGCCGAGGGAGAGATCAGCGAAGAGGCGATCGCGGCGGCGAGGGAGGCCTTCGGCGCCTATGGCCGCGCGCTGGAGGGGGCGGGGGTGCTGCTGTCGGCCGACGTGCTGCAGCCGACCGCAGCGACGACGACCGTCACCCGCAGGGAAGGAATCCTGCGGGTCCAGGACGGGCCCTTCGCCGAGACGAAAGAGGCCCTGGCCGGGGTGTTCGTCCTGGACGTGCCCGACCTTGACGCGGCCATCGGCTGGGCCGAGAAGTGCCCCGGCGCCCAGTGGGGCGTGATCGAGGTGCGCCCAAGCGCGACCGCGTTCGTCGACGGCGGGTGGACGCGCTGACGTCCGGCGACGGACGATGGGTAGCCGGTCCCGGTCCGGGGGTGACGGGGCCGGCCGCCCACGCCGCCCACGCCGCGGGCGTGGCGGCACGCGACAGCTACGGGCGGCTGCTCGCGCTCCTGTCCGCATCGACGAGCGACATCGCCTCCGCGGAAGACGCCCTCGCGGACGCCTTCGAGCGCGCCCTGCGTACGTGGCCCGCCCGCGGAGTGCCGGGCCACCCCGACGCGTGGCTGCTCACCGTCGCCCGTAACCGACTGCGCGACCACTGGAAGTCCGCGCACGCTCAGCGGACCCTCCCGCTCGGGGATGAGCTGGCCGCAGTGGTGCCTACCGACGACCTCGACGCCGAGACGATCCCCGATCGGCGGCTTGAACTGATGCTCGTGTGTGCGCATCCGGCGATCGACCGCGCCGTGCACACTCCCCTCATGCTCAACACGGTTCTGGGCTTTACCGCCGGGCAGATTGGCCGGGCCTTCGCGGTGCCGACTCCGACGATGGCCACGCGCCTGGTCCGGGCGAAGAAACGGATCAAGGCCGCCCGCATCCCCTTCCGCATCCCCGACCGGAGCCAGCTCCCGGCGCGGATGACCACGGTCCTCGAAGCGGTCTACGGTGCCTATGTCATCGACTGGGCCACCACCGCGCCACAGGCCCGTCAACTGCCTTCGGAGGCACTGCACCTCGCTGAGGTACTCACCAGGCTCGTGCCCGGGGACCCGGAAGCCCATGGGCTCGCCGCTCTCGTCCAGCTCTCGGCGTCGCGCGCCCCGGCCCGCCTTGACGCGGACGGACGCTTCATCCCGCTGCCCGACCAGGACCCGTCGCTGTGGGACTCGCAGTTGATCGACCGGGCGCATGAACACCTGCGGGCGGCGCACGCGCGCCAGAAGCTGGGGCGCTTCCAGCTCGAGGCCGCGATCCAAGCGGTGCACTGCGCCCGGCCACAGGCCGGCCAGACGGACTGGCCGACGCTGCTGACCTTGCACCGCTTGCTGCACGAGATCGCGCCGTCGCTCGGCAGTGGTGTCGCGCTCGCCGCCGCGACCGCCGAGGCCGAGGGCCCCGCCGCCGGCCTCGCCACGCTCGACGCCGTGCTTCAAGGCGCCGGTCAGCATGCTCGCCGCTTCCAGCCGGCCCGAGCCACCCGCGCGCACCTGCTCGACCAGCTCGGGCGAGGCGAGGAAGCCGTAGCCGCCTACGACAGCGCGATCGATCTGACCCACGACACCGCCGAGCGCCAGTACCTGCAGCACCGCCGTGACCGCGCCAACCGCCGTAGCCAGCACCGCTAGCCCCAGAACCGAACATGGCCTTGCCGCCGTTTTGGGTCAGAGGACCAGTGGTCCGTCGGCGAGATAGCGGGCGATCGGGCCTGCGGCGGCGGCGCGGGAGGGCGGGTGGAACGCCAGGGCACGGGTGGCACCCAGCAGGTAGGCGACCTCGGGCGACTCGATGAACGACATGCCGCCGAGGACCGCGGCGGCCAGCATGACGACCCGTTCGATGGCCCGTTCCGTCGCGAACCGCGCGTAAAGCGCCCGCGCGAGCAGGGCATCGTTGTCGTCCGCGGTCGCGGCGACGGAGGCCACCTGCTCGAGAGCCGCGGCCACGGTCTCCAGGTCGATCGCCATCCCGGCGCGGTCCTCCTCGGAACCCCGGCCGCGCGCGATAGCACGCTCGACGAGGTTCGTGGCGGCGCCGAGGTAGGACGCCGAGATCAGCAGCTCGAACCAGACGAAGCCGCGGGCCTGGATCGGGTCCATCGCCTCGCCGTCTTCCGGGTAGAAGATCAGCGACTCGGGGACGAACACCTCGGTGAGCGTGACCTGGTCGCTTTCGGCCGCGGCGAGAGCAGTGGTCCGCCAGAAGGGCGCGCGCTCGATGCCTGCCGAGTTGGCCGGGATCAGCACGACCGCCAGCCGGTCGGTCCCGGTGGCGGGGTCGGCGACGGCGACGCTGGCGCTCATCAGGTTCATCGACCAGGTGAGGCTGCACGGCTTCTTGACGCCGCTGACGGTGATGCCCCCATCGGCCGGGACGGCGCGCATGGTGGGGGTCAGGATGTGCTGACCCGGCTTTCCCTCGGCGAAGCCGGAGCTGAGCAGCCATGAGTTCTCGGCGATGGCCATGAGCATGGCCCACTCGAATCCGTTGCGCGCCGCGGCGAGTTCGGCCAGGGAGGCCACGGAGAAATGGTGCATGGTCGTGGCCACGGCCAAGGAGGGCGACCGGCTGCCCACCGCGCGCTGGATGCGCACGGCGTCCAGCAGACAGGCACCCTTGCCTTCATACTCGACGGGCACCAGCAGTGCCGGGCCGCCCAGCTCGCGGAATTTCTGCAACGCACCGTGGCCGGGCTTCTCCAGTTCCAGCAGCGGAATCTCGCTGAGATATTTGTCCAGCCCCGGGATATAGCCGTCCAGGGTGTCTCGTTCGGTACGCAGCAGATTCATGACGCGCTCCCCGCCGGGACCTCGATGACGGATTCGGCGAGCTCGGCGCCGCCGACCAGTCCCCGCACAATCGAGACGATGTTGTCGATCAGCGTCCGCGCCGCGATCGGCTCCAGCGCGTCGGCCAGGCTCGGGATGCCCATGTCCAGCCTCGCGCAGAACAGAACCTCGCTGCCCGCCGCAGCCTCGACGCACTGCCAGGAGCCGTCGAAGATGGCGATGTCGCCGTCGAGCTGGCGGAATGTGATGGTCAGGGCGCCGGAGTCGAACGTGTCCTCCTCGGACCAGCGCAGCAGGCCGGCCCGGAAGGTGACCTCCCAGTGTGACACGGTGAGGTTCTCTGACACCTCGGTGACGGCGACGTTCTGGACAGCCTCACAGAGCACGGGATAGCGCTCGAAATTGGCGAGTGCCGCGTACACGTCGCTCGCTGACTTGTGCGGCACGTGTAGCCGGAGGCGGACGGCGCGCATTTGACCCCCCTGAGATTTGTAGCTGTCGAGGAAACCGTGGTCAGGCCGCGGTGGGTATGGCCCGGCAGACATGCTTGGCGGCCGATATCAGGGCGCGTCCGAGCCAGTCGAGATCCGTCGCATCGAGGATCGCCGGCGGCGTCAGGCGCAGCACGTTGGCGGAGTTGAGCGAGTAGGACGGGATGACGTGTTCCTCGAGTAGCCCGATCAGGAACTCGGCCGCACCGTCAGGCGAGACGAAGTCGATGCCGATCAGCAGGCCCTCGCCGCGTACCTCGGTGACCAGGTGCGGGCAATGGGCCGTGACGGCGTCGACGGCGAGGGCGCGGACCTGCGGGCCAAGTTCGCGTGCGCGCTGGATCAGGCCTTCGGACTTGATGGCGCCGATGGTCGCGGTGACCGCGGCGGCCGCGAGCGGGTTGCCCGCGAACGTCGAGGAGTGCAGCAGCGGGTCGGCGTTCAGCGGCGCGAACAGCGGCGCGGACGCGACGACGCCGCCGACCGGCATCACGCCGCCGCCGAGGATCTTGCCCGTTAGCAGCGCGTCCGGGGTGACGCCGGCGAGGTCAGCACCCCACCAGGCGCCAAGCCGGCCCAGGCCGGACTGGATCTCGTCGAGGATCATCACCGCGCCGGCCTCGGTGCACGCCCGCCGGACCTGCCGCAGGTAGCCGTCGGGTGGCAGCCTGACGCCCCCCTCGGCCTGGACGGGCTCCAGCAGCACCACCGACTGAGCCGTCAGCGCGGCCCGCAGCGCGGCGAGATCGCCGAACGGCACGAAGTCGACCATCGGCAGCAGCGGGCCGAACGGGTCGCGGTACTGCGTCCGCCCGGTGACCGACAGCGCACCGAGCGTTTTGCCGTGGAATCCGCCGTGCATGGCGATCACGTGGCGCTTGCCGGCCAGGCGGGCCAGCTTCAGCCCGAGTTCGGTGGCCTCGGCTCCCGAGTTCGTCAGGAAGACGTAGTCCAGTCCGGACGGCGCGACACCGGCCAGGTCTGCGGCCGCCTGGGCCAGCTCGGGGTTAAGGAACAGCCTCGTGGCCAGGGGGTTACGCTCCAGTTGCTCGCGGACGGCGGCGACGACGGCCGGGTGGCAGTGGCCCAGCAGGAAGACCCCGAAGCCCCCGCAGTCGAGGTAGGTGTGCCCGTCGCTGCCTCGCACCTTCGACCCGGCCGCGGTTGCCTCGACGGGCGCGGCGATCAGCCGGGCCAGGCTTGCGAGCGAGGAGTTCACGTGCTTGGTGTAGTGATCGAGCACCCGATCGCGGTCGATCGTGGTCATGTCATGCCGCCCGTTCGGTCTCGGCCTGGCCGTAGCCGCTGCGCGCCGCCCAGTACCGCAGGCTGTTCCGCAGCGACTCGCGCTGGTCGGGCAGCGGCCTCGCGCCAAGCGCGACGAGCTGGTCCAGGCTGCTGGGCTTGGTCTCACCGGACTGCAGGTAGGTCGTGAAGAACTCCAGCATCCGCAGAACATTCCTGCGGATCTTGTCCGGCAGCGCATCGAGGAAGACCGGGCCGATCAGCCGGTCGAACATGTCCGGCGGGACGAACCGCGGTACGTCGATGCTCACGCCCAGGTCGCGGGCCAGCTCGACTCCGACCGCGACACTCTCATCCAGGCGCAGCGCCTTCTCCCCGGCGCTGATCCAGAACTCGCCCTCGCTCACCCGGTTCTCCACCACGCAGGCGATCGCGTCGGCCACCACGTCGGCGGGGACGAAGTCGACTGGCCAGGACGGGTCGAACGGGATCATCGGCACCATGCCGGCGAACAGGCCGGCCGCGACCTGGTGCAGGCCCTGGAACGCGGCGATCTCGCCGGTGACCGAATCACCGATCACCACCGACGGCCGGAAGATGACGTGCGCCACCCCGCTGGACCGCACGACCTTTTCGCCCGCCAGCTTCGACGAGGCGTAACCGATGGCGGTGCGGCCGCGGTCGCCGTCCACCGTGGTGTGCACGAACGCGGTGCTGACGTGGTAGAGCACGGCATTCGCCGCCGCCGCGAAAGCGGCCACGTGTCCCGTGCCCGCGATGTTCGTCGCCTCGAGGCTGCCGTCACTGCGGTTGAAGTCCGTGATCGCCGCGCAGTGGATGACCGCGTCGACCTTGGCCGCCAGCTCCGCGTAGGCCTGCTCGGCCAGCCCGAGCATCGGCTTGGTGATGTCGCCCAGCGCGGTGCTCACGTTGGGCCCGGAGACCGGCGAACGATGCACCAGGCACACGATGTCGAGGTCACCCAGCCGCGGCAGCAGGGCACGCCCGACAACACCTGACGCGCCGGTCAGCAGGACCGTGCGCCGTGCGGCACCCGGCGCCCGCCCGATGATGTGCGGCCCGGTTTCGTTGACCACCGACATGGCGTCTCCAGATCAGGAAGTGGGCTGGCATGTTCTTCCAGCTCAGCGGCTCGCTATACCTATCCAGAGCCACGCGGGCGCGGCTAGATACACGACGATCTCCTGCGCGCCGGCCAGCCCCGGCCCGGCTGTCAGTTGGCCGCTCCCAGGGCGGCGCCGATGGCGACGATGATGACGCCGCCGAGCGTTATGGAGATGAACGAGCGGAGGAAGCCGGTGCCGAAGAGCCTCCGGCGGATCCAAGCGAGCGCCAGAAGCTCGAACGCCATCGCCGCGAGCGCGAGCAGCACCGCGGCGTGGTACTGGGGGATGAGGAACGGCAGCGTGTGCAGGACGCCGCCGAGGAACGTGCCGAGGCCGGTGATCACGCCGCGCAGGTAGGGGCGGCCGCGACCGGTCAGGTCGCCGGTGTCGGATAGCCCTTCGGAGAAGGCCATGCTGACGCCGGCGCCGATCGCGGTGGCCAGCCCGGCGAGGAAAGCCTCGTGCGGCCGGTGCGTGGCCAAGACGACGGCGAAGATCGGGGCGAGCGTCGACAGGGAGCCGTCGATGAGTCCGGTCATGGCGGGCTGGGCTCGCTGGAGCAGGAACGATCGCTGGTCGCGCTGCCCGCGCGTCGGTGCCAGCATGTGGCTCCTCCTACGCGGCGTGGGCGGTGGCCGCCTGCGGCGCGGCCGCCCCGGCCGAGGCGGCCGCGGGGCCGGGGGCGCGGAGCGGGCCGAAGCGCAGCAGCGTGCCGCAGATCACCGCGCCGGCGCCGAAGATGGCCGCCGCGACCCAGAACCCGGTGGTGTAGCCGTGGATCAGCGACATCTCGGTCAGGGATGGGGCCGGGTGCCCGTGGACCATGGTGGCCGGGCTCAGGTGGCTGGTCAGGTAGTGCGCCACCGCGCTGGCGAAGATCGTGTTGAGCAGCGAGGTGCCGATCGAGCCGCCGACCTGCTGGCCGGTGTTGAGCGTGGCCGAGGCCACGCCCACATCCTGCGGCGCCACGTCGAACGTCCCGGTGTTCATCGACGGCGCGATCGTGAAGCCGAGGCCCAGGCCCGCCACCATCAGCGGGCCGAGCACCGCCGATGCGTAGCCGGATCCCGCCCCGATCCTGGTCAGCCACACCAGGCCACCCGCGGCTAGCAGCATGCCGGCGGTGACCAGCGGCTTGGGGCCGAGCCGGGGCAGCAGCACCACGTTGGACAGGTTGGCGGCCACCACCACCATGGCGATCATCGGCAGGAAAGCGACGCCGCTGACCACCGGGGAGTAGCCCAGGGTCTGCTGCAGGTAGTAGGTGAGGAACAAGAAGATGCCGAACATGCCCGCGCCGGTGATGAGCACGGCCAGGTAGGAGCCGCCGCGATTGCGGTCGAGCACCACCCGGGGCGGCAGCAGCGGGCTGGCGGCGCGGGTCTGCCAGAACGCGAACCCAGCCAGCAGCGCCACGCCGGCGGCCAGGAAACCGTAGGTGGACGGCGTGTCCCAGTTGTGGTTCGCGGCGTTGGAGAACCCGTAGACCAGGCAGAACATCGAGGCCGAGACGAGCGCGGCGCCGGGCAGGTCCAGCCGCGGCCGGGTGCGGGCGTGCTGGCGCTTGAGCAGCAGCACCGCTCCCATCGCCGCCAGGCCCGCGAAGAACAAGTTCACGTACAGGCACCAGCGCCAGGACAGGTACTCGGTCAGGATCCCGCCGAGCACCAGGCCGATCGCGCCGCCGGCGCCCACGATCGCGCCGTAGACGCCGAACGCCTTGCCGCGCTCCTTCGGGTCGCTGAACGTCGTGGACAGGATCGACAGCGCCGCGGGTGCGAGAAGCGCGCCGAACGCGCCCTGGATGGTCCGGGCCGCCACCAGCATGCCGAAGCTGGTGGCCGCCCCGCCCACGGCCGATGCGGCCGCGAAGCCGAGCGCGCCGACCAGGAATGTGACCTTGCGCCCGATCAGGTCGCCCAGCCGCCCGCCGAGCAGCAGCAGGCTGCCGAACGCGAGCGCGTAGGCGGTGACCACCCACTGCCGGTCCGCGATGGTGAAGCCCAGGGCCCGCTGCGCGGACGGCAGCGCGATGTTCATGATCGCGATGTCCAGCACGACCATGAGCTGGGCGAGGCCGACGGTGCCCAGGATCAGCCACCGGCGGGGATCGGGAGGTGCCTGGATGGTTGAAGCAGATGTCGTTTCCATACCTGCGATGCTGTCGGCCCGGCGGTCCGCCGTCGTCGGGCCCAGGAAGTGACTTCTGGCTGGTCAGCGGGGATGCCGCGAGACCCCTGGGTACCACGCTGGGAGTAGTCCGCAATAACCACTGCGGGCGGATGCGCTCGCGGGCAGGATGCGTACGCTCGAAGCATGCGCACGGATCGCGGCCGGCAGAGGTTCTACGCAGCGGGATGGCTCATCTCGGCGGGCGTCATGGTCGTGACGTTCCGCATGTGGCAGCTGCACGTCCGCGAGGTCGAGCAGCGGGCGGACGAGGCGGAACGGACCAGGGACGAAGCCGCCCACCGCCGGGCGATGGAGGAGCGGCTGCGGATCGCCCGTGAGCTGCACGACTCCCTGACGCACAGCATCTCGGTGATCCAGGTTCAGGCCGGTGTGGCGGTGCACCTGGCGCGCAAGCGCAGCGAGGAAGTGCCGCCCGCGCTGCTGGCGATCCAGGAGGCGGGCGCGGACGCGTCACGGGAACTGCGCGCGACGCTCGGCGCGCTGCGCCGTGCGGAGGACGGCGACGGCGGCCTGAGCCAGCTGGACAGCCTGGTGGCGCGGGCGCGGGCGGTCGGGCTCCCGGTGACCGTCACGGTGACCGGTGCCGAGCGGCCGCTTCCGCCCGAAGTGGACCAGGCTGCCTACCGGATCGTGCAGGAAGCGCTCACCAACGTGAGCCGTCACGCCGGCCATGCGTGCGCGTCTGTTCACCTGCACTACACGCTGGAAACCCTGTCGGTCCAGGTCGTCGACGACGGCAAGGGCACGGTGACGCCGGCCGGCATCCGGCCGTCAGGTCCCGGACTGGGCCTGGTTGGCATGCGGGAACGGGTGTCCGCGCTCGGCGGCCGTCTCCAGGCCGGACCGCAGGATCACGGCGGCTTCCACGTGCGCGCCGAACTCCCCGCGCGGGCACCGTCTTGATCCGGATCCTGCTGGCCGACGATCAGGCGCTGATCCGCAGCGGCATCCGGTCGCTGCTCGAAGCCGAAGACGACATCGAGGTGGTCGCCGAGGCCGCCGACGGGCAGCAGGCGGTGGCCCTGGCCGTCGAACACCGCCCGGACATCGCGCTCGTTGACATTCAGATGCCGGTGCTGGACGGCCTCGAGGCCACCCGGCAGATCGTCGCGGACGAGCGGCTGGACAGCGTGCGCGTTGTGATCCTCACCAACTTCGGGCTCGACGAGTACATCTTCCGCGCGCTGCGGGCGGGCGCGAGCGGGTTCCTGCTGAAAGACACCCAGCCCGCCGAGTTGCTGCACGCGCTGCGCGTGGCCATGCGCGGGGACGCGCTGCTGTCCCCCGCCGTCACCCGCCGCCTGATCAGCGAGTTCGTCGCCCGGCCGCCGGACGCGGTCGCCGCGGCCGGGATGGAAACCCTCACCAACAGGGAACGCGAGGTGGTCGCCCTGGTCGCCCACGGGCTGAGCAACGACGAGATCGCCGAGGCCATGGTGCTCAGCCCCGCCACCGCCAAGACGCACGTCAGCCGCGCGATGATCAAGCTCGGCGCCCGCGACCGGGCGCAGCTCGTCGTCTTCGCCTACCAGACCGGCCTGGTCATCCCGCGCGCCGCTGGGCGCTCAGACTAGCTCCCGGCCCGCGAACAACCGCATGCGGCGCGCACGCGCGGTGCGCGATCACGCGGGCATGTACCTCTCGAACCAGGTCACGAGCCGGGTCAGGTAGTCAGTGACGGCCGGGAACCGGCTGACGCCGTGTCCTTCCCCGGGGTAGGTCACCAGCTCCGAGTCGACGCCATGACCGATCAGTGCCTGGTAGAACTCCCTGGCCTGGCCGGCCGGCGTGCACCGGTCCTTCGCGCCCGCCGTGAGCAGGGTCGGCGTCCTGGCCTTGCTCGCGTGCATGACCGGACTGCGTGTGTGTACCTGGTTGCCGTTTTCCTCGGGATCGGCGTTGCCCAGGAACCACAGTCCCCAGCGCGGGATGTTGGTCGTGAACGTGAAGCTGTACCACTCAGTCACCGGCGAGCCGGCCACGGCGGCCTTGAACCTCTGGTCCTGGGTCACCAGCCAAGCCGACATGAACCCGCCGTAGCTGACGCCCATCGTGCCGATCCGCGCCGGATCGGCGATCCCGCGTTCGACCATTGCGTCGATTCCGGACAGGTAGTCATGGGTGTCCGCGCCGCCCATGTCGCCGACGACAGCGGCGGCGAACTCCTGGCCTCGCCCGGAGCTACCGCGCGGGTTCGGCAGCAGGACGGCATATCCGTGGGCGACCAGCAGGGGTACCGCGTAGTCACGCATCGTCCAGCTCCGCCGGTAGGCCCCGATCGGCCCGCCGTGGACGTTCAGGACCAGCGGGAACGGCCCGGCTCCGGGAGGCGTGCACAGGACTCCTTCGATCAGTGTCCCGTCGGGTGCGCTCCAGCTGACGTTCGTCGCCGAGCCTGCGACCGACCGGATGTAGTCGGTGCCGGCATGGGCCAGGGAAGCCAGCACCTGGTCGGCGCCCGGGCCAACGATCGCGATCTGCTGCGGAAGGTCGTAGTCGTCCCGGACCACAACGACCCGGCCGTCGGACGTGAAGGCGCCGGCCGGGTTGAACCAGCTCGCCCACGACTGCGCGGACGCGACCAGTTCCTTGGCGGTGATCGTCTCCGGCAGCGGCCCCTCCCCGGCCTCGGCGATCCCGGCCACGCTGTCCAGATGACGCTGGCCGACGTAGCCGAGCCGCGTTCCGTCGATCCACTGGACCGCGGTGACATCGGTCCCGGCGGTGTCCACGGCGCACCTGGTGCCGGCCACCAGGTCCAGCAGGATCAGGTCACCCGCCACGATCCACCGGTCGCTGCAGGCGGCCTCTACCACGGCGGCCCTCGTGCCGTCGGACGTCCCGGCCGGCAGTCCGAGCTGGACGTCGCTGCGGAGCAGTTCGGTCACCTCACCCGTCGAGATGTCGAGCCGGCTGAGCGCGGCGGAGTACCAGTCGTCCTCGCCGGGCTGCTCGCTGGTGATGGCCAGCACGTGCCCCGAGCCGGACCAAGCCGCCTCCCACACGTTCAGCCCGTCGGGCGAGACCCTGGTGAGCTCACCGGAGGCCGGGGTGTAGAGCCACAGGTCGCGCCAGGCATCCTCTGGCGTCCCGGCCTCGACTTCCGGGTACCAGGACGGCAGCCCGGACTCGCCCGCGCCGGCCGTTCCTGATCCCTGCGCGTCGGCCATATCCGCTCCGAGCCCGGCCACGCCGAGCAGGATCCGGGTGCCGTCCGGCGACCACGCGAGATACTCGACCGTGCCGGGGACAGCGGGCGCTGGCCGGGCCTCGCCGAGCTGCCCCTCGGCCAGCAGGTAGAGCTGGAACACCCCAGCCTGGGCCCTGTCGGACAGGAGGGCCAGGGATGACCCGTCCGGGGCGAGCGGCCGGCCTTGGCTGACCCGCCACCGGAGGTCAGCGCGTGCAGCGCGCCGTCCCGCACCTCGTACAGGGCAGTGCGCGGCAGTCCGTCGAGTTCCTCATAGACCGATCCGGTCACCACGATCCGGCTGGCGTCGGTCGTCGTCACGAGGTCGGTGACATGGTGCGGCCTGCCGAAAGCCGGCTCGTGCAGCCGCCGGAGGTGCTCGGCGACCGCGGCGTACTCAGGGGATTCCCGCAGGTCTTTGCGCATAGTTCGGGATGATCTCATGCCTTGAGCGGGTGCCGCTATCAGCCAGGCGGCCCCCGGGCCGGTGCGGCCCGCGTCGGGTGCACGTCTCGGGATGTGTGGTTGGCTGGTTGCCGTGTCTGACGATGACCCCGTGACCGGCCGGCGGTTCCTGACCGGTTCCGCGTACGCCGACGACCGGCATATCCGTTCACGCATGGCCATCTATACGTATGCCGAGACAGCGGCGGACCCGCGGTGGCGCACCTCGGCGATCGCGTGGGACGGGACGCAAGTCGTGGCCGATGTGGGATGCGGCAACGGGTTCGATCTGCGACAGATCGTGCCGCAAGGCCGGTGCCGTCACGCCATCGGCCTAGACCTGTCCGCCGGGATGCTGCGCTTACTGGAGGACCTGCGCCGGTCCGGTGGCCTGTCGCTGATCCAGGCCGACGCGCAACACCTTCCGCTGCCCGACCGCAGCGTCGATGTGGCCCTGGCCATGCACATGCTTTACCACGTGCCCGATATCCCGGCCGCGATCCGCGAACTGCGCCGCATCACCAAACCGGGCGGAACCGTGCTGGCGTCGACCAACAGCTCCGCCCACCTAGCCGAGATCAATGAGTTGCTGGACGCGGCGATCTCCAGCCAGCTTGGCCGCCCGGTCCAGGCGATGCCTGCCGACAGTTTCTCTACGCAGACCGGGACGGCCATGCTGAGCCGGGAATTCTCCAGCGTCACCCTGCGCACCCATGAGCTGGCCCTCTCGATCCCCGGCGCGCAGCCGGTCATCGCCTACGTCGACAGCATCCGCGAGCCCACCCTCGCCCTGATCGGCGAGCCGCTCGACTTCGACGCGGTGCTCGGCGACATCACCGTGAAGGTCCAACAGGTCATCGATGCCCACGGCAGTTTCCGGGCGACCAGCCAAAGCGGCGTCTTCGTCTGCCGCTAAGAAAAGAACCACCACCCGCAGCGCCCGTGGCTGAGCGTTCCCCAGTCCGCGCCTGCCGTTAGCGCCGGGAAAACCGGTCGCTGTGGAGGGCCCTCGTCAGGCACCATAGCCTGGCTGGCTGCCCGGAATGAGAACAAATGACGACGCTCGAACATAGCCGCGGCTCACCGGCCCGGAAACGGGCGGTGCTGCTCGCGTTGCGCTACTACGGCCGCCAGATGGCCAGGCTCCGGCGCTTCACCGTGCCCGGGATGTTGCTGCCCGCGTTGGGAAACACGTGCATCTTCTACGTCGCGCCGCTGATAGTCGCTAACCTGGTCGGCCGCTTGGTCGGCCGGGGGTCGGCCGGGATCGGCGCCGCGATGCCGTATGTGCTCGGCTTCGCCGGGGTGCTGCTTTCCGCCGAGATCATGTGGCGAATCGGCATCCACTGCCTGAACCGCCTCGACGGTCTCGGAATCGAGAACCTCTACGTGATCGGCATGGACGAGCTGCTGGCCAAGGACGCGGCGTTCTTCCACGACAACTTCGCCGGTTCGCTGACCAAGCGGGTGCTGAGCTTCGCGTCCCGGTTCGAGGATTTCACCGACAACCTGGTGTTCAATATCGTCGGCAGCCTCGTGCCGCTGGCGTTCGCGTCGGTGGTGTTGTGGCTCTATGACCCCTGGCTCGTCGCCGGGCTCATCGGCCTGATCGCGATCACCGGCGCCGGTATCGCACCGCTGATCCGCCGTCGTCAGAGGCTCGTCAACCAGCGCGAGGAAGCGATCGCCCGCGTGTCCGGGCACGTCGCGGACAGCCTGATGAACATGGACACGATCCGCGCGTTCGCCGCCGAGGACCGGGAGGCCGCCGAGCACAGGTCACGCGTCGCCGACCAGCGACGCAAATCGCTGCGTTCGTGGGACTACGGGAATCTGCGCATCGACGCGCTGGTCGCGCCGATGTCCGTGCTGACCAACGTGCTCGGTCTGCTGCTCGCGGTCGCACTCGGCGCGGGCCAGCACGGGATCGCCGCGATCGTGGTGACATTCACCTACTACTCCAACGCCACGCGGATCATGTTTGAGTTCAACCAGATCTACCGCCAGCTGGAGAGCTCGCTGACCGAAGCCGCGCAGTTCACCGAGTTGCTGCTTACACCGCCGACGGTGGTCGACCCGATCGCGCCCGAGCCGCTACGGCCGAAGGCGAGCGGCGTCCGCTTCGAGCGCGTGACGTTCGCGCATGCGGGCGGACGGCCGTTGTTCGCCAGCCTGGACCTCGCCGTGCCGAGCGGGACCAAGCTCGGCCTGGTCGGCCGGTCAGGCGGTGGCAAGACCACTCTGACTCGCCTGCTACTGCGAATGATGGACGTCGACGATGGCCGGATCCTCATCGGCGGGCAGGACATCGCCAAGCTGCGCCAGTCGGATCTGCGCAGCCTGATCGCCTACGTGCCGCAGGATCCCGCGATGTTCCACCGGACGCTACGCGACAACATCGCGTTCGCGCGTCCGGAGGCGACCGACGCGGAGATCCGCCAGGCGGCGCAGGCGGCGCACGTGACAGAGTTCGCTGGCACCCTGCCGGACGGATTCGACACGATGGTCGGCGAGCGTGGCGTGAAGCTGTCCGGCGGACAGCGGCAGCGAGTCGCGCTGGCCCGGGCCATCCTGCGTGACGCGCCGATCCTGCTGCTTGACGAGGCGACCAGCGCGCTAGACTCGGAGAGCGAGATCCTGGTCCAGCAGGCGTTGTGGCGGCTCATGGAGGACCGGACCGCGCTCGTGGTCGCGCATCGGCTGAGCACGGTCGCGCGCATGGACCAGCTGGTCGTGCTCGACCACGGCCAGATCGCCGAGAAGGGCACGCACCTGGAGCTGCTCGGTCTCGACGGAACCTACGCCAGGCTGTGGCAGCACCAGTCCGGCGGCTTCCTGGACGACACGACGACAGCGGCGCTGGCCCCGGCCCCGAGCTGAGCGCGTGAGCCTTCTCCGCGGAGCCGCGGCGAGCTTCATCTCGTACGGCTCGGGACTTCCGATCCCGGGATCGTGGTTTGCGAGTGCGATTGTTGTGCTGGACGGGAGAAGTATGGTGCCGTAATGACGCTAACCGGTGGGGATCGGCCGCGTCGTCGGCAGGCTCGGGTCGGCGGTCGGCCGGGCGCGGCGCCATGATGGCATGGCTGAAGCTGAGAATTCTCGGCGGCCTCGTGCTCGCGGCGGCACTGGCGGGATGCGGATCATCGATCCTTTATGGCGTTCCGGGCGCCGAATCGCCGCCCTCGACCCCGACCGTGGTCCCGGGCAGCCGACCGTACGACGTGTCTGGGCTGCGCGACCCCGCGGGCGGGAAGTTCCTCGGGGTCCAGGCCCCCGGAGCGCCGGACTCGCTCAAGCCGGTGCAGTCGTTCGCCGCCAGCGCGAGGGCCCGGCCTAACCTGATCGGCCAGTACGTGTCCTGGAACAACCCACTGGATAGCCAGGCGGTGACCAACGCCTGGTCATACGGGGCGCTCTACTACATGGTCTGGGAGCCTTACCACACGACCGTCGCAGCGATCGCCGATGGTCGCAGTAATGGTTACCTCACCCGGTTCGCACAGCAGGTCCGTGCGCTGAACCTCCCGATCGCCATCAGCTTCGGGCACGAGTTCAACGGTTTCTGGTACCCGTGGGGTACCACCGGCACCACCGCCGCTCAGTTCGCGGCCGCGTGGCGGCTGATCCACCGCCTGTTCGCCGCCGCGCACGCCACCAACGTGATCTGGGTGTGGAATCCCAACGTCATCTCCGCGGAGCCGCAGCTCGACCTCAGCGCCTATTACCCGGGCGACGCGTACGTCGACTGGGTCGGGATCACCGGCTACTTCGCCGTCGGCGGCCCGGACACCTTCGATGGCTTGTTCGGGCCGACTATGCAGGAGATCAGAGGCTTTACCACCAAGCCGTTCATCATTGCCGAGACCTCGGTGCAGACCGGCCCGGACGCCGCCGCGGCCGCGCAGAACCTGGTCAGCGGGATGCGGCAGCAGTCTGACGTGCTCGGCTTCGTCTGGTTCAACTACTACAAGGCGGGCATCGACTGGCGACTGGAGTCCCGGCCGCCGGTAGCGACGGTCATCGCCGCAGGGCTCGCGGGTCTTCGGCTCGTGGACGTCAAGCGCTCATAGGCCTTCGTCAACCATGACCTGCCGCTGGCGAAGGTCAGCACCCGGCCGCCTGACGCGAGCCGCGCCGGCGGACTGGTCTCAGGCCTTGGTCAGCGTGGCCACCGTAATGTGCGGCCAGCTCAGGGTGGCGAAATTCAGCAGCACGGTCTGGGAGTATTGCAGCCGCTTGGGCTCGGTATCGCCCTGCAGCGTCTGCAGCCAGAACGTCGCGACGACGTGTGCGGCGTCGGCGTTCGGGCCGTCCTTGGTGCCGACGAGGAAGGCCATATTCGACGTGCCGCCACCCACGATGGGGCCCGCCGTGGACGATACCTGCAGCCTGGTCGTCGTGGTGACATTCGCCGGGTTCGTGGCCAGCACACTGTTGGGGTTGTCGAGCATGGCCTGGGTGATACCGGTCAGCCCCACGCCGGACGTCCGGAACGGCGTGGTCCTGTTCAGGTGCTGCTCGTCGAAGTCGACCGTCTGGTTCGGATGGCCGATGTTGAACGGGGTGAGACTGACACTCGGGAACGAGGGCCCTCCGGCCGCGGTCGCGGTGATCCCCTGGACCAGGATCGTCGTGCCGTGCGGGATGGAGGCCAGCCGGGCGACAGCGGCGGGCTCCTGCGGATCGGTCAGCGACGGGACGTTGATCCACAAACCCGGCTCGATATGCAGCCCGGCCGGGACCCCGTTGACCTTCACGTTGGCGTCGGAGATCTGCTGTAGGTACGTCAGCCCATGCATGAAGATCTGACCCTGCACCAGGCCCCGGTTCGGGATATTCCCGTTAATGACCTCCAGGTCGATCTGGTCATTGGTCACGTTCAGCTCGAGGAAATGGTCTGACGCGCCGGTATGCGGGCGCCAGATGGCGTTGAAGCCCCGGCCGCTCCAGGTCCCGGCGAGACCAGCGAGCGGGCCCAGCCCCTGGTCCGACGCGGCGGGGGCCAGCACCGGAGTTCCCTCATCGTTGTCCAGCGGCTGGAAGGTAAAGTCTGCGGCCAGTTCCATGATTTCCCCTCAGCAAGGCGTGGCTCACCCGTGATCCCCGAGGCCACTGCCGCCCTGTGCAGATTGATGAACCATCCTGATCACCGGGAGTAACGGCCTACTTAGTGGACGATGGTAGTTGGTACGCACCGCAAGGCAATGGATCTCTTCCCGGCGGCGCGCCTGACACCTAGACAGAGCAGCCCGGCGGCTTCCTGATACCAGGTCATGACGACGGACCAGGACCGGGGGGTATCAGGCGGATGACCGGCAGCTCGCGGTCGGTCTTGCGCTGATATTGCGCGAAGCGTGGCGTGGCGGTGGCGATCTCCCGCCAGGCCTGTGCGCGCTCCGCCCCGTGTAGCTGCTCGGCCGTCACGCCGATCCGGTGGCCATCCACCTCGATCTGCACGTTGTCGGGGTGAGCGGCGATGTTGTGATACCACGCCGGGTTCCGCGCCGCCCCGTTCGCCGCGGCCACGATCAGCCAGCTGCCGTCTGGGCCGGGCCACCAGCCGACCGGGCTGGTGCGCTCGGCTCCGCTTTTGGCGCCAACGGTCGTCAGGATCAGGCCGCTGAACCCCAGCATCTTCCCCGTGCGGCGGAACCGGCTGGCGGCATTCTTGTTGACCAGCCGCAGCATCAGCCCGGCGCGCGGCTGGCGGCCACCGCGTGTCCCGGCAGGTGTGTCGAAGCTCATGTGACTTCCTCCTCCATAACTGTCCGGCTGGATCTGTCCGGTGTAGCCGCGATCCCGGTTGCTGGCGGGTCAGCGAGCGCCCCCGCCGCAGGGACCTGCTGTTCGCCGTCCGTCACCTGCCCTCACTAGTCCTGACGACACAACCCCCCTGAATGTCAGGCGGCGCGCCACATCCGGGCCTGCCCGGCCGCCAGCCTGAAGATCTCTACTCCGGCGAATCCTTGCGGCTGGGGCGCGCCGGCAATCCTTACGACAGTGAGGCAGTTGCTTGACTGTCGGGTGCCCGGGGTGCATACTCAAGTACATGCTTAACTATGCGCCGGACCTGGACCGCGTTTTCCAGGCCCTGGCAGATCCCGGCAGGCGGCTCATGGTCGAGCGGCTCAGCCGGGGCCCGGCGTCGGTGAGCGAGCTCGGCCAACCGCTGGACATGTCCCTGGCCGCGGTCCTCCAGCACGTACAGGTGCTGGAGACAAGTGGCCTGATCCGCTCCCAGAAGGTCGGCCGGACGCGCACCTGCAGCATCAATTCCGTTGCGCTCCGCTCCGCGGAGGACTGGATCGCCGACCGGCGCATCATGGTCGAGCGCCGCCTCGACCGCCTTGGCGAGTACCTGGAGCAGACCGCCGACCAACCAGATCCGGGCTGGGCCGCCGAGCCCGGCGAGACCACGAACGAACACGAGGAGCAGCAATGACCGAGCGTTCCGTCATCCACGACACGTTCTCCATCGAGCGGACTTACCCGGCAGCGCCATCGCGAGTGTTCGCCGCTTTCGCCTCGAGGGAAGCCAAGGATGCCTGGGCCGACACCGGGGACTTGGCCCCCGCGGACGGCGAGGCAGGCATCGAGGAGTTCGACTTCCGGCCTGGCGGCCGGGAGCGGTTCGGCTTCAAGTACGAGAGCACAACCTACGGCTACGACGCGCTGTACTACGACATCGTGCCGGACCAGCGGATCGTGTACAGCTACGAGATGTACGCCGACGGCGCCAGGATCTCAGTGTCAGTGGCCACCATCGAGTTCGCCAAGAGCGGCGACGGTACCGCGCTGACCTGGACCGAGCAGGGCACCTACCTGGACGGCATCGACGGGCCGCAGGCGCCCGCGCTGCGCAAGGAAGGCACGACCGAGATGCTGGACGGCCTGACCCGACACCTGACGGCGCAGCCGGCGAGCTGACCGACCGCCGATGACTTGGAGGCGCCTGCGGCGTCTGAAAGGGCTAGCACATATGCCCAGCACGCCGCGCCCTGTTCCCCTACCTGGCCGGCGAGGGCACGCGGCTGTTCGACGACGTGGGCAAGTCCCGCCAGCTCGACCAGGTGTCCAGCATCGGCTGGAGCAACGGGACGATTGAACTGGAGTACCGGCGGCACCGCTGACCGGACGGGCCGCTCCATGGGGCCGGGAGGCTGCCGAGCCGCTCACTTCGTCCCGGGCCGTTCATGGCGCAGAAATGGATCTCCTGTATACCGTCACACTCGCGGGCTCCTGGCCGGACCCGGCTCAGACCAGGTGCCGTGACGGGGCAGCCTGGCGCAGCCAGGGTTGCCCTGGTCACGTCTTCATCAGGTCTTAATCAGGCATCGCGGCCGACGGGTCGTCTCCTTGGCCCGGGCTCAGTGACTTGTACGCCTGGTCCAGGATCGACGCGGAGCGCTCGAGCATCCTGCGCTCTTCTTCGGACATGCTCAGGATGAGCTGGCGGGCGATCCCACCGCGCCCGACGATGCAGGGCAGGCTGAGCGCCACCGGGCCGATTCCGTACTCCTCAGCCGCTAGCACGGAAACCATGAAGATCCGCTTTTCGTCGCGGACGATGGCGCGCACGATCCGGGCCACCGCCGCAGCCACGCCGTAGCTGGTGAATCCCTTGCGCTCGTGGATGCTCCGCCCACGGTCACGCACCGCGGCCGCCAGATCGTTATGGATCATCGGCAGCGAGGCGCCGTCGGGCAGGCCGTATTGCTCGAGCCTGATCGCCCCGACGGTCACGCTCGACCAGACCGGGAACGAGCTGTCCCCGTGCTCACCGATGATGTAGGCGTGCACGGAGTCTTGGTCCACGCCGAGGAGCTTGCCAAGCTGGTGACGTAGCCGTGCACCGTCCAGCACGGTTCCGCAGCCGAAGATCAGGCGAGGCGGCCGGGTGGACGTCTCGATCGCGATGCGGGTGAGCACGTCGACCGGGTTGCTCACCAAGATCACTACGGCGTCCGGGCAGACCCGGTCGAGCTGACGCACGGCGCGGGCGATGATGCCTGCGTTGACAGATACCAGGTCCAGCCGGGTCTGGCCGGCCGTCCGCGTGGGCCCAACGGTAATCACCACCGCATCAGAGCCGGCCAGATCGTCATACTCGGCGGTCGGAACGATTTCCATCTCCGACAGTAGCGGGACCGCGTCGCCGATATCCCAGGCTTGTCCCTCCGCCGAGGCCAGATCGCGGTCGTAGAGCACGACCAGATCACAGGCTCGCAGCAGCACCAGCGCGTTCGCGACAGCCGAGCCGACGTGCCCAGCTCCCAGGACCGATACCTTCAGACGAGCCTGGCCCATGTCCCCACCCCCGCGATCACCACGTACCGGCCCGACCCTAAACCTCCGTGCAACGTAGATCCACCCCCGCGCCCCGCGGGCGCGAGATCCGCCGGTAGAGACGGTCATTGTCTCCCCGACCATCATCAGTTGAGACACGCAGTTCAGGGCGCTCTGACGCTGGTTATGCGGGCTGTGGTTGCTGGTGCCGGACGGTGCCGTCGGCCATGATGTCGCCGCCGGTGCACTGCCATTGGATCTTGCCGCCCTCGAACTGGTCCTGGTACAGCGACGCGTAAAGGCCGCCTTGGCCCAGCAGGGAGCGGTGGGTACCGGATTCCACCACGCGTCCGGCGTCGATGACGTTGATGATGTCGGCATTGACGATGGTGGACAGGCGATGGGCGATGGCGATGGTGGTCCGTGACCCCATAAGGGTGTCGAGGGCCCTCTGGACCTCGCGCTCGCTGGCCGTGTCGAGTGCCGAGGTCGCCTCGTCCATGATCAGGATGCGGGGGTCGTGCAGCAGGACCCGCGCGATGGCCAGGCGCTGTTTCTCGCCGCCGGACAGGCGGTACCCGCGCTCGCCCACGATCGTGTCGTAGCCGTCGGGGAACTCCATGATCCGGTCGTGGATGTACGCCGCCCGGGCCGCCCCTTCGACCTCCTCCATGGAGGCGGTGGGACGGCCGTAGCGGATGTTGGCCAGGATGCTGTCGTGGAAGAGGTAGCTCTCCTGGGTTACGAATCCGATGGCGGCGGCCAGCGACGCCTGGCGGACGTGCCGCACGTCGACGCCGTCGATCTGGACCGACCCGCCGGTGACGTCGTACAGCCGCGGGATCAGGTAGCTGATAGTGGTCTTGCCGGCCCCGCTCGGCCCGACCAGCGCCATGAGCTGGCCAGGGTCGGCCTGGAGGCTGACGCGCGCCAGCGCGTCCACCGCCGCGCCGGCATAGCGGAAGTAGACGTCCCTGAGAGCCACCCGGCCGCCACTGCTGGTCGCCGGCAGATCCACCGCGTCGGGGGCGTCGACGATATCGGGCACCACATCCAGGTACTCGAAGATCCGGTCGAATAGGGCCAGGGACGATCGCAGCTCCACTGAGACCTGCAGCAGCTGCCCGATCGGGAAGTACAAGCGGGTCTGCAGTGTGGTGAATGCGACGACGGTGCCCGCCGAGATGGCCGTGCCGTGCGCTAGCAGCAGGCCGGCGATCAGGTACACCGCGGCGGGGGTGATCGACAGGAACGACTGCACGATGGCGTAGAAGCCCTGACCGATCATCTGCTGGCGGACTTCCAGGTCGGCCAGGCGCTGATTTTCCTGGTGGTAGCGGGTGGTGTCGCGGGCCTGGTTGCCGAAGGCCTTCGCCAGCAGCACTCCGGACACCGACAGGGTCTCCTCGGACAGGGCGCTCATCGCCGCCAGCGACTCCTGGGTCGAGCGCGTCACCTGGCGGCGCCGTTCGCCGACCGTCTTAGGTCAGCCAGAAGAACGCCGGAACGGTGATGAGCGCCACGATGGTCAGCTGCCAGCTAAGGATCACCATGGCGACCACTGTGGAGGTGAAGATGACGACGTTGGCCAGGATGGTCGACGCGGTGCTGGTGACCACCGTCTGGACACCGCCCACGTCGTTGGCCAGCCGCGACTGGATCTCGCCGGTCTTAGTGCTGGTGAAGAAGGCGAGGGAGAGCGTCTGCAGGTGCGCGTAGAGCCGGTCACGCAGGTCCCGCATGACCTGCTGCCCGACGCGGGTGGTCTCGTAGGTCTGCAGGATGCCGATGGCGCCGTTGACGATCGGGACGACGGCCATGATGGCGACCAGGATGACGAGCAACCGGATGTTGGGGCCGCCGGGGACGAACAGGGCCTTGTTGAACACCACCTGGATCAGCAATGGGTTGATGATGCCGATCGTCGAGGTCAGCACGATCAGCCCGACGACGGCGGCCACCTGGGCCCGGTAAGGACGAAACAGCGGCACTACCCGGCGGGCGGTGTCCCGGTTCGCGTGGGCCGGCGCCGCTGGGTTCCCGCCGGCCGAAGATAGCGGCCCCGGGGCTGTCACAGCACCCGCCGGAATGCCGACGGTTTGCCCGGCTCAAGCCCGGCCCCTGCGTACAATTTCATGCCCCGGCCTCCTCCGCAGCGCGACCCCGCAGCCTGACCCAGCCGAACCCCGGGGGCCCACGGAGCTTCCCCGACCTCGGGCGTGCTCGGTCGCTGCGGGATGCGCTCTCTACCGCTGAGATCCCATAGTCCGCACCCGGCCGAGCCGAGGCCATAGGGAGTTGCCTCGACCCACCCCATCTCTGCCAACGCGCCCGTTGGCGAAATCTGGAAGGAATGAGTGGCCTTCGCCTTGGCCGAAGCCTGTCGACATAGACCTTCCGCGAACCAGGATCGCGTAACCAAGGCAGCCTCTCTGACGAGGGCGATCTCCCCGTCGAGCGGCACCGCTGCCGCGCGAATTCGCCGCTGTGCCGGTTATTTACCGCGCATAGATGACCTGCCGTCGGCGGAGCGTCCCGCGGCGGTGACCTGTTTACTTGTCGCAGGACGCTCTAGCGCGCGGATGCCGTTCTTCCCCTCGGTAGGTGAGGTCTGCCTGCATCTGCTCCAGGCGTAAGTATCTGACCGATCACGAGAGGAAGCAGTGATGGACAGCTTGCCGATCGGTGAGTATGCGCTGCTCTCGGACTGCCGCTCTGCGGCGCTGGTCAGCCGGGACGGCTCGGTGGACTGGCTCTGCTTTCCTCGCTTCGACGGGCCGTCGATGTTCTGCCGCCTCCTTGACCCGGCCGGCGGGCATTTCACGATCCGGCCCGTAGGCGAGTTCCAAGTCAGCCGCCGGTACGTGGACCAGACGCTGGTGCTGCAGACCACCTTTACCACCGCGCATGGCACGGCGGTACTCACCGACGCTTTCGCGGTCGGCCGCAACGAGCGCGGCCACCAGCTGGGTGCACAGTCCCCCGGTACGCTGCTGCGCTTGCTGGCCTGCACTCACGGCGAGATCCAGGCGGAGGTCAGCTACGCGCCCCGGCCGGAGTACGGGCTCATCTACCCCGTCTTGGTTCCCGTCCCCGGCGGGCTCGCCGCCCGGGGCGGCGCCAACCGGCTGTTCTTGTCGACGTCGGTCAGCTTCGGCGTGGATGACGCCACCGCGACCGCCAGGGTCCGGCTGGCCGCCGGACAGGCTGCCGTGTTCGCGCTCGGCCATGGGGATATGGCCGGCCCGCCGCTGGCCCCATGGACCGCGGAGGAGATCACCGGACGGCTCGACGACACATTGGAGGGCTGGCGGTCCTGGTCAGCGATTCACCAGAATTATGAGGGACCCTGGCGCGAGCTGGTGCACCATTCCGGGCGCGTGCTGCAGGCCATGACGTTCGCGCCGACGGGCGCCATCGTGGCGGCGCCAACCACCTCTCTGCCGGAGACTGTCGGCGGCGAGCGGAACTGGGACTACCGCTACACCTGGGTGCGCGACGCCAGCCTGACCATGGAGGCCCTGTGGGTGGCGGCTTGCCCACACGAGGCGAACAAGTTCTTCGCCTTCCTGGCCAATGCGGCCGCCTCCGGGCTGCAGCGCGGCGCGGACCTGCAGATCATGTTCGGCATCGGCGGCGAGCGGGACCTGTCCGAGCGGAAGCTGCCGCATCTGGCGGGCTGGCGGGGCAGCCGCCCGGTCCGGGTCGGGAACGGCGCGTGGCTCCAGCGGCAGCTCGACGTGTACGGCGAGCTGCTCGGCGCCGCGCAGCGGCTGGTCGACCAGCTCGGCGAGCTGGATCCGGTGACCAGGCGGTTCCTGGCCGCGGCCGCAGATACCGCCGCTGCCCGCTGGCGGGAGAAGGACCAGGGGATCTGGGAGATCCGCGGCGAGCCGCGTGACTTCCTGTATTCGAAGCTGATGTGCTGGGTGGCGGTGGACCGCGCGATCGCCTTGGCCAGCCATCTCGGGGCCGAAGACCGGGTGGCCGACTGGGGGACCGCGCGTGACGAGATCCGGGCGGCCATCCTCACCCGCGGCTGGAATGAGCGAGCCGGTGCCTTCACGCAGGCGTTCGGCAGCGAGGACCTCGACGCGTCGAGCCTGATGCTGACCATCACCGGGTTCCTGGCGGCGGATGACCCGCGGATGAAGGCAACCATCGATGCCATCGCCCGGCGGCTGACAGACAAGCGCGGGCTGGTGTACCGGTATCTGACCCGCGACGGCCTGGCGGGTGCGGAGGGCACGTTCCTGCTGTGCACGTTCTGGCTGGCGCAGGCACAAGCACTCGCCGGAGACGTCGAGGCAGCCACCGCGACTTTCGAGCGTGCCGTGGCCGCCATCAACGACGTCGGCCTCCTCGCCGAGGAGGTCGACCCCCGCAACGGCGAGATGATCGGCAACTTCCCGCAGGCATTCAGTCACATAGGCCTGATCAACGCCGCCTGGGCCATCACCCAAGCCCAGCAGCGCACCGGGCGCGCCTGAACGCCGCTGCCGCTTGTCGGCTCCTGCCGTTATCGGGTCGTATCAGCCGGGCTATGTTACGTGGTGGCCGAGCAGGCCGGGACGGAGCTATCGAGATGACCGATTATGACGTGATCGTGTTCGGCGGAGGGGCGCCGGGGGAGCATTGCGCCGCGGCGCTGGCTGCGCGCGGACTGCGCGTCGCCGTCGTGGAGCGCGAGCTCGTCGGCGGCGAATGCTCCTACTGGGCCTGCATTCCGTCAAAGTCGCTGCTGCGCCCGGGCGAGGCGGTGCACGGCGCGCGCGAGGCCGCCGCCAGCGCTCAGGTTGACGTCCAGGCTGCGCTGGCCTGGCGGGACTTCATGGTGTCGAACTATTCCGACGCCGGCCAGCAGCACTGGCTGGAGAGCCGTGGCATTGACCTGCTGCGGGGCGCGGGCAAGCTGGCTGGCACCGGCGTGGTGGAAGTCGACGGCGTCCGCCACACCGCGGAGCACGTTGTCGTGGCGACGGGCGCAGAACCGATCGTGCCGCCGGTACCCGGATTGCGTGACCTTGAGGGCGTCTGGGGTACCCGCGAGGCGACCAGCATGAAGGCTGTCCCGCGACGCCTGCTCGTACTGGGCGGCGGAGCGGCCGGCGTTGAGCTTGCGCAGGTCGTGCGTCGCCTGGGCGGCGAGGCGGTGATCATTGAGGGTGCCGAGCGGGTGCTGCCGCGCGAGGCCGCGCCGCTCGGTGAGGCGCTCGGCGAGGCCCTGCGCCGGGACGGGATCGAGCTGATACTCGGGAAGCGCGCCACCGCAGCACGGCGGGAAGGTGACGAGTATGTCCTGGATTTCGATGACGGTCCTGGGCTACGGGGCGACCGGCTGCTCGTCGCCACCGGCCGGCGCCCACGCGTGGCCGGGATCGGCCTGGATACCGTCGGCGTAACGGCCGATCCCCACCGCGGCATCCCGGTTGACGAGCATCTGCGCGCGGGTGAGCGGCTCTGGGCCATCGGGGACGTTAACGGCATCTGGCCGCTCACCCATGTTGGCGAGTATGAGGGCGACGTCGTCGCGGCGAACATCGCCGGCGAGGCGCGCCCGGCGAACTACGAAGCCGTTCCCCGTGTCACCTACACCGATCCGCAGGCAGCGGCGGTGGGCGCGGTCGAAGCGAGGTACACGGCCACCGCTCCGCTGTCAGAAGAGCCGAAGACCGCTACCTATACGCACGCCTACGCCAAATCCACCGGCTTCCTGACGCTGCTCAGCGACGGCCAGCGACTTCTCGGCGCTTACGCCCTCGGGCCTGAAGCCGGCGAGTGGCTGCAGCAGGCGACGCTGGCCATCCGCGCGAACGTTCCGATCGAGGTGCTGAGCGACACGATCCAGCCCTTCCCCAGCTTCTCCGGGATCTACAACGCGGCACTGATGACGCTCCGCATGCAGATAGCGGGCATGCCCCCGCCGGCCCGGCCAATGGCCGCTCAGACCGCGAGCCTGTCCCGATAAACATCCCACCGCCCTTTGATCAGACACTGGCTAGCACAGCGTTAGACTCCCTGGCATGCGGCGGCGGGACAACCCTAGACGCTGCGCGCCCTGCGTAAGCGGGGTGCGAGATCCAACCAGTGGAGGTGCCTGATGGCCGAGTTCCCGCCGCCCCCAGAGGGAATTGTGCTGGCCCACTTCATCGTCTCGGACGATGTCGAGCGCTCTCGGCGCTTCTACACCGAAGTACTCGGCGGCAGGCTGGCCTTCTCCGGCCCCGGCGGGCTGACCTACGTCGCGCTATCCAACAGCTGGATCATCATCAACGTCGGGGGAGGCCCGACCGATGACAAGCCGGCGGTCACCCTGGAGACGCCACGCGATCCCGACCGGGTCAGCAGCTTCCTCAATATCCGGGTCAAGGACATCGAGGCCGTGTACGCCGAATGGAGCGCCCGCGGTGCTCAATTCCTGACGCCGCCGAAACAGCACCAGTACGAGATCCGTTGCTACATCCGCGACCCCGACGGTCACCTGATCGAAGTGGGGCAAACCACGGACCCAGAAGGGGACTGGTCGCCCGCGCACTGGCCGTCGAGTACGCCCGCCGAGGAGTCCGGGTGAATGCCGAGATCACCGGCGAAATCCCCACATCAACGGTGGCCAGTCGCCCAACACTGATGCTAGCCGCATGATGCTGGGGAGGTTTCGGTCATGACCACCGCGATCATCGGCACTGGTGGGATCGGATCGGCCATCGCCCACCGGCTCGGCTCGGGCGGCGAGACTCTGCGGCTCTCAAGCGCCGACAATGAGTCGGCACGAACGCTGGCGGCAAAGATCGGTCGAACTGCGGTTGTCGCCGTCGATAACCGCGACGCGTTGCAGGGCACCGGTGCCGTCGTCCTCGCGCTGCGGTTTGGCGTGCTGAAGGGTGTCATAGACGAGATCGCCGACTCGCTAGCCGGCAAGCTCGTGGTCGTTCCGAGCAACCCGGTCGGCCTCGACGCACAAGGTCACCTCTCACGCCTCCTGCCCAAAGGGCAATCCTCTGGCAAGGTTGTAGCCGGGTGGTTGCCGGCCGGGGCACGCTTGGCCATGGCGTTCGGAACGATGTCAGCCGACCTCTTCGAGTCCTCGAGCAATCGGTCACCGGAGCCGGCGGTCCTCTTCTACGCGACCGACGACGAGCGCGCTGGCGAGGAAGTCGAGCGGTTGATCCGAACGGCCGGCTTCGAGCCGGTGAAGGTCGGCGGGATCGAACAGTCGGATCGGCTTGAGGTGGGCGGCGACCTTCACGATCTCGTAGTCGGCCCCGCAGAGGCGCGGTCATTGATCGGTGGGGCCTGAAAGCCACGCCTTGGCGCCTGCCTGGCGCTGTGGGCGGTCACCGCTGCTTGGCGGGAGGCTAGGGCGGGCTCACGTAGCCAGCGAGCCTGGAGTCGCCGTGACCGGCGTCGGCCCGCACCTGGTCGGTCCCGGCGTCCACGACGGAGAACCCGGTCCGGTCGCTGTCCCCATTCACCACGTCCGGACCCCGCTGGCCGGGCGGGTCGTCTGTGACGATCGCCACGTGCACCGCCGACGGATCTGGCCCGAGCGAGAGGCCGTAGACCGCCACGTCCCCAGGTGCAGCCACGTATCCGCTCGTCGCCGGGTGCCACTCGTCGTTGGCGACGCCCCACTCGTAGAAGCTGACAGCGGCGCCGTTGATCTCTCCAGGGCGGTAGCCGTAGGTCAAATGCACTCCGGCCTTCTGCCAGGCCCAGGCGGCGAAGTCGGCGCACCACTCCTCGGCCGTCTCGCCGCTCGGGCAGTCGGCCGTGCCGGAGCCCCAGTAGGCGCTGTATTTGTTGCAGTAGGAGTTGGAGGGGTCGGTGCTGTACCCGACCTGGCTCTTGGCGATGGCCACGATGCGCTGGCGCGGGCTCAATCCGCCCAGTGCGGCCTTGCCCGGTACCCGGAAGGAGTCGGTGTTCTCGAGCACACCGTGCAGGGTCGCCACCAGGATGATCACGACCACCCCGGCCCCGAGGATGAGCCCGAGCCGGCGCAGTGACTGTCCCGGCCGGCGCGACCGCATGGCGTTTGTCCCGCGCATCACATGCTCCAAAGGGCCCGGGTAAGTGACATGCGGGCGGCGCGCAGGGCGGGACAGAGTCCGGCGACGGCACCGATGAGGACGGCCGCGCCGGTGCCGCCGGCCCAGGCGAGGGCCGGGGATGCGCAGGACGCCGGTGACACGGTTGTTACCAGCACCCCAACTGCCTCGGCCAGAAGGCGCGGGTGCGCCGTGGCCCCAGGTTGACGCGCCAGACCGATCGTTGCTCCTCGTACTCCGCCCGCGCCTGCCACCGGGACCGGACTAAGTGCTGGCTGGGCAATGGCTAGTTCGCCGCTGCTGTGGTCTAGGCGTCTCGCTTGAGGAAGAGGATCACTGCGGCGGCCACCGCGATGGCGGCGTACCCGCACAGGATGGCGAAGCTGGTCCACGGCCCGAACATCGGGGTGTTCCCCGGAGGCTGCGGCCCGGTCATCCACAGCTGCCCGCCGGCCAGGGCCGGGACCCACTTGTCGACGTGGTTCTGCCATGACTGCGGCAGGAAATTGACCAGAATGGTCACCACGAACAGCAGTCCGGTCACGGCGCCGATGCCGCCCGCGGTGTGCCGGATGAGTAGCCCCAGACCGAACGCCAGCACGCCGCACGCGGTCAGGAACAACGCCCCGCCGATGACGGCGCGCAGCACGTTCGGGCTCCCGATCGTGGTGCTGATGTGGTCGGAAGACATGAGCGCCTGGCCAACGAAGAACGCGACGAACGAGGTGACCAGGCTGGTGACCAGTGCGACCACGGTGAAGACGACGCCCTTGGCCGCGATCATCACACCGCGGTGCGGGTTGGTGGTCAGCGTGGTGCGGATCATGCCCGTGGAGTATTCCGAGCTGATGACCAGCACGCCGAGGACGCCGATGATCAGCTGCCCGATGTACAGCCCGGCCAGGCTTTGCCGCGTCGGATCGAAGTACGGCCCATGCGGCCCGTGCGCGGCGCCTGTGCTCGCCAGCGCTCCGAAGCCGACGACCACGACGAACATTGCCAGCAGCGTCCAGTACGTCGACCGGACCGACCGGATCTTGGTGAACTCCGATCGCAGCGCGCCCGCGAACGTGACCCGGCCCGCCGAGCGGGGCAGGTCGAGTGCCACGCTGGCCGCGGGCCCGGTTGTCGTTGCCATCTCAGGCCACCTCTCCAGCCAGCACCGGCTGCTCGGGCACGCCAGCGTGGAATTGCACGCTGCCGGCGGTCAGTTCCATGAACGCCTGCTCCAGGGACGCGTGGACCGGCGACAGCTCGTGCAGCCGGACCGCGTTGTCGTAAGCCAGGTCCCCGACCCGGCTGGGGTCAAGACCGGTGATCACCATCGATCCGTCGCCGTCCTCGCGTACTGCGGCCCCGGCCGCCGCGACCAGCTTGGTCATCAGGTCGGGCTGGGGCGTACGGACCCGGACAGTCTGCTGAGAGTTGGCGGCGATGAACTCGGCGACCGTGCAGTCGGCGATGAGCTTGCCCCGGCCGATGACCAGCAGGTGGTCGGCGGTGTTCTCCATCTCCGACATCAGGTGGCTGGACACGAACACCGTCCGGCCCTCGGCAGCCAGCGCCTTCATGAGATTGCGGATCCACAGGATGCCCTCCGGGTCCAGCCCGTTGACGGGCTCGTCGAACATCAGGATCTGCGGGTCGCCGAGCAGCGCCCCGGCGATCCCCAGACGCTGCCCCATGCCGAGCGAGAAGCCCTTGGACCGCTTGCCGGCCACGCCGGCCAGCCCGACCAGGCCAAGCACCTCATCCACCCGGCGCCGAGGCAGGTTGTTGGACTCGGCCAGGCAGAGCAGGTGGTTGTAGGCGCTCCGGCCACCGTGCATGGCCTTCGCGTCCAGCAGCGCGCCGACCTGGCGCATGGGCTGGCCCGCCTGGTCAAACGGCTTCCCGTTGATGGTGACCCGGCCGGCCGTCGGCCGGTCCAGGCCCAAGATCAGGCGCATCGTCGTGGTCTTCCCGGCGCCGTTCGGACCCAGGAAACCGGTGATCTTGCCAGGTGCCACGCTGAACGACAGGTTGTCCACGGCGAGCGTTTCCCCGTACCGCTTGCTGAGACCTTCTGCCTCGATCATGTTTGCGCCGTCCCCTCAGCAGTCGTGCGCCAGCCGGGCTGGCCAGCGAACCCAGTCTCGCGGACAAACGCGATACGTCGCGTCGCCCGGAAGGCTGATTCGCGTCCTACCGCAGGGTGATGTCAGCGCTTCCGCCGGCGCACAAGAGAACGGAAGTTACCGGCCATGCCGAAGGCGGCGTACCCGCCGGCGCCGAAGCGGCGTATGGGCGCCGCCAAGAGACCGGCGGCCACACTTATCAGGCCGCGCTGACCTGCGACGCTGCCGTGGCGGCCCGGTCGGCGAGGGCCCGGACTTCGCGCGCTACCTGCGGGTATACCTCCGCCGGCAGATAATGGCCGACCCCGGGCAAGATGACCAGCCGGGCTCCGCTGATCGCCTTGGCGGTGCGGCGGGCCGCCGCCGGGCGCAGCAGTGGGTCGTCGGAGCCGTGCAGGACCAGAGCTGGCACGCGAAGCTGGGACAGGCGGCCGCCGTGCCATTTCGCCCCGGCCTGGCGGCTTTGGGCCGCCGTGTCGCGCACACCGCTGGCCTGGTCCCGCGCTGCCATCTGGCGCACCGCCTGCTCGTCGAAAGGATAGGCCGAGGCGGCGATCGCACGGGTGGCCGCGACGGCGACCGCGATGTCACCCTCGCGGCCCTGGGGGAACTTCAGCCGCGCCAGCCTGGCCACCAGCCCCAGGTGAATGTACCGGGCTGCCGCCAGGCCGCCGACGTCGCCGGGCAGCGAGGCCGAGGAGGTGAGGCTGCGTACCCGCCCGGGATGGCGCAGGGCTGTGCGCTGGGCCAGCTGCCCGCCCATCGAGTGGCCGAACAGGTGCGCCGAGTCCCAGCCGAGCTCGTCCAGTACCGCGATCGCGTCATCGGTCATGTCCTCAGCGCTGTAGGCCGGCGAGCCCCTGCGCAGCACCGCCGCGAGCGGGCTGGCTGTGCCCGCATCCGGGCAGCGGGTGGACTGCCCGGCATCGCGCTGATCGTAGGCGACGACATGAAAGCCGCGGCGGACGAACTCAGCGACCAGGTCGTCTGGCCACCAGAACCGCGACACGGCCAGCCCCATGATCAGCAGCAGCGGATCACCGCCTGCACCGCCGAGATCTTCGAAGGCGATCCGCACCTGGCCGTTGACCACGTAACGCACCCGCGCGGAACCGGGTATCACCTGATCCTCCAGTCGACTTCGCAAACAACGTTCGCAAAGTAGTCTAACAGTTTGGGTACAGTGTTCGCAAATGAGGTGGCGGGAGCTCAGATGGTAGCGGGCGGAGGCGGCGGCGTGATCTGGATGCGCCCTGAGCGCGCGGCGGCAGGCCGCCCGGCCGGGCACTCCCGGGATGAGATCACCGCCGCCGCCATCGCGATCGCCGACCGGGAAGGCCTGGACGCAGTATCCATGCGGCGGGTCGCCGCCGACCTGGGGACCGGAGCCGCGTCCCTGTACCGCTACCTTCAGACTCGCGAGGACCTGCTCGACCTGATGATCGACGCCACCGGCGCTGAGTACGCCTTCACGGCGCCGACCGGCGACTGGCTCACCGACCTGCTCGACATCGGCGAGCAGGCACGCGCGATCATGCGGCACCACCTATGGCTACCGCCCCTGCTCACCACTCGCCCGGTGCTCGGCCCCAACGGCCTAGTCCTCCTGGAGCATGTCCTGGAAACACTCGCCTCCCACCCCGCGAGCACCGCAGCCAAGCTCGAAGCCTTCGCCCTCCTCACCGCGGCCACCGCGCTGTTCGTCCAGAACGAACTCGCCGGCGGCCCGGCCCGCCAGCAGCACAACGTCGCCTACCTGCACCACGCTCTCGCTGCCGGCCACCACCCGCGACTGGCCGAACTGCTCGCCGCGCCACCATCACCTCTCCAGACCGGCCCTCCGGACACAGCTACCGGCCCGGCGGACCGCTACCGCGACATCTTCGCGCGAATCCTCAGCGGCCTCCTCGCCCCGCCACCGCCACCTGCCTGACCACCAGCCTGCCGTCACGGTCGCGCGGTGCGCCCGCAGGATCGACAGACGCCTCGCCCATGACGACCTTCGGACCAGTCTCGGCGCGTCGACCCACGCCGAGAAGAGGCATCAGGCCATGTGGTAGCGGCTGGTCATCCGTAGTGGCCTGGTGGCTTATTCCGCCCGCCGATGCCTTGCGGATCGGCGGTGTTGGCCCGGTCCAGGTCGACTGAGTCGGCGAAGCTGCGCCCGACGGTCACTCCCAGGCGCGCGAGTTCCTCCTCGACCGCCGGGCGGTGTTCGGGGCGCACCTCATCACGCAATTCTTCGAGCATTGCTCGCATGCGGCGCATGACCTGGATGGCCGTTGAGCCGTACTCACGGATCTCGGTCACGCCGAGCATGAGGTAGTCCTCCCAGTCGCGAGCCGGGATCACCAGCCCGGTACGGGCCGCGCTGCCGGAGCGCCATTGCGACGGGGAGAAGTCGGTCGTCCCGATCAGGCGCAGGACATCCGAGAGATGGTTGAGCGCCTGGACCGCGGTGGTGGGGTCGTTGATGGCCGGTGACAGGGCCTTGTCGGCAATGTCGACCATGATCCTGATGGCGAAAGCCGGATCCTGCTCGATCGTGCGCTCGTCGCCTAGCGCGATCATGTTGCGGAGCCTGCGCTGCGCCCGGATACCGGTTGCAGCGCCACCGTAGGTCTCGATCAGCCTGGCGCCGGCGGGCACGAAATCGCCGACCCGATGGCAGATCACGACCAGGCACCCGTGCTCGCGCGCCCAGCGGGCAAGCCCACGGACGTGGAGCGCCTGGATGGCTCCCGGCCTGGCGCTACGGACGACCACGGCGGGCTGTTCGCCGACTGGCGCGAACACGCCGGAGAACACGTCGGGCGCGGCGAGGGCCGCGACGTAACGCGCAAAGTCACGGTTCACGTAGCTGGCCGCCAGCGCCGCTACCGCGACGGGCCGCAGCCGGTGCAAGAAGCGGTCCAGGAAGACCACGAACAGCAGCAAGCTCACCACCACAAGCGCCCCGGCGACCGTCACGCCGAGGTTGGGGACAAAGTGGTTCTCAACGCGCCGCAGCAGCCCGAACGAGTACGCCAGCGTCCCGACCAGCAAGGCGAGCAGCAGCTTGAGCACCCGGTCGCGGTACCACAGGCGCAGGTAGCGGGCCGAGAACATGCCGGTGGCCATCTGGACCACCAGCACCGTGACGGTGACCACGAACCCGGTCAACGCCGCCATCGCGCCGACGATCGCCGACAGCACCGTGCTCGCCGTGGACGGGGAGTAGGTCCAATACGACGGCAGGTGCACCGACTGGTCGGCCAGGATCAGTCCCGAGCCGAGCAGCGCGCCCAGCAGGCCTCCCGCCAGCGGCAGCACCCACAGGCTGCCCCGTGCGAACTGGCGAAGACGGAAGGCCGTGTTCCAGCTCACCGCGGCTGCTTCGGTCTTATCGCGGCGACCGTGCCCATAACCATCTTGCACCTCGGTTTCGAGACGTGTCGGAGATGGAGGGACTCGCGGCTGCGCCCGGCGTGGGCCACTCAGACATCGGTCGGCTTCAGCCAACGGTCCATCCAGTCGAGGATCGCCTCGGCACGTTGAACACGCAACGCGAGGTCGGCGCCGAACGGGTCGTGTGGGACGCCGGGGAGGCGGAACATCTCGGTGACCTTCCCAGCCAGCTTCAGCTCGTTGTAGAGCACGTCGCCCTGGGAGGTCGGGCACCGCAGGTCATCCTCGTGCTCCAGGACGAGCAGCGGCGCTGAGCAGCGCGCAGCGTAGGTGGCAGGCGACATCCTCATGTACGGCTCCATGGAATCCGGGCCGTGGCCTGGGCTGCTGTCCATGCTGGCGGCGACCAACGCGGAAAGGTCGGAGCCGAGCATGCCGGTCCAGTCCGACACGAGGCACTCGGAGATGCCGGCACGGAATCGGTCGCTGTGGGTGAGCAGCCAAGAGGTTAGGTAGCCGCCGCTGGAGAGCCCGAAGGAGGCGACCCGGGTGCTGTCCGCCAAGCCTTGCTCGACGGCCACATCGACCGCTTGGAGCACATCGGCAAGGTCGTAGCGGCCCCAGTCTCCGATGAGCATTTCCGCGTGGGCGTCGCCGTAGCCGGAGCTGCCGCGGAAGTTGACCATCAGGACGCCGTAGCCAGCCGCGGCCAGCAACAGGTTGTCGACATTGAAGATCTCGCCATGGACGGCGAATGGGCCCCCATGAATGTGCAGCACCGTGGGGTACGGCCCGGTGCCGTCGCGCGGCGCCAGGTACCAGCCTTCGATCTCCGTGTGGCCGTCGGTGGTCGGATAGGTGAGGTGATGGACGTCGAAGGGCAGGTCGGTCAGCCAGGTGCCGTTGAGCCCCGTGACCGCCTGAAGCTGCCCGGTCTTCGTGTCGACAACGACCAGGTCGGCGGGCCGGGTGTGGGAGGTCCGGATGGCGAGGAGGCGGGCTCCGTCGATACCCACAGGGACGACCGACTCGTTGACGTCAGTCAGCGGCTCCACCCTCACCTCGCCGGCCAGGGCGACCCGAGTGGTGCGAAGCGCCCCGCCCTGCTGGACGTAGACGTACGCCCACTCGCCAGCAGCATCGACCAATATCCGGGGAGTGATGGCTCGAGAGTCGAAGCCCGCCACCATATCGGCGAACAACTGGCCCTGCGGGTCAGGCATCCGGGTCTCATGGGTCCCATCGCGCGGATCACAGACGACAAGCTCGATCCGCTTGTTGATCTTCCACGGGGAGGAGTAGACGACCTTGCCATCGGCGATCCAGGCGGCGACGGCCGCGTCACCCAGCAGCGGTCCGCAGGTGATCGTGCGACAGTCGCCGGAGGAGACGTCAACGGCCCGGATCGCGTAGCCGGTGTCATCGCCGGCACCGAAGGTCCCATAAAGGATCGACGCACCGTCGGGTGACCACTCGAGGAACGAGATCACCCCGTCACCGGCGGTGAGACGCCTCGGCTCCCCGCCAGCCGCGGGCACGACCCACACGTCACCCCGGACGTCGTCGATCAGCCCCATACCATCGCGCCGCCAGTGGAGCCGGGTGATGCGGTATGCCTTTTTCGGGTCGCGCCGTGGGATGTCAAAGGCGTCAACGGCGATCTGCGTACCATCGGGCGACCACACCGGACCTGCCTGCCCCGTCCCGCGGGCGAACTTGGTCAACACAGTCGCCTCGCCCCCGGACCGCGCGCAGACGGCCAGCTGCCAGGGGTCGTCGCGGCCCGTTCCCGTCTGCTGGAGGAACGCCACCAGCGACCCATCAGGAGAAATGGCCGGCTGTGCCTGGCGGGCGTCGGAGGGCACGAGGCGGCGATGCTGCCCCGCCTCAACGAGCCACAGAGCGCTGGCGTCGCTGGCGGTACTGCCCTCGAGGGTGTTAGCGACGTAGACGACGGCGTCGGTGCCGGGGACGAGCGCGCCGCCGAGGCAATCGACGAAGCGGAGCAGGTCTTCGGGGCGGTAGGCGAGATCCGGGTCCACGTGGTTTCCTCCATCCAGTGATCGGGTCGGCTTGGAATTCACCTGTGCAAGCTGGGGCCATGTCACGGTGAGCGAGGAGCGCGAAGTGGCACAGCCGGGACGGCGACGCTCAGTGACTGCGGGAATCCTCTGGCCGTTCCACGCCCGGTCATGCTGGGCTGGCAGGCACCTGCGGTGCCCGTGTGGATTCTACGGGGCGGTTACCGGGATGCAGGATCGAGCGCGCCGGGATGCGCCCGGCGGTAGTGCTCGGTCAGGGTCTCGCTGAGGGCGCCGGGCCGGTAGGCGACGGTGCGGTGGCAGAGCTGGCATCGCGTCACCGGCAGATGGGTGACCGTCACGGGGAAGCGGCGAGAAGGTGACTTGCTCATTTCCTCCATGATGCCACCCCATCCGGGGTGACCTCGCCCGTGCTCGTTTCATGCAGGCCGCGGCCGGTGGGTGCTCCGGTGCTGTTCGCGGGCTGGGTGGCGGCGCTGAGGAATGCCTCGATCAGGGGCGCCAGATGTGCGGCCTGGATGACCAGGTCAAGGTGGCCGCCGTGGTAGATGGTCAGCTCGCTTCGCGGGATCAGCCGGTGCAAGATCCGCGCGTTGAGCTGCGGGATGATGGGGTCGTCGTCGCCGGCCAGGATCAGGGTGGGCGGGCGCAGCAGCGGCAGCAGCGGCAGGCTCGTCCAGCCGGCGGTGGCCAGCAGCTGATAGTGGTAGCCCCTGGTGGTGACGGGGCGTGCCGTGGCGTGCAGCAGCTCGCGGCCCAGCTGGTGATCGTCGCGTACGCTGCCGCCGTAAAGCTCGCCGGCGATGCCGGGGGCGTAACCATGACCGCGGTGGCGCCAGGGCGTCAGCATGCGCAGCAGCGCGCGAGGGTGGCCGGGGACCATCAGGGCCCCGGGCGAGGTAGCTGCCAGCACCAGCCGGCGCACCCGCGATGGGCACCGCAGCGCGAATTGCTGCGCCAGGCCGCCGCCCCAGGAGATGCCCAGGACATCGGCCTGCTGATACCCGAGCTGGTCGAGCAGGCCGCTCAGCAGCGACGCCAGCGTCCACAGATGGTAGGGCACCACCGGCGCGGCCGATCCGCCGATGCCCGGCATGTCGAACCGCACCACCTCGCGCCGCGGGTCGAGCGCGTCAACGAACGGCTGCAGCAGCTCCAGGCTGGCCCCGATGCCGTTGCACAACAGCAGCGGCGGAGAACACCCGCCGGTCCCGCCCCGCACGGCCACCCGCAGCGACCGGCCCCGCACGATCACCGTCCGCACCTGGTCACTCATGGCGCTGTACTGCGGCGCGCCGTCAGCCCGGACGCGCGGACGGCCCGGCCGCCCGCTACCGGGTGTTCCCCCCGGCTGAGGCGAGTCAGTGGCCATGGACACATGTTCCTGTACGGCACACAGCGGCGCCAGCCCCGCCGCCCAGGCCATGCCCAGAGCATCTTCCCGGCACCGCATCAGCGCGCTGTGCACCGCGGCAGGCACGACCCGGGGAGCGCCAGCAGGCGGAATCTGCAGCGCCCCGCTTTTGTTCTTGTCAAGGCGGCGTTTTGCTTTAGTTCTTGTCGAGGCTGTCAGGCGTTCGGCGCGGCCGGGCGGGCTGATGGGTAGAGCAAGGAGTGGCTGGCCGCTGTCGTGCGGGCGGTACCGCAGATGGGCGGCGACGCCGTTACCCGCATCCCTGCAATGAGCCTTAAAGGCGCTACATCCCTATTGGAGTGCTGGACACTGTGGCTGATCGTCTCGTCGTCCGCGGCGCGCGCGAGCACAACCTGAAGGACGTGTCGCTCGACTTGCCGCGTGATTCGCTGATCGTGTTTACCGGGTTGTCGGGGTCGGGGAAGTCGAGCCTGGCCTTTGACACGATCTTCGCGGAGGGCCAGCGCCGGTATGTGGAGTCGCTTTCGGCTTACGCGCGGCAGTTCCTGGGGCAGATGGATAAGCCGGACGTTGATTTCATCGACGGGTTGTCGCCGGCGGTGTCGATCGACCAGAAGGCGGCGGGGCGTAACCCGCGGTCGACGGTGGGCACGATCACCGAGGTGTATGACTATCTGCGGTTGTTGTATGCGCGGGTGGGTAAGCCGCATTGCCCGGTGTGCGGGCGGCCGATCGCGCGGCAGAGCCCGCAGCAGATCGTGGACCGGGTGCTGGAGCTGGAGGAGGGGGCCAGGTTCCAGGTGCTGGCCCCGGTGGTGCGGGGACGTAAGGGCGAGTATGGCGAGCTGCTGCGTGATCTGCAGGCCAAGGGTTATTCCCGGGCCCGGGTGGATGGCGTGGTGGTCAGGCTGGACAGCGCCGGCGCGGGGGGTGAGCTGCCGGCGCTGAAGAAGTATGAGAAGCACGATATCGAGGTGGTGGTCGACCGGCTGGAGGTGAAGGAGTCGGCGCGGCGGCGGCTGACCGATTCGGTGGAGACCGCGCTGGCCTTGTCGGGCGGGGTGGTGGTGCTTGACTTCACTGGCCTGCCGGAGGACGACCCGCATCGGGAGCGGATGTTCTCTGAGCATCTGGCTTGCCTGTATGACGACCTGTCGTTTGATGAGCTGGAGCCGCGGTCGTTTTCGTTTAACTCTCCGTGGGGGGCGTGCCCGGATTGCACTGGCCTGGGTACGCGGCTGGAGGTGGATCCTGAGCTGGTGATCTCGGATCCGGCTAGGACGCTGGCCGAGGGCGTGATCGGGCCGTGGAGCGGGGGGCATGTCAGCGACTACTTCCTGCGGCTGATCGAGGCGCTCGGCGACGCCCTCGGGTTCACCGTGGACACGCCCTGGGAGCGGCTGACGACCGCCGCTCAGCATGCCCTGCTGTACGGGCATGACCAGCAGGTGCACGTTCAGCACACGACCAGGAGCGGCAGGCAGCGTTCCTACTACGCCCGCTTCGAGGGTGCGATCCCGTACATCGAGCGGCAGCATTCCGAGGCGGAGAGCGACTCTGGCCGGGAGCGGTACGCCGGGTACATGCGGGAGGTGCCCTGCCTGTCCTGTGACGGGGCCCGGCTGAAGCCGGTGTCGCTTGCGGTGAGCGTCGACGGGAAGTCCATCGCCGAACTGTGCGCGCTGCCGATCGGCGAGCTGGCCAAGCTGCTTCCTGCGCTGGAACTGTCCGGGCAGGACGCCCAGATCTCGGTCCCGATCCTGGCTGAGGCAGCCGCGCGCCTGGAGTTCCTGTTGGATGTGGGGCTGGATTACCTGACCTTGGACCGGGCGTCGGCGACGTTGGCTGGGGGGGAGGCGCAGCGGATCCGGCTGGCCACGCAGATCGGTTCGGGCCTGGTGGGGGTGTTGTATGTGCTGGATGAGCCGTCGGTCGGGTTGCATCAGCGCGATAACCACCGGCTGCTGGAGACCCTGGTCCGGCTGCGGGATCTGGGGAACACGCTGATCGTGGTCGAGCATGATGAGGACACGATCCGGGCGGCGGACTGGGTGGTGGATATCGGCCCGCGGGCGGGTGAGCACGGCGGCAATATCGTGGTGTCGGGCCCGCTGGAGGAGTTGCTGGCCAGCGCGGAGTCGCTGACCGGCGCGTACCTGACCGGGCGGCAGGCCATCGCGGTGCCCGCGGTGCGCCGGCCGCGGTCGGGGGGCCGGGAGGTGGTGGTCAGGGGGGCCAGTGAGCACAACCTGCGCGGGGTGGACGTGGCGTTCCCGCTGGGTTGCCTGGTCGCGGTGACCGGGGTGTCGGGGTCGGGTAAGTCGACGCTGGTCAACGACATTCTGTACAGCGCGCTGGCCAAGGAATTGCATGGCGCGCGGATCGTGCCCGGCAGGCATGCCCGGGTCAGCGGCATGGCGTTGCTGGATAAGGTGGTGCATGTTGACCAGGGGCCGATCGGGCGCACGCCGCGGTCTAACCCGGCGACCTATACCGGGGTGTTCGACCATGTGCGGCGGCTGTTCGCGGCGACGACCGAGGCGAAGGTCCGCGGCTACCAGCCGGGCCGGTTCTCGTTCAACGTCAAGGGCGGGCGGTGCGAGGCGTGCGCGGGCGATGGCACGATCAAGATCGAGATGCAGTTCCTGCCCGATGTGTACGTGCCGTGCGAGGTCTGTCACGGCGCCCGGTACAACACCGACACCCTGCAGGTGCACTACAAGGGCAAGACCGTCGCTGACGTGCTGGACATGCCGATCGAGGAGGCGGCCGGGTTCTTCGAGGCGATCCCGGCCATCCGCCGGCACCTGGCCACGCTGGTGGATGTGGGCCTGGGGTACGTGCGGCTGGGCCAGCCCGCCCCGACGCTGTCGGGCGGGGAGGCGCAGCGGGTCAAGCTGGCCTCCGAGCTGCAGCGCCGCTCCACCGGCCGGACGATCTACGTGCTGGACGAGCCCACCACCGGCCTGCACTTCGACGACATCCGCAAGCTGCTGGGCGTGCTGGGCCGGCTCGTCAACGCCGGCAACACCGTCATCGTGATCGAGCACAACCTCGACGTGATCAAGACCGCCGACTGGGTCATCGACCTGGGCCCCGAAGGCGGCTCCCGCGGCGGCGACGTCATCGCCACCGGAACCCCCGAACAAATCGCCCTCATCGACGACAGCTACACCGGCCAGTACCTCAAAAAGATCCTGGACCCCCGGCCGATCACCACAGACCGGGCCGCCTGACGGTAATCCCCGCCGACAAGACCCGCGGCTACTCCAGCGACGCCGTCGTCGACACGATCCGGCGGCGGATGCCGGACTACGTGGCGTACATCTGCCCGGCGGCAAGGCCGAGGCTAGGTGGCCTCGTGCCAGGCGGGACTGGAGCGGCGGCACAGCCGGACCGGCGTCGGAATAAATCCGTGAGGCTCCTCATTATGAGGGGTAAGAACTTGAATCCGCTCATGATGAGGCGGGTCAGCTTCTGTAAGCCAGAGGGGCAGTCATGATCACGACCGAGCAGGTAGGTGACCGGTACATCGCGGTCTACCACCGGATGTTTCGTGCTGTTAACGACGAGATGACCGGATGCGGCCTGTCCATGGCCCGGACCAAGGTGCTGATGCGGCTCCGCGAGCAGGGACCCACCCGGCAGAGCGTGCTGGCCGCCGACTTCGGCCTGTCTCCGCACTCCATCACCGACATCGTCGACGCGCTGGAGCGCCAGGGCCTGGCCGAGCGCCGACCGGACGTGACCGACCGCCGGGCCAAGCTCGTCGCCATCACCGAGGCGGGCGAGGCCTGCCTGGGCGTGGCGTCCGCGGCCCGCGAGCGGCTGCTGGGGCAGATCTTCGGCACCCTGAGCCAGGAAGACCGGGCCACCTTGCTCCGCTTGCTCGACGTCCTCGACGACGCAGCGCAGCCGCTGATCACCTCGCCGGCCGCTCCTAGCACACCGATGGTCCCGGCATGATCGCCCGGCCCGGCGCGACCCGCGCCACCCAGACCAGCCACGCTTCTCACCCGGGGGTATAGCTCTCCATGTCATCCGTGTCCTCTGCCGCAGGCGCCCGCCGTCCCGCGACCAGCGATCATCGCTGGCTCATCCTGGTGATCGTGGCCATCGCCCAGCTCATGGTGGTGCTGGACGCCACCGTCGTGAACATCGCGCTGCCGTCGGCCCAGCACGCGCTGGGGTTTCCCAACAGCGACCGGCAGTGGGTGGTGACCGCTTACGCCCTGGCCTTCGGCAGCTTGCTGCTGGTCGGCGGCCGGCTCGGCGACATGTTCAGCCGCAAGCGGGTATTCATCACCGGCCTGGCCGGGTTCGCTCTCGCCTCGGCCCTCGGCGGCGCCGCCGTCTCGTTCGAGATGCTGGTGGCCGCCCGGGCGCTGCAGGGCGCGTTCGGCGCCCTCCTCGCGCCTGCCGCCCTGGGCACCCTGGTCAGCACGTTCCGTGACCCGCGCGAGCGGGGCCGGGCGTTCGGCGTCTTCGGGTCGGTCGCCGTCGGCGGCGGCGCGGTG
The DNA here is from genome assembly GCA_963795055.1 of uncultured Actinomycetota bacterium. GTDB lineage: Bacteria > Actinomycetota > Actinomycetes > Streptosporangiales > Streptosporangiaceae > JASHPR01. The sequence continues at coordinate 226,803 of CAWCGJ010000015.1, forward strand.
GGCCTGATCCTCGGCGGCGTCCTCACCCAGTATTTCTCCTGGCGCTGGTGCCTGTACGTCAACCTGATCTTCGCCGCGATCGCCATCGCCGGCGCCCTGGCCTACATGCAGGGCAACCGGCCGGACAGCCGCCCGCGGATGGACTGGGCGGGAGCCGCGCTCGCCTCGGCCGGGTTCTTCCTTATCGTGTTCGGGTTCTCGCACGCCGAGACGGCGGGCTGGACCGCCGCCCTGACCATCGGCTCGCTGGTTGCGGGTGTGCTCCTGCTCGCGGCGTTCGTCCTCGCCGAGCGCCTGGTCAGCCACCCCCTGCTGCCGCTGCGGGTGATCCTGAACCGGGCCCGGGGCGGCGCCTACATCGCGGTCGGGCTGACCGGGATCGCGATCTTCGGCGTGTTCCTGTTCCTCACCTACTACCTCCAGGTAGTCAAGGGCTACAGCCCGGTGACCAGCGGGCTGGCTTTCCTGCCGATGATCGCCTGCATCCTGCTCAGCTCGAACACCTCCAGCATCGTGCTGCTGCCCCGGCTCGGGCCGCGGACGCTGATCGCTGCCGGCATGCTGATCGGCGGCGGCGGGATGGCCTACCTCACCCAGCTCACCGTGACCTCCAGCTACGCGAGCGGCGTGCTGCCGGCACTGCTGGCCATGGGCCTCGGCTTCGGCATGATCTTCTCGCCGGCCATCAACACCGCCACCACCGGCGTGGCCCGGCAGGATTCCGGCATAGCCTCGGCGCTGGTCAACACCATGCAGCAGGTCGGCGGCTCGATCGGAACCGCAGCGCTGAGCACGGTGGCGCTGACGGCGACGGCGACCTACCTGACCGCGCACCACGCGGGACCGCTTGCGCCGGCCACCGCCGCGGTGCACGGCTACACCATGGCGTTCACGGTGTCGGCGGTCCTGCTGGGCCTCGGCGCGCTGCTGACGGCCCTGCTGGTGCCGTCCAAGAGCCGGCTGGAGGAACTCAGGAACGCGGCTCCGGTAGCTGTCGACGTAGCTCCGGCGCACAGCCCAGCCCTGGCGGACGCCATGAGCACCCAGTCCGCCGGGCCGTCCCAGCCGCGGTGAGCTGATCGCCGGGCGGCACAACCAGGACGGTCTCCGCCACATGTCGGTGGCCGTCCGCCACCTGGGTCACAACCGGGTAAGGGGAATCCGCCGGGGCCGAATCCTCAGTTCTACCAGAGGTCTACCTCGTGGCGAAGCACGCCGTAGATCACGGCATCGTGCCATTGCCCGTGCCGGAACATGGCACCCCGTCGTACTCCCTCCCGGGTGAATCCGGCCTTTTCCAGCGCTCGCTGTTCGGCGATGTTGGTGATCTCTGTCTCGGCCTCGACCCGGTTGACCTGGGTATGTGCGAACAAGTAGTGGGCAAGCTGCCGCTGCGCATCGGTACCGTGACCGTGGCCCCGTGCCTCTGGCGCTAGCCCAATCTCGATCTCCCAGAAGGACGACTGGCCTCCGGTTGCCCGCCTGTGCCAGCCAACGTAACCCAGCGTGTCATCCCCGCACGCCACCATGAGCATCCCGCGATCCTGGCTGAGCAGGCCGTCTTCATCCCACTGCCGGCGCAGCCATCGGGTGTCCTGCCACCCGTGCCACTCGTGCTCCCCGGTGTCGGCCGGGTCAGTGAACAGTCGATGCAACAGCAGCAGATCAGCTTCGGCGGCTGGCCGGAGTACTACGTGGTTGATCACGAGTGGTAACTCTACGGTCTGCTGGCGATCGGCGACCGGGATCGCTGCGGCCGGCCAACGTGCCCCGCCTCCTGAAGCATCGCCGGAACCTCCGGGTCGGAAACGCTGCGCCCCGCATCGGGAGAATTCCCCATTTCTGCTCTGTCTCGGCCTGCGCCGTCAAGCGCCCGCCCAAAGAGCAAATCTTCTGCGTGGCATCCGAGCGCACCTCCGGTGACGCCGAGGCCCGAGCAGAACGGCGGCTCGCACGCGCGCGGTTATCTAGAGCTCCCACACCATTGGCGATCCCGCCACGGCCGAGCAGGCAGCGGCCAGGCCCGTATGTTTATGCATAGCCAGGGCTAGGCGTGATCGCCCGGTCTACGCCGCGATTAGGTAGGCACGGACTCGCTGATCTCCACGAGGTGGCCGTCGGGATCTCGAAGGAAGCAGCGGATCTCGCCGCCCCAATCATGCGGTGGGGTAAGGAAGGCCGCGCCCCGGGCTGTCAATGCCGCATAGGCTGCGCGGCAGTCAGCAACCCGCAGCGTCATGGCATGACTGACCAGATCCGGGTCAGCCGGCGGCCCGAAGGTGACCCCGGGCTTGTCCGCGGTCGGGCCTCCTGCGCTCACCAGCAAAAGCCAGGTCCCCGCGAACCTGAGCACGACGCTCGTGCCGCCGTACTCCCGGTACAGCTCCGCGCCCAGGACATTCACCCAGAAATCGCGAGAGGCCGCCGGGTCAGCGACCACGAGAATGTGCGTGACCGCAACGTCGTCGCCGAGCGGACCGGGCTGCTGGCTCATCCTGTCCTCCCATCCAGCTGCCTGATGTTTCTCGGGGATGCGCGCCGCATTCTAGGCGCGTTTGATGGCGGCGCGGCCAGCGTCACCCGGGCGGCGGTTTCCGGCGTGCTCGCAGTCCCAGTGTGTCCGCAAGCGCCGGGATGTCGCCGTGTCCGGCGGGCGCAAGGTGCGGGAATTCAGGCACCACCGGATGGGGCGACGCGGTTACGCTGAGCGAACGGCTCGCTCCGCTGCTGGCCGCAGAGCGGGTGACGAGAATCGAACTCGCACTGTCAGCTTGGGAATCTGAACGATCCGGACTTCCACGTGGCCTGACCTGCGTGTCAAAGTGTCCACGGGTGACCGTGGGAAACCGGCAGTCGCCGGGGTTAATGACGAAGATTTCGGGCTGAGGTGATGATCGCCGAGGGTCGATGGATAGCTCTCAAGGATCCGGGGGTTTCGATCATGCATGATCAACGATCTGCGGGAGAGGTCGTCACCGAGACGTTCGATTACGACGGTGGTCGGCAGGTCACGGTGTACATCCCGGCAGATCCGCCCGAGGCAGTCGTGTTCGCCGGTGACGGTCAGTTGATCTCGCAATGGGGTGGAGTCCTCGAGGCGGCCGACGTACCGTCCACGATGATCATCGGTGTTCACCGCCTGGCCGATGAGACGCTGCGCCTCCATGAGTACTCACCGGGCTTTGACCCGCAACGGTTCGCGGCACACGAGGAGTTTTTCGTCGGGGACGTCCGCCGCTGGGCGAGGTCGCGATTCGGAGTCGCGTTGCCCGCCGATCGCACCGCGGTGTTCGGTGTCTCGGCGGGTGGGGAGCTGGCGCTCGCGATTGGGCTTCGGCATCCGGACGTCTACGGTGCGGTCTTCTGCGCCTCGCCGGGCGCGGGTTACCGTCCGCCTGGGGTGATGCCGAGTCCGATTCCGCGCGCGTACCTCGTTGCGGGCACGCTGGAGCCGTTCTTCCTCGAGAACGCGACCCGGTGGGCGGTCGCGCTGCACGATGCGGGTGCGGACGTTGTGATGACGGAGCGGGTCGGGTCGCACGGCGGTGCGTTCTGGCGCGAGGAGTTCCCGCTGATGGTGGCGTGGGCGTTTGGACCGTGAAGCAGGCAGTGACTGGCGGTACAGAGGCACGGGCGATGACCTCGTCAGGGCAGCAGGGGGAGTTTGCCGACGATCTTGTCGACGCGGTTGCGCGGGCCGACGATGCTGACGGCGTAGTACTCGATGTCGTCGGCCTGGGTTTTGGTCATGGTGGCCAGGTAATCCGCGTAGACGCGGGTGTGTTGCGCGGCGGCGGGCATCAGCCGAGGTCTCACGGGATCGGGCTACCTCGAGGAGGGCCCTCCTTGTCCTCCATCGGGTGATGCGCGACACGTCCGCCAGCAGATCTGCGACAGTCCATAGCGCTGGTTAGTTCGAATGTGTCAGGGTGGTCGCCGTGGCTGACGGGAGCGAGCGCGACGCCGTGCCGGAAAGGTGGACTGCCACCGGAGCCGAATACGGCATGTGGATGGACACGGCGCTGGACCCGAGGTTCGCGGCATGGACCGCACCAGAGGGCGAGCGGGCGACGCTGCTCGAATTCCTGCGCAGGTACCGGCTGACGATGGAGATGAAGTGCGCTGACCTCGATGCGGTCCAGCTCGCGAGCCGGTCGGTGCCGCCCTCCACGATGTCCCTGCTCGGCCTTATCCGTCACATGGCCGACGTGGAACGCCACTGGTTCCGGCGGGTGATGGCACAGTCCGACGCTCCCTTCCTGTACTGGTCGCAGGACGTGCCGGATGCTGAGTGGCTCGGCGCAGTTGTCGACCCGGCGCTCGTGGACGACGCCTGGCGGGCCTGGCGCGGCGAGGTCGCCTTCGCCGAGAAGTTCGTCGCCGATTCCCCGACTTAGGCGTTAAGCGCTTCGAGACGGACGGCAGTAGCCCGGAGCTGCGCTCGGTACTGGTCCACATGATTGAGGAGTACGCCCGCCACTGCGGCCACGCCGACATGCTGCGGGAACGTATCGACGGCCGCATCGGTCAGTGACAGCGGCAGCCACCTGCAAGTCAAAGCGCAGCGAGCTGCAGTCGGTTATGCCGGCAGGATGCGGTCCATGAGCCAGGCAGCGCCGGCAGCAAGCAGAAATAGGTCCAGATAGTGGCAGGCCATCGCGCCTGCGTAGCTGGGCCCACCCCAGGCATTGACCGTGAAGTTCGGGTCGAGGCCGCCTGTCACCTGGACGCCTGCCCGCCAGAAGCAGAACAAGAACAGCGCGGCAGCAGGAAGCGCGAGTAGCAGTCGGCCAGGCTGCGCGGCTTCGCTACCGAGACCGAGCGCACGCGCGACTCGGCGCGCAGCATGCCTTCCGAGCGGCGCGAGCAGCCAGAGCCGGCCTGAGCGCGGGCCGAACCTCCGCCGATGCCGCGCCTGGGCGACGCTCAAGATCACAATCGTGCCGAGCGCCAGCGCCAGTTGCTGCCCCCACCCGGCGGTCCCGGCGACGTGCTCTCGCCTGATAGGCGAGCGCTGCAGGAACTCGAGCAAGCCGTACACGACTCCACTGACGAAGGCACTGCCGACGAGGGCTGTGAGTGGCCCGGACAGTTGATAGGCGAACGTCGTAGAGCTGACGTCGCCCTTGTCGTGGCCCGGCTGGGAGGTCAACTGTGTGAACCCTGGTTCTGTCCGCATGTCCCCATTGCACGCCGGCCGACATGTCGCCCGGCAGGGCCATCTTTAGGGTCCTCCCCTACCAAAGGCTCAATATCAGATGCGGCCATACAACTTTCGTCTGGTCCGCGGACCGAAGCGACCTGATAGACCGCGCAGCCAAAGGAGAGTGCCGAACCCCACCACCACGAGGATCCGGATGCGGCTGCCGCTGGCTCGCCCACCTGCTCTACGGGGAATGGCTGCGCCGCGAGCGCCGCCGCGCCGACGTCCGCGGCCAGCTGCGCACCGCGTACCACCCGTTCGAGGCGATGGGCGCCCGGTCGTTTGCCGGCCGGGCCCGGCTGACCCGGACGCGGACACTGCCGTCGGTCAGTTACGGGGTTGTTCTGGGTGGCCTGAGTCGGCGTCTGGCTGCGGCTGTCCCAGCGGTCGTAGTAGGGGCGGACGCCGAAGTCCTTGGCCAGTGCCCATAGCGGGGTTGGTCGTGCGATTATTGCTCTACAAATAGGATTTCTTCTGGGATGTAGGTAGACGCGAAGCATAGGCCAGCGAGGTGTCCATTCAGAGGTAGGTAGTGAGCTGCGGTTTCCGTCCGCTTTTTCAGCTCGCGGGGATGGGTAGCCAGGGTTCGCCGGCCAGGGCGCGGGTGGTGGCATCGAGTGCTGTGAGTCCGTGGCTGGCGGCGGAATCGAGGTAGCTGCGGATACGGCACCAGCGGGCCAGGGTCCGGGGGGTGTGCCAGTATCCGGAGACGGCCTGGTGGCGCTTGGCGGCTTTGACGGCCTGCTCGGAGCAGTTGTTCGTCCAGTCGAGGGCGAACTCGCGGGTGAACAGCCAGACCTGCTGTTTGTAGTCGCGTAGCCAGCAGCCGAGGGCGTAGCCGGGGTGGTTGCCGTCATGCCAGTCCCGGTGCCGGTTGTGCGTGATCCCGAAGGCGACGGCCTGGTCGTAGCGCTCGCGCAGCTTCGCCAGGAGCTCCGGATCGAGGGTTGGGTCGCCCCTGGCCCGTGCCGCATCGACGGCCTGGTGGGCGTCGCGCAGCACGTCGATGATGTCGGCGGCCCATGATTGCAGGCTGCCGGGGCCGAGCCTGGTGACCGCGCGGGCGCGGCGGATGACGTGCTGGCAGCACTGCTGCACCCCGGCCAGCTGCGGCGCGAGCTGCTGGTAGGCGGAGTACCCGTCGCTGATCAACAAGCCGGTGAAGAACGACAAGACCGCGGTGATCGCGGCGGCTCGCCGGGAGCCCAGCGCCCGCAGCCAGGTCAGCCCGGCGTGCGGGGTGCGCACGACCAGCACGTGCGGCGCGCCCGCGTCCGCCTCGGCCAGCCCGGCATGCGGGTGAATCAGGTTGACCGGGGTCTCGTCGGCGGCCAGCACCGGCTCGGCTCCCAGGGCGGCCTGCATCGCCGCATCGAACCCGGCGGCTTCCAGCCGGGAGGCCAGCCGCTCGCTGGCGCCATCGACGAACCCTGCCGAGACCGGCACGCCGAGCAGCATGCCGATCAGGTTCGCGGCTCGTTCCGCGGGCACGTTCCCATAGGAGGTCAGCAGCACCGCGGCGGTGTTGATGCCCGGGCCGTAGGAGATGCTGCCCGGGTGCGCCCATGGCGGCGGCTGCGCGGCGTTGACCTTGCCGCAGCACGGGCAGGCCAGCAGCGGCAGCAGGTACTCGGTCACGAACGTCGTGATGCGCACGTCCCGGACCTGCGACCACCAGCTGCCCGCCTGATCCGCGCCGTCCAGGGTGATCCCGCACCGCGAGCACTCGGCGGGCGGCGGCATTTCCTCCCGCTCGTCCGGGTCCGGGTCCCGCGACAGCCCGGCCCCGGGATGCCCCGGCTGCCCGCCGCGCCTGCGGTCCTTGCGCCGTTCCCGTTCGGAGGACTGGCGGGCCTTCCGCTCGGCCTTGCGCCGCTCCCGCGCCCCGATCGGGTCCTTCGACGGCGGCGTCCCCGAGGTCGTGCTGTCTGACCCCAGCCGCCGCTCCAGCTCCGCGACCCTCAGCTCCAGCCGCCGGTACCGCTCCAGCTGAGCCTCCAGCTCAGCCCGCAGCATCGCGTTCTCGGTGTCCTTGGCCTCGATCACCGCCCGCAGCCGGGCAACTAGCTCACGCTGATCCCGGCCGCCGGCAGGCACATCAGGCTCATCGGACACAAACCCCGAGCATGCTCAACCACTGCCAAAGGTTCAAGCACCCCGTGCCACGTGCCGCGCAACGTGCTGAACGCCGGCAATGTCAGTAAACGTCACGAACGCCAGTGCTCGCCTCGGTGGTGCCCTTGCAGATGTCGCGAAATCCGGTTTTATCAGCGGGCTGGAGCGAGCGAGACTTCTGTTCGTGGAGCCGGTCAGGAGCTACGTCATCTGCTGTGTCCAGCGAACCGGAAGCTGGCTCCTGGCGCACACGCTGGCCGATACCGGGTACGCCGGCCGGCCCTCTGACTACTTCGACGACGCGGAGCGGGAGAACCACACGCGGGAGTGGGGCCTGCCCACCGGCGACCTGACCGCCTATGTCCGTGCCCTGCGGGATAAGGCCACGACGCCGAACGGCGTGTTCGGCTCGAAGCTGATGTGGAACGACTTTGACTGGCTCCGGTCATCGCTCCACCCGCCCGCCGGGACCGATGCGGGCCTGGAGTTCATGCGGACCACGTTCCCGAACCCTCAGTTCGTCTGGCTGCGGCGTGCGGACAAAGTGCGGCAGGGCATCTCGTGGTGGCGAGCCGCCGTGACAGATCAGTGGGGCCTGCGGCCAGGCCAGGAGGCTGAGCAGCCAGCGCCCGACGTGGAGCAGATGGTGCAGCTCGTCCGCTTCGCGGAGCGGTGCGAGGATGGCTGGCGGCAGTGGTTCGCCTCAACGGGAATCCAGCCCCGCCAAGTTGTCTACGAAGACCTCGTACGGGGACAGGCTCGCGGTCGCGAACAGAGTCCTGGAGTTTCTCCGCCTTCCGCAACTCGATGCAGACGACCTTCCGCCCGTTCGCTACCGCAAGCAGGCCGACAGCCTGACCGAGACCTACGTAGACCTCCTCCGCTCAGCGATGAGCCCCCTGGCTGATCCACGCCTCGGACCGTCGTTTCCATTGACATCGTCCCGGCGCTCGACATAACACGCTCAGCCCAAGACCCCTGAATGGACACCCAGCGAGGCTCGACCCCGGATGCGCTGGCTTCAGGCGAGCGCATCCGCGATGCGCTTGGCGGCCGCCTCCCCCGCGCGCTGCTTGATCAGACTCTCTTTGGCCGCGCCGCGGACCACCAGCCGCGAGCCATACTCGCCCGGACGAATGGTGACTGTCACGACCGCCGGATTCAGGTTCCCGAACCCCACGGCGATCAGGCCAATGACTTCCACGGGCGCGTCCTGCCCACCCGGCTCGGTCCGGATGAAAGCGCCCTCATCCGCGAGAACTTCCTCAGCTCGCCTGGCGGCGGCGTCCGGCGTCATGCTGACGTCGAGGTCGAGTTCAAGCACGTTCTTGCGCATCCTCCGGGCAGCCAACCCGGGGCCGTGCCGAGCTCCGAAAAGGCGGCCCAGATCAGCGATGGCGCTCACCAGAAGCTCATCCTCGTCGGCAATCACTGGCCTCACACTCCGATCTAGCCGCCGGACAAAGGCGTCAGGCCGGTTTACCAAAGACAATCATGACGGCTATGGCGGCGACTGCTACAAACCGGCATAGCCGACCGGGGTGGACGCGAACTCCCTGACCCCGAGCAGCCCGCCGATGGGGTCGAACGCGGCGGCGGGGTGCGTGCCGGCGTGGGTGTCCACCCCGCCGGTGATGGCGCGAGTCTCTACGCTGGTCACAGCCATCCCTTTCCTGTGGTTGAGGGATGGCACGCACCCGCTGGCCGCCCGGACCTGGGAAACCCCGGCCTCTGATCCAGGCCAGGCAGATCAGACCGGCAATGCCGGCGGGTACCAGGAAAACCTGGGCCCGGCCGGCAGATCGTTTCGCAGGACAGCCCGAGCGGCGTCAGCCGATTCGGAGGTCAGGCCGGGACCCAGGCCCCCGACCCTACGCCCCATCCAGTCAAAGCCAGGGAAGCCGGGCCGGAGGCACTACCCACAGTCTCCCTGCCGAGTCTGCGCTTCGTGGTGATGACCCAGCCCGGGTGGTCGGACGGCGCAGATCACCCGGTTATGGCTTGCCACCTGCGGCGGCTGGCGGTTGGTGGGCAGGCCGAGGGAGATGGTGAGCACTCGGGTTGTGCGGGCGGGCGGCGCGATCCCTGGGTCGTCATGAGCCCGCGGCGGGCTTGCTCTCAGACCGGCCCGGGATTGGTGAGCGCTCGTCGAGGTTGCTGTGGCGGTGCGGGGTGGTGGCTGAGGGTTCGTCGCTGGGCGCTTGTGCTGGGCGCTTGGGGCCGGTGATGTCCCAGTCCGGCACGGTGGAGATGAGCTCGAGGTCGTCCGGGCGGACGGGCTCACCGCAGGTTGCGCAGGCCACGTACGGATGGATCGGGTGGCCGTGGTGTTCGGCCCGCAGGGGCGGTTCGCCGACGGCCCGCTTGTCGCCCCAGGCGCGCAGCGCGTGCATCACGGGCAGGAGTTCCCGGCCCGCGGCGGTGAGGTGGTAGTCGTGCCGCGGCGGGCTGGCCTGGTACTGGCGGCGCTCGAGGATCCCCGCGTCGACGAGGGCCTTCAGGCGCGCCGCGAGGCGGTCCCGGGGGGCTGCGGTGTTGCGCGCGATCTGGCTGAACCGGTGGTTGCCGAACATCACTTCGCGGATCGCCAGCAGCGCCCAGCGGTCTCCGACCAGCTCCAGCGCCGTGGCGAGCGAGCAGGGGCGGCCGTGCTGAGTGTCCATGCTTAAAGTCTATGCACGATGGTTTGCATATCAAACCACCGTGGTCTAGCGTTGTGCTTATGGTTTGGAAGTCAAACCTGGCAGGTCCCGAACCCGGGAGGTCGTCATGGCATCCGTACTGATCACAGGAGCATCTAAGGGCATCGGCCGCGCGACCGCGGCAGAGTTCGCCCGCCGCGGCCATCGGGTGATCGCCACCGCGCGGGACCCGCGCACCCTCGCCGGCCTCCGGGTGGACCGGCGGCTCACGCTCGACGTCACCGACCCGGACACCATTGCCCGGGCGGTCCGGGAGGCCGGACAGGTCGACGTCCTGGTCTCCAACGCCGGGGAGATCTTCTACGCCGCCGTAGAGGCGACGCCTCCCGCGGCGTTCGCGCGGCTGCTGGACCTCAACACGATCGGTGCCCTGCGGGTGGCGCAGGCGGTCCTGCCGGGGATGCGCGCCCGCGGCCGCGGGCGGCTGCTGTTCGTGTCGAGCGTGGCGGGCCGCATCGCGCTACCGCGCCAAGGAGCCTATGCCGCGACCAAGTGGGCCCTCGAGGCACTAGTTGAGGCCCTCGTCATCGAGGCGGGCCCGCTGGGGATCGAGGCTGCGCTGCTCGAACCGGGCGCCGTCAGCTCCGGTGCGCTTGATCACGTCACCACCTACACCCTGCCCGGAGACCCCTATGCCCACCTGCGCACCCAGGGCGGCGCGCGTGCCCGCCAGATGATAACTCCGGAAGAGGTCGCAGCCGGGATCGCCGACGCGGCCCAGGCGCCCCAGCTTCCCCTGCGCATTCCCCTCGGCCGGACCGCTTGCGAGGTCCTGGCCGCTCGCCGGGCCGCGCCCGACGACCGCCCGTTCATGCCTGGCGAATCCACCCCCGTACCCGCGACAGATGCCAATTGACGTGATCAAGGATGGAGCGTAACGGCGAATCACGGCGGCCGGAATCAGGGTTGATCCTTTGCCCCTGTCCCGGCGGCAATCACAGAAAACAGATTCCGTGGTAACGACCAGCGCGAGGAGCGCGACGCCGAACACTGACCCCGGCGCGCCCGTGGGCCAAACCCGGGTGCCACTGATAATGTCCGTAACCCAGATCGCGGAGAAAGACCAGGGCCCACGGCGGCACAAGTTCCTGGGCCTGCGGGTTCCGCCGAATCTGTTCGGCATCGCCTTGGGCATCGCCGGGCTCGCGCAGGCCTGGCATGCGGCCGTGCCGGTGCTCGGGCCTGTGCACGCGGTTCCCGGCGCGCTTGACGTCCTAGCCGCCGCCCTCTGGCTGGTCCTGGCCGGCGCGTACCTGGCCCAGGGCCCCCGGATCATCCTGGCCGACCTCCGCGACCCTGTTCTGTCGCCGTTCGTTTCGTCTTCCGCCCTCACCGCGGTGCTCTTGGCCGCCGCGCTGGCCCAAGACGCCCTGGCCACCGGGCGCGGGCTGGTGATCGTGTTCCTGGCCGTGACGATAGCCATCGGGGGCTGGCTGACAGGCCAGTGGATGACCGGTGGCATCGACCCGGATTCCGTGCATCCGGGGTACTTCCTGCCGACCGCCGCAGGCGGGCTGATCGGCGCCAGCGCCGCCGCCCAGGTTCACCTGCACGCGCTGGCCGAGGCATTGTTCGGGATCGGCGTCATCTGCTGGATCATGCTCGGCTCGGTGATCTTGAACCGGCTGTTCACCCGTCCCGCGCTGCCTTCCGCGCTCGTCCCGACGATGGCGATCGAACTCGGCATACCCGCGGTCGCGGGACTGGCGTATTTCGCCGTGGCGGGCCCGACCGTAAACTTCGTGGCCTGCGTGCTCGGCGGCTACGCGGTTCTCATGGCCCTGGTCCAGGTCCGGCTGATCCCGGTCTACCGCAGGCTCTCCGTCACGCCCGGATCCTGGGCTTTCACCTTCGCCTACGCCGCGGCCGCCGCTGACGCGCTCGTATGGCTCGCGATCACCAAGCCGCCCGCCGCCGCCGGCTATGCGATCGCGGTCATCACGCTGCTGACCGCCTTTGCCTCGTGGATCGCCTTCCGCACAGTGGTCCTCGCCGTCCGCGCGGCGCGATGCCGAACGTCTCGCCGTGGCCGGGAAGCCACCCGCCTCAGCCGGGCCGTAGGCAGTAAGCAAGAACCCCAGTCCAGACTCGCCAGATCTGTTCATAATGACCATTCGGTGCGGTAAACATGGCTATGCCGAAACGACCCCGGCCGGTACCGAACGGCGGATCTAGTGCGCTTCCTGGCGGTGGTGACCGATCCCGGAGCGTGGCGACCCGCCGAACCGCTGACGTTGACCTTGGGGAGCGCCGGGCACCGGTCTTGTGCGAGCAACAAAGATTATCGCTGCGATCATGGGCATGCCGATCATTCAATTCCTTAAATGTGCCATCGGACTCGTCCCGGTTTGCCCAGCCCGGGCGGGGGTTGGCCGACGGTCACGATCCTGGCATGGCCGACGGGTCAGAGCGGGCTTGTCGATGCCGTGGGACCTGCCGCGTTCATGATCGCCTGGGTATCTGCAGCCACCTGATGACCGGAAGCTCACCGCGGCAGCAAGCCCGCGTTCGGATTCCAGCTGCCGATCTGGCTGAGCGTCAGGTCCACGCGGCAAAAAGGCGCCGGGCGCGCGCCACGTAGGCGATTGCGCCCTTACGGCCGTAATGCCCGATGGCTTGGCTGATCATCTCGTCGGCTCGCGCGAGGTCGCCTGTCAGGTACAGGATTTCCCCCCGATTGAGGGCGGCGTCGCCTGGGTCTCTGGGGTCATCGGAGATTGTGGCCAGGCCGTCCACCTGGTCGGCCAGCGCGAGCGCCGCGCCGATATCGCCCTTGCGCGCAAGCAGCCTGGATAGCATGCTGAGGCCGCCGAACTGCGTTGCGAGATCATCTGTGCTGCCCAGTTCCAGGCCTCGACGCGCCCACTGCTCGGACTCCTCGTAGCGGCCAAGCGCGTACAGCGCGTCAGCGAGCTGGCATGCCTGCGTGGACAAACAGGCGCGTTCACCGAGGTGCTCAAGCTCCTCGCAGCCCTGCCTGGCCACCTGCTCTGCCGCGGCTTCGTCGCCGACGAGCATCTCGATCCGCCATGCCGTTTGCATGCCGAAGGACGCCGTCACCAGTGCCATACCGCGCTCGTTCATCTGGGTGAGGGTCTCGGCCAGCAGCGACCGTGCCGCACCGAAGCGCCCCAGTTCGGCCAGCATGGCCGCCTTCCGCACATCCAGCTGAGGCTGGTAGGTCGCGCTCTGAGCTGCCGCGTCATCCAGCCACCCCAGCGCCTCGGGGATCGGGGTGGGCCCTAGGTAGATGCAAGCTGCGGCGGTCGCACGAATGCTGGTCTCGAACCAGAGGTCGCCCGCCTGCCGGGCGTGCTGCATCGCGCGGGTGAGCGCTCCGAGCGCGGCGGCGAACCGGGCACGGTTGTAGTCGACATAGCCGGCCGCGTGCTCCAGGGCGGCCAGGGCGGCTACGTCGCCGTCCTGCTCGATGAACGGCCGTGCCTCCTCGACCAGGGCGTGCAGCTGCGCGAGCTGACGTTCGGGATCGAGATTCGCCCGCCACCTCGTGCCCGCCAGCTGTGCCCTCAGCTTGCCCAGCCGGTCACCGGCGGCGGAACACTCCTCGGCGATCCGGTCCGCGCGCGCGATCGCGTCGTCGAGCCTGCCGGATTCCCCGAGGCCCCGGATCAGGCTCTCCTGCAGGGGGAGATTGATCTCCCGGGCCGGCAGCAGCGATTCCGCGCGTTCGAGCAGGTTCACCGCGGCCCCGGTATCGCCGCGGTCCATCGCCCGCCAGCCCGCAGCGTCGAGGTGAGCTGCCGCGTCCGCGGCCAGCCGCCGGGCCTTCTCATCCGCCGGGCCGAGCTCGCACCGGTAGCCGAACGCCCGCTCCAGGTGATAGCCGGCGATCTCGTCCAGCTCCACCAGGTCGGTGCCGCGCTCCTCAAGCCATCTGGCGAAGCACTCGTGCAACTCCGCCCGGTCCGCCTTGGACAGTGCCTCGTATGCGGCGTCGCGGATCAGCAGATGGCGGAACCTGAACGCGTCCTCGCCGGGAAGGAAAGCGCGATCAGGGCGGACCAGATCCTTCTGGACAAGCGCCACCAGCCGCCGCGGAACATCCGGCTCCTCCGGCGCCATGACCTGCACGGTGCCTCGGTGGAACGACTGGCCTTCGACCGACCCGCATTCGAGCACGGTGCGTTCCTCCGGCCGCAGCTGATCCAGCCGCGCCGCAAGCAGCGCCTGGATGGTCGGCGGGACGACCAGGTCACGGCCGCCCGACTCACCCAGCAGCGCCAGCATCTCCTCGACGAACAGCGGATTGCCCGCCGCTGTCACTTGCACACGTTCCCGCAGCTGCCGGTCTATATCGGTGTCCGGCGGCAGGAGCTCATCCATGAGCGCAGCAGTCTCCGCAGGGCTGAGCGGCTCCAGCCGCATCGCGGTTGCCTTCAGCTTGCCGTCGCTCCATCCGGGCCTGCGGTCGATCAGCTCAGGCCGCGCAAGGCAGAGGATCAGGATCGGTGCGTCACGGCTGAAATCCGTGATGTACTCGATCAGGTCAAGCAAGGCCGGCTCTCCCCAGTGCAGATCATCAACCATGACGACCAGAGGCGCCAGTCCAGCAGAACCTTCGAAGAGCTTGCGGACGGCCCACGCGACCTCCGCCGGCGAGGTCACACCCATCTGCTCACCCAGCAGCACATTGACGGCGGCAGCCACCTTGGAGTCCGTAGCCATAAGCGCGGCGGCAGCGGCGCATCCGCGCTCAGCGTCGAGTAGCTGCCTGACCATCGAGACCACCGGCCAGTACGTGATGCCTTGCCCGTAGGACAAGCAGCGACCGGTCAGCACCCGGGCATCGATACCGCGCAAGAACTCCGCCACCAGCCGAGACTTCCCCACCCCGGCCACGCCCAGGATCACGAACAGGCCGCAGGAATACTCTCCCGCGACGTGCGCGAAGGCTTCGCGGAGCAGGCGCAGCTGGCGATGGCGGCCCACCAGCGGCGCCCCGGCGCGGCGGGCCATCAGCTGCGCGCCGCTGCTTACCTGCAGCAGCCGGTAGGCAGCGACCGGCTGGCTCTTGCCCTTGAGCTGAAGTGGCCGGAGCGGTTCTACGGTCACCGCGCCGCGCACCAGCCGCCACGTCTGCGGGCCGATCACGATCTCCCCCGGCGCGGCCGCCTGCTCCAGGCGCGCAGCCAGGTTGACCGCGTCGCCGGTCGCCAGCCGCTCCTCCGTGCCGACCACAACTTGCCCGGTGTTCACCCCCGTGCGGACACTCAAGGTCGTGCCGAAACCCGCCTCAAGCTCGGTGTTGAGCACTTCGATCGCCTCGCGCAGCCCGGCCGCGGCGCGGACCGCCCGCAGTGCGTCGTCCTCATGAAGAACCGGCACCCCGAAGACCGCCATCACTGCGTCTCCGATGAACTTCTCCACCGTGCCGCCATGATGCTCAATCACTCCCCGCGCCGTATCGAAATACCGGCGCATCACCTGCCGGAAGCTCTCCGGATCCAGCCGCTCCCCCAGCTCCGTTGATCCGGTCACGTCGCAGAAGAGCACCGTCACCGTGCTGCGCCGCACGCGAGGCGCAGGCCCCGCCCCCAGAACAGCGCCGCATCCGTTGCAGAACCTGGCATCCGGCGGGTTCTCCCGCCCGCAGGCGGCGCAGACCCTCACGCGATCAAGGCTAAGCCCAGCCGCCGCCGGGCCGCATCATCAAGGCCACCAGCAAACCGTCAGGCCTTGACGCAGCCGACTGTTTCCTCGGCCATCAAAGCGGATTCGTTCACAATCGCCATACCCTAAGATCGGCAGGACGCCGCCCCGGACAACCGCAGCCCGGCATCCTATGCATCGGACGTCCCCAAGACCTTGCCACCCCGGCGAGACTAGCCCGCTCTCTCATCGGCTCCTTGGACGTCGAAGCCCTGACTGCGGGCCCGCGCGGATCGTCCAGATCCGCGCCCATCAGCGGGCGCGCCATGACGCGCCAGTCGGCCACACCGAACGGCGGGTACTTGCGCGCCAGTAGTAGCCCAGCGCCAGTCACGATGCGTTACCTTATTGCGGACGCAGCGTGACGCCAGATCGCCGATTACTGACGGACCTGAAACTGAGGCCGCGCACGGATTGCCACGCCCAGAACATCCAGTTACGTGTGTAGACGGCATGATCGTCGGGCCGGACCCGCGAGCAGACAACTGAGCGCAGCACTGCGATAGCGGCGCCGGCAAAGACCCGGTCATGATCATCACACCGTCGCCGGTGCTCCCGCCGTGGTGCTACCGCCGCTGAGACAATCCGGCCGGGCGGCCGCTAGACCAGGCCCGCCTGCAGGGAGCCGGTCCACCCGCGACGCGCCACCATCCTCAAGTGGCGTCATCCGCGCGCCCGGCTGGTCGTGTTGCGTGTGGTGGAGGTGATGGTCAGCGGGCGGCGGCCGGCCGCGGGTCTTGCAGGACCGGTTGGGCCGCGGTGAGTGCGTCGTCGATGGTCTGGCTGCGGCCAGCGGCTACTTGCGCGGCGTACTGGCCGTCGGGTAGCAGCGCCGCAACATGTTCGATGATGGGCTGTTCGGTCTGGGCTGCCCACGGCCAGGGCCTCAGCCCGGAACCACCGAAGCGGTCGCGTACCGCGGCGGCGGTTCCAATCAGGCGGGCGGCCAGCTGCGGGTCACCACCCTCCAGGGCCAGCGTGCTGAGCGCGGCCAGGCAGCGGGCCAGGCCCTCGAAGTGGCCAAGATTCTGGTAGTGCCGGACCGCGGCAGCCAGCTGCGGTGCCGCTGATCCGGCTTCGCCGGCGGCGATGGCGTCTATGGCCAGTACGTAGTGTGCTTCGGCGCGGAGGTTCTCATCACCGATCATGCGGGCGATCGTGAGCATCTCCTCGTGCAGCGCTCGTGCCTGGCCCAGGTCGCCGTCCAGGCACAGCACAGCGCCGTAGTGCTCCAGGGCGACGGCGAGGACGAGGCGGTCGCCGGCGTCCCTTGCTATCGCCAGTGCCTCGGCGAAGTCGGCGCGGGCCAGGCCGCGGGTCGTGTACAGACGCGACATGCCGCGCGCCAAAAGCAGAAGTGCGATGCGGGACGGCTTCTCAACCCGGCGGGCGTCGGGCAAGACCTCATCGACCAGGGCGGCGGCCTTGGTGAAGTCGCCCTGGTTCATCCACCCGTAGGCCAGCAGCCAGGCCCGCGCGGTCCGGTCGCCGCCGCTGGGCGGCTCTTGTGCTAGCAGTGCGGCGATCTGCTGCCACAGCGTGGAGGATTGGCGCAGGTGCCCGCGGACCAGTAGCCAGATCCAGACATCTCCGAGAGCCCGCAGCAACTTGTCCGGCGGCCGTTGGTCGCGGGCGATCCAGCTGAGCACGGCGCGCAGGTTGGGCTGCTCGCTGTCGAGCCGGCGCATGTCGCGGTCCTGCGAGCCATGCTGGGGGCTGGCGGCGTCCAGGACGCTAAGCAGATACCGTTCGAGGTGGCTGAGCGTCTGGCTGGGGTCTGTCAGCTGCGCGGCGGCGAAGCGGCGGATCGGGTCGAGCAACTGGAACGCCCGCTGCCCGTCGGGACGGTCGGCCGGACTGATCATGCTGTGGTCGAGGAGCGTGGACAGGTCCTGCACCGCGTCGCGGTCCTCCTGGCCGCTGATCGCCTCGGCGGCGGCGGCGGTGAACGGGGCGGCGAATACCGACAGCCGGGCGAGCATCTGCTGCGCGGGTGCGGGCAGCAGGTCGTAACTCCACTGGATGGTGCTGGTCAGCGTCTGCTGGCGGCGGGGCAGGTCGGCGAGGGCGCCAGGGCGCTCCAACTGCCCGGGCAGCCGGGCGAGCATCTGGTCGGGGGTCAGCAGCCGCATCGACGCGGCCGCGAGCTCCAGCGCGAGGGGCAGGCCGTCCAGCCGACGGCACAACTCGGCCACCGCGGCGGCGGTCTGGCTGGTCAGGGCGAACCCGGGCTGGACATCACGGGCCCGGTCGACGAACAGCCGCACCGCTGGATTCTGCGCCAGCGCCGCTAGGGTGCTTCCGGGCGGCGGAACGCTAAGCGGATCCACCCGCCATTCCTGTTCACCGCGTACCCGCAGCACCACGCGGCTGGTCACCAGCAGGCGCAGGCCCGGCGCCCGCTGGAGCAGGTCCGCCACCACGGGCGCGGCGGCTAGCACCTGCTCGAAGTTATCCAGCACGATCAGCATGTCCCGGCCGGCCAAGACCCGCTCCAGGGTGTCCAGCGGCCTCTCCCGGCCCTGTCCGACCAGGCCGAGCGCCGAGGCGATGGCGTCGGGCACCAGCGCCGGGTCGGTGACCGGGGACAGGTCGACGAAGGCGGCGCCATCCGGCCATTGCCGCCTGGTGTGCTCGGCCACAGCCAGCGCCAACCGCGTTTTGCCGGCCCCGCCGGCACCGGTGAGCACGACCAGGCGGCGGCCGGGTGCGGTCAGCATTGCGGCCACCTCCGCCATGTCGGTGTCCCGGCCGACCATCGCCGTAACCGGTGCCGGCATTACCGGTAGGCGGGCGTCGTCGGCCGGGCCGCCGAACCGCTCCGCGAGGAGGGTCGCCAGGTCGCCAGCGACGAGCTCGCGCAGCTCCGCGGCATCGGTGAACTTCTTGTAGGCCGTGGCGCCCTCGGCCCTGATACTGTCGAGCATCCGGCGCAGGCCAGGTTCCATGGCGGGCGCCGGGACCTTGACGTACAGCAGCCGCGGCATGCCCGCAGCCAGGCGCAGCTCGTCCTCCAGGCCGGAAATGGCCATGCCCGGCCCGACCCAGCCATACCGCTGCCAGTAGATCCCGACCAAGACGTCGGACTGCTCCAGGTATGCCCGGTACACCGCCTGCGGCGGGTGCGCCCGCGCTCCCGACTCGAACATGACCGGCGCCAGCCTCAACTGCTCGATCGCCGCCCGGGCAGCGCCGCGCTCTTCGGCCAGCTCCTCCAGCGTTGACGACACGAACACCCGCAGCCGCTGGTCAGGCGTCCTGATCGCAGACCACCCGCCGTCAGCCAGGGGCATTCCGCATTCCCGTCACGCCGCCTGCAACAGCGGTTTGGCGCGCGTTCTTCCTGCTCTTCCCTGCCACTTAACGCGGCGTCGTAGCCTGTGGCCGATCGTCGAGTCGGTGCGGCGTGACCGATCTGCAGGCCGCCGGGCCTGAGCGGGGGCTAGGGAGGAGCAGGCGACGTGCGACACCGGTGACCACGCCGAAGTCACGCTCGCCGAAGCATTGCCGGCGGATCTGGAGTGGACGGGTGAGGTGCTCCCGCTCGAGCCCGTCGACGAGCTGGCGGTGCTGACGGTCTGCGACAACACCATGGACCTGCTGCTCCCCGACGAGGGACCGGCCAGCCGCCTCTCGCTGGCCGGGATGGTCCACCAGGTGCCGATGTTGCAGGCTCCGACACTTTCGCGAAGGCAACCGGCAGGTGCTGATCGGCGGCATCGTCGCGCGCGCTGACCGTCCCGACCGGGTGCGGGCACGCCGGGATCATCAACATCTGCCGCAACGCCCAGCGTCTGACCGGTATCAGCACGCTGCACGCGGTCATCGGCGGATTCCACCTGAGCGGCCCGCTGTTCGAGCCGGTCATCGTCGACACCGTCCGCGCGCTCGGACAGCTCGCGCCCGAGGTGATCGTCCCGCCCGCTGCACCGGCTGGAAGGCCACCCACGCGATCGCCCGGCAACTGCCCAGCGCGTTTATCCAGAACAGCGTCGGCACCACCTTTCACCTCACCGCCGCACCGGCCGCGCAGTGACCGCGGCAGGGCACGGCGGGGCTGCGTCGTCGCGCCCAGCTCGCGTGCAATACCGGCTCGCGCACATAGCGATCTTTCAGGCGCGCTATCGAATGCGATTATGGGCACGCCGGAGAAGTACCTATCGGCGGATACATGCGCGTCTGGAGCAGACCAGCGCCAGTCACGGTGACTCAATCTCGTACGCGCGTGTCGTCGGATCGATTACGCGGGTCGGGTGTGAGGTCGTTTTGGTGCCCGATGTCGGGCTATAGATCAGCCGGATCTGGATGGCCGGCGCCTTGATCGGCTTCGAGCGGGCCGATAGGTCGTCGGCCTGCGGGCAGGGTTACTTCGGCGGGTGATCTGGCTGCGCCGGTCAGGCGGTGCGCGACGGCGAGTCCCCAGGGGACGGCGAGCAGGAAAACGAGCGCCAGGCCGAGCAGCAGTGGCGCCGGCCGTGCGGCGCCGACGCCGAGACACGCCACGGCCACGGCGGCGCACGTGCGGGTGAGCAGCCGGTACCAGGCCGGGTCGCGTTTCCAGGCTTGCAGGCTGGCGGATACCAGCATCGTCGCGCACAGCACGACGGCGGCGCCCGCACACAGTACCCACGCCGTAGCGGCGGGGGTGCGGCCGTCGTGGGCGTGGTCGACGAGGCTGACCATCGCGGCGCCCATCGCGGCGATAGCGGCCGTGAGCGGCAGGTGGCCGAGGATCCACCGCACGGTGGCCGCCGATTCAGGCCTGGGGTGGCGACCCCCGGCGAAGTCGAAGTACGTCCACCAGGCGCCGAAGCCGACCACGACGGCGACCAGCCCGGCGGCCAGAGTGAGCCCGCTGACCGGCTGGCTGGCCAGTCCGGTGACGACCCCGGTGAGGGTCTCGCCGAGCACGATGATGATGAGCGTCCCGAACCGCTCGATGAGCGCGTCGGTGATAGTCAGCGTGGCCCCCTGGGCCGGGGTGGCCGTGAGGATCACGGCCGCGAATCCGGCCAGGTAAGCGGCGTCGAGCAGGCCCCAGGCCGGGATGCGGGCGCTGGCCGGCAGGAACGCGGTGCCGGCCAGCAGGACAGCGCAGGCAGCTGTCCCGGTGACATACAGCTGGCTGGGCCGGCGGTATTCGGGGCGGTCGCCGCGGGAGGCCAGCAGCCAGAGTGTGGCCAGTATCGCGAACAGCACCGCCGCGGCGATCGCGAACGCTGCTCCGCGCGCGCCGCCAGCCTGGGGGATGAAGGCACCGATCGCGACGAGCACCAGGATCTGGACCAGGAACGTGCTGCGGCTCCTGGCGTCGTCCCGGCCGTGCAGCTCGTGGTGCAGGCTGCCGTTGGTCCAGGCGATCCATACCAGCGTGAATACCACGGTGAACTCGCCGAGCCCGGGCCAGTTCAGGTGCCCGGCGAGGTGGCGGGCGGCCTGAGCGACCAGCACGACCACGGCCAGGTCGTAGAACAGTTCGAGCGGGCCGACCGCGCGATCGCGCGGCTGCTCGCCGTGCGGGCGGGGCGGCTGCCACAGCGAGCGGCGCAGCCGGGCCCAGCGATCACGGCCAGTCGTTGCGCCGACTCCGGGTCCGGGCACTGGCTCGTTCGTCAGGTTGCGATCGGCCGGGTTTCGGTCCAGTTGACCATCAGCCGGCGTTCGGCGAACAGCCACGAGCCGTCCTGCCTGGCGAATTCGTCGAGATAGCGGATGGACGCGATCATCATCGTGCGCTCCCCGTCCTGGCCGACCGAGAGGTGATGGGCCAGGCAGTAGCTCTCGCCGGTCGCGCGGTCCCCGTCCAGTGAGATGGTGCTCTGCCCGTTGAAGTGCATGGTGGCGGCGTACTGGTTGAGATCGTCGAACACCGGGGCCAGCGACTCACGTCCGCGTAGCTCCTGAGTCGGCTCCGCGGCAGTGGCGTCCATGAACACCAGAAAGCGGGTGTCGTCGGTGAACAAGGCCATCTGGCCTTTGGCGTCGCGCCGGTCCGCGCAGTGGGCGTAGGCGTCTACCAGCTCGCGGATCGCCAGCCGGTCGCCGACTTCTTGGGGTGAGACCGTCGCGTGGGTTGCCATGACCACTCCCTCCGCGAAACTATTTGACACATGTATAAGAACATGCTGGCGTGGCCTGGTGCAAGCTGCGGGAAAGCGGCGCCCGGCTTTGGTCGACAGCCGGCGGTCCGGGCATGATCTAGGAGCACAGCGCGATGGCTGACCGCACCGATCCGCGCATCACCCGGACGACCCGTGCCTTTGAGCAGGCAGTCGTTGAACTCGCCTCACAGCGGCCCGTCTCCCAGATCACCGTCGCCGAGCTGGCCGGCCGCGCCGGGATGACCCGCGCGACGTTCTACAACCGCTACAGCAGCCCCCTCGACCTGCTCATCCGCGTGCTCCACGCCGACCTGGAGCGCGTGCACCGCGCGGAAGACGCGCGCCGGGCCGAGGGCCGGTACCCGGCCGCGCAGATGCTGCGCCTGGCCACCGCTGATGTCGCCGACCACGTCGAGCGGTTCATGGCCGTATACCGGCAGGCCCTGCACGATCCAGCAGACGGCGGAGTGTACGAGGCGCTAGTACGCCACTTCGCCGGCTACAGCGTGACGTTCATCGCCCGGTCCGCTCACCCAGACCTCCCAGACGCCAACCATCAGGTCATCGCGCAATTCGTCGCCCACGGATTCGCCGGAGCCATAAGAGCCTGGCTCGGCGACAACTCGGTGACCAAAGCGGACCTGGTCGACGCCGCCGTCGCCTGCGCGCCGGCCTGGTGGAGCTGACGCGACCCGGCCCAGGCGACCCAGGATCACGCGACCAACGAATCCGGCGAGCGCGAGCCGCTCGGGGTCGGTGAAGATGGGCTGGATCGGGGCGAGGGCACTCGATGGAGCGGCTGTGGTCATCGGGCACCTCTGGGGGCAGGCTGAGACCCGGAGGGCTGGGCCAGCTGCAGGTCCCAGCGATTGAGCGGAAGCCCAGCGTAAGCCGCATTAACCGGTCACACCACGTCACAACCGCCGGGAGACTAGGCGACGTCGACAGCCGGAGACACGTTCGAGATCGCCGATTATTAGCGCTGCTCTTCATGACCAAGCCTGGTACTGCGGGCGCGCCGATCATCCAATTCTGACCGCCCATTCCCGCCGAGCTACTGCTCGCCACCACCTGGCCGCGCCGTGACGACTTGGGCGGGACGCTTCATCACCGTCGGCACCAGCATCGCCGACGGCACCAGCCCATGGCCGCACCTGACTGGGCCGCCGCGATCGCCGCCCTCAAGGCCAGGCAGCTGCCATGCTCCGCCTGGTCGCCAGGGCCCGCCGAGGCGGGTACCGCGCTCTTATGCCGCGGGGATCATCCGCCGCCACCGCGAGAAGATCGGGTCGGCCTGGCGCAAGCTCAATCCCGGACGTGGCCGGGAATGCCAACGGTGCGAAGGACTTTTGATACCACGCGCTGGGCCGTCTGCGCGGCTCTCAGTTCAGGGCCAATGCGACGGGCGCCGTCCGGTGCTGGGTGATCCGCGCGCCGACGGCGTTGCGCGGATGGTGCGGCCGGAGCCGCAGAATTCTTACCCGCGGCTCCGGCCGGCCTGCGAGGGCTACTTGACCACGATGCCGGCGGGCGTGGCGCCGGCGGGCAGCGAGGTCGGAGAGGTGGCCAGTTCGGTCAGGCTGCCGCCGTTAACGGCGAACGCGCCGACCGCGCCGATCCGGCTCTCATCGACGTACAGGAAGCGGCCGTCGGGACTGAGCCGGGCGTCGACCGCGCCCACGCCGCCGGTGGCGCCGACCGGGGTGCTGCCGAGCAGGGTCAGCGCGCCGTCGGGGGCGATCTGGTAGCGGGAGATCTCACCGGATCCGGTGTTCACGGTGAACAGGAACCGGCCGTCGTGGGTGATCTCCACCCAGCAGGGCGCGGTCTGGTCATCGGCGAACGGGGAGCCCGCGACCGGGGTCAGCATGCCGTCGAAAGAGTCGCTGAACGCCGAGATGGTCCCGGTGCCGGCGCCGACGTTGTGGGCGTTGGACACGAACAGCTGGCTCGGGTTGGTCGGCCGGAACTCGCTGCCGAACGGCCCCAGGCCCTGGGCCGGGAAAGGCGAGCCCGGGGCGGCGGTCAGCCGGCCGCCGAAGCCGACGGTGAAGCTGTCGATCACCGAGGTGCCGACCTCGGTGCCGGCCAGCTTGGTGCCGGTGCTGTTGAACAGCACGTCAGCGGGCGCGGCGTTGGCGGCCAGTGAGACGGTGGACCCGGGGATCGGATTCAGTCGGCCGAAGAAGCCGAGCCGGAAGCCGGTGTAGTTGGCATCGCCGCTACCGGAGTTGGCCACGTACACCAGGTTGCCGTGGACAGCGATGCTGTCGGGCAGGGCGCCGCCGGAGGAAACCACGCCGCCGGGCACCAGGCTAAGGGAGCCGTCACCGTGGATCTGCAGCACCGAGATCTGGCTGCTGCCGGCGTCGGCGGCGAGCAGGAACCGGCCGTCCGGCGTGATCTGGATCGCCCCCTGCGAGGCCAGCCCGGCGCCGGTCCCGGCCCCGCCGGCCACGAACGGGGACCCGGCCTCGGGGGTCAGCGTGCCGTCCGCGTGCCGGTCGAACGCCCCGATCGTGTTGGTCCCGGCCGTGTTGTCGTTGACATACACCTGCCCGACCACCGGGGAGGTACCGGCCGCAGAGGCACCGGTCGCGGCCGAGGCGGCCGCGGGCACCGCCACGGCCGCGGCGGCCGCCATGCCGAGGATCAGCGCACCCGGCGCGCCTCGCTTCAGGACCTGCCTCGCTTCTGGCTTGGCATGGCGGCCGCGGACGGCTGTCCGCTCCCGCCGACGTGATACGAGCTTCATCTGCTGGCCTTCCTCCGGCGAAGCCGGGCTGGCCGGCGGCACGGTGCCGCCGCTGTTGCTCACCTTTGGTTGGCGTTCCGGGGGAGGCAGGTCTTACGTGGTGCGGGAGAAATAACTGCGGCCAGCGCCGCGTCGGCGCAGGTGCGGCGACGCCCGAGTACTGCCGCTCTGCCGCGGCGCCGTAGGCCAGGGCCCTAGCCCATGGGAAAGGTAAGAAACCTGGCGGCTGGCGACGCCAGTAAGTGGAAACAGCCCGTCCGGCTCGTATTCGGCTGTGTCGAGGGGAAGAGTCATCCGGTTACTGCGCGTCGCCGCGCAGCGCGGCCAGCAACCCCTCGAAGTCCTCTCCGCACGGGCCGCACGCTTGCAAGTGCGCCGCGATGCCGGGGTAGCGCTGCGACACCGCTTCGCCTGCGGCGGCGAGCTCGGCGTAGACGTGCAGCATCTGCATCGCCTCCGCGCAGCCCACGTCGCGCGGGTCAGTCTGCAAGAACCGGTCCAGCGCCGGCCAGCCGTTCATGAGCGCCTCGAAGAGTCATCGGGTAGATACCCGTTAGCGGCGAGAGCGGCCCGCAGCTTACGCCGGGCGTCGAACAACATCTTGTAGATCGCGTTGCGGCTAGAAGCCAGCGAAAGGACCAGCGTATCCAGCGGGACGTCGTTGAGCACGATCGCGACGAACACCTCACGCTGGCGCGGGGTGAGTTCGGTGTCCACCGCCCGGCGCATTGCGGCGAGCAGGTCCCGCCACTCGGCCTGGTGCGCGGGATCGAACCCGAACCGGGCCGGCAGCCGGTCCCATTCTTCGGGGCCCAGCGGCACCACCGGGTGGCGCCAGAAGTGCCGCCCGATCTTGGCTGACACCTCGAAGATGACGAATTTGTACGCCCAGGTGATAAACCGGCTCTCTCCCCGGAACTGGCTGATCTTGGCGGTGATGGCCAGCAGCGCATCGGCGGCGGCCTGGCAGGCCATATCATCGAGTTCCGGGCCGCTGATCGCCAGCCGCGGCCCGCGCCGGGCGGCCTCGCGGCGCGCGATCCGCAGCAACCGCTCATGCAGCCGCGCCAGCGCGGCTTCCCGCCGCGGGCCCGTACCAGCCAGCATCTCGAGCCACTCCGCTGACTCAGCGTCCAGCCGGGCAGGGTCGACAACAGCCTCATGAACCGTATGATCACCCGCTCGCCACCGCAGTGTTCCGTCGCCCCTTATTCGTGGCTGCGGGGAGGCCGGCTTGGTCTTCGGTGCCAACAGCCCACAGCGAAAGCTGTTGGAGCCGCCGGCATCGGCGGTGATCAGCAGCCGCCGCTGCCGCTCATCCAGATGCGGGAAAATCGCCCCGGACTTCGCCGCCAGCATCTCCCCGGTAACTTCCATCACGCCCATACCACACAAGCTTGCCTGATTCAGGAAGCTACGAGTTATTTTCCTGCAAGCCCTAAGTGGCATTGCCTCTACACGCCACCGCCATCCTGCCTTCCAGCTCCGGCAGCTCCCTGATCACCGCTTCAAGTTCACCTGCGAAGATCTCCAGGCCTTCCCTGATGCTGGCTACCGGCATCACCTTCTCGGTCCATCCGTCGGCCTTTTAGTGCCCGCATCGCCCTGAGAGATAAGCTACCTTTTCCCGTACACTCGAAAGTCATTCTCACCCGCGACGGGGTTGTACTCTCCTTCGTGCCGAGCTTTCATCCCGTTCAGCCATGCGAGCTTCTTTGATGAGGTCTGGAACGTGGTTTCGCCCACGAACTTATTGTGGGTGGGGCTCTCGATGATGCTCTTCCCCTTGTAGTACACGAGGACAGTGTCGCCGTCGCTGGTCGTGTGGATCTGTCGTACTTCGTAGTCAATGGTTCGATCTGGCTTTACCAGCATGGTGATCGTCGCGTAGAACGTGGCGTTGTACACGCCTTTGGCCTCGCCCTCGAGATTGGACTCGAGCCTGATGCCTTCGGGCGAGAAGTCTTTGATGCTTCTAGTCGTGTTCTTCGACTTCAACTCCAGGAGAAGCTCCTCATTTGCGTCCGCATGTTGTGATTCCATTTGGGATACCACCTGATTCCTCCTTGCTCATATAGGTGAACCTAGCCGGGTTCACCGGGGGCTCGGATCTTCGAGTATTGCCGGGCGTACCCTCGTGGCCGTGCGAGCCTTTCGCGACCGAGCCTCGCCGCCGGGCGGGTGAGCGGTCATCACCAGATCCTGGTGATTCACGCGCCGAGGGCACGGTCGAGGTTGAACGCGGCGCTGATCAGCGCCAGGCAGGTCAGCGCCTAGGGGAAGTTCCCTTGCTGCTGGCCGGTGCGGCCGACCTGTAAGCGGCGAACCGGGCCCGGCTGGCGAAGCGGGACACGTCACGGACGTCGCCGATGACCGTGGCCGCGACGACCGGGCCGACGCCGAAGACCTCCGTGCGGGTGGTGCCTGAGGCGGCGACCGCGGTGGCCAGCTTCTTGTTGGCATCGCGCATCTGGGTATCGATGCGGCGCAGATCGCCGGCGAACTCGGCGGCGAGTTCGCAGCGGGCTGCCGCCACGGTCCCCGACGGCATGATGCTCTCCAGGAGATGAGCGGCCTGAGCTGCGCTGATCCTCTTGGAGACACCACCAGCGACCAGCTCACACAGCACGGCGTGCAGCCGGCAGGCCACCTGGGTGCGGGCCCGGCCCAGGTCCCGGTATCGCTCAGCCCGCACCTTCAGCACCGCCGCGTGATCGTCAGCGGCCACCTCCCGCGGGGAGGCTGAGCGCAGCGCCGCGACCGCCACCGAACGGGCATCGTTCGGGTCGTTCTTGTTCACCGACCCGGCAGCGAGCAGCGGACCCGCGCGCCGAGCTTGGGCCGACGCGGACATCCCCTCCTTTTGCTGCTGGGCTCGCCCGCTTCTTGCCCTGCCTGCCCGCTGTCTGCGGGGAGGGCCGAACATGGAAGCGTGGCCGATTACCCGGAGCGCTGGCGTTGCCCGTTCACGCAGCTCGAGATGCGGGAAATGTGGACGTACAGCGATGGCGCCCTCACCGTTAAGGGGCACTGGCGGCCGGGTGGGACCGCCGGGAGGTGGGTCCTGCTCGACCAGAAGACCGGGACTGTCGAGGGTGTGGTTCCGGCGGGAGAATTCTCCCGCCGGTTCCGGCCGGTGGACGCGTTCGCCGATGTGCCCGGGCTTCCCGCCTATCTAGGGACGGTTACCGCGCCCGGCGGTACCGCCCTGGTGGACCTAGTCCTCGATCGCAACCCCTTCATGCTGGCTAACGGGCCCCGGCGGGCGGCACGCCCTCATGCGCTCATGGTGCCCCGCCGCCATCGCGACGGATGGTCCTCGGCCACGGCTTGCGAACTGGCGGCCCGTCAGACGGCGATGACCTTGGTCGCCGCGTGGTACCGCAGCCTGGACGGCGGGCACGTTGTGTTCTGCGCCAACGACAGCACACCGAACCTGGACTACCTGCGTGACGCGGCAGCCGCGAGCGGGATCTCCGCCGCCAGCGGCCCCGATGCGGCGATCACCAGGAATCCCCGCCAAGACGTGCAGCACGCCCACTTGCACGCCTTCTATGCCGAACACGATAGGACCGAGAACCACGAGTCGTCGGCGCTGGCGGAGCATCCCGTCCTCGCAGAGGGCCACCGGGCGTTCAGCGCCGTTCTCGGCAGCGACGCCGTGCAGGTAGAACGGGACAGCACAAGCCTCGCCGCCGGCATGCGCGCTGCGGCGCAGCCCTGGGGGGGTAATTACTGCTCCTACCAGCTGGGCGTAGACGGCCCCGTGTGGGTTATGCCGGCGCTGGGACCCTCCCAGGACGAGGTCAACCGGCGGCTGGCCCGGGCTGACGGCCTGCAGGCGGAGCCCGACCCGAAGCTGGGCGGGGCTATCAACCTGGTGCGGCCCAGCCTGGCCGATACAGGGCGGCTCTATGCGGCGCAACGGGCCACAGCTGACCAGCGCGCCAGTTTCGAGACCTTCGTGGCCCAGCGCGGACTGAGACCCGGTAAGGCGCATGGAAGGGAGAGTCCTCGGTGATGGCGGTGTTATTCCCGTAGATCCAATCGCCACTGATGTGGAGGTAGGGCTTGCCGCTGCCGGCGAACGCGCCCGTGGCCGCGTCCACAACTGCGGAGTCCAGGCCTGCGCTGGTGGCGTCACGGGGGACTGGCGGTGTGGATCGCCGCGTCGACATCAGCCAGCAGGCTCGTGACCGCCGGCCAGTCGTTCAGATCGATCACGACCGGCGTGGCGCCGCGGGCCTTGGCGACGTCCGCCTGGGCGTCGTTACGGACCAGCGCGATCACCTCGTGGCCGTGCTCCTGCAGTTCGGTCAGTACGTGGGATCCGATGAATCCTGCCGCGCCGGTCAGTGCACTTTCATAGCCGGAGCCTCCTCCCTATGGGTCACGGAAGCCGGTCCTGTCCCAGGCTCGCCGCCAGGCGGGTGAAACGTTGTCACCGGATTTCGGTGATACGCCAGACCGGGACAGCGGAGGACGGGATCGATCCTGGCGCCTGCTGCCGTGCAGCGCGAGGGCTGCGACTCGTGCCGGCCGGCCGCGTTTGCCGCGGATGTCACCGAATACCGGTGATGCGGGTTCACCCGCGGGTCTTCAACCATGGCGTCATGGACCCGGCACCCGCCCGGTACGTGATCCGGATCAACGGCCACCTCGGCGCCACGGTCTTGTCGGCGTTCCCGGGGCTGGCGTCGCGCTGGCACGGCGCGCATACCGTGCTGACCGGCCTGCTCGACCGGTCCGCGCTGTACGGCGTGCTCGCCGAGATCGAGGCGCTCGGCCTGGACCTACTCGAGATCCGCCAGCTCACGCCGGAACGCCAATCACCGGAATCAGGTAACAGCCGGTCACCGTGATGGCCCATAACTTCGGTCGCACCTGCCTCTGCTTCCCGAAACCTGCTTGTTCCTACAAGTGCAAAGGAGCCCCAGATGAGTGAGATCGCCAAGCACTGGATCGACGGTGAATGGGTTGGGTCCGGCACCGTCTCGGAGTCCCTTAACCCTGCTACCGGGGCGGTACTGGGCCGGTGGGCCGACGGCGGCGAAGCCGAGGCCCGTGCGGCCATCGCGGCCGCCCGCCGCGCGTTCGACACCGCGTCCTGGTCCCGGGACCGGGTTCTGCGGCACCGGGCCCTGAGCGAGACGGCCGACCGCTTCGACGCTCACGCCGACGAGCTCGGCGCGCTGGTGACGAAGGAGAACGGCAAGATACTCGGCCAGGGCATGTTCGAGTCGACCACTGCCGGCGGCACCCTACGGCACAATGCGGCTGAGGCGCTGACCGACACCGGCATCTCAGCCGAGGTTGCACCGGGACAGTGGTTCAGCACCTACGCCGAGCCGGCCGGTGTCGTCGGAATCATTGTGCCCTGGAACGCCCCCGTCGCCCTGCTCATCCGGTCCCTCGCACCTGCCCTGTCCGCGGGGAACACCGTCGCGGTCAAGATGCCAGGGCAGACCGCGCTGGTGGCCAACCTGGTCTCGCAGATCATCGCCGAGGTCACGTCGCTGCCCCGCGGCGTGGTCAACATCTTCACCGAATCCGGCAACACCGGCGCTCCCTACCTGGTCGCCTCCCCCGATGTCCAAGTCATCAGCTACACCGGCAGCACCACGGTCGGGCGCCTGGTCGCCGCCGACGGCGCGCCCACCCTCAAGCGGATGAACCTCGAGCTCGGAGGCAAGACGCCGATGATCGTGTTCGACGACGCTGACCTCGACGCCGCCGTTCCGCTGGTCGCCTCGGCCGTCACGACCTTCGCCGGGCAGTTCTGCATGACCGGCTCGCGGATCCTGGTCCAGCGCGGGGTGGCCGACCGGGTCCGCACGGGCCTGGCCAGTATCTTCGAGAACGTCCGCCTCGGCGACGGGCTCGACCCCGGCACCGAGATGGGACCGCTCATCGACAAGGCCGACGTCGCCCGGGTCGACGGCCTGGTCCAGGCGGCCCTGGCCTACGCGAAGCCGATCGTGCGCGGCGGCCCCGCGACCGATGGCGCCCTGGCCGCCGGAGCGTTCTACCGGCCGGCCCTGCTCGAGGTCGAGGACGTCAACACCGATATCGTCCAGAAGGAAATCTTCGGCCCGGTCGCGACCTTCGAGGTCTTCGACACCGAGACCGACGCCATCGCGCGCGCCAACGCCACCGAATATGGGCTGTCGGCCGGCATCTTCACCAGCAGCATCAACATAAGCCGCCGGGTCAGCCGAGGGATCCAGGCCGGCACCGTCTGGACGAACGCCTGGGCAGAGCTCAACGACGGCTTCGCCGAGGGCGGCTTCAAGCAAAGCGGCGTCGGCCGCCTGCGCGGCCCCCTGGCCATCACCGACTTCCAGGAAGCCAAGACCGTCGTTCACTCCATCCCCGTGCTCCAGGACTGACCTGCCCGGCACACGACTCCATGCCGCCAGCGAAAAGGGAGAATGACATGCCCGCCAGCCCGATCGAGGTCGTCGGCCAGTGGCTGCAGAACCTGCTGGACCCGATGTCGTCAACAGCGTGATCGCCCCGGACGCCACCTACGTCTCGCTGAACACCGAGACCCCCGAACTCGCCAAGATCATGCCGTGGGCCGGCACCTCGCACGGCCCGCAGGCATTCCTCGACAACCTCGGCACGATGTTCACCCGCTGGGACAACCAGGCGCTCAACGTGACCACCATGTTCGCCTCAAAACGAGAACGTGGCCGTGTTCGGCGACTTCCGCCACAAGTCGCACTCGCTGGGTAAGGTCGTGAGCTCCCCGTTCTCGATCCTGGTGAAGGTTGTCGACGGGAAGGTGACCTACCCGCAGTTCCTCGAGGACAGCTACGGAGGGTCAACGACTTCCTTGCCGCCGAGGTCGCCGGCAGCGGCGGCCGGCTTCGCCACCGTCGAGCCGTTCTGGACGGCGCTGGAAGAACTGCAGGTGCCGCTCTACCTGCATCCGCGGCTGCCGCCGCCGCTAGGGGCAGGCCGACCGCGGTCAGGGCGGCCTCCACATCTTCGAGGCTTTGAGCGTGAGGCTTGTCTCCCGGCTATTGGTTGAGCCGGAGGATCCGCTCGGCGTTCACGTGCGCCACTCGCGCCTGGTCAGCGGGAGCCAACGGCGCGGTTCGGATGAACTGGACCGCTTCTTCGGTGGACTCAAAGGGGTAGTCGATCGAGAACATCACCTTGTCGACGCCAACTTCCTGGATCGCGGCGATCAGCGCCGCGTGGGAGAACACGCCAGTGGTGGTGATCGCGATGTTGGTCCTGAAGTACTCCGAAGGCAGCTTTTCCAGCGGGTGCTGGAAATCGAGGACCTTAAAGCGGGAATCCAGCCGGGAGAGCTGGAAAGGAAGGAATTCCCCCATGTGCCCCAGGATGACCCGGGCGTTCGGGTAGCGGTCGAAGACGCCGCCGAGGATCAGCCGCATCGCATGTCCGCCGGTCCGTGGGGCCCAGCTCCACATCGCGGTATCGAGCGCCGGGTATCCCTGCACGACCTTCCAGTTGTCGGCGGGGACGGCGTTGGGGTGGATGTAGAGCGGGACGTCAAGGTCCTGCAGAGTTTCCCAGAACGGGGCGTACTGCGGCTCGTCGA
Source organism: uncultured Actinomycetota bacterium (assembly GCA_963795055.1). Classification (GTDB taxonomy): domain Bacteria; phylum Actinomycetota; class Actinomycetes; order Streptosporangiales; family Streptosporangiaceae; genus JASHPR01. The sequence goes on from CAWCGJ010000015.1 coordinate 258,925, forward strand.
GGTAATGGCCCAGGGTGTGGTCGTTGACCAGGGCTCCGTGCAGGCCGAGCTCGATGGCGCGGCGTAGCTCGGCGGCGGCCTTGGGCGGGTCTTGCAGCGGGATGGCGGCCAGTCCGGCGAACCGCTGCGGGTGCTGTTTGATGATGTCGGCAAGGAAGTCGTTGGCTATGCGGGCGTCAGCTACGGCAATGTCCGGGTCCGGCTGCACCTGGATACCGGGACTGTTCAGCGACAGCACCTGCATGTCGACGCCGTTCTGGTCCATGTCCGGGAGCCTGTACTCGGTGAAGTCGACCAGCTTGCGCTGCCAGTCGGCGGCCACCGCGCTCTTTAGCTGCAGCCAGGCGCGGGCCGTATTACCCTCAGTCGCTAGCTTCTCGTACCAGAACGATTCTTCCAGGGCGATTATCTTCATGGGATTGTCCTTCCACTATCGGAGCGAGTTTTCCGGGTCTCGCGCACCTATCCGATGCCGAGCAGGGCGCTGGCGTTCTGGTCGAGGATGGCCCGGGCGGCGGTCGTGCCGATCTGGGGGTCATTGATGTAATCGACCGCGCGGACGAAGATGTCCCCGTTTTCGTAGGGGAAGTCGGTTCCGAGGAGGAGGCGGTCCGCGCCGAAGGAGTCGATCGCGCACCGCAGGGCGGGAACGTGCCCGTGCCCGACGGTGTCGTACCACATCCGCCGCGCGGCCACGCTGGGCGGCTCCGGGGTGTCCGGTGCCTCCTAGCTGTACTGGTCGTCGGCCCGTTGCAGGAGCATCGGCAGCGCTCCGCCGAGGTGCGAGTTGATGATCTTGATATCCGGATAGCGGGCCGGGATGCCGTGCGTAATCAGCTGCATGATGGAGATCGTGTCCTCGACCGGCGCGCCGACCATCCAGGTCAGCTGGTAGTTGCTAATCAGCGGTGAGCAGGCGCCGTTGCCGGCCGGGTGCAGGTACAGCACCGCGCCCCGGCGGTTCAGCTCGGCGAAGACCGGCTCGTAATCGGGCTCGACCAGCGCGCGCCCCAGGACGGTGGTGTTCATCGCCACCCCGGCCATGTGCAGCTCGTCCAGAGCCCGGCCCATCTCGCCGACGGACTCGTCCACGTGCGGCATGGGCAGCGCGGCGAAGGCGCGGAAGCGGCCCGGCTGGCGCCCGGCCAGTTCGGCGTACTGGTCGTTGACGAAGCTGGCTGCCCTGGCCGCCTTCTGTTTGTCCTGGCCGTACGGCGATTGCGGGCAGGCGGACAACACCTGTATCTCGACCCCCGCCCGGTCCATCAGCCGCAGCCGGGCCTCCAGCTCGGCGCCGCCGCCGGCGCCGATGCCGCGCGCCGCGCCCGCGTCGGCTTTGCCCAGGTCCGCGAGCAGGTCGAGATAGCCTTCGGTCCAGTAGTGCGCGTGTACGTCGATCCTCATGACACCCTCAGCTCTCCTCGATCGCCCGGGTGATCCGCTCGCGGGTCAGCGGCAGGTCGCGGACGCGGACCCCGGCCGCGTCGGCGACCGCGTTGCCGATGGCGCCGGCGACCGGCCCCTGAGCGACCTCGCCCGCGCCGACCTCGGCCTCGCCGGGCGCGTCCATAACGCGCACCATGACCTCCGGGGTGTCGGTGAACCGGAGGATCGGGTAGCTGTCCCAGCCCGCCGAGGTGATCTGATACCGGTCGAACCGGACCTGCTCGCGCAGCGTCCAGCTCGCGCTTTGGACGGCGCCGCCCTCGACCTGGTTGATCACCCCGTCCGGGTTGATGACCCGGCCCACGTCCACCGCCAGCCACACCCGGCGCACCCGGATGTCGGTGCCGGCTTCCACTTCTGCCACGGCGGCGCAGTATCCCGCGATGCCGCTGTACCGGGCCACCCCGATTCCGTATCCGGTGCCGTCGCGGTGGCCCCGGGTGTCCCACCCGGCCATGTCCGCGGCCTCGGTGAGCACCTGCCGGGCCCGCGGGTCGGACAGGTGGGCGAGCCGGAATCGCACCGGGTCGGCGCTGGCCGCGGCGGCCAGCTCGTCCATGAAGCACTCGATGGCGTACACGTTGAGGTGCGCGCCGAGCGCCCGGAGCGAGGATGTCCGGATCGGCATGTCCAGTAGCCGGTGCCGGGTGACCTGGATGCCGGGGATGTCGTAGCCCGGCACCGCGTTGCGCGAGGCGCCCATCCAGTTGGCCGGCTGGAGATCGGGCGCCGGCGGCATCGGGTGGCCCCCGGCCAGGTGGGTCAGGGCGAGCAGGCGCGGGTCCCCGCCCATGGTGGGACGGCCCATGAAGCCGTTACTCCACACGTCCTGCCGCCAGGTCACGATCCGGCCCCTGGCGTCCAGGCCGGCCGAGAGCCGCGCCAGCATGGCCGACCCCAGGGGCGACCAGCACATCTCGTCCTCGCGGGTCCACTGCACCCGGACTGCCCGGCCGGGGACCGCCCGCGCCAGCAGCACGGCGTCCAGGGCCACGTCGTCGGCGCCGTTTTGGCCGTAGACCCCCGCGCCCTGCACGTAATGCACCGTCACCTGCGCGGCGTCCAGCCCCAGCCCGGCCGCGATCGCCGCGCGCAGTAAGAAGATGCCCTGACTGTGACTCCACACGGTGACCGTGCCGCCGTCCCAGCGGGCGATCGCGCAGCTGGGCGCCACCGACGCGTGGGCGAGGAACGGCCGGATGAACTCGGCGGTCAGCGTGCGGGTGGCCAGGCCTGCGGCATTGTTGTCCGGCTGGTCCGCCACCGTCTGGTCCTCCGAGGGCGCCGCCAGCATGAACCCGCGCAGGTCGCGGGCATCGGGCAGCGACGGGGTCGTCTGCCATTGCGCAGCGCGGGCCACCTGCCCGGCGGCCAGCCGCGCGGCACGGTCGGTCAGGGCCACTACGCCGAGGAACGAGCCGTCGCGCACCAGCACGCTCTCGGGCCCGAGGTCCAGGTCGGCGAGCCCGGTCAGGCTGGCGGTCCGCGCGGGGGGCCGCACCACCCGGCCGTAGGCCATGCCCGGCAGGACCAGATCGTGCAGGAACCGCGGGCGCCCGGTCACTTTGTCGGGGAAGTCCAGCCGGGGTGAACTGCGGCCGGCCACGGACCACTCATCCGGCGGCCGGGACGGCACCGGGTCATCGGCGGGCCGGTCCAGCATTCCCGGCTGCGCCAGCGTCCAGTAGCTCAGCCCGGTCGGACGGTCAGCGGCCCGGATCTGCCCGTCGGCCACCGCCAGTTCGCCATGGGCGACCCCCAGCTTGTTCGCGGCGGCGGCCAGCAACAGGCCACGGGCCTGCGCGCACGCCTGCCGCAGCGCCGAGCCGGAGTCCTCGACCGACAGGCTGCCCGCCGTGACACCCTCGTTCGGGCTGGTGCTGGTGGACACCGGTGCTACCCGCACCCGGGCCAGGGTGACCTGGAGTTCCTCGGCGGCTATCTGCGCCAGCGCGGTCCAGATGCCCTGGCCGTACTCCACCTTGCCGGTCCGGATCGTGACCTCCCCATCCCGGCTGAAATCCAGCCACCGCGCCAGCACCGGGTTGGCCGCCAGGTCGGCCGGGAGCGCGGAGGCGCCGGACGGCACGCCGGATTCGGCGACGAGCGGGCTAGATGAGCCGGACGGCGGCGCGAGCACCGGGCCCTCTCCGGTTGGGGTGCCCCCGGCGGGAACCTGGCTGACCAGAACTTGCCCAGCGGGCGGGCGCGGGACGACGGCTGACCCGCCGGAAGTCTGCGCGGCGGCCTTTTGCACCGCGCGGATGATCCGGTCGTGAGCCCCGCAGCGGCACAGATTGCCGTCCAGAGCCTCCCGCGCCTCCTGCTCGGTCGGGGCGGGACGGTCGCGCAGCAAGCCGGCCGCGGAAATCACCATGCCGGAGGTGCAGTAGCCGCACTGGGCGGCCTGCTCGTCGATGAACGCCTGCTGGACCGGATGGAGCCGGCCGTCGGCCGGCAGCCCCTCCACGGTGATCACCGGTCCGCCGACCGCCGATACCGGCAGGTCACAGGACGAGCGCGCCTGGCCCTCGATGAGCACCATGCACGCGCCGCACAGCCCCATCCCGCAGCCGAACTTCGGCCCGGTCAAGCCCAGGTCATGGCGTAGCACGTCGAGCAACGGCGTGTCCGGCTCGCAGGTCACGCTGCGCTCGGCGCCGTTCACGGTTAGCCGGAACTCGGTCTCCGTCATGGGTTCCTCTCCTTACGGTGCGGTGGTCGTACCGGGGCGCAGGTCTGCCTGCGGCGGCGCCGGAGGCTGGTGATGTCACGGCATCATGCGCCCGCGACGGCGGCGCGTGCCTGGTCGGCGTCGAGGAGCTTGCCGCCGAGCCCGCCGCCCTGGTGCAGGTCGCCGCCGGGCATCTCGATCCGCACTGCTGCGCTCATGCCGCCGGCCTTGACCGGGTCGAACCCGGAGACGGTGATGAGGCGTTCGGCCGCCGCGGCGGCGCGGTCGTCGTCGGTGGCGTAGAACAGCACCACCCGGCGAGGAGCCCGGTTGGCGCCGCTGGCGAGCGAGTCGGCGGTGAGCGTGCCGAACGCCTTGACGTAGTGGGCGCCGGCGGGCAGCATCGCCGCCACCAGCGAGCCCTGGGACTGGCCTTCCGGGAGGGTCCGGAAGAATGTGCCGTCGGCGCTGAAGCCGAGCGGATTCGACGGGTCGGCCACGACCTTGCCGTCCATCAGGTCGCCGTAATCGGTGATGACCTGCTTCTGCGCGTCCCACCACAGCGCGAGCACGACCACATCCGCGGCCTCGATCGCCTTTGGCACGCTGGCCGCGCTGGCCAGGGAGCCCAGCTCGCCTGCGAGCGCGGCCGCGGCCGACTCGTCCCGCGCCGCCAGCACGACCGGTTCACCGCCGCGGACCAGATGCCGGGCGAGCGCCCCGCCGACGTTCCCCACGCCGATGATTGCAGTAGTCATGGGTTGTCCTCCATTCGGCCGTGCGAATCTTCGCGACGCGCCCCAGGCTTCCCGCCAGGCAGGTGACAGGACGTCACCGAATCTGGGTGATATGCCTCGTTGACAGTGCGTAGCTGGCCTGCCGATGGGCTACGGGATCACACCGGGAGTGTGAGGGAGGTACCGCCGAGGGCGAGCGGCGTGCCCTGCGGCCTGCCGAGAGGAAGTGGCAAGTGAGTTCGCCGCTCCGGGGGCGGACTCAATCACAGATAACAGGTGATGTCCGTTCACCTTGCGGTACGTCAGCATGGCTCTGTACCTGCGAATCGGCGCTGGAGGAGATGCGCCGACAGCAATAGCAGCAGAACAAAGTGGTGATTCTCATGTCTAATCCCGGCTCCATTAGCAGCGGCCTAGGCCGACGGCGCTGGCTGATCTTGGGCGTGATCGGCCTGGCTCAGCTGATGGTGGTGCTGGACCTCACGGTGATGAACATCGCGCTGCCGTCGGCGCAGCGCGCGCTGCACTTCACCACCGTAGACCGGCAGTGGGTGGTCACCGCCTACACCCTGTCGTTCGGCAGCCTGCTGCTGCTCGGCGGCAGGCTGGCCGACCTGCTCGGCCGCAAGGTCACGTTCCTGGCCGGGCTGGCCGGGTTCGCCGGCGTGTCGGCGATCGGCGGGGCCTCGGTCAACTTCGCCATGCTGATCACCGCGCGGGCCTGCCAGGGCGCGTTCGCCGCGCTGCTGGTCCCCTCAGCGCTGTCGCTGCTGACCACCACCTTCACCGAGCAAAAAGACCGCGGCAAGGCGTTCGCCGTCTACGGCGCGATCGCCGGGGCCGGCGGAGCGATCGGGCTGCTGCTCGGCGGCGCGCTGACCCAGTACCTGTCCTGGCGGTGGTGCCTGTACGTGAACCTGATCTTCGCCGCGGTGGCCTTTGCGGGGGGAACGCTGCTGCTGAAGCGCCAGCCGTCCCCGGTTAAGCCCAGGCTGGACATCCCGGGCGTGGTCCTGGTCTGCGGCGCGGTGTTCTGCCTGGTCTACGGCTTCTCCAACGCGGCCGCGCACCACTGGGCCACGCCGTCCACCTACGGGTTCCTGGCCGCCGGCGTGGCGCTTGGCGCAGGGTTCGCGGCCTGGCAGGGCCGGGCGGCGCACCCGCTGCTGCCGCCCCGCGTGGTACTGGACCGCAACCGCGGCGGCGCCTACGCCTCGATGTTTATCGCCTCGGCCGGGCTGTTCGGGATCTTCTTGTTCCTGACCTACTACCTGCAGCAGACGCTCGGGTACTCGCCCCTGGTGACCGGCGTGGCGTTCCTGCCGATCAGCGGCGGCCTCATCCTCGCGTCCAACCTGTCCACGATCGTGCTGATGCCCAGGACCGGGCCCAGGCCGCTGGTCGCGTCCGGCTTGCTGGCCGCCGCGGGCGGGGCGGCCTGGCTGGCCCAGCTGGGCCCGCACACCAGCTATGCCACCGGCGTGCTCGGCCCGATCATCCTGGCCTCGATCGGCCTGGGCATGGTGATCGCGCCGGTGATCAACACCGGCACCTTCGGCGTGGCCCCCCAAGACGCCGGCGTCGCCTCCGCCACCGTCACCGTCGGCCAGCAGCTCGGCGCCTCGGTCGGCACCTCGCTGCTGAACACCATCTTCACCGCCGCCGTCACCTCCTACCTCACCGCGCACCTCGCGCAGGCCCGGCTCATCGGCCGCCAGGGCCTGACCGGGCTGGCGCTGGCCCACGGCTACGACACCGCGTTCTGGTGGACCGCCGGCATCTTCGCCGCCGGCGCTATCATCGCCGGCACCCTGCTCCGCCCCGGGCCGCTCGTTCAGAAGGGCACGGCGTCCCAGGCACCTGGTGGAGTACCAACTGCACAAGCCGCGGCCGACCCCGCTCGTCCGGCGTGATGCCGTGACGCCGGCTTCGCGGGTCGGCGTTAGCTAGTTCTTTCGATCTACGCCGTAGCCCTTCGTGCGGAGGGCACGAGCAGGCCCAGGCCGCGGGCGCGGCCCACAGCCTCGTGTCGGCTGTGGACGCCGAGCTTGGCGAACAGATGGCGCTTGTGGGTGTTGACGGTGTTCACCGAGAGGAACATCTCGTTGGCGATCTCGTGAACCGTAAGGTGGGTCGGCAGGTAGCGCAGGACGCGGGTCTCGCTGTCGGTGAGCTGTTCGGTTAGGCCGCGGCCGTGGGCCCAGCCCGTCTGGCCATCCGGCGGCCGCGCGGGCCTGGCTGGCGTCGGCAGCAAGTCCAGGATCTGAGAGATGAGGGCGGGGTGAGCGGTGCGGTACCGGCGATGGCGCTCGAGTAGTGCCGGGGCGGGATCCAGCAGGAACGGCAGGAGTATGCCGTTGGACTCGGTGATATCCAGCGCCTGCTCCAGGACGCGTCCGGTGGTGTCCTGGTCACCCAGCACGTCGCGGGCCCGGGCCTCCAGCAGCAGCGCCGTGACCATCCGCATCGGGCGGATCCCGTGGATCGAGCCGTCCAGCGCCGGTGCGAGCGCAGCAGCAGCGCCCTGCGGGTCGCCGGTGGCCAGTCGCAGCGCCGCCTCTGCGGTGCGCGTCTCCGCGCCGGCCCGCTCGTCCTCGCCCAGCTCGGCGAGAGCCTGCTCGGCGCGGCCGGTCTGGCCCAGCCGTACCAGCGTATGCAGCTTGCGTGATCGCATCCATGTCACGAAGGTGTGCGGGCCGGCCAGGGTCGCGGCCAGCTTCTCGGCGTCGTCGGACGCCGCCAGCGCCTCCTGAGGTCGGCCCCGGGCCAGCTCCAGCAGGGCGCGAGCATGACGCAGGCTCATCCCGGCAGCAGGTTCCACCTCGGTGCGCAGGGTGCGCTCGGCGCGCTCCAGCCACGGCTCTGAATCATCCAGCCGACCATGGTAGAGCAGCACGAAGCCGACCTGGGCGTAGGCCATCCCGGCGAGCGGTTCCTCGCCCCAGCCGTGCCGTTCTGCCAGCTCGATCGCCTGCCAGCTCTGCTCCGCTTGTGACGCATCGGGCCGGAACAGCAGCATCGCGTGTGCCCCGTGGGCCAGGCCGGTGAGCTCCAGGTACGGCCGCCCGATCTGGCGCGCCAGGGCCACGCCGTGGCGCAGATGGCGATCCCCATCCTCGAACTTAAGGGCCCACATCTCGGCAATACCAAGGCTGATCAACGCCGCAGCGCGCAGATCCTCGCCCAGCCCGAGCTGCGCGGCGTCGGCAGCCTCCGTGAGGGCGAGCAGCCGCTGCGCCTCCTCGGCCACCACCCGGAAGTCGACGAGCCGCCGGGCCAGGAAGAGCCGTAGCACCGCAAGCATGATCTGCACGCGTCTGCGGCGGTCCGCGGGTACCGCCGCTAGCCCGGCGATGGCCTGGGCCAGGTGGCGTCCGGCATTCTCCACCGATCCCCGGAGCAGATCGCCGGCCACCTGCACGGCGGTGAGCTCCGGGCTGGCCGCGACGACCCGGGAGGGAAACCCGGCCAGCAGCTCGGCCAAGGTGGCGCCTCGCCCGCTGAGGTAAAGATCGAGCCAGTTGTCCGACAGCAGCCGGGTGCCCAGCTCCCAGTCCTCGGCGGTCTGGGCTTGGCGGACCGCCTCCACCGGGTACCCGTGGTCGGCCAGCCATCCGGCGGCAGCGCCGTGCAGCGCGGCCCGCTCGCCCGGCTCAGTGCGGCGCAACTCCAGCTGCAGCATGTCCGCGAAAAGCCGGTGGTAGCGGAACCACGACCTGTGTGCGTCCAGCGAGACCACGAACGCGCCGGCTTGCTCTAGATCCTGCAAGATCCGTTCCCCGCCCGACCTGCCGGTCAGCGTGTCCGCCAGCGGCCCGGACACCCGGTCCAGCACGGACGTGCGCAACAGCAGCCGCCGCACCTCCTCACTCTGCCGGTCCAGCACCTCGGCCACCAGGTACTCGGCGACCGTCCGCTCGGTGCCGGAGAACTCCGCGGCGAATCGCTGCGGGTCCGGGTGCCCGGCCAGCGACAGCGCGGCCAGCCGCAGCCCGGCTGCCCAGCCTTCGGTCCGTCCGTGCAACAGGGCCAGCGCGTCAGCCGGCAGGTCCAACCCGGCCGCAGCGAACAGCGCCCGCGCCTCGGCCACGCTGAACCGCAGATCGGCCGCACGGATCTCGGTCAGCTCCCCCTCCAGCCGCAGCCGGTGCAGCCCCAGCCGCAGATCATGCCGGGTCGCAAGGACGAACCGTAGGTTCTGCGGCGCACGCAGCAACAACAGCTCCAGCTGGGGCAGCACCTCAGCTGGGTCCAGCAAATGCGCGTCGTCGATCAGCAGCCACAGCCGGTCTTGCAGCGGAGCCAGGTCCTCGAGCAGCCGCTCCACCACCGCCCAGCCGTCGAGATCCGGCGCCGGGGTCAGCGGCCGTACCAGCGCCGATCCGGCCGCCGTGCCTCGTAGCGCGTCGGCTACCGCGATCCAGAACCTTCGCGGGTGACGCACCTCGCGGTCCACCGGTACCCACCCGATGTGCCGGGCCAGGCCAGCCTCGGCGATCCACGACCGGACCAGCACCGTCTTCCCGCTCCCGGCCGGCGCCGACATCTGGACGACCCGTTCCGCTCCGGCCAGCCGCCCGAACAACGCACAGCGCAACACCACTCCGCTTCTGACGGCAGGAGCGGCAGGAACATCAGGGGTTCCGGGCTCGTCTGCGGACGCCGTGCCGCCCCGCAGCGCCCCGGGGCCAACTGCGATGTTGCGCGGCCCGTCAAGTCGGACCCGGGAAGGTCCAAGCTCGCGCCGGACCACTTCGCGCGTGGCTAGCTCACGCATCCTGCCGACCCTGCTCTGCCTGCCACGTTTCAAGCGAGCCCCGCCACATGACAGTTCCTCTCCGGGCACACGGGTTATCGGAGACGGCCTAGATAATTTGCCAAGTATGATGTGCGACCTATGGGCAAACTATGACGTGCGACAGACTTAGTCAACAGGTACGATGAGATCATGCCCCGCCGCTCCGACAGCCGCTCCAGGATGATCCACGCCGCGGCTCAGCTGTTCCGGCAGCGCGGCTACCACGCGACCGCATTTTCCGACGTGATCCAGGCCAGCGGCGCACCGCGCGGTTCAATCTACTTCCACTTCCCCGGCGGCAAGCAGGAACTAGCCCGCGAGGCCATCGCGTTGGCCGGCGACGAAATCGAGCAGATGGTGGAAGCAGCAGCAGCCCGCTGCGACGATCCCGGATCGTTCGTGCGCGCGCTCGGCGACATGGTGGCGGCCCGGCTGGAAGGCTCGGGCTACCGCAGCGGATGCGCCATCGCCACCATGGTGCTGGAGCTAGCCCCCCAGAGCGAGGAACTCAGCAGCGAGTTCGAGAAGGTCTTCGAGCGGTGGCGCCACGCGCTGGCACGCCAGTTCGAAATCCGAGGCATCACGCCTGGGCGCGCTCCCGACCTAGCCGACCTGGTCATGTCCGTATTCGAGGGCGGCCTGGTCGTGAGCCGAGCCGCGCGCCGCATCGACTCCTTCAGAACCGCGATCGAGGCACTCGCCGAGCTCGTCGAGCACGAATCACGCCTGTCAGCAGGCAA
>CAWCGJ010000016.1:0-219064 GCA_963795055.1 uncultured Actinomycetota bacterium
CTCGCTGACATAGCCGCCGCGACGATGGAATTCCTCGCCGACGACACCCTGGCCGGGCGGATCATGGTGTGCCGCGGCGGCGAGCCCAACTACCTGCTTCCGCTCATCGACGAGCGGGCCATGTGATCCGCCCGCTGCTACTGCTCGGCCTCGGGAACGTAGTGGCGGCTGTCGTCGGCCGGGTCGACCCAGACCCGCATGATCGCCCGGGTGGTGGGGTCGCGGAACCGCTCGTCGGTCGGCACCCACCCGGCGCCGGGGGTGGCGGCCTGGGCATGGCCGCGCCGAAGCCGGGGCCTGGCGGCACCGGCCACGGCCGGCCCGGCGAGTTGCGGCAGGTCGGACACCACCGCGGCCGCCTCGTCCACGTACGTCGCGCTCAGCACGACGCCCACCCTGCGTTCCAGCTCATCGAGCTCGAGCTCGCCGCGCGCGTAGTGCTCGCCGAGCCGGGCGACCAGGCGCTCCCGGTCGGCGTCGCGGGCCAGCGACCGCGCTCTGCCTGCGGGGGCCGGACCGCCCGGAGACGCCGGGCCGTCCGGAGGCGTCGCGGTCATGGCTACCCGGTGGGCCGCGCCACGACGGCCGTGCCGTAGGCGACGATCTCCGTGAGCTGCTGGCCCATCTCGGAGGAGTCGAACCGCATCGCGACGACCGCGTTGGCGCCCAGCAGCCGGGCGTTGTCGATCATCCGGTCGATCGCGTGCCTGCGGCTGTCCTCGAGCAGCTCGGTGTACTGACTCACCTCGCCCTGGCGCAGCGCCTTGAAGCCCGCGCTCACGGACCTGGCGAACCCCATGCTGCGTACGACCAGGCCGAAGGTGACCCCGAGGTCCCGCTCGACCGTCATGCCGGGCAGCTCGAAGCCGGTCGTGATGGGAAACCCGGCGGGTGAAGGTTCGGTCATGGGCGTAAGCGTAAAGGGCACCGCGGGCAGGCCAGCGAGGTGGCACGCGGCGGGTACGCAGGCAGCTAACCGTCTGTCACGCTGGTGAGCGTGAAGGAACCCACGCTGCCCGAGCCGGGCGCGGCCGTCCCCGATCCCGCGCTGGTGGTGCTGGTCGGGCCCGCGGGGTCTGGCAAGTCGGCCTGGGCCGCGGCCCGGTACCGCCCGCAGGAGGTGGTCTCCTCCGACCAGTTGCGCGCCGTGGTCGGCAGCGGCGAGCACGACCTGGAGGCGTCGGCCGACGCCTTCACGCTGCTCGACCAGATCGTGGCCGCCCGGGTGCGCCGGGGCCTGACCACGGTCATCGACACCCTGGCCCTCGACCCGGCCCGGCGCCGCGGCTACCTGGACCTCGCCCGGCGGCACGGGCTGGCCAGCGTCGCCGTGGTCTTCGACACCGACCCGGCCGAGTGCCGCCGCCGCAACCGTGCCCGTGACCAGGCCGTGCCCGCCGCCGTGCTCGACGGGCAGTTGCGGCGGATGCGGACCGCGGTCGCCGATATCCCGGCCGAGGGCTGGGACCTGATCCTGGCGGCCGGGCCGGCCGATTCCGCTCACCCCGGTGATCCCGCTGATCCCGAGCCCTCCGCCCACCTGGAGCCGTCGCACACGCCCGGCGCCCGCAGCGCCGCCCGCAAGCAGCGGCGGCGCCCGGTCCGGCTGAGATTCGTGCTGCAGCTCTCCCGGTTCGGCTGGGACACCGACCCGGCCGGGCCGGCTGGCTGGCGGCGGTGGCCCGCAACGCGGCCGACGCGGGCCTGCAGGGCATCGCGCTGATGGATCATCTCATCCAGATCCCCCAGGTCGGCCGCGCCTGGGAGCCGATCCCCGAGCCGTGGGTGACGCTGGGGATGCTGGCGGGCCTGCAGCCGGACCTGCGCCTCGGCACGCTGGTCACGCCGGTGACGTTCCGCGCGCCCGGGATCCTGGCCAAGACCGTGGCCACCCTGGACGCGCTCAGCGGGGGCCGGGCGTTCTGCGGCATCGGCGCGGGCTGGTGGGCCCGCGAGCACGCGGCCTTCGGCCTGCCGTTCCCGCCCGCGCCGGACCGGCTCGACCGGCTGGAGGCGGCCATCGAGACGCTGCGCGCGCTCTGGCAGCCGGGTACCAAGGCCTACCAGGGCGAGCGGGTGTCGCTGCCCGAGACGACGTGTTACCCGCGCCCGGTGTCACCGATCCCGGTCATCGTCGGCGGGTCCGGGGAGAAACGCACGCTGCGCATCGCGGCACGGCTCGGCGACGGCTGCAACCTGCCCTCCGGCCTCGGCGAACTGGAGCACAAGCTGGCCGTCTTGCGCGAGCACTGCCTGCAGGCCGGGCGTGACCCTGCGGAGGTGGAGATCACGGTGCTGGACGTACCGGTCATCGGCCGGGACCGCGACCACGCGGCGTCGCTGGTGGAGCAGTTGCGCGGCCGGACGAGCGCGGCGGCCTTCGCGCGACGGCACCACGCCGGAACGTCCGCCGACCACATCGGCCGCTACCGCCTGCTGGCCGAGCGCGGCGTCACGACGGTGTTCGTCTCGCTGCCCGACCTGGCTCACCCCGACGACGTGCTGCGCCTGGCCCCGGTGGCCGCAGCCTTCGCCTGAAACCTAGGCAGGACGGCGCCCGAACACGAAGTACGAGATCGGTATGACTCCGGCGGAGTTGATGACCAGGCCCGCGGCCCAGGCCCACTTCGGGCCCCGGATCTGGTCGGCCGGCCGGCGCTTGATGTCAATGGCAGCCGCTGCCTTGAGCGCGGCCTCGGCTACCGACCACGATTATAGCCTTGCGGGTGCCGGGGCTGAGATCACTCCATCGTTTGGCCATGGCTCCTTCTGCGCCGGTGCGGGATCTGACGGCCTGACTCTACTCCGACCTGGCTAAGCGGTCCGGTAGACGATCACGCCGCCTACCGGCGTGCCGTGCAGGCCCATCCGGCTGAAGATCTGCATCCAGGGCGCTGCCCAGGCCCGCTCGACGATTATCGCCCCCACCCCGCTGCGATGGACGTACGCCCGGAACTGCCGCTCCTTCGCCGGGGTGGGGTCACTGAGCCGCGCGACCGGCGCGGGCAGGGCCGTTGTGTCGCTCAGCGCCGCATTGATGAAGCCTCCGGCGATCCGGAAGTAGAAGTTCGTGTCTGCCTGGAAGAGCATCCCGGCGTTCCCGCGGTCCGACACCACCACCACGATCTCGTGCGGGCGCAGATAATCACGGTAGAGGCCGCCACTGATGAACGTCGGCAGGGCCACGGCGGGCCGCGCGGCCGCCGACGGGTTACCGGCCGGGATGACGTTCCCGTGTGAGGCCTCCGGTATGTACGCGATGATGGCCGCGGCGGCGGCCAGGCCCAGGATCCACTGCGCTGCCCGCAGCAGCCTGCTCTTGGTGGGTATCGCGAGCCATACGGCCAGGATGATCGCGAGCACGAGGTAGCCGAAGAGCATGAGCCGTACCGGCTCGGCGCTGCGTACCAGCGGCAGGGACCACAGCCGTGCCCACGGCAGCGGGCCGAGTTGCGTGGCCCCGATGACCAGGTGCGGGCCGAGAGCAAGTACGACGATGAACACGAACAGGATGACTAGGAGCCGGGTGAGTCTGCTCGACCAGGTGAGCACGGCCAGCGCCAGCACGATCAGCAGCAGCGGGATTCCCGATTCGGGAATGACCAGGGCCTTGAGGTGCAGCGAGTTCGCCGGGAGCGCCTTGGTGAATCCAGCGGAGGGGTGCTTCAGCGCGTAGACCAGATACGGCGAGGCCAGCACGACCGCTATCACCCAGGCGACAGCCACCAGCCGGGCCAGCCTGGCCACGGTGGGCCGGCATGCGGGCCTGGCCACCGCGAAGCCGATCAGCAGGCCGACCGCCGCCAGCAGCGTCATCTCGGCGAACGCCTCATTGAAGATGTAAAACTCGGCGGTCATGGCGGCCGCCATCAGGCCGATAAAGGCGAGACGGCCCAGTTTCCCGTCCCACCACAGCAGCGCCAGGTACACCACGAGCGGAAACAGCATGATGACGGCCAGATTCGCCTGGCCTACGCCGGTGTGACCAACCTCGTAGGGCGAGAAGCCGTAAATGGTCCCGGCGAGCAGCGCGGGCCAGAACCGGCCGGTCAGCCGCCGGGCCACAATGAAGGTGGCCCAGGCCGACACCGGCGCCGCGAGCAGCAACGTCAGGTTCAGCGAGGTTATCGGGCCGAACGCCGCCGTGATCGGGAACAGGACCACGGCCAACGCCGGGGCAGTAGTCGTCCAGGCCAGGCTGAAACCGACCGGTGCCCCGATCTGGCGGGAGTACAGGGGGTTCAGCCCGTGCGATATGGCGTAAGTCCACCAGCGCAGGCTCCAGACGTAGAAATTCGGGTCCACTTGACCCTGCCCGACCTGGGGCAGCCGGGGTGACGGAGCAGCGGAAACGCGTAGGCGATAATGAAGATCGCCAGGTAGGCCACCAGCGCCAGTAGTCCCTGGAGAGCCGGCCGGGGGACCCGGCCGGGCAGGGCGAACGGTCTCGGGCCGACGATCCTCGACACGGTGGCGGTGCGGCTCACGCCCGGACCAGGCTTATCCGCCTCGCTCGTCGTCATGGCATCGGCCGCGGCGGACGGCCCGGGCCGGGCGCGGCCGGCCCCCGAAGGCCATCCGCCCTGGAGTCCGGCCCGGCGAAGCCTGCCCAGGTGTCAAGGCCGCGCGCCTCGCGCACGAGATAGAGGGGCCGCGCCCTGGTCTCGTCGTACACCCGGGCCACGTACTGGCCGACCATGCCCATCACCATCAGCTGCACACCGCTCAGGAATGCGACCGTCACCAGCAAAGAGGCGTAGCCGGGCACGTAGGGCAGCCCGGCTAGCTTCAACGCTATCGCCACCAGCCCGTACACGACCGCCAGCACCGCGATGATGAAGCCCCCGACCAGCGCGATCCGCAAGGGTGCCGTGGAGAACCCCACGAAAGCGTCGGCGGCAAACTTGATCATCTTGCGCAACGGATACTTACTGCTGCCCGCGTGCCGCGGCTCCCGGTCGTAGGGCACGGCCGCCTGCCGGAAACCGATCCACGAGAACATCCCGCGGACGTACCTGTTGTGCTCCCGCATGCTGAGGAACGCGTCGAGCGCCTTCCGGTCCACCAGCCGGAAGTCACCGACATCCACCGTCTGCTCGATGCTGGTCACGCGGCTGAACAGGCTGTAGAAGGCGGCCGCGGTCGCGGTCTTGAATTTGGTCTCGCCCGCCCGGCGCTGCCTGACGGCGTAGACGACCTCGTATCCCTCCTGCCACTTAGCGGCCATCTCGAGTATGACGTGCGGCGGGTCCTGGAGGTCGGCGTCCATCACCACGACCGCCTGGCCCGACGCGTTGTCCATTCCGGCCGTGATGGCGACCTGGTGCCCGAAATTGCGGGAAAGCTGGATCACCTTGAATCGCGGGTCCAGGTCGTGGGCTTCCAGCATGAATTGGTAGCTGGAGTCCTTGCTGCCGTCGTCGACCAGCACGGCCTCGGCGGGGCCGTCAAGCTTGTCCATGATCTCGCGCAGCCGTCCGACCAGCTCCGTGATGGACTCTTCCTCGTTGTATACCGGCACAACGATGGAGTACTTCAGCGCGTCCATGAGGTATCCCGTGCCACACGACCCTAACGACGTCCGCGCACCAGCCAACCGGTGCGCGCCTTCTCCATGGCTGCCCCCTGGCGTGCGGGGGTAACGAGCAAGGCTAACGCAACCTAGCTGAGAGCGCTGTCACGCGGTAAGAGGCGGCGGGCGCGCAGTATCAGCGAGACGCCCGGCCAGGACTTGACGGGCAGGTAGCGCTCCGCGAGGACAACAGCGGTCAGCAGCCCGTTGGCCACGGGGGGAACCTCCCCGAGGTCACTGCCGGTGGAACCCTTCCGCCGCATGGCGACGGCCGGACGGAGCAGGACGTTCCAGCTCCACATCTTTTCCACGGTCAGGCCGGCTTTCTGGACGAGGCCGGCCAGCTCGGACCGGGTGTACCGGCGCAGGTGCCCGACCGCGTCGTCGTGCGCAGACCACAGAGCCATGTCGCACGGCACCGCGATCAGGGCTGTCCCGCCCGGCTGGAGGACCCTGACGATCTCGGCGGCCGCCAGGTAGTCCTCGTCGATGTGCTCGAGCACGTCGAGGGCGGTCACCAGGCCACAGGTCCCCGAGCGCACCGGAAGCTCCCTGGCATCGGCCCGGATGACCCGGATGCCCCTGGAGAGCGCGACGTCGGCCGCGGAGTCCGAGTACTCGAGCGCGATCGCCTGCCAGCCGTGCGCCTCGAGAACCCGGGTGTTGCCGCCGCCCGCGGCGCCGATGTCCAGCGCCCGGCCAGGACCGGGCAGCCGTCGCAACTCCCGGCGGAGTATGGCGCGGCGCTCCCGGTACCACCAGTGGTGGTCTTCCAGCGAGGTCAGCAGCTGGAGTTCAGCGGTATCCACGGCTCACTTTCACAGCAGGCACCGAGCTACTTTAGAGCATTCGCCGATCTACCGCTTGTATAGTGCCCACTCGGCCATGACCCGGACAGCGGCCGCTCTGCGCCTGGCTCCGCCTGCGGGGATCGTTGATCCTGCCGATGCCCGGCCGGGTTGGCGGCTGCTCGGCCCCCGCGGGCCAGCCGGCCGTGATCATGCCTTCCCGGACCGCTCGGCGAGGAATTCCGCGAAGGTGACCCGGCCCGTCGCCTGATCGGCCGCCAGGTGGCCGCCGCGGCGGTATCCGGCGAAGGCGGCCCCGGGGAGGCGGACCGGCCGGACCGGGCGGTGCCGCCCGCGGGCTTCCAGGTAGGTGCGGGCGAGGTCGGCGGCGTCACGGACCTCGCGACCGCTCATGTCCGGCACCCGCCCGGCGGCCGGCCCGGTCGCGAGCCCGGCGAGCCGGCCGACGACCTCGCGCGGTCAAGATGCGCGGCGGCGTGGTGATCGCGACGACCTCGACGCCGCAGAAGGCGGAGCTCGCCGAGGGCGCGGGAGCCGATCATGTCGCCGGCTATGACGACTTCGGGGCCGTGGCCCGCGAGGTGACCGGCGGCGAGGGCGCCGCGGTGGTCTACGACGGGATCGGGCAGGCGACCTTTGACGACAGCCTGGCCGCGCTGCGGCGCCGCGGGTACATGGTGCTGTACGGCGCGGCGAGCGGGCCGGTCCCGCCCCTGGACCCGCAGCGCCTGGCCGCGGGCGGGTCGCTGTTCCTCACCCGGCCGACGCTGGTCCACTACATCGCGACCCGCGAGGAGCTGCTGTCCCGCGCCGACGACCTGTTCCGCTGGGTCGAGCAAGGGACGCTGACGGTGCGCATCGGCGGCCGGTACCCTCTCGATCAGGCCGCCCGCGCGCACGAGGACCTCGCCGCCCGGCGCATCACCGGCAAGCTCGTCCTGCTCCCCCGGTGACCCTTATCCCGCTCGCGCCGCTGACCGGCCGCGCCGCCCGGCGGAGCTGGCCGAGTACCTCCTTGCGGAACTCGCCGGTGAGCCGGTCGATGAACAGGATGCCGCGCAGGTGATCGGTCTCGTGCTGCAAGGCACGGGACAGCTCGCCCTCGCCGACGACCGTGACCGGGTCGCCACGGCGGTCGACCCCGGTGACGACGGTCCGCGCCGCGCGCAGGGTGTCCGCGGTGATGCCGGGGATGGACAGGCAGCCCTCGGGGGCGTCGTACTCGCCGGAGGTCTCGGTCACGACGGGGTTGATCACGTAGCCGAGCTGGCCGTCGACGTTGTAGGAGAAGGCGGCAAGGCTCACGCCGATCTGCGGGGCGGCCAGCCCGGCCCGCCCCGGCAGCAGGACGTTCTCCAGCAGGTCGTCCACGAGCCGGCCGAGCGCGTCGTCGAAGCGGGTCACCGGGTCGCACTCGGTGCGCAGCACTGGATCGCCGAGCAGCCGCAACTCCCTGATGGTCATCAGGCGGTCTCCGGGCTCGCGGCCCGCGCCGAGCTTGCCGACCTGGTCCAGCACCATGTCGTGCCAGCGCAGCTCGGTCTCGATCCTGGCCATGAGGTGCTCGATGATCAGACCGTCGGCGGGCGACTGGTCCGGCTCGCCGCGCTGGCGCTCGAAGAAGGCCGCCCGGCCGGACAGCGCCTCGCGGCGGCTGGCGAAGAACCCGCGCAGCGTTTCCTCGTCGAGGTCCGCGCTCACGGCCAGGGCCAGGTCCACCGGGTCGGGGCGCAGCGCCACCTCGCGGAGCGCCTCGGCGCGCAGGGCCCGCAGTTCCCTGCGGCCCTCGGCGGTGATGGCGTAGACCGTGCGGGCGGGCAGGTTGCCCTGCTGCTCGGTGCGCACGGGCTCGATCAGGCCCTCGGCCTGCAGCCGGTGCAGCGCCGCGTACAGCGACCCGGGCTTCACCTCGGACCACAGCTCGGTGCAGTCGATGCGCGCGTCCCGCCGGATCTGATGCCCGTACATCGGCCCGTGGCGGGCCAGCGCGCCCAGCACGAACAGGCGGGTGGGGTTCATGAGGCTAGTAAATCAGGAGTGCTCAAATTTGAGTGCTCGCGGCGGAGCGATCCACTGAGCGGCTGGCCGATGCCAGTCCGACGGCGCCGGCAGCGGAACCGTCGGGGATTCCCGGTTGTCCGCGTTGCCGCCGCCCGCGCGGGCCGGACGGTCTTTAATGGATCACTGAATCCCGCGAGGTGAGGTGGTCTGATGCCGGGGCGTCCGCCGGCGCAGCACCGGGCGGCGCAGCGGCACCGAAGGCTCGCCGTGTGGTGCGGCGTGCTGCTGGTCCCCGTGGCCGTCCTCGCGGCTGTCTACCTGTCCGGGAGCGCGGGGTTCCTGGGGGCTGGGCGCACGCAGGCCGCCCGCACACCGGACAGCTCCGCGCCGGGCCCGGCCAGCCCGGCGGCGCGCACCACGAGCGCGCCGACCGCGTCGCGGCCGGCTGACCCGCCGCGCCCGGCCCGGCACCACCGCCGCCCGGCCCGACCGCCCGCCACGGTCGCACCGAGTCCCAGCGCGCCGACGAGTACGGCGCCGCCCGGCCAGCGGTCCGCAGCGGCCGACCAGGTGCTGGCGCTGATCAACCAGGCGCGGGCTCAAGCCGGCCTTCCCTCCTACTCGCTCAGCGCGGGCCTCGACAGCAGCGCGGCCGCGCACAACGCGCGGATGGCGGCCGGCTGCGGACTCTCTCACCAGTGCCCGGGCGAGCCGCCGCTCGGCACCCGCGAGACCGACGCCGGGGTGGTCTGGACATCGGCCGGGGAGAACATCGGCGAAGGCGGCCCGGTCGCCGACACGTCCGCAGCCATCGCGCAGATGGCGGTGGACCTTACCCAGGACATGCTGAACGAGAAGCCGCCGGACGACGGTCATCGCCTCAACATCCTCAGCAGTTCCTTCCACCACATCGGCATCGCCGTGTCGGTAGACAGCTCCGGCACCGTCTGGATGACCCAAGACTTCTCGAACTAGGTCGCCGGGGCAGGTCACGCAGGCTCAGCGCGGGGTTGCGTGCTCGGGGCGGGGTCGCGCTCAGCGCGGGGTTGCGTGCTCGGGGCGGGGTCGCGCTCAGCGCGGGGTGGCGTGCTCGGGGCGGGGTCGCGCTCAGCGCGGGGTGGCGTGCTCGGGGCGGGGTCGCGCTCAGCGCGGGGTTGCGCGCTCAGCGCGGGGTTCCGTGCTCGGGCCGGGTCGCGTCCTCGGGCAGGACCGCCTCGACGAACAGGTCCGAGACCGCCGCGGCGAGGCGCTCCGGGTCCTGCTCGGTGATGCGCTCCGACAGCCGCCCGCTGATCCACAGCGCGGACAGGCCGTGCACCAGAGACCAGGCGCTCACCGCGACCAGTTCGGGCGGGCGGCCGTGCAGGCGGCCAGCCGCCCGGCAGCGCTCGATGGTCGCCAGGAGGAGCCCGTAGGCGGCCTCGCTGGCGGCGATGAACTCCGCGTTGGCCGGGTCCAGCACGTCCAGCCGGAACATCACCTCGAAATGCGCCGGGTGCCCGACCGCGAACCGGACGTAGCCGCGGCCGATCGCGGCCAGCTCGGCCGGGCCGTCAGCGGGATGACGGGCCACCACCTCGGCGATGACCGACTCGGCGAGCAGACGGTAACCGGCGGTGGCGAAGGCCGTCAGCAGCCCGGCCTTGCTGCCGAAGTGGTGGGCGGGCGCGCTGTGCGAGACGCCCGAGCGGCGCGCCACGTCGCGCAGCGACACGCCGCTCACCCCGACGTCGGCGACCGCGCTCTGCACGGCGTCCAGCAGCGCAGCGGGCAGGTCGCCGTGGTGGTAGGGCACGGTACATCTTGACATCCAGGCAGCATCTTGACATTGTCTAGTTGGTCGCGGCGGCCTGCGCACCTGGCTTGCATTCATCTCGGCCTGGCTCCGCTGGAGCGTGCCCGCCAGGCCCTGGCCACGGGGAGGCTCTCCATGCCTGAATCGGCTCAGCCCGCAGGCGGCGTCCACGGCGAGCCGTCGCGCGGCTCGCAGGGGCCTGGCGCCGGGGACCCGCCCGGCTGCCCCGACCCGGTCCGCTCCCACTGCTGCCCGATGCCATGCGCGGCCCGGAAGGGCAGGCGCCGTTCGGGCCGAGGGTCGAGGTGGCCGAATCGGCGCCGCCCGCCGACCGGCTGGCCGCCTTCGAAGGCCGGCATCCCTGACGACCTTGCCGCCTCGCCGCGGGCGCCAGCCCGGATCCGTAACGGGACGGCAGCAAGCTGGCCCCGCTCACCGGCCCGGCCGAATACCGGCGGGCCAGAACGTGTTCCCCTGAGCAGGGCCCACGGCCCGCGTCCGCTGAGCGCGAACGAAACCTGGAACAAAACCGGGCGGTTTCCTGCTGTAGGAGCTGTAGGTATGTAATCACCTAACAGCTAACCAGGGAAGTGACCTGATGAGCCAGACCCTCTCTCTGCCGGTCCTGCCGCTCGACGACACCGTCGTGCTGCCGACCATGGTGGTTCCGGTCGAGATCTCTGGGGCCGAGGTTCGCGCGGCGATTGAGGCGGCGCGGATGTCGGCGTCCGCACCGACCGACCCCAACAGCAGCGCCGCGAAGGACTCCAAGCCCGAGGTGCTGCTGGTCCCCCGGATCGGCGGCAAGTACTCTTCGATCGGCACGCTCGGCATCGTCGAGCAGACCGGCCGGCTGCCCAGCGGCGAGCTCGCCGCGGTGATCCGCGGCCAGTCCCGGGTGCGGATCGGCACCGGGACCGTCGGCCCGGGCGCGGCCCTGTGGGTCGAGGGCACGGTCGTCGACGAGCCGCCCGCAAGCGCGCGCGCTCAGGAGCTCGCCCGCGAGTACCGCGGCATCGCCACGTCGATCCTGCAGAAGCGCGGCGCGTGGCAGGTCATCGACGCGCTGCAGAACATGACCGACCCGTCGGCGCTGGCCGACAGCTCCGGCTACGCCTCCTACCTCACCCTCGAGCAGCGGACCCAGCTGCTGGAGACCATCGACCCGGAGCAGCGCCTGGAGCGGCTGACCGGCTGGGCCCGCGACGCGCTGGCCGAGCTGGACGTGGCCGAGACCATCCAGAACGACGTCCGCGAGGGCATGGAGAAGCAGCAGCGCGAGTTCCTGCTCCGCCAGCAGCTGGCCGCCATCCGCAAGGAGCTGGCCGAGCTGGACGGCAAGCCGGGCACCGAGGAGGAGGACTACCGGGCCCGGATCGAGGCCGCGGACCTGCCGGAGAAGGTGGCCGAGGCGGCGCTGAAGGAAGCCGAGAAGCTCGAGCGCACCTCGGAGAGCTCCCCGGAGGTCGGCTGGATCCGCACCTGGCTGGACACGGTGCTCGAGATCCCGTGGAACACCCGGACCGACGACGCCTATGACATCGGCGCGGCGCGCGCGATCCTTGACGCGGACCACGCCGGGCTGGACGACGTGAAGGACCGGATCATCGAGTACCTGGCGGTCCGCAAGCGCCGGGCCGACAAGGGCCTGACTCTGGTCGGCGGGCGGCGCAGCGGCGCCGTGCTGGCCCTGACCGGCCCGCCCGGCGTCGGCAAGACCTCGCTGGGCGAGTCGGTGGCCCGGGCCATGGGCCGCAAGTTCGCCCGCGTGGCGCTCGGCGGCGTCCGCGACGAGGCCGAGATCCGCGGCCACCGGCGCACCTACGTCGGCGCGCTGCCCGGTCGCATCGTGCGGGCCATCCGGGAGGCCGGGTCCATGAACCCGGTGATCCTGCTGGACGAGGTCGACAAGCTCGGCGCGGACTACCGGGGCGACCCGACCGCGGCGCTGCTCGAGGTGCTGGACCCGGCGCAGAACCACACGTTCCGCGACCACTACCTCGAGGTGGAGCTGGACCTGTCCGACGTGCTGTTCATCGCGACCGCGAACGTGGCCGAGGCCATTCCCGAGCCGCTGATGGACCGCATGGAGCCGATCGCGCTGGACGGCTACACCGAGGCCGAGAAGGTGACGATCGCCCAGGGCCACCTGCTGCCGCGACAGCTGGAGCGGGCCGGCCTGGACGCCGGTGACGTGACGTTCACCGACGAGGCGCTGCGCCGGCTGGCGGCCGAGTACACCCGCGAGGCGGGCGTGCGCGCGCTGGAGCGGAGCATCGCCCGGGTGCTGCGGAAGATCGCGGCGCGGCTCGCCAGCGGCGAGGCCGAGCTCCCGGTCACGGTGAGCCCGGACGACCTGCACGGCTACCTCGGCCACCCGCGGCACACCCCGGAGTCGGCCGAGCGGACCGCCGTGCCGGGCGTGGCGACCGGGCTCGCGGTCACCGGAACCGGCGGCGACGTGCTGTTCATCGAGGCGTCGCTGGCCGATCCGGAGACCGGCAGCACCGGAGTCACGCTGACCGGCCAGCTGGGCGACGTGATGAAGGAGTCCGCGCAGATCGCGCTGTCCTACCTTCGCTCGCACGGCGCCGAGCTGGAACTGCCGGTCGGCGTCCTGAAGGACCGGGGCGTGCACATCCACGTGCCGGCCGGGGCGGTGCCGAAGGACGGCCCCAGCGCCGGGGTCACCATGACCACCGCGCTGGCGTCGCTGCTGTCCGGACGGCTGGTCCGTAGCGACGTCGCGATGACCGGCGAGGTCTCGCTGACCGGCCGGGTGCTGCCGATCGGCGGGGTGAAGCAGAAGCTGCTCGCCGCGCACCGGGCCGGCATCACCACGGTGCTGATCCCCAAGCGCAACGAGCCCGACCTCGAGGACGTGCCCGAGGGCGTGCGGGAGCAGCTGGAGATCCACCCGGTCACCGACGTGCGTGAGGTGCTTGAGCTGGCGCTCGAGCCCGCGACGCTGCCGTCGGCGGTCGCCGCCTGACCAGGCTCGCTGCCTGACCACGGGGCCGCCCGGGCCATGGGCCCGGGCGGCCCTTTGTGCTGCCACGGTGATCCTGGCCCGAGATCACCCCGACCGCGTCGGGCGGCTTCGCGCCGGTCGGTAACGGCTACGGCATCACCGTAGCGGGCGGAACCTTCAGCCTGGTCGCCCCGTAACCGGACCCCGTGGCCCCCTCGCCCGGCGTTGCGGGTCCGGGTGAGGGGCCACGGCCATGGTCCGGCCGGCTCGCGGCCCTGGCTCGCTAGTCGCCGCGGCGCGGCCTGCGGGCCAGGGACTCGGCGATATCGGCCGCCAGCCGGGAGGCTTCCTGGCTGGTCAGCGTGCCGGTGCCGATCCGGATCCCGGGCGGGCTGGCGGTCCGGAACCGCTCGCCGGGCGCCACCGCCCAGCCGCGCTCCAGCAGCGCGCTGACGGCGGCGGGCTCGTCCGCCACCGGCACCCAGACCGCGAGGCCGGACCGCCCGGTGGCCGGCACGCCGCGGCCGGCCAGCCCGTCGATCAGGTGGCGGCGGCGGCGCGTGTACTCGGCCGCGGCCCGGGCGAGCAGCCGGCCGACGGCCCGGTCCTGCCACAGATCGGCCACGATCTCCTGGAGCAGCCCGCTCACCCAGCCGGTGCCGAGCGCCTGCCGGCCCTCGACCCGGGAGACGGTGACGGCGTCGCCCGCGAGCACGGCCAGCCGGAGGTCAGGGCCAAGGGACTTGGAGACAGAACGGATGGTCGCCCACCGCTGGGCTCCGCCCGTGACGGTCTGGGCCGGGGTCCCGGAGACCGGGCCCGCGTGGTCGTCCTCGACCACGCCGACGCCGGGCCGGGACGCGAGCAGCGCGCTCAGCTCCCCCGCCCGCCCGGCGTCCCAGGCCGCGCCGGTGGGGGCCTGGGCCCGGGGGGTGAACAGCACCGCCTGGCAGCCGCGGCCCAGCGCGTCCCGCAGGGCGCCCGGCCGGACGCCGAGCTCGTCCACCGCCATCGGCACGGCGCCCAGGTCCATCGCGGTCAGCAGGTCGAGCACCGGGAAGTAGCCGGGGTCTTCGACGGCCACCCGATCACCCGGCCGCAGCCACGCCTGCAGCACCCGTTCCACCCCGTCGAGCGCCCCGCCCACCACGGCCAGGTGCTGCGGGTCGATGCCGTCGGCCCGGAAGCGCTCGGCCGCCAGGCCGCCCAGGCGCGGGTTGACCGGGGGGTCGCCGTAGGTCCGGCGCGGCGGCGTTACCGCGGGCAGGCCCGGCAGCAGCGCCGGATCGGGACTGCCCGCGAGCAGGTTGCGCACTCCGGCCGGCACCGCGATCGGCGGGCGGGGCCCGATGGGCGGCGCCCCGGTGATCCGGGTCCCGGCGCGCCCGTTCCCCCGGGCGATCCCCTTCTCGCGCAGCTCGCGGTAGGCGGCAGCCACGGTCACCGGGCTCAGGCCCAGCTCGCCGGCCAGCGCCCGCACCGGGGGCAGCGTCACGCCGGGCGCCACGCGGCCCTCCCTCAGCGCGGTCTCGACGTCGCGGGATATCTCGCTGGCGTTCCGCCCCTGCGGCCGGTATTGTATCAGCATAAAGAAATTATGTACTGTAACGTAAGTCTTCGTCAATCTCCGCCGCCGATCCCAGGGAGGCCCCGCGATGATCACGCTCCCCGAGCTTGACGGCCGGCATGTCCGGCTCGAACCGCTGCAACGCCGGCACGCGGCCGGCCTGGCCGAGGCGGCGGCCGTGGATCCCTCGCTCTACCGGCTGAGCCCGGTGCCGCAGGGCCAGGCCGCGGCCGCGGGGTACATCGAGACGGCGCTGGCCCAGCGGGACACGGGCACGGCCGTGCCGTTCGCCGTCGTCTGGGGCGGCAACGGCGGTGTCATCGGCTGCACCAGGTTCTTTGACCTGGAGTGGTGGCCGTGGCCGCCGGACCACCCCCGCTACCTGCGCGGCGACGGCCCGGACACGTGCGAGATCGGGTACACCTGGCTCACCGCCGCGGCGATCGGCACCGCGGCGAACACCGAGATCAAGCTGCTCATGCTCAGGCACGCGTTCGAAACCTGGCAGGTGCAGTCGGTGTGCCTGCACACCGACGCCCGCAACGAGCGCTCGCGCCGGGCCATGGAGCGGATCGGCGCGCAGTTCGAGGGCATCCTGCGGGCGCACCGGCTGGCGACCGACGGCACCCCGCGGGACTCGGCCCGCTACTCGGTCACGGCCCCGGACTGGCCGGGGGTGGAACGCCGCCTCGAAGAGAGGCTCGCCGCGCGCGAGGAGCTAGCCGCGCGCGGCGGGCTGGCACCCCGGCCGTGAGCGAGCCGCCGCGACTGGCGCGGGTGCGCCGCCACCCAGACCGCGCCCGCTACGACGCCGAGGCCGTGCACGCGGTGCTGGACGCGGCGCCGTTCTGCCACGTGGCCACCGTGCGCCACCGGCGCCCGGTGGTCCTGCCGATGGTGCACGCCCGGCTCGGCGACACGCTGGTCCTGCACGGCTCGGCCGCGGCGGGGCTGTTCCGCGACATGCGCCGCGCGAGCCCCGTCTGCGTGACCGCGACCCTGCTCGACGGGCTGGTGCTGGCCCGGTCGGCCCGCAGCCACTCGGTGAACTACCGGTCGGTCACCATTCACGGCGAGGCCACCCAGGTGATCGAGCCCGACGAGAAGATCATCGGGATGCAGGCGCTGGTCGAGCACCTCGCGCCGGGCCGATGGGAGCAGCTCCGCCAGCTCACCCTCGACGAACTGCCGGATACGGGCCTGTGGCAGGTCCCGATTGCGCAGGCCTCGGTCAAGGCCCGCAGCGGGTCGACGCTCGACCCGCCGTCCGACGTCGCCTGGCCGGTCTGGGCCGGCCAGGTGCCCGCGAGCCTGGTCTTCGGGCCGCCGGTCCCGGCCGAGGACCTGCCCGCCAGCGTCGATCCGTCCGGCCGCGGCATGGTGCTGAATCCCGCCTTCGGCCGCCTCGCCTGGTGACGAGCGCCGCGCCAGCAGGCTCCGGAGGTACCACCACCTGCCCGCGCCGGTTACGACAGCAGCACCACGCGCCCTCCGGCCTCCACCAGGTGATCGCGCAGGGCCTCGACGAGCAGCACCGCAGTGAGCACGTTCGACTCGAACGCGGCCTGCCAGCCGTCGCGGACCGCCCGCAGTTCCGGGCCTTCCCCGCCCGGCGTGAGCCCGCCCGCCGCCGCGACCACGCCGACGCACCGCCGCTTCGTCTCGGCCAGATGGTTCGCCACCAGGACCGGGCCCGCCGCCGTGGCCAGGTCGGCGACGACAAGGTCGCCGCCGGCGCCGGCGGTGGCGGCGAGCGGGTCGCGCCGGCGTCCCACCACCGTCACGTGCCGGCCTTCGGCCGCCAGCCGCCGGGCGACGGCGGCGCCCATCCCGGTCCCGCCGCCGCTGACGACAACGGTCTGCCGCGGTGTCGGTGCCGCGCTCACGTCAGCTGGTGCTGACAGGCTGGGGGCGCAGGCCGTCCAGGACGAGCCCGAGCAGACGGTCGGTCTGGCCCGGGTCGGTGGGTGCGTGCTGCCCCACGAGGTTGACCGCGTGCACCAGCCTGATCATGTCCCCGGCGTTGGCGTCCGTGCGCACCACCCCGGCCTCCTGCGCGCGGCTGAACAGGGTCTCCGCCGAGCCGCGAATGACCGCGGAACAGGAGGACAGCAGGTCCGAGTCCTTGTCCATGGTGGCCAGCAGCGCCGTGGTCAGGCTGTGCTTCGTGCTGCTGAACGCCACCAGGACCCGCAGCCAGGCCGCGAGCGCCTCGCCGGGCGCGTCGGAATCCAGCAGTTCCTCGGCGGCGACCCGGACCGCCTCGACCTGATCGCGGTAGACGGCTTCCAGCAGCGCCTGGCGGGTGGGGAAGTGGCGGTACAGCGTGCCGATCCCGACGCCGGCCCGGCGCGCGATCTCCTCCAGCGACACGTCGTCGGCTCCGCGCTCGGCAAACGCGGCCGCCGCGGCGCTCAGCAGCCGCTGGTAGTTGCGCTGAGCGTCGGCGCGCATCGGACGCGGCTCCCCCGCCTGGCCCCGGGCGCCCTGGTCGTCCAGTGCCGGAGCAGGCACACCAGCCCGAACCGGACCCGGCACGCGGGTCGTGCTCATCGGCCTTCACCTACCACGCTCATCGTCCTCGCCCGACGCACTCGCCGGTTCTCACCTGACACGAGCATCGGCCTCGCCATATCCGCCCGCCAGCTGTCACCTGACGCTGTCATCAGTCATCACCATAAATCAACTTGCGAAGCGGAGGGTACCTCCGTATAGTTATCGGAGGTTGCCTCCACTTACATGGTAGCCAACGCGGGCCAGGTCCGCGGACATTCCCGCCCGCACGGCCCGCCCACAGCTTCTCTTCAGAAAGGCAGCAATGTCGACTTCGTCGATAGCGCAGGTCACGACCGCCGGACGACAGCGCACCGCGCGCGGCCGCGACCGCCGGGGAATCGCGCTGGCCCTCGTGCTCGGCGCCCAGCTCATGATCATCCTCGACATGACCGTGGTGAACATCGCGCTGCCGAGCATCGCCCGCGGCCTGCACTTCTCCGAGCCCAACCTGTCCTGGGTACTCAACGCCTACACGCTGACCTTCGGCGGCCTGCTGTTGCTCGGCGGCCGGGCCGGTGACATCCTCGGCCGGCGGCGGGTCTTCATCGCCGGCATCGCGCTGTTCACCGCGGCCTCGCTGGCCGGGGGCCTGGCCACCTCGGAGGCCTGGCTGCTCGCGGCGCGCGCCGCGCAGGGCGTCGGGGGCGCCTTCGCCTCACCCGCCGTGCTGGCGCTGATCGCGGCCAGTTTCGCCGAGGGCCGGGAGCGCACCCGCGCGCTCAGCATCTACACCGCGGTCGCCATGGGCGGCGGGTCCCTGGGCCTGGTGCTCGGCGGCGTGATCACCGAGTGGGTGTCCTGGCGCTGGGTGCTGTTCGTCAACGTGCCGATCGGCATCGCCGTGGCCCTCACCGCGCCGCTGTTCCTGCCCGAGTCGCCGCGCCAGCCCGGGCGGTTCGACCTCGTCGGCGCGCTCACCTCCACCGCGGGCATGACCTTGCTCGTGTACGGCTTCATCCAGGCCGCCTCGCACGGATGGAGCGACCGGATGGCCATGGCCGCGTTCGCGGCGGCCGTCGTGCTGCTCGCCGCGTTCCTGGTCAACGAGTCAAGGGCCAGGCAGCCGATCACCCCGCTGCGGCTGTTCGCCGACCGCGGGCGGACCGGCTCCTACGCCACCCGGCTGCTGCTCGTGGCCGGCATGTTCGGGATGTTCTACTTCCTCACCCAGTTCGTCCAGGACATCCTGGGGTTCAGCCCGCTGCAGGCCGGGATCTCCTTCCTCCCGATGACCGCCGCGCTGTTCGCCGTGTCGCGCCTGTCGCCCCGGCTGCTGGCCCGGTTCGGCGCCAAGCCGCTCATGGTGGTCGGCCTGCTGCCCGCCGTGGCCGGCATGGCCTGGCTGTCCCGGATCTCGCCGGACAGCACGTACGTGTCCGGCGTGCTTGGGCCGATGCTGCTGCTCGGGACCGGCATGGGGGTGGCCTTCGTGCCGCTGACCATGGCCTCGCTGGCCGGCGTGCGACCGCAGGACTCGGGGGCGGCCTCCAGCATGGTCAACGTGACCCAGCAGGTCGGCGGGTCGCTGGGGCTGGCCATCCTGGTCACCGCGTTCGCCACCGCGACCAGGAACGCGATCCGGCACCCGTCGGCCCACCTCTCCTCGCTGGCGCAGGCGCCGCAGCAGGTCATCGTGCACGGCATGGCCAGCGCCTTCACCCTGGCGGCGGTCTTCGACGTCCTCGCGCTGCTGATCGTCCTGCTGGTCATCCGCGACCGCGCCCCGCAGCCGGCCGAGGTCCCGCAGCCGGCCGAAGCCCGGAGCCCGGCCGACGCCTGACGCCCGGCAGCCTCCGCCAAGGCCCCAGCGAAGCAGGCCAGGGCACGCTGCGATTCGCAGCGTGCCCTGGCCTTTCAGGTTTTCTGCTGCTGGTTCAGCTCGTTCTGCAGGGTGACGATGTCGCTGGCCGAGTTGACCATGGTCTCGAAGTGCGCGTCGGCCCAGGTGAAGAAGTTGCTGGTATGCGAGCTGACCCAGCCGGACCACACCGGGCCGTGCAGTCCGCAGACGGGCGTCACGGTGCCCCCCGTCGTCACCGCGACCGTGTCGGTGCAGCTCGCGAACGCGGCGCCGTTCTTGGTACCGGAGAAGTCGACGGTCATCTTGAGCAGCATGTTCGGGGTATCCGGATCGACCACCGACACCTTGCTGCTGACCGTGCACGACGACGCGCCGTTGCAGTCGGAGTGGAAGCGGATCTTCTGCAGCGGGTCGACGATGGCCTCCGGGTCGACGGCGCCCTGCAGCGCCTGGACATCACCGTGCAGGATCGTGAAGACCGGGCCGACGGTGGCCGCGGTCAGCGGCGTGACGTTGAAGGAGTAGGGCGTGGCCCCGCTGCGGCCGGCGATGCGGACCAGGCGGTTCGGGGTGCTGGTCGTGATGTAGTAGCTGGTGCCGCGGGCGGTGAGCTTGATCACCTTGGTGCCGCCGAGCGTGGTGTCGACGACGCGGGGGTTGTTCCCCACATGCTCCAGCACGTGCGCGATCTGGCCCGGCGTGAGCGAGTCGAAGGTCATGATGACGGCGCCGCCGCGGGCCCTGGCCCAGTTCCCGCCCGCCTGCTGGGCGGCGACCGGATCTATCACCACGGACTTCCAGAACGCGGTGGGCGCCTTGATGTAGGTCACGTCGTTGATCGTGATGCGGATCACCGGGTTCCCGCTCTGGGAGTAGCTGCCCTCGACCGTGCCCGCCCCGGTCACGGCCAGGTTGGCGTTCTGCCCGGCGATGGCGCCGGTGAGGGTGAGGCCCTTGGCCACCGCGAGGGCCTGGCCCGACTGCAGCGCCATCGTGGTGGGCGATTCACTCTTCCTCACCAGCACGAAACCGGCCGCCGCCGCGCCGACCAGCAGCGCGACGGCCGCCACCAGGACCAGCATCAAGCCGCGGCGCCTCGTGCTCCTCCGCGGCGGTGCCGCGGCCCCGGGCCACGGGACGTTCGGAGCCCCGCCCGGTCCGCCGGGATGGCCCGGCTGCGCTTGCCCCGGGTAGGGGTACGGCGGCTCAGCCGAACCGTAATGCGCACTCCCCGTCGGTTGCCCGGCGTCGCCGGGATACGCGGCCCTGGGCTGGGTCAAGCCGGGGTCGCTGCGAGCCGGGCTCGGCCAGGCCGGGCCGCCCGCGGGTGTCGCCCCCGGCTCGGTGGGGGTTAACCCGTCGTCTTGGCCCTCCTGGGGCGAAAGTTCCGAATCCACGACACCTCCCAGATTTCCCTTATGTCACGTCTCGTGGCACCTCCGTGGTTCACGCTCCGGTACCGCCCGCCGAACCAGATCCGATCACTTATCCGGCTCCGGGGCCGCCCCAGGCCCTTGATCACGAG
The DNA here is from genome assembly GCA_963795055.1 of uncultured Actinomycetota bacterium. Taxonomy (GTDB): domain Bacteria; phylum Actinomycetota; class Actinomycetes; order Streptosporangiales; family Streptosporangiaceae; genus JASHPR01. The sequence continues at coordinate 20,598 of CAWCGJ010000016.1, forward strand.
ATCTTTTCACGCGATCTAGGCAGTGGACCACCCAATTTAGACCGTTTTATGACTACGAAACCAATGAAGAGATGAAAGATGATCATGGTGAGTGGGGCTGGGGCGGGGGGGTGTGTCACAGGCGGGTACGGTCCGTCGTCTGAGAGCACGGCCGGTCCGCAGAACCGGCCGTGCCCGGGCGGGATGGCCCCGGGGCGGACAGACGGAAAGGAGTCACCATGCGAGTGTTCGTGGCCGGAGCGGCCGGGGCGATCGGGCAGCAGCTATTGCCGCAACTGATCGCGCAGGGGCACCAGGTGACGGCGGCGACCAGGAGTCCCGGCAAGCTGGAGTCGCTGCGCGGGCTTGGCGCCGAGCCCGTGGTCGTCGACGGCCTGGACGCCCTGGCCGTCGGCGAGGCGGTGGCGCGCGCGGAGCCGGAGGCCGTCATCCACCAGATGACATCGCTGGCCGGAGTCATGAACCTGCGTCACTTCGATAAGACGTTCGCCGTGACCAACCGGCTGCGGACCGACGGCACCGATCACCTTCTCGCGGCGGCCGCCGCGGCGGGCGCCCGGCGCTTCGTCGCCCAGTCCTACACCGGGTGGACGAACGTCCGTACCGGCACCCCGGTGAAGAGCGAGGACGATCCGCTGGACCCGGACCCGCCGGCCGAGCAGCGGGAGACGCTCGTGGCGATCAGCCACCTGGAGCGGTCGGTGCTGGCGGCCGCGGCGATGCGCCCGGTCGTGCTCAGGTACGGCTCGTTCTACGGGCCGGGCGCCTCCGACGACCTGGTCGGCCTGGTCAGGAAGCGGCGGGTGCCGGTCATCGGCGACGGGGCGGGAATCTGGTCGTTCGTGCATATCCACGACGCCGCGGCGGCCACCGTCGTCGCGCTGGAGCACGGCGGGCCTGGCGTTTACAACGTCGTCGACGACGAGCCAGCTAGCGTGGCAGAGTGGCTGCCGTTCCTGGCCCGCGCGGTGGGCGCGAAGCCGCCGCACCGGGTACCGGTGTGGCTCGGCCGCCTGGCCGCGGGCGAGGTGGGCGTCTCGATGATGACGCAGATCCGCGGCTCGTCCAATGCGAAGGTCAAGCGGGACCTCGGCTGGCGGCCGGCCTGGCCGAGCTGGCGGCAGGGCTTCTGCGGGGGGCTCACCGAGGCCGAGCCTGCGCCCCGTGCCGCCCAGCCGGGCGCCGCCTAGCCATCGGGTGCCGCTGAGCCGACGGGAGGGCAGGAGTTGAGCACAGCCGACGTCTACACCGAGCTCCGGCCGCTGATGTTCGCGATCGCCTACCGGATGGTCGGCAGCGTCAGCGAGGCCGAGGACATCGTCCAGGAGGCGTTCCTGCGCTACCACCGGGCGCAGTCCGGGCCGCAGGAGAAGGCGGGCGGGGAGGCTGACGGGGCCGCCAGGATCGACTCGCCGAAGGCATACCTCTCCGCGGTGACCACCCGGCTGTGCATCGACTACCTGCGCTCCGCGCGGGCCCGGCGCGAGGCGTACCTGGGCGAGTGGCTGCCCGAGCCGCTGCTGACCGGTGACGTCCAGCGGGGCGGCGGTCCGCTGTTCGCTGACCACGTGGCGGCCGACCCGGGCCGTCTGGCCGAGCAGGCCGACTCGCTCTCGATGGCGTTCCTGCTGTTGCTGGAGCGGTTGTCGCCGGTGGAGCGGGCCGTCTTCCTGCTGCGCGACGTCTTCGGCTACGGCTATGACGAGATCGCCCGCGTCGTCGGCCGGAGCGAGGACAACTGCCGCCAGCTGGCGCTGCGGGCCCGGCGCCACGTCGGCGAGCGCAAGCCCCGCTTCGAGGCCTCCCGCGGCCAGCGGGAGGAACTGGCCGCCCGGTTCTTCGCGGCCGTCGGCGACGGGGACATGGACGGCCTGGTGGCGATGCTCGCCGAGGACGCCGTGGTGTACGGCGACAGTGGCGGGACGCGGCCGTCCTGGCCGCGCCCGATCACCGGGCGCGACCACATCGGCCGGCTCCTGGTCGGCCTGGCGCAGCAGATGCGCCAGGCCAGGGTGGTGATCCGCCCGGCGGAGGTCAACGGCCAGCCCGGAGCGCTGTTCCTCGACCCGGCGGGCCGCCTGATCAACGTGTTCGCCCTGGACATCGCCGACGGGCAGGTGCAGACGATCCGCTCGGTCATCAACCCGGACAAGCTGCGCCACCTGGGGCCGCTGGCCGACGTCGAGGGCCTGCGCCGCCAGCTGCGCCCAGGTGGCACCCGTGATCCGGGTGATGACAGCGCCTGATCAGACCCGGACCGCGGCCTCGGTCCAGTGCTGCTCCAGGTGGGGCACCAGGTCCATGGGCCGCTCCTCGGGGAAGAACACCCGGGCGCCGTCGACCGTCACGACCCGGGTCACGCCCGGGATGGTGTCGCGCAGCCAGTAGGCCCAGGACACGTCGAAGTTCTCGTCGCCGGTCCCCCAGACCACGAGCGTGGGCACCGTGAGCTCCCGCAGCTGCGGCTCGACCGCCCGCAGGTCACCCGGATCCAGGGCCACGAGCAGCCGCTCGAACTCGCGACCGCGTTCCAGGGTGCCGAAACACGGTTCCAGGTAGGACCGGACCACCTCGCGGTCGGCCCGTTGCGGATGCTCGTAAGCGGTACCGAAGGCAACCTGGACGGCCGTGTCGAGGTCGTCAAGCAGCGCCAGGGAGGTCGGCGCGAGCGTGCCGGCCGCCGCGAGCTCGACGATCGGCTGGAAGGCGTCGGGCGGCAGGTTGTCGCTGACGTCGCAGTTGGTGAGGGTGAACGTGGCCAGCCGCTGCGGGTGGCGGGCGGCGAAGACCTGGGCGATGGCGCCGCCGGTGTCGTTGGCGACCAGGTCGATGCCGTCGAGCCCGAGCGCGTCACAGAAGTCCTCGAGGACCGAGGCCAGCCCGGCCACGGACAGGTCCTGCCCGGGGGTCACCGGGCTCTGGCCGTGCAGCGGAAGGTCAAGGGCGATGCAGCGGCGCTGCGTGGTGCCGCCGGCCAGCCCGTCGATGACGTTGCGCCACAGGTAGGCATTGGTGGCGATGCCGTGCACGAACAGCGCGACCGGTCCGGTCCCGATGTCGAGGTAGCTGATATCGCCGGAACGGGTCGTTACGGTGTGCCGGTGAGCGTCGAGTTGCTGTAGTTGCATGGTGCTCGCCTTCCTGGGGCGGTAACCTAGGTCATAAGACCGACTGTCGGTCTAGTTGAGCAAACCGACAGTCGGTTTGTCAAGGAGAAATGATGGACCGACCGAACAAGAACGTCGCCCGCGGGGAGGCAACGCGGGGCCAGCTGATCGCGGTCGCCCGGCGCATGTTCGCCGACCGCGGCTACGAGGACACCTCGATCGAGGCGGTGCTGCGCGAGGCGGGGGTCAGCCGCGGCTCGCTCTACTACCACTTCGCGAGCAAGGAGGTCCTGTTCGAGGCGGTGGCCGAGGACGTCGAGACCACGGTCGGCGCCCAGACCATCGCCGCCACGGCCGGCGCGGACGGGCCGGTGGCCGCGCTGCGCGCCGGCTTCCTCGCGTGGGTGCGGCTCGCTGGCGATCCGGTGGTGCAGCGGATCCTGCTCATCGACGGCCCGGCGGTGCTCGGCTGGGAGCGGTGGCGGGCGATGGAGGAACGCCACGCCTTCGGCGCGATCAGGCTGGTGCTGCAGGCCGCCGCCCCGCAGGCGCACCTGCAGCCGGAGATGGTCGACACGCTGGCCCACGTGCTGCTTGCCTCGGTCAACGAGGTGGCGCTGCTGGTCGCCCGGTCGGATGACCCGAAGGCCGCGATGAAGTCCGGCGAGGAGGCCATCGACGAGCTGTTGCGGCGCCTGCTGGGCTGACCGCGGCGCCTGCTGCACCGACCGCAGCCGGCTTTCATGATCACGCCGGATTTTTTCATGATCACGCGGGATTTTGTCCCGTATCTGGCGAAAATCTCACGTGATCATGGACCAGCCTATTCGGGGCGGAACACCGGGACGCTGAGCCCGGGGTGGTCCTCCCAGCCCACGGTGACGCGCTGATCCACGTGTACCGCGTCCGGATCCGCCGCGATCTCGGCCATCATCCGGAATCCCTCGTCCAGGTCAATGAGCCCGACCACGTACGGAATGCGGGCCCGGAAGAACGGGTGCCCGTTCTGCCGGACCACCGTGAACGTGTAGACGGTGCCGCGGCCGGCCGAGTCCCGCCACTCCGGCTCGCCGCCGATGCAGCCGGGACAGTGCCGGCGCGGGTAGAAGACGACCTGGCCGCAGGCCCGGCAGACCTGGTAGGTCAGCCGGTGCTCGGCGGTCGCCGCCCAGAACGGCTCGGTGTCCGGCTCGGGGAACACCGGCAGCGGGCGCTCCGGCGCCGTCGGCTGGTCTGGCATCGCGGTCACCCCGTTCCCAGGACGATCGTGCAGGCCGCGTGGCGCGTGCCGAGCTGACCCCCGTTGCCGTGCGCGACCGCCAGCCGGGCGCCCGGCACCTGGGCCGTCGACTCCCCGCGCAGCTGGCGGGTGGCCTCGATGAGCAGGAAGATGCCGCGCATCCCCGGGTGGTTGGACGACAGGCCTCCGCCGTCGGTGTTGAGCGCCGGCCCGCCGGGATGATCGAACGCCAGGCGGCCGCCCGCCGCGAACGGGCCGCCCTCGCCCTTCTTGGCGAACCCGAGGTCCTCCAGGATGGCCAGGACCGTGATCGTGAACGAGTCGTAGATCATCGCGATGTCGATCTCCTCGGGCCGCAGGCCCGCCTGGCCGAACGCCTCGGGCCCGGAACGCGCCGCGGCGGTGCTGGTGACGTCGGCCCCGCCGGCCGGGTAGCCGAGCGCCTCGCCGGTGCCGAGGATCCAGGCGGGCCGGGTGCGGATGCCCGCCGCCACGGCCGGCGACACGATCACCACCGCCCCGCCGCCGTCGGAGACGATGCAGCACTCCAGCAGGTGCAGCGGGTCGGCGATCAGCCGCGAGCCGAGCACGTCGTCCACGGTGATCTCGCGGACGCTGCGGATGCCGATGTCGGCGAGCCCGGCGACCGCCTGCGGGTTGCGCATGGCGTGCCGGCGGGTGGTGACCGCGATCTCGGCCAGCTGCTCGGGCGTGGTGCCGTACTGCGCCATGTGCCGCCGGGCCACCATCGCGTAGTTGCCGACCAGGGTCAGCCCGTACGGGCGCTCCATGTTGGCGGCCGGCTGCGCCTCGGACCCGCCGCGCCATCCGGTGCCGATGGCCCGGCGGTCGCTGTGCGCCGTGGACCCGTAGGTGAGCAGGGCGACGTTGGCCTTGCCCGCCGCGATGTCCCGGGCGGCGTGCGCGGCGTGGAACTCGTAGGAGCTGCCGCCGACCGCGGTCGTGTCGAGGACCCGGGGGGTGACGCCGAAGTACTCGGCGATCGTGAGGCCCTGCATCCGGCCCGCCTCGCTGGCGTCGTACACGGCGTCGACGTCCGCCCAGGTGAGCCCGGCGTCCTCCAGCGCCCGCGCCGCGCACTCGGCCTTGATCTGCAGCGGGCTCAGGCCGCCGGCCGTTCGCTTCTCGAACTCGTGGATGCCGGCGATCGCGGCGGCCGGTGCCGCCATCACGCCTCCACGGCCGAGCCCGGCCCGGCCTGGTCTTCCGCGGCCCCGCCCCCCGGCGCTCGCAGCCGCATCCGGCCGTGGTCGATGACCACGGTCCCGTCTTCGGTGGCGGTCTGGAACAGCGCGCCGTCGCCGTCCTCCTGCCAGATCGACACCACCAGCGTGTCGCCGGGCAGTACCGGGCGGCTGAACCGCCCGGACATCGAGCCGAACCGGGCCGGGTCCGACCCGCACAGCGTGTGCAGCAGCGCCCGCCCGGTGAACCCGTACGTGCACAGGCCGTGCAGGATCGGGCGGCTGAATCCGCCCCGGGCCGCGAACTTCGGGTCCGCGTGCAGCGGGTTCCGGTCGCCGGACAGCCGGTACAGCAGCGCCTGCTCCGGCCGGGTGGGCTGCACCACCTGGTGGTCGGGCGGGCGCTCGGGCCGCTGCCAGCGGTCGCTCGGGCCGCGCTCGCCGCCGAATCCGCCCTCGCCCCTGATGAACGCGCCGCTTCGCGAGGTCACGAGCTTCGCGCCGGTTGCCGCGTCCACGGCCACGTTCTCGCTGGCCACCAGCGCCCCCGAGCCCTTGTCGTAGATGCCGGTCACGGTGGCGACGGTGCGCACGGTGCCCTCCACCGGCAGCGGGCGGTGCAGCTCGAATGCCTGCTCGGCGTGCACGAGCATGGCCCGGTCGAAGTCACCCAGGCTGCGGCTGGCCCGGGCCTGCGCCACCAGCACCGCGTAGCTCGGCAGTACCTGCTGCCGCACGCCCTCGGAGTTCTCGGTGGTGAACTCCAGTTCCTGCAGCGGGTCGCCCAGCAGGCCCCGACCCCGATCGCGTACAGCAGCGCGTCCTTGGACGTCCACGAGCGTTCCTGCGGCTCGCTGGGCACGCCGACGAGGCTGTGGTCGAGGGGCATACTGGCCTCCTGCGTTTCGCGCGGCCGCGTCGGCGCATGCCGTGGCTACTAGAATTTGGTTCCAAAATTATTCTTTGGGTGCGGTCCGCGCCGTGTCAACCGAGGGAGTGGTGGACGTGGGAGTCCTCGACGGGAAGGTCGCCATCGTGACCGGCGCGAGCAGGGGCATCGGTGCGGCGATCGCGAAGCGGTTCGGCGCGGAGGGCGCCGCGGTGGCGGTGGCCGCCCGGACCACGGAGCCGGGGCAGTCGCCGCTGCCCGGGACGATCGGCGACACGGTGGCGGCGATCACGGGCGACGGCGGGACCGCCGTGGCGATCCCCACCGACCTGTCCAGGCCGGAGGACCGGCAGCGCCTGGTCGCGGAGACCACCCGGCAGCTGGGCACGCCGGACATCCTGGTCAGCAACGCCGCGGTGAGCTACTTCGCGCCGGTCGCGGACTTCACCGCGCGCCGTTACGAGCTCATGTTCGCGGTGCAGGTCGAGGCGCCGTTCCAGCTGGCCCAGCTGGTGCTGCCGGGGATGCTGGAGCGCGGCCGCGGCTGGATCCTGAACATCTCCTCGATCGCCGCCCGCCACCCGTCGCTGCCGCCGGGCCGGTACGCCGGCCGCTCCACCGTCTACGGCATGTGCAAGGCGGCGCTGGAGCGGTTCTCGACCGGACTGGCCGCCGAGCTGTACGAGGACAACATCGCCGTGAACGCGCTGTCCCCCACCCTGGTCGTGCCCACGCCCGGCACGATCTTCCACCACCTGACCACCGAGGACGACCCGAACGCGGAGCCGCCCACGGTGATGGCCGAGGCCGCGCTGGCGCTCTGCCACGCCGAGCCGAAGGGCCTGACCGGCCGGGTCGCCTACTCCCAGGACATCCTGCGGGAACTGGGCGTCGCCGCGCCGTAGGCCACGCCAGCGCCACCAGCGAGGCCAGGCCGCCCACCGTGGCGAGGATCTCTTTCGGGCAGGCCCACAAGCCGCGGTTGAACTGGCGCCACATCTTGGGCACGAACGTCATCTTGATCTTCTGCCACTTGTGTTGCCGGATACTGCATCCCAGCAGCAGGCCGGATGAGTTCTTCCGGCACATCTGGTCTTCTCGGGTCATCGCGCCGCACCATACAGGAGCCTGGATCAGGAAGTATCCGAGAGCGCCGACCGAGAAGATCGCAATGACGGCGTAGCCGAACGTGTGGGTTACGAGGCCGATGATGGCGAGTGCAAGCGCGAGGTAACCCCAGTACCGCCATAGCCCTTTCACGATCGGAACGTAACTCAGGATCGGGCCGCCGTACAGACCGAGATCACGACAGAGCCCGGCCCGTGGGTATCACGGTTAACCATGGCGGGTCACTATCTCTACCTAGCGCTCTAACTCGCGCTTCGGTGGCCTGGATAGAGTTCTGTCACCTATGGGTAAGTGAGGTAGGCATATCCAGTGAGCCTTTTCCATCCTGACCTTGGAGCCGCTCGGCAGGTTCGCTGATCACAGACGGCGTGTCGCCTTGGGACGTAGCGAAGCCCCTGGTAAATGAAGCGATCGACCAAGATCCGCATCGTCTGCCAAGGGGCTTCCATGCTTTTCTACCCTGCCGCGCTGCCGTTGTCTGCCCAGACCCTCAGCTATGTGGCCGGGATCATCCGCCGTCACCGCCGGCAGACCGGGTCGTCCTGGCGCAAGCTCAACCCTGGCCGGCAGGCCCTGCTGGTACTGGCCTACCTGCGCAAAGGCGAGACGTTCGCCGACCTGGCCGCCGGGTTCGGCGTCGGCACCGCGACCGCCTGGCGGTACGTCCGGGAGACCGTGGCCTTGCTCGCCGCCCGGTCGCCGAAGCTGCGCCGGGCGCTGGCAGGCGCCAAAGACGCCGGGCACGCCTACCTGGTCATCGACGGCACCCTGATCCCCATCGACCGGGTGGCCGCCGACCGGCCGTTCTACTCCGGCAAGCACCGCCGCCACGGCATGAACCTGCAGGTCATCGCCACCCCGGTCGGTGACATCGTCTGGGTGTCCGGGCCGCTGCCCGGCGCCGTGCACGACCTGACCGCCGCCCGGATCTGGGGCATCATCCGCGAGCTCGCTGCATCCGGGCTGGTCGTGCTGGCCGACAAGGGCTACCACGGCGCCGGCGACCCGGTGCGCACCCCCTACCGGGGCCGGGGCAAGCCCGCCTCCCAGAAGGACGCCAACCGCGCCCACGCCCAGCTACGCTCGCCCGCCGAACGCGCCAACGCCCAGCTCAAGACCTGGCGCATCCTGCGCAAACTCCGCTGCTGCCCCTGGCGCGCCGGGCAACTGGCCAAGGCCATCCACGTCCTCCAAGCCCGCGAGATCGCAGGATGAAAAAGGCTCAGTGTGGGTTATGTCGCTGACCCACACTCCAAGTTAGGAGACCGGACGCGACACGCCCGAGGCTCCACGAGCCAATGCATTCTCTTCTAGCAGTATTGAGTGCCGCGTGCCAGCATGTCGATCAGCGAAGTCCCCGGATCTGCTCCTAACATCCTCCGGAATCGTGGGGTAATAACGCTGGATAATCTCGTCTTCTAGAAGCTCGTTAACTTCTTTGATCTGCCTATCCAGCTCTTTGAGCCGGGCGCGCAAAGCTTCAGTTTCCGGCTTCGGCCTTTGGAATCCACCAGGAGAGATACCGCCGCATTCGATGTTTTGACGCAACGCTAGCGCGCTTTTCTCTAAGCGTCTTCAATTCCACCGACTGACGCGAACGGGCAACCGCGAGACTGCCTGCCATTATTTATTTAATCTCCTCTCGAATAGCCTCTGCCCTTGCCTCAGCTTCCTTTGCCTTTGACACGTAATGACGCTTTTAGCTCTTGCTCGTTAACGTCATCGGCAATCGTACCGAATTGCGCCGCTGCCGATTCCAGCTTTTTCACTTCCGGCGCGTCCAGTCGCCTTTCCGCCGCGCGCAAATGCGCGGGAACTGGTAGCCCGGCGTCCTTATAGTCCTTTGCGATTTTCATTTCCCAGGCGTCCAGCTCGGCCCTTAGCGCGTCTTCCTTTTCCTGCAAGTTGAGCCGGCGCAACGCATCGTCGCGTAGCGTCGGAATCGTGAGGGAATACAGGAATGGCCTTGCACTGTCCTGCGTTCCGGTGACGCTAAGGCCGGCAGATACCTGCCGCCATGCCCTCGCATCTCGGCTATCGGCCGGGGCCGCGTTCGCCTTTATGGCCGCTCTTGCGGCCAGCTCGTCGTTAGACACGTGGCGTGTCATGTCCAGTCCCTTGCTCCTGTCTGTAGAGACGACTAAGGGGAGAGCCCGGGCACGCTGACGCGCCCAACTCTCCCCTCTGTGAGGCGACAGGCTAGCAGACGGGAGGGCCCTCCGCTACGGATAGCCCCCGCCGGCGTGTCGCCCGGCTACTCGTCATCGGGCAGGACGTATTTCCCTGTCCTGGTCCGGACTGGCGCAAACCATTCACCCTTTCCGATTTTGTGTACCGGGATGGTTGCCTCAGAGGCCAGGAGAAAGACGCGCCGCGCTGCGTCGCTTGTCAGGGTGGCCCAATATTCAGCTACCGTCATCCCCGTGTCCTTTTCCTCGGTACAGTCTGGGACGGCAGGAAGAGCCTTAAGCGCGGCGCGCTCTTTCCGTAGGACAGTCACCTTGTCTAGCCACGCGGGATCATCATGATCTAGTTCGCTTATCTCGCGCTCTATCTCGGCTATTTGATCCTCGTAATTGTGCCCAGGAATAGTAATGACTTTTACGGTTGGTTGGCCGCCCTGCAAATCGGTAGCCGTCATGTGTTCGCTTACGTGTGCCTCTAGCTCCTCAAGGGCCACCATATTCCGGCAGGTTGACTTCTGGGCGCCCCGCGGACCGGCTATCAGTCGTCAGGCTCCACGAATTCACCATCGCTGGTCGCTATTGGCGCTTCCCACTTCTTGCCGTCCTTACAGACGGCTACGGCCGTCTTAGAGGCCAGGAGAAAAGCGCGCCGCGTCGCGTCGGTTGTCAGCGTAGCCCAATACTGAGCGACGGTGCGCCCAGTCTTCACTTTCTCGGTACGGTCGGGGAAGGCAGGAAGGGCCTTAATCGCGCCCCGGCGCTCCCGTAGGACAGTCGCTTTATCTAGCCATGCCGGGTCATCGTGATCTAGCTCGCGGATATCGCGCTCAATCTCGGCTATCTCGTCCTCGTGATTGTGGCCAAGGATGGTAACGACTTTTATGGTCGGCTTACCACTGGCCGGCCCCTCGGTCATATGCCAGGCAACCGCATCGTCCAGCTCGTCAAGGGGAACCATATTCCGACACGTTGACTTCTGAGCACCCTTGCCGTTGCAGCGGTAATAGAACTTGACATACTCAGGCTTTCCCGGAGCGCCGCGTGACGGACTTAAGCCGGTACATCGGTCCCCCGCAATGGACACAAAAGACGATACCCGTAAGCATTGCCGTTTTGCCGGTCGGCCCCCTCTGCTTGCTCCTGGCGCTTAGGGTGGCTTGAAGCTTATTCCACTTGGCTAGGTCGGGGGCGCCGTCATCTAGCCTTAGCAACGGCTCATGACGCAGGATCGTTTTTCCGGCATCATCTACGCGGCGGCCGATAAGGCTCTCATTGCGGAACAGGTCGTTAAGGGCCGGGGTAGTCCACGGCTTAGGCTCTCTGCCGTCGCCTTGCGACCAGGGCGATAGGGAGCCCTCAGCGTCAAGCCACACGCAAACGTCAGCCAGGGACATGCCGGCTAGGTACTTGTCAACGGCGGCGCGCACAAAGCGCGCTTCGTCCGGGTAAACCTCTAGCGTCTTGTGATCCCTGCCATCGGGCACGGTCACGATGCGGAATCCGTAAGTCCGCTTGCCGGTCACGTAGCCTTGCTCCCTGAGATATCTCGTCATGCGCTTATAGCGCATAGACGTTGCCTCATATTCGGCAATGGCGATATCCACGAGGGCATCCCAGACAATTCGCGTAGCCGTGTCCCCCTCTTGGGGAGGCCAGGAAAGATGGGGATTAACGATAATGAGTTTCTTGCCGTACTTTTCCGCCCACTGTCGCATATCCCAGTCCTGGCGCCGCGTGTATCTGTCTACCTTGCTAGCGACGATTCCGTCGTATTGCGCCCTCTGTGTCGGATCGTTAAGCCAGGGGCCCAAGGCCTTACGACGGAACGGGCTTATAGCGCCAGAGATTTTGTCGGCCGCCACGCCGACAATCTCATGTCCTTCGCGTTCGGCCCATTCGCGTGCATCCTGATCTTGCGTGTCTATGCCGGTCTGAGCTTCCTTGGCCTGGCTGAGCCTGGCGGCTAGCAGCAGTCTCATGCCCGCAGTCTAGCAGTTGAGCGCGGAGGTTTCCTGTCGGGCACCTTGATAAACAGCAGGCTGGCCGAGCCGTCGGGCGCGACCAGCAGGCCTTCGGGGTCATCGGGAAGGTTGGGGTTCCCCGGCTCCTCGCGGTAGCCGGTGACCTGCGACCAGAATCCGACCAGCAGGTACGGGTCGGCGCAGTCGAACGTGATGGTCCTGATCCGGAGGGTCATGGGATGGCTCCTTGGTTACCAGGCGCCACCGGCGGTCGGCGTCGGTCAGCCGAGGGCGGAGGCGCGAGATCCGGTCGTCATGATCGATCGCACCTCCTCTCCAGATTCTCGCCGGGCAAGCTGCGTTCAGGCTGCCACAGGCCGGCGTTGTGCCGCCAGAGATTTTCTGCCGGGGCCGGGCCAGGCCGCGCCGGTAAATGTACCAAAAGGCCGCCTGTAGCAGGCCCTTTGGGGCTTTACCCGGGCTGGGCGGGCTGCCGGGGCCGGTTTTCCTGGCTCGGCCCGGCCGCGCCAGGGCCAGCCGGGGCTCACAGGCCGATGCGCTCGGCCAGGTGCTCGCGGTGATAGCTGGCGTCGCCGAGGAACAGTTCGCTGGACTTGGCCCGCTTGAAGTACAGGTGGGCGTCGTGTTCCCAGGTGAACCCGATCCCGCCGTGGATCTGGATGTTCTCGGCCGCCACGTGGAAGTAGACGTCCGAGGCGTAGGCCTTGGCCAGCGCGGCGACGACGGGAACCTCGGCGGAGTTCTCGGCCACCGCGGCGGCCGCGTAGGCGACCGCCGGGCGCAGCGACTCGACCTCGAGCAGCAGGTCGGCGCAGCGGTGCTTGATCGCCTGGAAGCTGCCGATCGGCCGCCCGAACTGGTGCCGGGTCTTCGCGTAGCCGACGGCCATGTCCAGGGCCCGCTGGGCGCCGCCGAGCTGCTCGGCGGCCAGCGCGATGGCCGCGACGTCCAGCGTCCGGTCCAGCACCCCGCCGGCCTCGCCCGGGGCGCCGATCAGCCGCCCGGGCACCGCGTCGAACTCCAGCCGGGCGAGCTTACGGGTCTGGTCCAGCGTGGGCAGCGCCCGGCGGTCCAGGCCCGCCGCCCCCGGGTCGACCGCGAACAGCGACAGCCCGGGGGCGGCCGCGGCCACCACCAGGATCAGGTCCGCGGTGTGGCCGTCCAGGACGAAGCTCTTGTGCCCGTCGAGCACCCAGGAGCTTTCTCCGTTGCCGTCCGGTCGGCCATCCGGGCCGCCTCCGCGGGTCGCGGCGAGCCGGATCGCCTCGGGCTCCCACGACCCGTCGTCTTCGGTGAAGGCCAGCGTGGCCACGGTCTGGCCGGAGGCGATGCCCGGCAGCAGCTCGCGCCGGGCCGGCTCGTCGGAGGCGGCCAGCAGCGCGGTGGCGGCAAGCACCGCGCTGGCCAGGTACGGCCCGCCGTACAGCGCGGCGCCGAGTTCCTCGAGCACGATGGCCTGCTCGGCAAAGGTGAACCCGGCGCCGCCGTACCGCTCGGGGATCGCGATCCCCGGCAGCCCGAGCTGGGTTCCGGCCTGCTGCCAGACCTGCCGGTCGGTCCCGTCCGGGGCCTCCATGAGCTCGCGCACCCGGGACATGGGCGCCCGGTCGGCCAGGAACCGCCGCACCGAATCGCGCAGCTCCCGCTGTTCAGCGCTGACGCCCAGGTTCATGGTCGCGGCTCCGATCTGCCGTCGGCGGGTGGCTCCGGCCGGCCAGGCGCCGGCGGCCCCGGCCGGCCCGCGGTGACGATGAGCACGTCGAGCGCCTCGACCTGGCTCCCGTCGACCCACAGCGGGTTGACCTCCAGCGCGCGCAGCGAGCCGCCGAGTGCCACGGCTGCGTCGGCCAGCAGGCAGATGACCTCCGCGAGCGCGTCCGGGTCGGCCAGGCGGCCCCGGGCGCCGCGCAGCAGCGCGCTGCCGCGCAACTCGGCGAGCATCCGCTTGACCTCGCCGGGATCCACCGGCAGCACCCGCAGGCTGGTGTCGTTGAGCACCTCCACCCAGACGCCGCCCAGGCCGACCGCGAGAACCGGGCCGAAGGTGGGGTCCAGGGTCACCCCGGCGATCAGCTCCACGCCGCCGGAGCGCATGGGGCTGACCAGGACACCGTCGATCCGGGCCCCGGGAACGGCCTGGCCGGCCGCCAGGACCCGCGCGTAGGCCGCGCGGACCTCCGCCTCGGTACGCGGCCCGACCGCCACCCCGCCGATGTCGGACTTGTGGGTAATCTGCGCGGAGCAGACCTTCAGCACGACCGGCAGCCCGAGCCGCCGCGCCGCGGCCGCCGCGCCATCCGCCGAGCTGACCAGCTCGCCGGGTACGACCGGAACCCCCGATCCGGCGAGCAGGTCGCGCGCGGCCGCCTCGGACCAGGGCCCGCCGCCGTCCGCGATCCCGCCCGGCCCGCCTGCGATGGCCGTGCCGCGCGGCCGGCCCCGGTTCTCCAGCCAGCGCAGGGCATGGCCGAGCGCGGTCATGCCGAGGTCGATGCCGCCGAGCATGTGGACGCCGCCGTGGCCCAGCACCTCCCGGCCGTACCCGCTGACGTCCACGCAGGTGTGGGCGGCCGTGATGACCGGGATCGGGGCGGACGCGATGCGCTCGCCGAGCCACGCCGCGCGCCGCGCGAGCACCGCGGCGGCCGCCTCGTCGTCCGGCCGGGCCTGCGGCAGGTTCAGCCCGGTGAACAGGACGAAGTCCAGGCCGGGATCGGCCACCGCCGCGTCCAGCGCGTAGTCGACCGGGGTGAGCGCCGACGTCCGCCGGTTGGCCAGGAAGTAGCCGGTGACGTCGAGCGGGTTGCGCACCGCGGCGAACGGCGGGACCAGGGGCTCGATCGCGGTCGCCGTCTGCGGCGCGAACTCGGGGATCTCGATCCCCTCCGCGGCCGCGCGGTCGGCGATGAGGTCGCAGGCGCCCCCGGAGGCAGTCACCACCCCCATGCGCCGGCCCGCGGGCCACCGGTCGTAGCCGAGCAGCGCGGCGGTGGACAGCAACTCCTCGATGCTGGTCACGCGGATCACGTTCAGCTGCCGCAGCACCGCGCCGACCACCGCGTCGTCGCCGGCCACCGCTCCGGTGTGCGCCAGCGCGACCTGCGGCCGGCCGGGCTGGCCCCGGCCTTGAGCACCACGATCGGCTTGCCCGTCCGGTCGGCCCGCTGCGCCGCCCGGGCGAACCGCGCCGGGTCGCTGATCTGCTCCAGGAACAGGCAGATCACCCCGGTGGCGTCATCCTCGATGAGGTACTCCAGGACGTCCGTGGCGCCGATCATCGCCTCGTTGCCCATGGTCGCGAGGGTGCTCACGCCGATCGCGTGGGCGTGCGCGAACGCGAGCACGACGCTCGCCAGCGCGCCGCTCTGCAACGCGATGCCCACGGGCCCGGCCAGCAGCGGCGGCGGCACCGTCAGCGCGAACGGCGCGACGCGGGCGTGCGCGTTCAGGAATCCGAGGCAGTTGGGGCCGAGGACGGTGATCCCGCCCGCCGCCGCGCGGGCGATCATCCGTTGTTCCAGGGCCCGCCCGGACTCGCCCAGCTCCCGGTAGCCCGCGGCGAGGACGACCGCGTGGCGCACCCCAGCGGCCGCCGCGTCGTCGAGAACGGTCTCCACCGCCTCGGTCGGCACCATGATGAACGCGACGTCCGCCGGCTCGTCTAGTTCCCTGAGGTTACGTACCGCGGGGCGGCCGAAGACGGTCCGGTGCGCCGGATGGACGCCGATCAGCGGGCCGGTGAACCCGGCGGCGCGGCTGCTCGCGACGACGAAGCGGGCCCACCCCGAGGCGTCCGAGGCGCCGACGACGGCGATGCTGCGGGGCGCGAAGAACTCCCTGAGCCGCTCCGGCGTGACCAGCGGGCGGATCAGGTCCGCGTCGGTGGCTGGCATCCGGGATCAGCCCGCCACCCGTGGCTCCTTCGGCAGCCCGAGCCCGCGTTCGCCGATGATCGTGCGCTGGATCTCGCTGGTACCCGAGTAGATGGTCCCGGCGCGGCTGGATAGGAACACGTTCTGCCAGCCGGTGGTCGGGTAGCCGGCGCCCTCCGGGCGCAACAGCCCGTCGGTGCCTGTGATCGCCATCGCGATCTCGCCGAGCCGCTTGTGGTATTCGCTCCAGAACAGCTTGGCCACCGACGCCTCCGGGCCGGGCGGGCGCCCCTCGGCCATCTCGGCCAGGGTGCGCAGCCCGCTGAACCGCATGAGCTGCACGCCGGTGTAGGCCTGGGCAAGCTGCTGGCGGACCAGGGGATCGGCGGCCTTCCCGTACTTGCGGGCGGTGTCGGCCAGCTCCCAGAACTCCCGCTCGAAACCCAGGTGCTGGACGGTGGCCCGGCCGCCGCGCTCGTGACCGAGCGTGGTCATCGCCACCCGCCAGCCGTTGTTCAGGCCGCCGACCACGTTGAACAGCGGCGCCCGCACGCCGTCCAGGAAGTCCTCGCAGAACTCCGACGCCCCGGACATCTGCCGGATCGGCCGGTACTCCACGCCGGGGCCGGTGAACGGAATCAGCACGTACGACAGCCCGGCGTGCTTCTCCGCGTCCTGGTCGGTCCGGCACAGGACGAACATCATCGTGGCCCGCGACGCCCCCGAGGTCCACACCTTCTGCCCGGTGACCACGATCTCGTCGCCGTCGACCACGCCACGGGTCTCCACCGCGGCCAGGTCGCTGCCGTGGCCGGGCTCGGAGAAGCCCTGGCAGTACACGTCCGCGCCGGAGATGATCCGGGGCAGGAAGCGCGCGCGCTGCTCCGGCGTGCCGTGCACGATCACCGACGGGCCGACCAGGGCCTCGCCCATGCCGCGGAGTACTCGCGGCAGGCCGGCCCGGTGGAACTCCTCGTTCAGCACCGCGAGACGGACGGCGTCCATGCCCTGGCCGCCGTACTCCCCCGGCCATTGCGGGCAGATCAGCCGCGCCGCGGCGAGCTTGCGCTCCCAGGCCGCGTAGGCGGGCTGCTCCATGGCCGCGGCGAGTTCCTCGCGGCGGTAGCCGCCCGCGGTGACCGCCATGTTCCAGTCGGCCAGCCCGGCCAGGCCGTCTGGCTCCTCCGCCGCTATCCAGTCCCGCAGCTCGGCGCGGAACTGCGCGATCTCCGGGCCGAGGTCAAGGTCCATCGCGAGCCTCCCAGCGGCCGTCCCCCCCGCGGCCGCTCCGTTCGCCTGTGGGTACGAATCCTAGAACCGGATTCCAAGTTCGATGACATATCGCTCGGCCCGCGATGTCAAGGGCCATCGGGCGAGGCCGTCAGGCCGACAGCTCGTCCGGGGAGCCGCTGGGGTTCCAGGGACCACCGGCCATCAGCCTGCGCGCGTACTCCAGCACGGCGTCGATGATCTTGTCGGCCTGGCGGCGGCTGGCCGACGTCGCCACCTCGCGGGCGCCCTCGCCGATCAGCGAGGTGAGGACGGACGCGTAGAGCCGGTCCAGCGCGGTGTCCGGCAGGTGCAGCAGGGCGTCGTTCTGGCTGACCCATTCGTGGCTGCGCTGGCGCTGCATCACCTCGAACCCGGGCGGCCCGTCCCCGGACAGGAACAGCAGCGCCAGGTCACGGCGCTGCCAGCTGCCCTGCAGGAAAGCGCGGGCGCCGGCGGCGAACAGCTCTCCCGGGTCGGTGACGCCGGCCTTCCTGGCCGCGGCCACCGCCTCGCTCGCCGCTTGCTCGTGCGCCAGCTGGTGCTCCTGCCAGAGGGCGAGGAACAGCTCGCTCTTGCCGCCGAAGTGGTGATACAGGCTGCCGACGCTGGACCCCGCCCGCTCCACGACGTCGGCGATGCTGGCCTCGGAAAAGCCGCGGGAGGTGAACACCTCCCGGGCGGCGTCCAGCAGCGCGCGCTGCGTGTGCGCGGTGCGTCCCCACCGCCATCCGCCGCTGGCTGGCTTGCCCTGCGGCTGTTTCTCCATGGCTTCCTATCCGTTTGCGCCGTGCCTGTCCGCGCCGTGTCGTCCCGGTCCCCATCGTGCCATCGGGGACCGCGGCCCGGCCCGGGCGCGGGGCTTGACAGCACCGCCACCCGAACCAGATTCTAAAATTCTTCGGGATCGGTTGCTGCGGGGCTTTTCCGGACCGGCTGCTGCGGGGCTTCCGGACCGGCTGCCGCGGGGCTTCCGGACCGGCTGCCGCGGGGCTTCCGGACCGGCTCCTGCGGGCTCCGACGGCTGCCGCGGCTTTTTCGGACCGGCTGCCGTGGGGCTCTGATGAGAGGCTGGTGAGCCGCGATGGTACGACTGGACGGCCGGGTCGCGATCGTGACCGGTGCCGGGCGCGGGATAGGCAGGTCGGTGGCGCTGCTGCTGGCCCGGGAGGGAGCCTCCGTGGTCGTCAACGACCTCGGCGCGGCCCTGGACGGGTCGGGGACCGACGCCAGCCCGGCCCAGCAGGTCGTGGCCGAGATCGGCGCGGCGGGCGGCAAGGCGGTCGCCAACGCCGCCGACGTCTCCGATCACGCGGCCGCGCAGGACCTGATCCGCTCCGCTATCGAGGGATTCGGGCGCCTGGACGTGCTGGTCAACGTGGCGGGCATCCTGCGGGACCGGATGGTCTTCAGCATGACCGAGGCGGAGTGGGATGACGTGATCCGGGTCCACCTCAGGGGCACGTTCAACACCACCAAGTTCGCCGCGGCGCACTGGCGCTCGCTGCGCGACGAGTCCGCGCAGAACCGCCTCATCAACTTCACCTCGGTCTCCGGGCTGCACGGTGCGCCCGGCCAGCCGAACTACGCCGCCGCCAAGATGGGGATCGTGGGCTTCACCTACTCCTGCGCTAACGCGCTGGGCAGGTACGGGGTCACCGCCAACGTCATCTCGCCCGGTGCCGCCACCCGCATGACCGATTCGGTGCCCGCCGAGCGCCGGCGCACCACGACGGCCCCGGATGCCGAGCGCTCACCAGACAATGTGGCGCCGGTCGTCGCCTACCTGGCCAGCGAGCAGTCCGGGTGGATCAACGGGCGGATCGTGCACACCCGCGGGTATGAGGTCTCGCTCTACAACAACCCGGAGCCGGTGGCCCGGATCTTCGGGACCGGGCCGTGGGATCTCGACGCGCTGGCCGGGCACATGGAGCGCTCGTTCGGCCCCCTGCTCGGCCGCCAGCCCTGACCGGCCCGCCTCCTGGCCTAGCCGGTCGCGGGACGGCGGATCTTGGCGGCGAACAGGTCGCGGATGCTCACGACCCCGCACACCTCGCGGCCGTTGACCACCGGCAGGTGCCGGAAGCCGTTCAGCAGCATGATCTGCGCGGCTTCCTCGGCCGGCATGTCCAGGCTCGCAGCCTGCGGGTCGGGCGACATCCAGGCCGAGACCAGCGACACCGAGAGGTCCTCGCCGGAGGCGGCGGCGCGTAGCACGTCCCGCTCGGTGAGGATTCCGGCCAGGAACGACCCCTGCAGGACGACCACCGATCCGACCCGGGCGCGCACCATCCCGGCCGCCGCCTCGGTCACCGTCGTGTCCGGGCTCGCGGTCACCACGCTGGTGTTCATCAGGTCCTTGAGCGTGGCCATTCAGCCGCTGTCCCCGACCTCGTCGAGTTCCGGGTCCCGGTGCGGCGTGGCCGGCCCTGCCATCTCCTCCGAGAGCATCCGCCACAGCGAGCCGGCCCAGGCCGATACGCCGGGCCATCTCTTCCAGAACACCTGCAGCGTGGTCTCGTCGAATTCAGCGTGCGCCTGCTCCGGGGTGAGGGAGCGAGTGATCTCCTCGAGGTCGTGCACTAAGTCGAGGAACCGGTCGCCGACATCGTCCATAAAACCTCCTTCAAGCGGAGTGTAGGCGGGCCGCGCGCCGACGCGAAGACCCGCGGCCCGCCATTGGACCCGTCCCCCGCCTGGCCTTATACCCGCCCTGCGCCGGTCCCCTACATCTGTCATACCCGCCCGGCCCCGGTGCCCTACACCCGTCATACCCGCCCGGCCCCGGTGCCCTACACCCGTCATACCCGCCCGGCCCCGGTGCCCTACGCCCGTCCCCTAGAGTGGTGCTTCATGGCGGGACGGCCGTTGCGGGAGATCGTCGACGAAGGCTGGGCGGCTGCCCTGGAGCCGGTCGCCGGGCGTATCGAGGCCATGGGCGACTTCCTGCGAGCGGAAGTCGCGGCGGGCCGGCGCTACCTCCCTGCGGGCGATAAGGTGCTGCGGGCCTTCCAGCAGCCGTTCGCCGACGTACGGGTGCTGATCGTGGGCCAGGATCCGTATCCGACGCCCGGCAATCCGGTGGGGCTGGCCTTCTCGGTCGCTCCTGAGGTCAAGCGGCTGCCCCCGAGCCTGGTCAACATCTTCCGCGAATATCGCGACGATCTCGGCTATCCGGCCCCGACCAACGGTGATCTCAGCCCGTGGAGCGGACGCGGCGTGATGCTCCTGAACCGGGTCCTGACCGTGCAGCCCGGCCGCCCGGGCTCGCACCGCGGCCACGGCTGGGAAGAAGTCACCGATCAAGCGATCCGGGCGCTGGCCGGCCGCGGTACCCCGCTGGTCGCGATCTTGTGGGGTCGCGATGCCCAGAGCCTGGCGCCGCTGCTGGAGGACGTGCCGCGCATCGAGTCGGCTCACCCGAGCCCGAACTCGGCGGACCGGGGGTTCTTCGGCTCACGGCCGTTCAGCCGCGCCAACAAGTTGCTTGACAAACAGGGCGCAGACCCTATCGACTGGAAACTGCCATGAAGCGCCGCTCGCGCTCAGGCCGGGGTGATTTGTGTGACGCGGGGCCGGAGTTTCAGCTGTTACAGAAGCTTCGCCTGGTAAATTCCCAGATTGATTTGCTTTTCTGGTAACGGCGGCTGCCCACCCTGCGTTGGCAAGGCATGCGGTAGTAGCCTATCCGGGCCAGGACAAGGAGGAGTGATGGCGATCCGCCGCGGCCGGGCACGCACCGAGCACGGTGCGACCGCCGCACGGGCAGCGGCCACGGCCGACGGCGCGGACCGCCAGGACGACCTGATCCAGCTCGCCTGCCACACCGCTCCGGACGGGCTCATCGTGATCGCCATCGACGGTGACCTGGACCTGGCCACGGTAGACCGGACGGTGCGTTATGTCTGTGACATCATCGACCGTCACGACGCGCCGATCAGCGCGGACCTGTCCGGCTTGGCTTTCTGCGACGCGTGCGGGCTCGGCGCGCTGATCCGGATCGCCCGGCACGCGGAGCAGGCCAGCCGCCGGCTCGAGTTCATCAAGCCGTCCCGGTCGGTCGCCAGGATCATGCGGATCACCGGTGTCGATGACCGGCTGCTCGTGCCCGCGCTCGCCGGGCTGGGCGCCGGCGGGTCGGATCACACCGCCGGACGCGGTTAGCCTGGACGCGGTTGCCCTTCCGTCCTGCGCCGACCAGAGCCGGGGAGAACGCATGTACCAGATTCCCGTGATTGATCTTGAGGCCGCGCTCGGCGGCAGCCCGCCGGCCGGAGGGCTCGACGCGGTCCGGGCCGCGGTGGAGCAGGTAGGGATCGTCCAGGTCACCAACCACGGCGTCGACCCCGCCCTGATCGACGAGTTTGGCCGGCGGGCCGGACGGCTGCTGGCCCTGCCCCGGGACGAGAAAGCCAAGCTGGCCAGCCCCGCCGGCCATCCCTACCGCGGCTGGCGGCAGTGGCCGGACGACCTCGGCCGGCTGGAACTCGAGCGCTACAACGTGGCGCAGTTCGACACCCCCGAGGACGCCAGGGCCGGGGGGGTCGGCGAGGAGTACCTCGGCCTGTACGCGCACCCGAACGTGTGGCCGGCCGACGACCCGCAGCTGCGCGCGGTGACGTTCAGCTACATCGACGCCTGCCGGCGCCTCGCCGAGCGGGTGCTCGAGCTGTACGCCCTGGCCGTGGGCGTGCCCGCGGGCACGTTCCGGCTCGGATCGCCTCCGCACGTGAGGCTGACCGTCAACGACTACCCGACCTGGTCCTACCCGGACGGCGCGGACGACCCGGACGGCTCGGACGAGGACAAGCTGCTGCTGCTCGAGCACGCCGACGACTCGGCCGTGACCGTGCTCGGCCAGGCCGGTGACTACGAGGGGCTGCAGGTCCAGGGCCCCGACGGCGGCTGGCAACCGGTGCCGATCGTCCCCGGCGCGCTCCAGGTACTCTCCGGGATGCTGCTGACCCGCTGGACCAACGGGCGGCTGCGGCCGGGACGGCACCGGGTGATCGCCGGCGGAACGGACACCAGGCGGTCGACCGCGGTCTTCTGCTACCCGAGCCTGGACACGGTCGTCGGTCCGCTGGCCCCCTTTGCCGGGCCCGGCCCCGCCGAGGAGGGCATCCTCGTCTGGGACCACGTCAAGCGCCGGGTCGAGGACTACCTGGAGGAATACGGCCGGCCGGACCAGGTGGCCGCCTGGCGCGAGGGCAGGCCCTACGTGGCCCCCCTGGCCGAGACGTCGCCAGGCCGCTAACCGGGCCGAGGACGACGCCGCCGGCTTCAGAAGCGGCGCAGTGAGAAGCGCCGGCCGTAGCGCGTGCTATCTGGGCCAGGCTGCGCCGGGGGCCGATCCAGAGGAGGCGGACCGGGTAGCCGGACGCCGCGCCGATGGCCACGTAGCCCAGGGCTACCCAGGCTCCGCCGCTGCTTCAGGTAGGCCAGCAGGTCATCGAACCTGCCGCCCTGGTTGGCGAACATCACCACGTTGCGCGCATCCTCCAGCCACGCGGTCGTCGACGGCCGCACCTCGCGCAGCGACCGTTCCAGGTCACCCATCCGGACCGGCCGCGCCTGGCCGGAGCGCACCGAATCGGAGAGCGCGAACTCGGCCGCGCTGTCGCACAGGTGCGCCAGGTCCGCTGCCCGGATCACGCTCCAGGACGGCCGAGCACTGCGTGGCCGCGCTCGCCGGGCGTCCGTGCTCCAGCAGGAGCTCGGCCGCGTGCAGCCGGAGTTCCAGATCATCTGGCTGGCCTTCGATCGCCGCCAGCAGGCTCCGGAGCAACGGCGGAACCGCCTCATCGTCCACGTCACACCCCCGTTGCGCTGGTCAGGAAAGAGATCCTGACAAATTCGCCGATACCAGAATGCCGCCCAGGTCAGGAGGGCGCGGAGATCTCCGCGGAGTCGGTAAGGCGCAGCTTGCGCCGGGCGCGCTCGTAGAACGTCGTCCGGCCCAGGCGGACGACCCGGGCGGCGGCCGGCCGGGGCTGCAGGTCGATGCGGTCGCCTCCGGAAACGTACACGGCGACCTGGCCGTCCACCTCCACGGCCAGCTGCTCGCTACCCGGCAGGATGTCCAGCGCCAGGGTGTCGTTCACGGACAGCACGAGCCCGCGGTTGTAGGCGGAGTGCGGCGCGGCCGGGGTGACCAGCAGGGCCTCGACCGACGGGCTCACGATCGGACCGCCGGCCGAGAAGCTGTAGGCGGTGGATCCGGTGGGGGTCGCCACCACCAGCGCGTCGGCCGCGTAGCTGACGAACGGCTGGTCGTCCACCCGGATGGCGACCTGGGCGCTGCTCTGCCCGGGCTGGCGGACCACCGCGATGTCGTTGAACGCGGTCATCACCTGATCGCCGAGGAGGGCGTCGACCGCCAGCCGGGGCTCGATCGTGTACTCGTGGGCGTCGACCGCCGAGAGCGCGTCGGGCAGTTCGGGCACGTCGATTTCGGCCAGGAAGCCCAGCTTGCCCAGGTTGACCCCGAGGACCGGAGCGCGCTGCCGGTCGGCCAGGCGCATCGCGCGCAGCATCGTGCCGTCGCCACCGAGGCTGACGATGAGATCAGAGCGCCGCCCCAGCTCGGCGGGAGTGACGCCGGTCGCGGCACAGCGCAGACGACTGAGCTCGGAGTCGATGCCGAGAACCTCGATGGACCTCTGCTTGGCCCAGTCGAGGATGGCGGTCACCGCCTCGGCGGAATCCCGCTCGGGATGCAGGACTACGCCGACGCTATGCATGTCGCCCGACCCCGGCCGGACAGGAAGTGGTCATGCCGCGATGGTCCCGCATCAGGGACGTTCAGCGCTAGCCGCGGTCAGGTGACGGGGGCTCCGGTCAGGGCGGCGATGACGCCGAGCACGCCGGCGCCGACGATCGCCGTCACCACCCCGCGGCGCAGCCCCAGCAGCCACACCGCCACCAGGACGAGGACTCCGGCCTGCCACAGGTGCGACAGCGCGAGGGCCAGCGGGATGGTCGCGCCGGCGATCGCGCCGATGGCCGCGGGCCCGGCCCCGGTCAGGAACGCCTGAACGCTGAGGTTGCGGCGTAGCCAGTCGAACCGGGATGCGCCGAACAGCACGAACACGAACGACGGGGTGAACGCCACGAACGAGGCGAGCAGGCCGCCGCCGACCCCGGCGGCGGCGTAGCCCACCACGGCCACGGTCTGTACCACCGGCCCCGGGGTGACCTGCCCGAGCGCGACCGCGCTGAGGAACTGGGCGTTGCTCATCCAGTGGTAGGTGTACACGGCATCGTGCTGCATCAGCGGGATGATGACGAAGCCGCCGCCGAAGGACAGCGCGCCGACCTTGAACGCCACCCAGGCCACCGACAGCAGGCCGCCGGCGGCTACCGCCGGAGCGGCCAGGCCCGGCAGCAGCAGTCCGGGATGGCTGGGATGCAGCCGGGGCGGGTGGCGGGCCAGCATCTCCGCCAGGCCGCAGCCGACCAGGACCAGCACCAGGAACGGCCCGACCAGCGCGGCGGCCACGCCGCCGGCCACGAGGTAACAGGCCCACCTGGCCCGGGCGGCGCGCGCCGCGCCGACCCGGCGCCAGCTGGACGGGACCAGGGCGATGGCCGCGCTGATCGCCACGACCGGAACCGCCGCGTCCGCGCCGTCGGCGGCGCCGCTGATCCAGCGGGGCGGGTGGGCCGCGAGGAACACCGCCGACAGGGCCAGGATCACGATCAGGCCGGGGACGATGAAGCATGCGCCGCCGACCAGCGCGCCCCGGGGGCCGCGCAGCCGCCACGCGCAGAAGATCGCGAGCTGGGTCGAGGCCGGCCCGGGCAGGATGTTGGTGGCCGCGATGCCGTCCTCGAACTCCGGCGCCGAGATCCAGCCGCGACGGTCCACGCACAGCTCCCGCAGCAGCGCAATGTGCGCCGGAGGGCCGCCGAACCCGATGCAGCCGATGCGGCCCCATTCGCGAGCGATCGTCAGCAGCGAGACGTCTGGCCGCCCGGCCGCGGGCGCGGGCGAGCCAGCCTCGGCTGGCTGAGGCGGCGTCGCCGCGGGTGACCCGGGCGGGCCGGGCGGCGGTCCAGCCGGTGCCGGCGGGCCGGGCGGTGACGGCGGGCCGGGCGGTGACGGCGGGCCGGCTGGAGGCGCGCCGGGCGGTGGCTGCGGCTCGTTGTGCTGTCCGCCGGGATCAGCGGCCTGCATCGCCAGTTTCCTCCGGTCAGCCAAGGAGAAGAAAACTATTCAATTTAGTTTGTCATAATGGGCTCATGGCCATGGCGTCATCCCCCGAGGTGCTGGGCGTGCTCGCGCACGACCTGCGCTGGACGATCGTGCGCCTGCTCGTCCCGGGTGACCTGCGGACCAGCGAGCTCGTGTCCAGCACCGGGCAGGCGCCGAGCCTGGTCTCGTATCACCTGGCGCGGCTGCGCGACGCGGGCCTGGTCAGCGCGCGCCGCAGCACGGCCGATGGCCGGGACAGCTACCATGCCCTGGACCTGGACGCCCTCGGGCAGGCCGTGGCCGGCCTGGCCAAGCGGATCCACCCCGCTCTCATCGGTCCCGGGCCGGCGCCGGACGCCGCGCGCCGCGGGGCCGATCCGCCCCGGCCGGGAAGCCGGTCCCCGGCTCCGGCACAGGTCTTGTTCATCTGCAGCGGCAACAGCGCACGGTCGCCGATGGCCGCGGGCTGGCTGAACCACCTGGGCGCGGGCCGGGCGACCGCCCGCAGCGCCGGCGTCACCCCCCGCCCGCTGCACCCGCTCGCCGTCGCCGCCATGGCCGAGCACGGCGTGGACATCAGCGGGCACCAGGCGACACGCCTGGACGCGCTGACCGGTGACAGGTTCACGCGCGTGATCACGCTGTGCGACCGCGCCCGGGAGAACTGCGGTGAGCTGCCCGCCGCGCCGGCGGCCGTGCACTGGAGCATCCCCGACCCGGCGCGGGCGCACCCGCCGGACCTCGACGCGTTCCGGGCCACGGCGAGGGAACTGCGCACCCGCATCCGCTACCTGCTGCCGGTGCTGCTCGAGCCCGGCCTTAGCTCATAAATATACCGAAAGATCGACTAGAGCCTGCTTTTCGAGTACATTTACGGACCCGTACCCGGGACCCGGGGCACCGCGAACCGCCCCCTGGATGCCGCGGGCGGCCGCCGGCGGCGGCTCGCCCGGTTACACCGCATCCGGCGGCAGCGGCGGGCGGCGGGTCAGCCGGAGGCCTTCACCTCGTACCAGTAGCCGCCGTTCAGGTCGATGTTGTTGCCGTTGGCCTGGCCGGGGGCGCTGTCGCCGATGTAGGCGTACAGCGGATGCCCGTCGTAGGTGGCCTGCGTCGAGCCGTCGGCCCGCTTGATCGTGCCGAGCTTGCCGGTGACGCCCGGGCCCGCCTTCTGGGCGCCCAGCACCGGCGGCCAGTACGAGGCGCACCCCCCGTTGCAGACCGACTTGGTCGGGGTATCCGGAGCGAACCAGTACAGCGTGAAGCCCTTGGCGTTGGTAACCACGGTCACGCCCTTGATCTGGGTCGCCTTCAGGATCGCCCCGGACGCCGTGGAGGCTGAACTCGACGAGGACGCGCTGGGCGCAGTGCCCGCTCCGGCGAGCGCGGTGCCCAGCAGCACCAGGGCGACCACGGACACACCGGCGATCCCGGCCAGGATGGCGTGCCGGTCGGCCCGTAGCCTGGTGATCATCGGGCCACGCTGAGCGTGCTGCGACCCCGGGGCCAGGGCCAGCAGGGCCAGCACCGCGAACGCCGCGACCTCGATCACCCCGGCGACGATCCCGGCGGTGGTGCGGATCTCCCGGAAGTTGAACAGGCCGAACCAGATCGACAGCAGATAGCCGCCCAAGGTGCTCAGGGCGAACAGGGCGCCCGCCGCGGCGGCGAGCCAGCTGCCGAGCAGGACGCCCGCGGCGAGGACGAATGCGGCGATCACCTGCAGCAGGAACAGCCAGCCGATCGTCGGGATCGTCCGGTAACCGGTCAGGTACAGGTCGAGGTGCATCGCGCCGGTGGCGATGAGCAGCCCGGCCCCGGCCAGCCGGAGCGCGAGCAATTGCCACGACCGCTGCGGCCGGTGCGACCTGTTGTTCGTGCCCACGTCCATACTCACGTTCATACCTGGATTCACGCCCGCGGCCG
This sequence comes from uncultured Actinomycetota bacterium, assembly GCA_963795055.1. Lineage (GTDB taxonomy): Bacteria > Actinomycetota > Actinomycetes > Streptosporangiales > Streptosporangiaceae > JASHPR01. The sequence goes on from CAWCGJ010000016.1 coordinate 47,599, forward strand.
GCGCCTGGTTCAACGCGCGCCGGACATGCGCGCCGCTCAGAGCGTATGCACAGGCCAGACTCAGCCTACGTTCAGCCGTTGCTTCGGACTCCTACCCGCTGCTGGCGGTACCTACCCGCTGCGGCGCGGCCGAGGTGCGGCCGGAGCGGTCCGAGCGGGGTCGCACCAGGGTGAACGTCTCGAACTCGGTGTAGTCGGGCGTGGGCGCGCCGGCCTCGCCGGTCGCCGGGTTGACCGGGTCGGCGCCCACCGCGTGGTAGTGCGTGACCTTGATGCTGGTCATCCCGCCCGCCGCGCCCGGGTCCACGTCGAACACCGCGATCCCGTAGCCGGTCGAGGTGTCCCGCCGGGCCGACCACGGGGCGTCCTCGACGGCGTCCGCGGCGGGCCGGGTGAAGACGCCGCATGACCGCCAGCCGATCGGCGCCGCGAGCGGCGGTGAACACCTGACGGGGCCGCGGTCAGCTCCCGTATTCGTCGTGGCGGCGCACCCAGAACTGGGGGTTGTCGTGGCCGACCTCGTCGCGGCCCTTGGGTACCAGGTCGATGTAGTGGTAGGCGCCGTTCAGCATGTCGATGCCCCGGGCGTACGCCGAGTAGGTATGGAACACCTGCCCGCCGTCGCCGGCGTAGAAGACGCTGACGCCCTCCCGGTCCTCGAACCCGGGCTCGGTCGAGCCGTAGTTGTACACGGCCGTGCCGCTGGCCAGCTCCTCGGGGGTGAACGCGACGTGGAAGTCGTGGTTGAAGTCGGTGCCGGATGACGAGAACCACGGGAAGCTCCAGCCCATCCGCTTGGCGTACCCGGCCAGCTTGGGGAAGGGCGCCCGGGACACGGCGACCATGGTCACGTCGCGGGCGCGCCGCATTGGCCGACCCTACCCGGCGGGCCCTGCTGGTCGCGCTGCGCGACGGCGACGCCCGGATCAGCGACCTGGCCCGGCCGCTGCCGATGTCGTTCGCGGGCGTGTCCCGGCACGTCGGCGTGCTGGAGGCGGCAGGCCTGATCCGGCGCGAGATGCGCGGCCGGGAGCACTGGCTGTCCGTCCAGCCCGACCGCCTGCGGCTGGCCGAAACCTGGATCGGGGAGCAGACCGCGTTCTGGTCCAGCCGCGCCGACGCGCTCGCCGCCCGGCTCGCCCGCCGGGGTCCCGGCCGGTGACCGACGACCGGCTGCAGACCTGCACTTGAGATCCATAACGGGCCGCCCCGGGCCAGCCTCGCGACGGAATAACCCAATGCCGCGGCGAAGAGACCGGCCTTATCGTGGCCACTGTGCGAGACGACGGCCCGTTCTGTGACTATGTCGCCGGTCAGCTGGCGGGCCTGCCCGGCGTGCGGGCGGTCGCCCTCGGCGGCTCCCGGGCGGCGGGAACGAACCGGCCGGACAGCGACTGGGACTTCGCGGTGTACTACCGCGGCGCCTTCTCCCCCGGCAGCCTGCGCGCCCTGGGCTGGCCCGGGACCGTCTTCGAGATCGGCGGCTGGGGCGGCGGCGTCTTCAACGGGGGCGCGTGGCTGCAGGTCGACGGGCGCAAGGTCGACGTCCACTACCGCGACCTTGACGATGTCGAGCATGAGACCGCCGAGGCCCGCGCGGGGCGCTTCCGCATCGAGCGGCTGATGTTCTACCTGGCCGGGGTGCCGACCTACGTCGTGGTCGCGGAGATCGCGCTCAACCAGGTGCTGCGCGGGGACCTGCCGCGGCCGGCCTACCCGGACGCGCTGCGCGCGGCCGCCCCGCCGCGGTGGTGGGGCGACGCGCAGGCCACGCTGGGCTACGCCCGCGACGCCTACGCCGCGCGCGGCCGGCTGGCGCAGACCGCGGGCACGATCGCGGTGGCCGCGTGCCAGGCGGCGCACGCGGTGCTGGCCGCGTCCGGGCAGTGGGTGACCAACGAGAAGACGCTGCTCCACCGGGCCGGGCTGCGCGGCGTGGACGCGATCCTGGCCGGCCTGGCCCCGGACCCCGCCCGGCTGGCCCGGGCGGTCGACGACGCCGAGGCGCTGCTGTGCGCGGCGGTCACGCGCGCCGGGCCGCGGTAACTGCGGGTCCGCCCGGTGGCGCGCCGGGGGCTAGGGCAAGATGTACGAGTGACCACTGATGCGGCCGAATCCCCCGAGCCCCAGGCCGTGGTGACGCCGCTCAGCAAGGCCGCGATCTTCCTGGTCGCGGTGGTGAAGCCGGGACCAGATGACGCCGACGCGGTGCGCGCGCTTTGCGGGGACGACGGCCTGGCCGCGCTGGTCCGGGCCGTCGGGTTCCGCGACCTGGAAGGCTTCCTGAGCTGCGTGACCGGCTTCTCCGCGGCGGCGTGGGACCGGCTGGCGGGGCCGCCGAGGCCGGCCGGGCTGCACCCGTTCCGGGAGCTGCGGTCCGGTCCCCGGCACGCGGTGGCCACGCCCGGCGACGTGCTGTTCCACATCCGCGCGTCCCGGATGGACCTGTGCTTCGAGCTGGCTACCCAGATCATGTACAAGGTCGGCGGCGCCATAACCGTGGTGGACGAGGTGCACGGCTTCCGCTACTTCGACGAGCGGGACGTGATCGGCTTCGTGGACGGGACCGAGAACCCGGTCGGCCAGGACGCGTTCGACGCCGCGATCATCGGCGCCGAGGAGCCCATGTTCGCGGGCGGCAGCTACGTGATCGTGCAGAAGTACCTGCACGACATGGCCGCCTGGAACGCGCTCACGACCGAGCAGCAGGAGAACGTCATCGGGCGGACGAAGCTGGACGACATCGAGCTGGACGACTCGGTCAAGCCCACCTCGGCGCACAACGCGCTGACGACGATCGTCGAGAACGGCCAGGAGGTGGACATCCTCCGCGACAACATGCCGTTCGGGAACGTCGGGAAGGGCGAGTACGGGACCTACTTCATCGGCTACGCGCGCTCGTCCGCCACGACCGAGCTGATGCTGCAGAACATGTTCATCGGCCGGCCGGAGGGCAACTACGACCGGATTCTCGACGTCAGCACGGCGGTGACCGGCGGGCTGTTCTTCGTGCCCTCGGTCCCGCTGCTGGAAAGCCTGGCCGACGACGGCGACGACGACGCCACGGCCGACGCATCCGCGGACACACCGAGCGTGGCCGGGCCTGCCCGGGACGGCTCACTAAACATCGGCAGCCTGAGGGGAGCATCCCACGATGAATAACCTGCACCGCGAGCTCGCCCCGATCTCCGACGAGGCCTGGGGCCAGATCGAGGAAGAGGCCGCTCGCACGTTCAAGCGCCACCTGGCCGGCCGGCGCGTGGTGGACGTGGCCGGGCCGTCCGGCCTGGACTACTCCGCGGTGGGACGCGGCCGGGTCCGGGAGATCGACGCGCCGGGCGACGGCGTGCTGGCCCGGCAGCGGCAGGTCGCGCCGCTGGTCGAACTGCGCGCGCCGTTCACCCTGAGCCGCCACGAGGTCGACGACGTGGCCCGGGGTGCGCAGGACGCCGACTGGCAGCCGGTCAAGGACGCCGCCAGGCAGATCGCGTTCGCCGAGGACGGGGCGGTCTTCGAGGGCTACGCGGCGGCCGGCATCGACGGCATCCGCCAGGGCTCGAGCAACCCGCCGGTGGCCCTGCCCCCGGACGTGACGGAGTACCCGATGGCGTTCGCCCACGCGCTCAGCCAGCTGCGGCAGGCCGGCGTCGACGGCCCGTACTCGGCGGTGCTCAGCGCGGACGCCTACACCGCGGTCAGCGAGACCAGCGATCATGGTTACCCGGTGATCGAGCACATCAAGCGGCTGCTGACCGGCGAGATCATCTGGGCTCCCGCGATCAGCGGGGCGTTCGTGCTGACCACCCGGGGCGGCGATTTCAGCCTGCACCTCGGCGAGGACCTGGCCATCGGGTACCTCTCGCACACCGACAGCGAGGTCCGCCTCTACCTGGAAGAGACGCTGACGTTCCTGATGCTGACCAGCGAGGCCGCGGTCGGCTGCACGCCGCCGGCCCGGCGTTCCCGGCGCTGACCGCCCGGCCGGGCAGCGGCGCGGCCGGCCTGCAGCAGGATGGCGACGGGTGTAATGAACCGGCCCGTGCCGGACATATGCAGGGTGAACCCTTGAGGCAGCCCGGCGAGAGGCCATCCGGTGGATCGTGCGGAGCGGTTCAGCGAGCTTTACCGGACGCAGTACGACGCGGTCCTGAGCTACGCCTGGCGGCGGACCGACCCGGAAACCGCGCGGGACGTGGTGGCGGAGACGTTCCTGGTCGCCTGGCGCCGGCTGGATGCGGTCCCGGCCGACCCGGGCCAGGCCCGGCCGTGGCTGTACGGCGTGGCCCGGCGGGTGCTGGCTAACGCCGAACGGTCCCGGCGCCGCGCGGAACGGGTCACGGCCAAGCTCAGCCAGCAGCACCGGGACGGCCACGCCCCGGATACGGCCGCCGAGGTAACGCAGCGAGCCCGGCTGGACCGGGCCCTGGCCAGCCTGACCGCATCGGATCAAGAGGCGCTCAGGCTGGTTGGCTGGGAGGAGCTTGATCTGGCCGAGGCCGCGCTGGCCATGGGCTGTTCCCGGTCGGCGATGGCCGTCCGGCTGCACCGGGCCCGGCGGCGGCTGGAACGCGCGCTCGGAACGGGTGACGGCCCGGAGGGAACGCCCGCCGCCCGGCCGGTCCCGCCCGCCCGGGCCGTCAGTCAGGAGACACGATGAAGTACGGCCAGGACACGGTCGACCGGGTGCGGTCGATCATGGCGCCGGGCAACCCGGTTCCCGGTGACGTCCTTTCGGGCCGCCAGCGCGCCCCGCACCGGCAGGAGACGCACGACCGGATCCTGGCCAGCGCATGGACCGATCCGACCGCACCGCCCCGGCCGCCCGGGGCGGGAGGCCCCGGCCGGTGGCGGCCGCGGGGCGGGCGCGCCGGGCGCGTGATCGCGCCGGTCGCGGCCGGCCTGGCCGTGGCCGGCCTGGTGACCGGCCTGGCCCTCGCGGCCGGCTCACCGGCACCGGTCCGCCGGCCAGCCACCGGGGCGCTGGCCACCGCGGACCGGGCCATGCCCCGCTTCTACGTCACGCTCACGTCGCCGGGTCAGTCCGGCCGCATCTACGCGCAGGTCCACGCGTCGCAAACCGGACAGGTACTCAGCCAGGTCCGGGCCGGTTTCCTCGGCAGCGGCATGGGCATCAGCGCCGACCAGTCGGACCGGGCCTTCGTGATCGACGCGGCGGCCAAGGACGCCACGCACGCCCGGATTGTCCTGTACCTGCTGCGCGTGTCGGCCGACGGTCACTCGACGACGGTGACCCGGCTCCCGCTGGTGCTGCTGCCGCCCGGCTCGCCCGACGTCGTCGACGGCATCGCCGTCTCCCCGGACGGGACCAAGCTGGCCGTCGCGCTGCAGGTCAACCAGAACCCGAACGTGGTAAACCCGCGCGGTGAGATCGTCGTGTACTCGCTGGCCGGGGGCCCGACGCAGATCTGGACCGCTCCCGGGGACAAGGCGGTGCCGTGGAATCCGGCCTGGACCGGCGGCAGCCGGTACCTGACCTTCGTCTGGCAGGACCAGCTCACCGGGACGCAATGGTTCTTCGCCGGCCGCAGCCAGGTCCGCAGGCTCGACACCGCCACCCCCGCGCGCAACCTGCTCGCCTCCCAGGTGCTGGTGACCGGCGGCGGCCCGGTCGGCTACATCCAGGCGGCCTCGGCCGGCCCGGCAGACGCGCCGATCATCGCGGCCGTGTTCCAGGTGCCGCCCACGGGAACGAGCGGTACCGCGCACATGCGCCTGGTCGCGCTGTCTGCGGCCACCGGTGCCGTCACCCAGGTCTTCGCCCGCCACGCCGCCGGCTACGCCGGGCAGGTCCAGGAGGGAAGCGCGGTCGCCAGCTGCCAGGTCCTCGGCGCCGACCCGACCGGCCAGCACACGCTGACTTACTGCCCGAACCTCGCCCGGATCGACCATGGCGTGCTCACCCCGCTGCCGCCCGACCCCGGCGTGTTCGCCGCCGCTTGGTGAGCCAGGCGCCAGCCGCCAATAGTTACCAAGCTGTGATAACTGAGGCCTGGCCGGCCTGGGCCCTGGCGTGTCTTAAGAAGGACCGCGCGGTACGCACGCGCTTTGGGGACACGGGAGGGTCACATGTCGGGCAGGGCAACAGGAGAGGACGCCTGGGCGGGTGAGGACGAGAGGCCACGGGGACGCCGGCCGGGCCGCACGGCCCGGGCCGCGGCGGCCGGGGTCGCCGCCGCAGCGCTGGCGGTAACCGGCGTGGTGACGGCCACGGCGTCGGCGGTGGCCGCGACGTCGGCCAGCCCGGCCTGGCACATCGTCAAGCGGGTGCACAGCGGTAACACCGGCGTGTTCACGGCGGTGGTCGCGGTCGGCAAGACCGGCGGGTGGGCCTTCAACGGGGTCTCCGGGCCGACCGCCTGGGAGCGCAGCGGGTCGTCCTGGACCCGGGTCGCGTTCCCGGGCCGCAGCGACGAGCTGGTCGTCGCGGCCGGCGCGTCGTCACCCACCAACGTCTGGGCCTTCACCGACGGCACCAGCGCAGCGCGGGCGCTGCGCTGGAACGGCAGCCGGTGGTCGGTGATGCGGTCCTTCGGGACTCTGATCGGCGGCGCGGTGGTCCTGTCCCCGAGCGACGTCTGGGTGTTCGGCGAGCCCTTCGCCCCCGGCGGCGGGCTGGGCGCCTGGCACTACAACGGCCACGGGTGGGCCAAGGTGACGTCGGGCCATGGACTGGAGGGTGGCAGCGGGCTGTCCGCCCGCGACGTCTGGGCCTTCGCCGGAACCAAGGTCGCGCACTGGAACGGCCGCACGTGGGTGCGTACCTCGGTGGCGGCCCTGCTGCCCGCGAAGCAGGCCCTCAACGACCCGGCGGTAGTGGGCATCGTCGCGGAGGCGCGCAGTAGCGTCTACGCCATCGGCAGCGGCAACCGCGAGGACGAGGGCGGGCCGACGGTCATCCTGCACTACAACGGCCACTCGTGGCGCAAGATGGCCCAGGGCTCCCTCGGGAACGGCACGTCCCCGCTCCAGCAGGCCACCTCCGACGGTCACGGCGGCCTGTGGATCCCGATGCCCGGCTTCGACGGCCAGAAGTCCTTTATGGTGCACTACCTGCACGGCAAGCTCACCAAGGCCGCCCTGCCCGGCGGCGCCACCCGGATGGACGTGGTGTCCGTCTCCCACATCCCGGGCACCGCCCAGGTGCTGGGCGGGGGCTTTACCCACACGGCCGGCAACCCGAGCGCCGGCATCGTGGCCGTGCTCCTGCAGTTCGGGGGCTGACCAGGCCGTTCCCTCACCCGGCCCGCCCGGTTAGGCTCGCCGGGTGAGGGACTTGCCGGGACCGGACCGGGCAGCGATCACGACCAACCTGGCCCGGTTCCGGCGCGCCGGGGTGTCCCGGGCGGGCCTGAAGGCCGCGTCGGTCGCCATCTGCGTCGTGTCCCGCCGCGATGAGCGCTCCCTGCTGATCACCAGGAGAGCCGCGGGCCTGCGCTCGCACGCCGGCCAGTGGGCTCTCCCCGGCGGGGGCCGCGATCCGGGCGAGTCGGCGCAGGATGCCGCCCGCCGGGAGCTGCACGAGGAAACCGGGGTGCAGGTCGGGCCCGGCGACGTCCTCGGGGTCCTCGACGACTACGTCACCCGGTCGGGTTACCGGATCACCCCGGTGGTGGTGTGGGGCGGCCCGGTCAGCCCCGCGATGAGCGGCCCGGCCTCCGAGGTGGCGCAGATACACGTGATCCCGCTGGCCGACCTTGACGTGGCGCCCCGGCTGCTGCGCATTCCCGAGTCGGACGCGCCGGTCATCCAGCTGCCGCTGCTCGGCCGGTACCTGCACGCGCCGACGGCGGCGATCATCTACCAGTTCTGCCAGGTGGCGCTGCACGGCCGCGTGGTACGCGTCGCCCATTTCGAGCAGCCGGTGTTCGCCTGGAAGTAGCTACCGGGGAGCATCACCCAGGCGGTAATCGCATGTGTACTCGTCCAGCCGGCGCTTGAGCTCGTCGTCGATCGTGAACTCGGCGGCGGCCAGGCTCGCGCCGAGCTGCCCGGGGCGGCTCGCCCCGATGATGGGGGCCGTGACCGCAGGGTTGGCGAGCACCCAGGCGACCGCGAGGGTGACCAGGCTCACGCCGGCCTCGTCGGCCAGCCCGTGGAGGGCCTCCACCGTGTCGAACTCGCGGTCGTGCCAGTAGCGGTCCTGGTACATCTTCCCGGCGGTGCCGAGGGTGAAGCGCGTGCTCTCCGGCGGCGGGTTGGCGCGGGAGTGCTTGCCGGACAGCAGCCCGCCCGCGATCGGGTTGTAGGGGATGACCCCGATGCCCTCCTCCCGGCAGTACGGCAGCATCTCCCGCTCGATCTGCCGGAAGAGCAGGTTGTAGCGCGGCTGGACGCAGTCGAGCCGCGCCAGCCGCAGCGTCTCGGTCCGGCCGACGGCCCGCACCAGCTGATAGGTGAGGAAGTTCGAGCAGCCGAGGTAGCGGACCTTCCCCTGGTGCACGAGGTCGTCGAGGGCGCCGAGGGTCTCGTCGATGGGCGTCGCCGGGTCGTAGCCGTGCAACTGGTAGAGGTCGATGTAGTCGGTCTGCAGGCGCCGCAGCGAGGCCTCGACCGCGTCCAGGATGTGCTTGCGGGAGTTGCCGCCGTCGAAGGGCGCCGGCCCGGTCGGGACGAAGCACTTGGTGGCGACGATGAACCGGTCCCGCCGGCCGCGCAGCCACCGCCCGAGGATCTCCTCGGTGACGCCCCGGGTGGCCAGGTCGCCGCCCAGCGGGTAGGCGTCGGATGAGTCGAGGAAGTCGACGCCGCCCTCGGCGGCCCGGTCGAGGATGGCCACCGAGGTAGGCTCGTCGCACTGCAGTCCGAAGGTCATCGTGCCCAGGCACAGCCTGGACACCTGAAGGCCGGTCCGGCCGAGTCGGGTGTGTTCCACACCCGCACGTTACCCGTTACGGGACTTGTCCCTATCTGAGACGCCGGCCAGGTGGCCTGCGGGTGAGGATTCAGCGGGAAGGTGTCGCGGCCGGGAGCCGGGACGAGAGGCGGTGGGCGGGACGGACGGTGGATCGCCGGAGATGCTGACGGTGGCCCTGGACATGCCGTCGGCGCACGTTCTCGCCGACCAGGCGTCGACCATTCAGGACCTGCAGTTCGTGATGGACTGCTGCAAGCGGCTGCTCACGGAGCTGGAGAAGCCCGAGGAAGAGCGGGACGCGGTCGTGCCGCAGGCGCTCTGGTCGTCCGCCCTGGTCGCCTACGCCCGCTGCTTCGGCAAGGGCGGCCGGTCGGGGCTGGCCACCGACGACGTGCGGAACCTGCCTCTCCAGGGGGCGGTGATGAAGTTCCACAAGTGGGTCATGGAGGAGCGCAACAAGCTGACCATGCATCCCGCGAACCCCTTCGAGGGGGCGAAGGTCGGCGCGGCCCTGTCCCCGCCCGGGCAGGCGGGGCAGCGGGTGGAGGGTGTCGCGATCTTCTCCGCGAACCGGGTGCTCATCGACGCCATCGGCGTGCGGCAGCTGGGCGGCCTGGCCTCCGAGCTGGCCAAGCAAACCGCCGAGAAGGCGCAGGCCCAGCAGGACCGGGTGCTGGCCGATGCCCAGCAGCTCAACATCGACCGGCTGTACCAACTGCCGCCGCTGCGGATGCGGCCGCCGGCGGACGACGCCGGCCCCGATACGCCCTAGGCCAGCAGCGGCGGCGGGGCGCCGACGGTCACCGGCGGCAGCGGGCCGGTCCAGCGCTCCACCTGGACCAGCGCGTGCTGGCCGGCGCAGCCCTGGGACAGCCGCGAGCTCGGGACATCGGGCGTCAGCACGTTCGGGTTGCCGTGCGCGCACAGCGGAGCGGGTCCGGTGCCGGGCACCGGGTCGAACCAGGCCCCGGTCGGCAGCCGCACGACGCCGGGGCGGATCGCCGTGGTCAGCACCGCCCCGGCCAGGCAGGCGCCGCGGTCGTTGAACACCCGGACCACGTCCGAGGCCGCGATGCCGCGGGCGGCCGCGTCCTGCGGGTGCATCTGGAGCGCCTCGCGGCCGGCGACCTTACCGCCCTGGCTGGTCGCGCCGACGTCGAGCTGGCTGTGCAGCCGGGTGGCCGGCTGGTTGGCGATCAGGTGCAGCGGGAAGCGGCGGGCCCGCGGGCTGCCCAGCCACTCGTCCGGCTCCAGCCACACCGGGTGCCCGGGACAGTCGTCGTACCCGAAGCCGGCCACGGTGGCCGAGGTGATCTCGATCCGCCCGCTCGGCGTCCGCAACGGGGACCGCTGCGGGTCGGCGCGGAACTCCTCGAACAGCGTGAAGTGCGCCGGGCCTCCGGGTAGCCGGAACTCGCCGACCGCCCAGAACTCGGCGAAGCCCGGGACCTGGTGGCCATGGCCGAGCATGGCCTCGCGCCACTCGCCGTAGAGGTGCTCCAGCCACTGGCGCGGGGTCCGGCCCTCGGTGAAGGCCGGGGCCAGGCCGAGCCGCCCGGCCAGCGCGGCCAGGATGTCGTGGTCGTCCCGGGCCTGGCCGGCCTCGGTCGCGCGGTGCATCGCGATCAGGTGCGTGTCACGCCGCCCGGCGCCGATGTCCTCGCGTTCCAGGCTCATGGTGGCCGGGAGCACGATGTCGGCGTGGCGGGCGGTGGCGGTCCAGTGCGTCTCGTGCACCACGATCGTGTCCGGCCGACCGAACGCGGTGCGCAGCCGGCCCAGGTCCTGGTGATGGTGGAACGGGTTGCCGCCGGCCCAGTACACCAGCCGGATGTCGGGGTAGGTGTAGCGCCGACCGTCGTAGTCGTAGGCGGTGCCGGGGCCGCGCAGCATGTCCGCGATCCGCGCCACCGGGATGAACGTGCGTACCGGGTTGTGGCCCTGGTGCAGGGTGGGCAGCCGCAGCACCGGGTTCTCGCTGCCGACGTCGCCCATCGAGCCGTAGCCGTGGCCGAAGCCGCCGCCGGGCAGCCCGATCTGGCCGAGCATCGCGGCCAGGGCCAGGGCGGCCCAGACCGGCTGCTCGCCGTGCCGGGCCCGCTGCAACGACCAGGTGACCGTGACCAGGGTGCGCGCGGCGGCCATCCGCCGCGCCAGCTGCCGGATGGCTTCGGGCTCGATGCCGCAGACCGGCCCGGCCCAGGACGCGTCCTTGGGCCCCCCGTCGGCCTCGCCGAGCAGGTACCGCTCGAAGGTGTCGTAGCCGGCGCAGTACCGGTCCAGGAACCCCTTGTCGTGCAGGCCCTCGGCCACCAGCGTGTGCGCGAGCCCGAGCATCAGCGCCACGTCGGTCCCCGGGACCACCGGATGCCACTGCGCGTCCAGGTACGCGGGCAGGTCGCCGCGCAGCGGGCTGATCAGCACGATGTCCGTGCCCCGGGCCGCGAGCGCGGCGAGGTAGCCCGGGGTGCCATGGCGGGTCATCCCGCCGGGCGTGACGAACACGTTCTTCTCCGGGATGCCGCCGAACGCCACGATCAGCTCGGTGTTCGCCACGATCGTGGGCCACGAGGACGCGCCCCGCAGTACCGCGCCCGCGCTGCCCACCAGGTGCGGCAGCAGCACCTCCGAAGTGCCGATGCTGTAACTGTTGCGCGAGGAGGTGTAGCCGCCGAACAACGCGAGGAACCGGTGCAGCTGGCTCTGTGCGTGGTGAAACCGGCCCGCGCTGGCCCAGCCGTAGGAGCCGCCGAAGATGGCCTCGTGGCCGGCGGACTCGCGCACCCGCGCCAGTTCGGCGGCGAGCAGGTCCAGCGCTTCCTCCCAGCCAACTTCCACGAACGGCTCGCCGCCGCGGCGGTCGCTCGGTCCCGGGCCGTCTTCGAGCCAGCCGCGCCGGATGGCGGGCCGGGCCACCCGGGTGGCGTGCCGCAGCCCGCCGGGGACGTTGCCGAGCAGCGGTGACGGCGCCGGGTCGTCCGGGTGCGCCGTGACGTCGATGCCCCCGCCCGGCGCGGCCCGGACGCGGAACGCGCCCCAGTGCGAGGTGGTGGGCGTGGCGGGACGGCCCGGTTCGCTCATACGGCGTCTCCCCGCTCGCCTCCGAGCGCCTTTGCGGCGCCGCCTTCCCTCGTCGCTCGTTCCTCGCTCCTCAGTCCGGGCGACACCGCGCCCTTCGGCTCGCTCACGCCTCCCGAGCCTATTCGCGATCGGCGGCCTAGCCGAAGGTGAAGCAGTAGGCCTCGGCGCCGGGCGCGAGGAACTCGATCTCGAAGGTGCGGTCGGTGACGGGTCCGGGTTGCCGGATGAGCTGGTACGTCCGCTGTTCGAGCACCGTGCCCCGGCCTTGCTCGTCGACGTCGGTTCCGTGCACCGCGGCCGCCGGCTGCCCGTCGATGAACACACCGAACGGCACGGGCGTTCCCCGGGCCGCCGGCCCCATCACGAGGTTGACGTCGCGGGCGTGAAAGCGGTACGCCACGCGCGCGCCTGCCGCGTTCGCCGTGGCGGCCCGTCCCCCCACCGTCCAGTCGCCGGACAGGCCCCATTCGTTGAGTCGCAGCCGCTCCGGGACCGCGTAGACGTGCGGCGTGCCCAGCACGATGCCGCCGGGAGACGCGAAGCCCTCGGCCTGGTCATACCCGGTGTAGCTTTCCGGCGACCGCAGCGTGTCCCAGTCGGCGGCGACTTCGAGGCCGCGGGGATCGACCGAGACCATCTCGCGAGCGAACCCGCTGGCTCCGGCCTCGGCCAGCAGCTGCTGGATCACCATCTCCGACTGCCGGTATTCGCCTTCGCCGAAGTGGTGGTACCGGATGTGCCCCTGCGCGTCGGCGGCGTAGAGGGCGGGCCAGTAGTGGTTGTCGAAGGCCCGCCAGACCGCGTAGTCGTTGTCGGTCGCGACCGGGTAATCGACCCGCAGGTCCTTCAGGGCCCAGCGGACGTTACCGGGATCGTGCTCGAACGGGAACTCGGGAGTGTGCACGCCGATCACCACCAGCCCGTGCTCGGCGTACTTCTGCGCCCAGGCCCGGACGTACGGCAGGGTGCGCAGCCAGTTGATGCAGGTGTAGGTCCAGAAGTCGGCCAGGACGACCTTCCCGCGCAGGCCCTCCGGGGTCAGCGGGGGCGAGTTGAACCACCCGGTCGCGCCGCCGAAGGAAGCCAGATCCCCCTCGACGGGCAGCCGGGCCGCGGCCGTATGCAGCCCGACGGGCGCGGACCACCAGTGCGCTGTCATGACGATGCCTCCTGTCGCTGGATGCCCGCCCCGGACGGCTACCGGAGTGACCTGAAGCTCGCGCGCATCTCCTCAGAAAACAGCTCCGGCTGTTCCCACGCGGCGAAGTGACCGCCTCGGTCGAGCTGGTTGTAGTGGATGAGGTTGCCGGGATAGGCACGCTCGGCCCAGCTCCGCGGGGCCTGGTAGAGCTCGTCGGGGAACACGCTGATGGCAAACGGGATCGTGATGGGCTTGGCGTCGAAGAAGTCGGCCTTGTTCTCCCAGTACAGGCGGGCCGCGGAAACCCCGGTGTTGGTCAGCCAGTACAGCGTGACGTTGTCCAGGATGTCGTCCCGGGTCAGGGCGCCGTCCAGGGTTCCGGTCATGGCCTTCTCCACGAGCCCGGGCTGGCCGCTGCCGTCGCCGTGGTCGAGCATGAACGCCGCCAGGTCGGCGGGCGAGTCCGCCAGCCCGTAGAGCGTCTGCGGGCGCGTCGACATGATCAGCGCGTACGCCACGTGCTTGGCGTAGAAGGTGCTCAGCTGGTCGTACGCGCGTCGCTCCTCGGCGGACAGGTCCGGCGGCGGCGGGTCGCCGCGCTCGACCGCCTTGTTGATGGCGGCCGGGGCGGTGCCGGGCATGTTGGAGTGAATGCCGAGCAACTCCGGCGCCGCCTGGATGCCCATCTGCTGCGTGACGGCCGCGCCCCAGTCGCCGCCCTGCGCCACGAAGCGGTTGTACCCCAGGCGCTTCATCAGCACGACCCAGGCCCGCGCGATGCGGACGGGATCCCACCCGGTGGTGGTCGGCTTGGCCGAGAACCCGTGACCCGGCAGCGAGGGAATCACCAGGTGGAACGCGTCAGCCGCGCTCGCGCCGTGCGCTGTGGGATCGGTCAGCGGCTCGATGATCTTCAGCTGCTCGATGATCGAGCCGGGCCACCCGTGCGTGACGATCAGCGGCAGCGCGTCCTCGTGCCGGGAGCGGACGTGGATGAAGTGGATGTCGAGCCCGTCGATCTCGGTCAGGAAGTTCGGCAGGGCGTTCAGCCTCGCCTCGCACGTGCGCCAGTCGTGCTTGGTCCCCCAGTAGCGCGCGAGGTCCTGTATCAGCCCGAGCCGCACGCCCTGCGAGTCGTCGGTGACCGTCTCCTGGTCGGGCCACCGCGTGGCCGCGATGCGCCGCCGCAACTCGGCGACCTGCTCTTCCGGGAAGTCGACCCGGAACGGGCGGATGGTGTCGTCGGCCGGCATCTGCGTCTCCTCACGCTTGGGCGACTCCCCGCGGCCGCGGGTCGGCGCTCGGTCCTTGCTCCTATGGTCCCGCTGCGGGCGGCCGGATCGCACCCGGGGAAGTCCCTGGTCGGTACCCGGGACCGGCCGCGCCGCGGGGGCGAAACGATCACGGCGTACCCAACGGGACCGGCACGCCGACTTCGCGCGCGAACAGGTCGGCGTAGGTCTCGCGCCGGACCGCGAGCCGCGCCTGCCCGCCGGCGCACAGCACCACGGGCGGCCGCAGGGCGGCGTTGTAGTTGTTGGCCATGGTGAAGCAGTAGGCGCCGGTGACCGGCACCACGACCAGGTCTCCCACCCGGGGGTCGGCCAGCCAGACGTCCGGCGTGATGACGTCGCCCGATTCGCAGTGCCTGCCGACCAGGTCGGCGAGCACGGGGTCGGCGTCCCAGCGCCCCGCGACCAGCGGCGTGAAGCGCTGGCCGTAGAGCGAGGGCTCGAGGTTGTCGCCCATCCCGCCGTCCACGGCCACGTGCACCCGGGCGGACTTCTTGACGGTGACCACGCGGTACAGCGTCACGCCGGCCTGGGCGACGACCGAGCGGCCCGGCTCGATCAGGATGTCGATGTCCTCGCCCAGGTGCCGGTGCGCCGCGGCGATCAGGACGTCGGCGTACTGGTCGACGGACGGCGTGGCGTCCTGCGGGACGTAACGCGCGCCGAGCCCGCCGCCAAGGTCGTAGACGGGGAAGCGTTCCAGGCTGGCCAGCATGGCCACCTCGGCCTCGAACTGCTCCAGCTCGAGGATCTGCGAGCCGATGTGCGCGTGCAGTCCCCGCAGGTCGATGGTGCGCACCGCGCGCATGCGGGCGATCGCCTCGGGCACCTGCGCGACCGGCACGCCGAACTTGGCCCCGGCGCCGCCGGTGGCCAGCGCCGCGTGCGTCGGCGAGTCGATCGCCGGGTTCACCCGCAGCAGCACCGGCGTGCGCTCGCGCGCGAGCCGGGCGATCCGGTCGATCTCGTCGAAGGAGTCCACCACGATGTAGCCGATGCCGGCGTCCAGGGCCGCCTGGATGTCCTGGTCGGTCTTGGCGTTGCCGTGCATGACGATCTTCGCCGGGTGGACGCCGGCGGCCAGCGCGATGCGCAACTCCCCGGCGCCCACCACGTCGCAGCCCAGGCCCTCCTCGGCCAGGACCGCGATGACCGACGCCGAGGGGTACGCCTTCGCCGCGAAGCAGACCAGGCCGCGACGGTGCCGGTCGGCGAGCGCGTCGGCGTACTCGCGCGCCCGCGCGCGCAGCGCCTGCTCGTCGAGCACGTACGCGGGCGTGCCGAACCGGTCGGCGATCTCCCCGAGCAGGCAGCCGCCGATCCGGATGTCCTCGCCGTCGACGCCGGCCGACGGCGGGAACAGC
This sequence comes from uncultured Actinomycetota bacterium, assembly GCA_963795055.1. Taxonomy (GTDB): domain Bacteria; phylum Actinomycetota; class Actinomycetes; order Streptosporangiales; family Streptosporangiaceae; genus JASHPR01. The sequence goes on from CAWCGJ010000016.1 coordinate 63,352, forward strand.
GACAGGTCAGGCATGATCGTTCCTCTCTCGGTCGGGGCCACGGCTCACCTCCCGCCGGTCTCGAACTCGGCGCGCACGCCGAGCAGCCGGACCGGCCGCCGGTCGGTGAACTTGTCCAGCGCCGCGAGCGCGGCCTGGCGGATCACGGCCCGGTCGCTGGCCGGCTCGGCCAGCGTATGTCCGTGGGTGCTGGTGAAGAACGGCGCGTGCCGGACCTTGACCACGATCCGCAGGGCCGGCCGCTGCTCGGCCTCGACGTCGCGGGTCACCTGGTCGGCCAGCCGCAGCACCTCCTCGCGCACCTGCGCCCAGTCCTCGATGTTCTGCTGGAAGGTGGTCTCCCGGCTGCGCGAGCGCGGTACGTACGGCTCACCGGTCACCTCGTCCGAGCCCAGGCCGCGGGCGGTCTGCACCAGCCACGGCCCGATCGTCGGCCCGAGCCGGGCCGCCACCACCTGGAGGTCGGCCGCGGCCAGCTCGGCCACCGTGGTGACGCCCAGCTCGGCCAGCTTCTGCTCGGTCTTGGCCCCGACGCCCAGCAGCGCGCCGGTGGGCCGGCCGCCGAGCACGCTGAACCAGTTCTGGCTGGTCAGCCGGAACACGCCGGCGGGCTTGGCGAAGCCCGACGCCATCTTGGCCTGGATCCGGTTCTCGCCGATGCCGACCGACGAGTCGAGCTGCGTGGCCGCCTTGATCTGCTGCTGGATCTCCCGGGCCACCGCTTCCGGGTCGTCGGTCCCGGCCGCCACGTAGGCCTCGTCCCAGCCCAGCTCCTCGGTGACGTAGCCGAGCTCGCGCAGCGCCGCCATGACCTCCGCGGAAACAGCCTCGTACGCGGCCCGGTCGACGGGCAGGAACACCGCGTCCGGGCAGCGCCGTGCCGCGGTCCGCATCGGCAGCCCGGAGTGCACGCCGTGCTCGCGGGCCTCATAGGACGCCGTGGCGACCACCCCGCGCTTGGCCGGGTCGCCGTCGCCGCCGATGACCACCGGGCGCCCGCGCAGCTCGGGCCGGCGCAGCACCTCGACGGCCGCGATGAACTGGTCGAGGTCGACGTGCAGGATCCAGTGCGTCACCAGCTGGTCACCGGGCCCGTCAGGTTCCGCCGGGATCGCGCGCTCGCGGCGTACTGGTCGATCTCGGCCAGCAGCTGCTCGCGGGCGGTCGCGGGCAGCCAGGCGATCTCGATCGCGTTGCGCTGCAACCGGAGCAGGTCCGCCGCCTGCAGCCCGGCTGCCTGCTGCGCCGCGATCAGGTTGTCGGTGACGTAGCCGGCGAAGTACGCCGGGTCGTCGGAGTTCACCGTGACCCGGATGCCGAGATCGAGCAGCTGCTTGACCTGCGCCGCCTTGAGGTCGCCGGTACACCACCGGTTGGAGATCGGGCACACGGTCAGGCCGAGCCCGCGCCGCCGGAGCTCGGCGGTCAGCTCCTCGCTCTCCAGGATGTTCACGCCGTGGTCGATCCGGTCGACCCCGATGACCTCCAGGCACTGGCGGATATGTTCGACCGAGTTCTCCTGGTCCACGTCGCAGTGCATGGTGATCTGAAACCCTTCCGCCCGGGCCCGCCGGAACACCGCCGCGAACTTTTCCGGCGGGTTGCCCTTCTCGTCGGAGTCCAGGCCGATGCCGGCGATCCACTCGCGGTGCGGCAGCGACTGCACCAGCGTGGCCATCGCGTACTCGGCCGAGTGGTCGCGCAGCAGGCACATGATGAGCTGAGCCCGCAGGCCGAACTGGCGCCAGGCTGCGGTGATGGCCTGGCGCAGACCGCCGATCACGGTGTCGAACGCGATGCCCCGGGCGGTGTGCGCCTGCGGGTCGAAGAACATCTCCACGTAACGCACCCGCTCGTGGTGGGCCCGCTGCAGGTAGGCCCAGGCCAGGTCGTGGAAGTCGGCGGCGGTCCGCAGCACGTCCATTCCCTCGTAGTAGGACACCAGGAACGAGGTCAGGTTGTCGAAGGCGTAGGACGCGCGCATCTGGGCCGCGCCCGCGGCGGGCAGCAAGATCCCGTTGCGCTCGGCCAGGGTGAACTTGAGCTCGGGCTCGAGCGTGCCCTCGATGTGCAGGTGCAGCTCAGCCTTGGGCATGGCCCGGATGAACTCGGTGATCTCAGGCATGACACCATGCCTAGCCGACCGCAGCGCCGTCGTCCAGCCTTGATCATCGCGGGATCGGCGGCCGATCCGGGCCCCGGGGGACGGCGCAGCGGGCGAGTTATGGTGCTCATATGGACAGCGCGCTCGTGGGCAGCGGGTATGCGGACCATCTCACCGACGCGGACCTGAGCCTGCTGGTCTCGGCGTCGCAGGACACCGAGCGGCCCGCGGGCCTGGCGGCGGGAGCGTCGTGGCTGCGCCGCCGCCCGGAAGCGCTCCCGGAGCTGATCGGCGACCCGCGGGTGTTCCGGGCCGTGTTCGGCCCCGCGGACGCGGCGTCCGCGCGGGCGGCCCTGGCCTCCCCGTTCCTGATCTTCGCGGTCGCGGTGCACCGCGCCGCCGCCGAGCTGGAGTCCATGGGCCACGTCCCCGAGCGCTCCGGGAAGCGCCAGCGGGTGCCCCTGTTCGACGCTCCCGAGCTGCGCGACTTCCTCGGCTCGCCGGCCCGGCGGCTGTTCCTGGCCGAGCTCCTCGGGTCGTTCACGCGGAACGCGCCCGGGCCGTACCGGGCCGCGGCCAGCGGCCGGCCCGCGCGGCCCGCCCGGGGGGCCCGGGGATCGCGGCGGTTCAGCGAGCTCGACCTGGCCCGGATGGCCGGGCTGCTCGACGCCGTCCCCGAGGGCGAGCGGGCCGGGGTGTACCGCCGGCTCGGTGACGTGGCGCTGTTCCTGACCGGGGTGTTTCCCGACTACGCGGTGGCGCACGCCCTCGGGCCGGTCAGCGCGGCCCGGCTGCTGCGCGCGGCCCGGGCGCCCGCGCGGCAGCACGACCAGATGGCCGCGGCCCCGGCCATCGACCTGTTCGAGTACCTCGGCGCCCGGTGGTACCGCGCCGCCTGGGGGCTGGCCCCCGCGCGCACCGCCCGGCTCGCGGTCGTGGCCGAGGTCGCGGACCGGTTCCGGCAGGCCCGCCGGGTGCTCAACCACATCGCGGACCGCTGGCTGTTCCCGGCCGGGAACCCCTGGTTCGCCCCGCCCGCCCCATGAGGCCGCTGCCGTTACGTGAACATCCGGTGCGGGAACTATGGCTGGTGAATCAAATGCCCGTACGCTGGACGCGTGCTCGGACTCCCGGATGGCATTCGCGGCTGCCTGTTTGACCTGGACGGCGTGCTCACCCAGACGGCGAAGGTGCACGCCGCCGCGTGGAAGCAGATGTTCGACGACTACCTGCGGGAGCGGGCGAAGCGGACGGGCGAGCCGTTCGTCCCGTTCGACCCGGTGGCCGACTACGACGAGTACGTCGACGGGAAGCCGCGCGCCGACGGGACCAGGTCGTTCCTCCAGGCCCGCGGCATCGAGCTGCCCGAGGGAGCCGACGACGACCCGCCGGGCGCGGAGACCGTCAACGGCCTGGGCAACCGCAAGAACGAGATCGTGCTGCGCATGATCCGCGAAGACGGGGTGGAGGCGTACCCGGGCTCGGTCCGCTACGTCCAGGCGGTGAAGGCGGCCGGGCTCCCCCGCGCGGTGGTGTCGTCCAGCGCCAACGCCCGCGACGTGCTGGTCGCGGCGGGCATCGAGGACCTGTTCGACGCGCGGATCGACGGGGTGGTGGCCAAGCGCGAGCACCTGCGGGGCAAGCGGCCCCGGACACGTTCCTGGCCGGGGCGCGCGCCCTCGGGCTGAAGCCGACCGCCGCGACCGTGTTCGAGGACGCGCTGGCCGGCGTGGCCGCGGGCCGGGCGGGCGGGTTCGGGTTCGTGGTGGGGGTGGACCGCGTCGGGCAGGCGGAGGCGCTGAAGCAGCACGGCGCCGACGTCGTCGTGACCGACCTCGCCGACCTGCTGGATCAGCGGTGATACTGCAGGACGCGTACACGATCGAGCCGTGGGCGCTGCGGGAGACCCACCTCGACCTGGGCATAATGGCGCAGAGCGAGTCGGTGTTCGCGCTGGCCAACGGTCATCTGGGCTGGCGGGGCAACCTGGACGAGGGCGAGCCGCGCGGCCTGCCGGGCAGCTATCTCAACGGGTTCTACGAGACTCGGCCGTTGCCGTACGCCGAGGCGGCCTACGGCCTGCCGGAGACCGGGCAAGAGGTCATCAACGTCACCAACGGCAAGCTCGTCCGCTTGTTCGTCGACGACGAGCCGTTCGACGTCCGGTACGGCACGCTGCGTGCGCACGAGCGGATGCTCGACTTCCGCGCGGGAGTGCTGAACCGCACCGCCGAGTGGGAATCGCCGGCCGGCAAGGCGGTCCGGGTCTCCTCGATCCGGATGGTGTCGTTCACCCAGCGGGCGATCGGGGCGGTCTGCTACGAGGTGGAGCCGCTGGACACCTCGGCGCGGATCGCGGTGCAGTCGGAGCTGATCACCAACGAGCAGATGCCGATGGTGAGCGCCGACCCCCGGGTGGCCGCCGCCCTCGAGAATCCGCTGGTCAGCGAGTACGACAACGCCAACGGAACGGCCGTCGTGCTGATGCACTCCACCCGGGTCAGCGGACTGCGCATGGGCGCGATCATGGACCACGTGATCGAGTCCGATCCCACTATGCAGGTCGACTCCCGGGCGTTCGCCGACGGCGGCCTGGTCACCGCGGCCACGGTGCTGAAGCCGGGGCAGAAACTGCGCGTGATCAAGTTCGTGGCCTACGGCTGGTCGCACCAGCGGTCGCTCGAGGCCGTCCGGGACCAGGTGTACGCGGCGGCCAGCGCGGCCAAGGCCACCGGGTGGGACGGGCTGCTCGCCGAGCAGCGCGAGTACCTGGACGACTTCTGGGACCGCGCCGACGTCGAGGTGGACGGGGACGCCGAGGTGCAGCAGGCGGTGCGGTTCGCGCTGTTCCACGTGCTGCAGGCCGGGGCCCGGGCGGAGCGCCGGGCGATCCCGGCCAAGGGGCTGACCGGGCCCGGCTACGACGGGCACGCGTTCTGGGACACCGAGACGTTCGTGCTGCAGCTGCTCACCCTGACCACGCCCGACGCCGCGGCCAACGCGCTGCGCTGGCGGCGCAACACGCTCGCGCTGGCCACCGAGCGCGCCGCCCAGCTCGGCCTGAAGGGCGCCGCATTCCCGTGGCGGACGATCGCCGGCCAGGAATGCTCGGGCTACTGGCCGGCCGGCACCGCCGCCTTCCACATCAACGCCGACATCGCCGACGCCGTGGTCCGCTACGTGGACGCCACCGCTGATGAGGACTTCGACCGCGGACCCGGCATGGACCTGCTGGTCAACACCGCGCGGCTGTGGCGCTCCCTGGGCCACCACGACGCCCAGGGGCGGTTCCACATCGACGGGGTCACCGGCCCGGACGAGTACAGCGCGATCGCCGACAACAACGTCTACACCAACCTGATGGCCCGGCACAACCTGATCGCCGCGGCGGAGGCAGCGAAGCGGTACCCGGACCGGGCCGGCGAACTCGGCGTGGACGCGGAGGAGTCCGCGGGCTGGCGGGACGCGGCCGAGGCGATGCACATCCCGTTCGACGAGACGCTGGGCGTGCACTCCCAGGCCGAGGGGTTCACCCGGCACCAGGTCTGGGACTTCGCCCACACGGCCCCGGATCAGTACCCGCTGCTGCTGCACTTCCCCTACTTCGACCTGTACCGCAAGCAGGTCGTGAAGCAGGCCGACCTGGTGCTGGCCATGCAGCTGCGCTCGCAGGAATTCACCGCCGAGCAGAAGGCGCGGAACTTTGACTACTACGAGGCGCTCACGGTGCGGGACTCCTCGCTGTCCGCCTCTACCCAGGCGGTCATGGCCGCCGAGGTCGGGCACCTGGACCTGGCCTACGACTACCTCGGCGAAGCGGCCCTGATGGACCTGCGGGACCTGGAGAACAACACCCGCGACGGCGTCCACATCGCCTCGCTGGCCGGCACGTGGATCGCGCTGGTCGGCGGATTCGGCGGCCTGCGCCACTGGAACGGCACGGTCAACTTCGCGCCGCGGCTGCCCGACGGCCTGACCCGGCTGGCGTTCACCCTCTTCATCCGGGGCACCCGCCTGCGGGTCGAGATAACCCACGAGGCGGCCACGTACTCCGTGGCCGACGGCAAGCCGCTCGAGATCATGCACGACGGCGAGAAGGTCAGCCTGCAGGCCGGAAAGCCGCAAACCCGCAAGCTCCACGCGATCACGCCCCGGCCGCGGCCCAGCCAGCCGCCCGGCCGCGCGCCGGCGCGGCGCCGGGCGGGCGAGATCCCGATCGCTCAGGCGACCGGGCCAACGGAGCGAGCGACCGCGCGAACGAACCGGGCGGCCGCGCGAACGGGCCGAGCCCGGGGTTAAGACCACGGCACCGGGGTAGCCTGCGCTGACCGGGGCGTCCCTTGGAGCCGACCCGGGCAGCCACGCCCTTTTGTCCCGGCTGCACCCCGCGTGCACCGCCACCGGGATAATCTCGGCGCAGTCGGTACGCCACGTATAGCGACGGACGCCACCCCCGGGCGTCATACTGATAGCGGAGAGACATGGTACTTGGGATCACCCTGGTAGCGGCGATGCTGCTCGGCGCGGGCTTCGTCTTGCAGCAGCATGCCGCCGCCCAGGAGCCGCAGGCCTACTACATGCGGCTGCGGCTGATCCTCGACCTGGTGCGCCGCCGTCGGTGGCTGCTCGGGTTCGGCATCATGATCAGCGGGCAGTTGCTCTCCGCGTGGTGCGTCGGCCACCTGGCCCTGACGCTGTACGAGCCGCTGCTGGCCACCAGCCTGATCTTCGCCCTGGCCCTGGCCGTCCCGCTGTCGCACCAGCGGCTGCGGGCCGCCGAGCTGGTCGGCGCGGTGATCCTGAGCCTCGGCGTGGCCGCGCTGTCGCTGCCGCGGGAACCGGGGACGCCACACGTCTCGTTCGGCTCGTTCGCCGACTGGCCGGCCGCCGCCGGCATCGCGGCGGTCGCCTACATCTGCATTCACGCGGGGCACCGGCGTTCCGGCCCGACGCGGGCCACGCTGACCGGCGTCGGCGCCGGACTGGTCTTCGGCATCTCGGACGCGCTGACCCGGCGCACCGTGCAGATCCTGGACGCGCACTCGTTCGCCGGGCTGCTGACCAACTGGGCCCCGTACTGCCTGGTGGCGGCGGCCCTGATCGCCAACTGGCTGATGCAGAACGCGTTCAACGCCGCGCCGCTGAACTCCTCGCTTCCCGCGATCACCGCCTCCGAGCCGCTTGCGGGGATCCTGCTCGGCGTGGTGGTCTTCGGCGACACCATCGATATATCGCCGGTCATACTCGCGGTCCAGGCCGCGGGCATCGTGGCGCTGGTGGTTGGCGTGATCATGGTGGCTCGCGCGCCGGTGCTCAGCCACCTCCGGCACGGGCCAGCACGAGCAGACCACGCCGAGCCGTCCGACCCGCGGCCCGGCGGCGAGCCGGACGTCGGGGCGCCGGCGGCACCGGGCGACGCACCGGCGGCACGGGGCGGTACGCCGCCGCCCGGCACGCCGGCCACGGGGGGCGGCACGCTGCCTCCGCCCGCCGGCGGCTGGCCACCCTCAACGGCACGCCGGCCGGGTCCGGCGCAGGCCCGGCCCTGCCCGCCGCGGCCCCGCCCGTGGAAAGCCCCGCCCCGCGCCGGCCCGCGGCGGGCGGCCCGCGGTCGCTGCCCGCCCGGTAAGCCACGGGCAGGCACTACTCCCGGACATGCGGCATCCGCGGCGCCCGGGCTGCCGGGCACCGCGGATGCGCGGGATCAGGCTGCCGTTACTTCTTCACGGCGTCCTTGAGCTTCTCCCCCGCCTGCTTGAGGTCTCCCTCGGTCTGGTCGACGCGCCCCTCGGCCTCGAGCCGCGGGTTGCCGACCGCCTGGCCGGTCTTCTTCTTGATCTTGCCCTTGACTTCCTTGGCCTTGTTGGCCGCCTTCTTCTCGGTTCCCATGATGGATCCCTCTCTCTTGTCCAAGCACAGGAACTGTCCGCGGACTGCGTGGTTAAACCGCAGCGGTTGAATCGCCCGTAACGCGGAGTTTTGCGAGGAGTCGCCCGCTGCGCAGGACAGCGGTTCACAGCTCGCGGGCCGCGAGCTTCTCCAGGCGCTGGGTGGCCCGGGCCAGGCTGTACCGGCGCCTGCCCAGGCCGGCCCACGGATCGGACCGGCCCAGCTGGTCCAGGCGCTCGCCGACCGTGCGCAGCGTGAACCGCGCGGGCGTCAGGCCGGGGTCTTCTAGTTCCTCCCACCTCAGCGGGGTGGCGACGTGGGCCCCCGGCCGGGCGCGGACCGTGTAGGGCGCGACCACGGTCTGCGCGTAGGCGTTGCGCATGACGTCGGAATAGACCCGGTCGCCGCGGCCGTCCTTACGCTGCTCAACGGTCAGGAGGTCCGGCTCCCTGGCGGCCAGGACCTCGCTGGCCTGGCGGGCGAACCGGCGCGCCGTGTCGAAGTCGTCACCCCCGCTGAGCGCGACGTGCACGTGCACGCCCTTGCCGCCGGTGGTCTTGACGAACGCCGTCAGTCCCAGCTGGTCTTCCAGCAGTTCCCGCAGGCGCAGCGCCAGGTGCTTCACGTCGCCGAACCGGTGGTCATCGGGCGGGTCGAGGTCGAACACCACCTGGTCGGGACGGTCCAGCGCGCCGACCCGGGACAGGAAGCAGTGCATCTCGACGCACGCCTGGTTGGCCAGGTAGACCAGCGTGGCGGGCTTGTCGGCGACGACCTGGAGCAGCGTCCCGTCCTGCTTCTTCACCTTGGTCCGGGTGATCCACTCCGGGAAGTAGCGCGGGACGTTCTTCTGGAAGATGCGCTCGCCGGTGATCCCATCCGGGTAGCGGGCCATCACCAGGGGACGGTCCCGCAGGTACGGGAGCATGCGGCCGGCCATGTCCCGGTAGTAGCCGACCAGGTCGCCCTTGGTGATCCCGGAGTCGGGGAAGAACACCTTGCCGGTGTGGGACAGCTCGACGGTGATGCCGGAGACCGTGACCGTCTCCCCGGCCGACCGGGTGGTCACGCCTGCTCCTCGCCGCTGGTCGGGACCTCCCGCACCACGTCGGCGGGATCCTTGTCGTCTCGCAGGCCCTGGAACCGGGGGTGGCGCAGCTCGCCGTCCCGGGTCCACTCGGAGAACCCGACCTCGCCGACCAGCCGGGGCTCGACCCAGTGCACTCCCGAGCGCGGCAGGGCGGCGCCCGTCTGGAACGGCGGGGTGGGGCGCTCCAGGGCGACCAGCGACCGGTGCAGGCTGCGCAGCATGTTGTCGGTGAAGCCCGTGCCGACCTTGCCCGCGTAGGCCAGCCGCCCGCCGGTGTCGTAGTAGCCGAGCAGCAAAGCGCCGAACCCGATCCGGGACCTCCGGGGGTCGGTGAAGCCGCCGATGACGAACTCCTGGCCGCTCTCGCACTTGAACTTCAGCCAGTCCTTGGTCCGGCCGGCTCGGTACGGCGAGTTGGCGCGCTTGGCCACGAGCCCTTCCCAGCCCAGGCGGCACGCCTCGCGGAAGTAGGCCTCGCCTTCGGTGTCCCGGTGCTCGGTGTACCGCAGCGGGTCGTTGAAGGCCAGGGCCGCGCGCAGTACGTCCTTGCGCTCGCCGAGCGGCAGCGGGCGGGTGTCCTGGCCGCCGGCCCACAGCACGTCGAACAGGTAGTAGTACACCGGGAACTTGGCCAGCAGGTCCGCGCCCGGATTGGCCACGCCGAGCCGCTGTTGCAGCCGCTCGAACCGGGTCTCGCTGCCCTCGAAGGCGACGATCTCGCCGTCGACCACGCACTCCTGCCGGTGCTGCGCGGCCAGCGCCGCCGCGACCTCCGGGAAGGTGGTGCTGACCACGTGCTGGTTGCGGGTCATCAGCCGCACGTCACCGTTTCCGACGTAGGCCAGGATGCGCTCGCCGTCGAGCTTGCGCTCGAAGATCCACGCCGGGTCGGAGAACCTGTCCCTGGTCAGCGTGGCCAGTTCCGGATCCAGCCATACGGGCAGTCCCGCGCCGCGGGACCGGCTGTCCTGCTCCGTCTTTCCGCTGGGCACGCCTGGCCTCCTCGCCGGATCGGTCCGCGGCCGCCGTTGGCGGCGGCCGCACATCAGCGCCGGAGACTCCGTGCCGACGCCAGCGACGGTAACGTCAACGCCGCCGGCGCAGGCGCCGGATCAGCCAGCCCGACACCACTATGCCCGCCGCGACGGCCAGCGGCGCGACGTACCCCCCCGCCCGGCCGGCCACGCGGGCCCGGAGGCCCTCGAGTTCCTGCCGGACGTGCTGCTCCGCGTCGGCGACGGCCGCCGGGTTCTCCATCGGCTCGGCTAGGACTTCTTGTCCCGCTTCCATGCGCCACCACTACCCATGGGCCGGCCCGGATATGCCGCGGCCGGGGTGTTCGGCCTCCTCCTTCTCGGCTTCGAGGTACTCGTGGACGAGACGCACCGCCGTCGCGCCGTCGCCGACGGCGGAGGCCACCCGCTTCATCGAGCGTTGGCGGGCGTCCCCGGCGGCGAAGACGCCGGGGACGGAGGTCTCGAGCGGAAGAGGCGCGCGGTCGAGCGGCCACCGCCCCGGATGCGAGCCGTCCCGCACGACATCGCGGCCGGTCACGATGTAACCGCCGCCGTCGCGCTGGATCGTGTCGGGCAGCCACCGGGTCCGCGGCTCGCCGCCGATCAGCACGAACAGGGCGGCCGCCGGGACCCGCCGGGCCTGGCCGTGCCGCGTGTCGCACAGGGTGAGGGCGTCGAGGTATTCCTCGCCGTGGGCGTCGGTGACCTCCGTGCGCAGGCACACCGTGACGTTCGCGGTGGCCTCGATCTCCCGGATCAGGTAATCCGACATCGATCGCGCCAGGCTGTCCCCCCGCACCGCCATCGTCACCCGCCGGGCGTACCGGGCCAGGTGCAGCGCGGACTGGCCGGCCGAGTTCCCAGCGCCGACCACGAAGACGTCGCGGCCTTCCATGGCCTGGGTCTCGCTCCCGGCCACGCCGTAGAACACGCCGGAGCCGACCAGTGCCTCCAGGCGCGGCACGCCCAGGCGTCGCCACGTGATGCCGGTGGCGATGATCACCGCCGTGGCCGCGACCTGGCGGCCGCCGGCCAGGCGCACGACGCGCCGGCCGTCCCGGGCCTCCAGGCCCGCCACCTGCTGGGAGAACACCATGTGCGCGCCGAACATCCAGGCCTGCTCGCAGGTACGGCGGGTGAGCTCATGTCCGCTGATGCCGTGCGGGAAACCCGGGTAATTCCTGATCATCGGGCTGCTGCCCGCCTGTCCGCCGGAAACGGTCTCTTCCAGCACGACCGTCAGCAGGCCTTCGGATGCGGCGTAGACCGCGGCGGTCAGGCCCGCCGGCCCCGCGCCGACCACGACCACGTCGCATTCGTCCAGGTCGTTGTGAGTGCTCGCGCCGATGGCCGTGATGATCTGGTCGAGCGTCGGGTCGACCATGGTGTAGTCATCGTGGCGGATCATCACCGGCAGGCGTGACCCGTCCAGGCCGCTGCGTTCGATCAGGCGCCGGCCCTGCTCGCTGTCCGCAGTGTGGAAGTCGTACGGCACGTTGAAGCGGGTGAGCAACTCGCCCAGCTCGTGAGTGCGGCGGTCCTGCCGCGGCCCGACCACGTGGAACAGCTCGAACCCGGCCTGGCGGTCCTTGGCCCATTCGGCCAGGAACTCGCTGACCATGCGGTAGAGGTCCTGCTCCAGCGTCCACGGCTTGGTGAAGTGATAGTCGGCCTCGCCGAGCATCATGGCCCGCACGACCGGGCTGCGCGCCGAGTAGTCGCGCTCGACCAGGAGCACCCGCTTGGCCAGCGGGTGCATCTCGTGGGCGCGCGCGAGGAAGTCGATGCCGGGCATCTCCGCCATGTCATGGTCGACGATCAGCAGCGCCGCCGTTTCGCCGGAGTCGGCCAGTTCGCGGAGCGTCGCCAGGCCCGCGGCCGCCGACGTCTCGCCGAGGACGCAGAAGTCCTGGCCGAACCGCCGGGACAGATCGCCGCTGAGCGCCCGCGCCACCCCGGCGTCGTCGTCGATCACGAACAGGACCGGCCGTGAGGTCCGGGACGTCTCGGCCCCCCGCCCAGGTGGCGCCGCTGAAGCGTTGTCCATTGCCGATCCCCTCCGGGATGCCTCGCCCGACGAACAGGAACTCCCGAGGCTAGGGTCCGTACCGTTCGCGAAGCGTTCGCCCGGGCGCTCCGTTCCTCCACCTGATCTCCACGAACACGGCAGCCGGCCTGCACGAGCACCTGATCGGCTGCCATAACGGCCCGGCCGACCGGCGGCCAGGCACGTTATGGGCACATCACGGGGAGCCCGTGGAGGGGGAGAGCGGTATGACGCAGACGGTGAGCGAAGGCATCGGGGAGCTTCGCGCGGCGATGGACGGGCCGGTCATCCTGCCCGGCGACGCGGAGTTCGACGACCGGCGCCGGGTGTGGAACGCGGGGATCGACCGGAGCCCGTCGGTGATCGCCCGCTGCAGTTCGGCCGCCGACGTGGCCACGGCGGTCAGGTTCGCGCGCGAGCACGGGCTGGAGATGTCGGTCCGCGGGGGCGCACACAGTCCCGCGGGCACGGCCGTCTGCGATGACGGCCTGATGATCGACCTGAGCCTGCTCAACTCGGTCCAGGTCGACCCGGCCGCCAGGCGGGCGCGGGTCGGCGGCGGCGCCCTGCTGGCGGACATGGACGCGGCCACCCAAGCCCACGGGCTGGCGTGTCCGGCCGGACTGGTCAGTCATACCGGCGTCGGCGGGCTCACGCTGGGCGGCGGCATGGGCTGGCTGACCCGTCAGTTCGGCCTAAGCATCGACAACCTGGTCTCCGCCGAGGTGGTCACCGCCGAGGGCCAGGTGCTCCGGACGGCCGACGACGAGAATCCCAGCCTGTTCTGGGCGATCCGCGGGGGGCGGTGGGAATTTCGGCGTGGTCAGCTCGTTCGAGTTTCGGCTGCACGAGGTCGATCCGACGGTGCAGGCCGGGCTGTTCTTCTGGAGCCTCGACCAAGGCCCGGAGGCACTGCGCCTGGCCCACGAGATCACCGCGGCCATGCCGCCCGACATCAACGCCGTGATCGCCGCGCTGAACGCGCCGCCGCTACCGTTCGTCCCGGAGCAATACCATTTCGCGCCGGGCTACGCGCTGGTGCTGACCGGGTTCGGCCTGGCGCCGGAGCACGCCCGGCTGGTCACCCAGATCCGCCAGACCCTGCCGCCGCTGTTCGATCTCGTTACCCCGATGCCCTACGTCGTCCTGCAGCAGTTGCTCGACGAGGCCAACGCCTGGGGGCAGCACAGTTACGACAAGGCCACTTACGTCGAGAGTCTGTCCGACGAGGTAATCGATGTAGTGACCGGGCAGGTCCCGGCTAAGAACTCACCGACGTCGGCCATGTTCTTCTACCGGCTCGACGGCGCCTACAGCCGGGTCGGTGACGACGACACCGCTTTCGGCGGCGGACGCTCGCCGCGGTACGGCGTGTTCATCGTCGGCCTTGCACCGGACGCCGATCTGCTGGCCGCCGATCGGCGCTGGGTCCGCGACTTCTGGGCGGCGCTGCGCCCGCACGCCATCGGCAGCGGGGACGGCTACATCAACGGGAGCACCGACTTCCAGAAGGACCAGGTCCGCAACAGCTACGGGACGGCCAAGTTCGACCGGCTGGCCACGATCAAGGCTGAGTACGACCCGGACAACGCGTTCCACCTCAACGCCAACATCGCGCCGGCCTGACCGGCCTGGGCCGATCCCCGTTCCCCTTCAGGTGCGGCGGGGCACGGTCCGTACGGTCGTGCTCAGCCCGGCGCCCGCGGCACACAGCGCGGCCGTCCAGGCCAGCGTGGCGCCAGTGCCATAACGGTCGGCCAGCGCCCCGGCCAGATAGGGTCCGGCGGTCTGGCCGACCGCGAACACCACGGTGAAGGTGGCCAGCACCCTGGTCCACTCCGCGCGCGGGACAGCGGAGTGGATCAGGCTGGTGATGGCGGCCGGCACCACGAGGAACGTGGCGCCGTAACCGATGGCCGACACGCCCACCACGGCCGGGGCGGCGCTGATCAGGGCGACCGCGGCCGCGGCGGACAGGGCCGCGAGCGACGCGGCGAGGGCCGCGGCGCCGGGCCAGCGGCTGACCGGACGGCTCCACACGGCGGGCGCGGCCATGCCGGCGATGCCGAGCGCGGCCCAGGTCACCGCCACCTGGAGGGTGCTGGCGTGGTGGGCGGCCAGGTAGGCCGACAGGAACGTGATGTACGCGATATACCCGGCCGCGAACAGCAGGTAGGAGGCGGCGATCCGCCACAGCCGCCGCACGGCGTGCAGGTCAAACAGGGTGGCGGGGGCGGCATCCTCGCGGGCCGCGCCGGCGTCGCGGGCCGCGGTCCAGCTCACGAGGGTGGCCAGGCCCGCGGCCGCCGCCAGGCCGGCCCACGCCAGCGGCCACCGGCCGGGATGGCCGCCGAGCAGCGGCGGGATGAGCGTGCCGCTGACCGCGATGCCCAGTCCCGCGCCGGCGAAGTACATGGTCAGCGGAACGGCGGAGCGCAGGCGGGCCGCCGCGTGGGAGGCCAGCACGCCGCCGGCGATGAAGACCAGCGCCCCGGCTGCCCCGGCCGCCGCGCGGGCCAGCAGGAGCAGCGGGTAGCTGCTGGTGACGGCGGTGGCGGCGAGCGAGACGGCGGTGAGGACCATGCCCAGCCGGAAGGTGGCCGTGACGCCGAGGCGGCGGGCCGTCGGGGCCGTGACCACGGCGCCGACCAGGTACCCGAGGCCGTTGGCCGTGGTCAGCGCGCCAGCCTGGGCCAGGCTCCAGCCGAGCTCGCCGCGCATCGCGGGGACCAGCAGGCCGTAGGCGAAGCGGGCCAGCCCGAGCGCTGACGCGGTACCCAGCGCCAGCCGCGCCGGGCCGAGCCACGCGCCCGGCCCGGGCCGGGCTGCGTCAGCGGGATGCGTGCTGCGGCGCGCCCGGGCCGACCTCGGCCGTGCGGTCCGGTCCCGCCTCCATGCCGCTGGAGTCCGCATCATCGAGCAGGGTATCCAGCGGCACGCGCGGGACGTCCGGGCCGGGGTCGGGGTGCACCGCCTCGATCAGCCGGCCCGTGTGGCGCTACCGAAGTTTGCCCGCCGCCACGAGGGTAGAAGTAGTGGCTGTCTGACCCAAGGAGGAATGACAGCTAGCCGGACGCGGACCCGGCATAAGGGCTCATGGCCGCGTTTAGCAACGCGAGCCGGAAGCACCCCGTTTCGCAATTCGATAAATCATGCCTTGTCGCGCCTTACGAGAGGAAAGTCCAATGGCCGTGATCCTGGTGGCCCTGCTCGTCATCCTGATCCTGTTCGGGCTCGGGTTTGCCATCCACGTCCTGTGGTGGGTGGCCCTGGCCGCGCTGGTCATATGGGTGCTCGGCTTCTTCCTGCGCGTCGGCGAGACGATCGCCAGGCCGCGCCGCCGTCGCTGGTACAACTGGTAATCCTGCCGTTTGCCGAACAAGCCCGGCCCGCCCCTCAATGACCGCGGGGGCGGGCCGCCTGCGTTCGCCGCCAGGCGCCGCGCCTTTACCAGACTGGTGCCAGGGTGCGGTTATCTGTTTGAGATTCGTTGCGGCGGGCAGTGCAGGCCGGACTCAGCACCGAAACCCGGGAGGAAGGCAATGTCAACCGGGATTACCGTCACCATCATCGTCATCGTCATCATCGTGGTGGCCGCCGTCGCGGGGATCTTGTACAGTACCCGCCGCCGCCGGCTCCAGCAGCGCTTCGGCCCCGAGTACGACCGGACGGTCGAGGAGAAGGGCAGCCGGACGAAGGCCGAGGCCGAACTGGCCGGACGGCAGCGCCGGGTCGCCGGGCTCGACATCCGGCCGCTCGACCCCGCGGCGCGGGCCCAGTACTCCCATGACTGGGCCGCCGTCCAGGAGCAGTTCGTCGACGCGCCGCAGGAAGCGGTCGGCGCCGCGCAGCGCCTGGTCAAGAGCGTGATGAACGACCGCGGATACCCGACAGAGGGCGACGACCAGATGCTCGCGGACCTGTCCGTCGAGCACGGCAACGTCCTCGATAACTACCGGGCCGCCTACCTCATCAGCCAGCGCGCTGCCGACGGGATGGCTTCTACCGAGGATCTGCGGCAGGCGATGATCCACTACCGCGCCCTGTTCCAGGACCTCCTGGGTACCGAGGCCACTCCTGCCGCCACGACCACTACGGAAACCACGGCTGGCCTGCCGGGTGACCAGGCGCCACCCATGGCCGGGAACGGGTCCGTGACCGGAGCCGGGCGCGCGGTTGACGCCGGGCCGGCGGTTGACGCCGGTCCGTCAGAGACCGACCTGCCGTCGCAGCGGAGGTCCTGAATTCGTCGGCCGGCCAGCGCCCAGCGGCGCCGCCGGCCGATACCACGGCCAGGCCGGCCCTGACCAGGCGGGCCGGGGCCTGACCAGGGAGGTGGCAAGGTGAGCGAGATCCAGACGGGAACGGTCAGGACCAAGGTGCCGGCGCGCCTTGACCGCCTGCCGTGGTCGCGCTGGCACTGGATGATCATCATCGGGCTCGGGACCGTGTGGATCCTGGACGGCCTGGAAGTCACGATCGTCGGGAACATCTCGACCCAGCTCGGCATGCCGGGCAGCGGGATCCACATCACCGCGGCCCAGGTGTCCGGGTTCGGCGCGGCCATGTACGTGGCCGGGGCGTGCGTGGGCGCGCTGTTCTTCGGCTGGCTGACCGACCTGTTCGGCCGCAAGAAACTGTTCATGATCACGCTCGGGGTGTACCTGGTCGCGACGGCGCTGACCGCCCTGTCGTTCGCGCCATGGTGGTTCTTCCTGTTCCGCTTCCTTACCGGGCTGGGCATCGGCGGGGAGTACGCCGCGATCAACTCGGCCATTGACGAGCTGATTCCCAGCCGGCACCGTGGCCGGATCGACATCATCATCAACGGCACCTACTGGGCTGGCGCCGCCGCCGGCGCGCTGATCACCGTACCGGCGACCAGCGACCTGCCGGTCGCGGTCGGCTGGCGGGTGTGCTTCGGCTTCGGCGTGGTCCTCGGCCTGGTAGTCCTGCTGGTCCGGCGCCACGTCCCGGAGAGCCCGCGGTGGCTGTTCGTCCACGGCCGCAACCAGCAGGCCGAGGAACTGGTGGACGGCATCGAGCAGCGAGTGCAAGCCGAGACCGGGGCCAGGCTGCCCGAGCCCAGCCGGTCGATCACGATCAGGCAACGCAAGTCGATCGGGTTCGTGACGATCGCCCGGACCCTGTTCACTCGCTACCCGAGGCGCACGATTCTCGGCTTCTCGCTGTTCATCGGGCAGGCGTTCCTCTACAACGCGATCACGTTCGGGTACGCGCTGATCCTGGCCACGTTCTTCCACGTTAAGACCAACCCCGGGTACTACTTCGCGGTTATCGCCGTGGGCAACCTCATCGGTCCGCTGGTGCTGGCGCCGCTGTTCGACACGATCGGCCGCAAGCCCATGATCGCCGGTACCTACATCCTGTCCGGCGGCCTGCTGCTCGGCACGGCCTACCTGTTCGATCAGGGCTCGCTGAACGCCACGACCATGACCGCGTGCTGGTGCGCCGTGCTGTTCTTCGCCTCGGCCGGGGCCAGCTCGGCCTACCTGACGGTCAGCGAGATCTTCCCGCTGGAAACCCGGGCGCTGGCCATCGCCTTCTTCTACGCGATCGGCACGGCCGCGGGCGGCATCACCGGGCCGCTGCTGTTCTCCTCCCTGGTCAGCACCGGCAAGGTGTCCGATACCGTGCTCGCGTTCTCGATCGGGGCGGTCCTGATGATCCTGGCCGGCATCGTGGAGATCTTCCTGGGAGTCAAGGCCGAACGGCGGGGCCTGGAGGACATCGCCCAGCCGCTGACCGCGGAAGACCCCGGTACCGCCCCGGCCCGGGCCGCCCGGGGAACCACCTGAGGGCCCATGAACACCAGAGAGCACCGGAAAGAAAGGCTTGAGCAATGACTGTGGTAGTGGGCGTCGACGGCTCAGCGGGCTCCCAGGCCGCCATCCGTCTCGCCGCCCGAGAGGCCCGGTACCGGACCGCGCCCCTGATGGCCGTGATGGCCTACAGCGGCGAGCGGACGCTCGGCGCCCCGGCCACCCGGCCGCTGGCCACCCTGCGCACCGTGGAGGAGGAGCGCATCCTCACCGACACGACGCTCCGCGACCTCATCCGTGACGCGCTCGGAGCCCAGGCCGACGACGTCGAGTACCGCGCCGTCGCCGGAGTCCCCGGGCGGGCGCTCGTCGAGGCCGCCCGGGCTGTGCGCGCGCAGCTCATCGTCCTGAGCACCCGCGGCGAGGCCACGATGGCCAGGGTGCTCGGCGCCGTCAGCCAGCACGTGCTGCGTCACGCGCCCTGCCCCGTTCTCGTCGTACCTGACGGGAGCAAGGACCTTCTGAACGGAGAGACCGGAGCATAAGAAATGAGCTTGTCAGCCTCTGAGGTGCGGGCCCTGACCAGGATCGAGCGGGCTCTGTTGTCCCGTGATCCTCGCCTCAGGTCGCTGTTCTCGATGTTCACGCGCCTGACCTGGCAAGAAGCGATGCCGGCCCGCGAGCAGCTACGACGGCGCCGATGGCAGGCGGGGCCGGGCGTCGTGATCGCGATCGGGCTGGCGCTAGCCCTCGCCATGGTCGTGATGGGCGCGATCGTCTCGCCCCCTCGCGCGTGCGCGCCGGCCCGGCTCGGCGCCACCACCGCCAGGTCCCTGGCCCCCGGGTGCCCGGCCGGAACGTCTGCGCCTACATCCCGGTGACGCCCGCCCGTGGGCGGTGCGGAGCCTGCCCTACTAGGGGCCGTCGCGGCGCTGCAGGACGACGACCGAGCGCCCGGCGACCTGAAGGGTCTCCGAGCTCTCCAGCGCTTCGACCTCCCGGCCGGGGTCATCGGTGTCGGTGACCAGTTCCCACCACTGGCCCCACTGCTTGGGGAGCGTCCAGTCGATGGCGTCGGCGTGCCCGTTGAACAGCAGCAGGAAGGAATCGTCGGTCACCCGCTGGCCGCGGCGGTCGCGGTCGGTGATCGCGTCGCCGTTGAGGAAGATGCCGACCGCGGGCGCTGACGCGGCGTCGTCCCAGTCGTCGTCGCTCATCTCGGTCCCGTCGGGCTTGCACCAGCCCAGGTCCACCGAGCCGCGGATGGAACGTCCCTGGAACCAGCGGCGTCGCCGCAGCACCGGGTGCTCGCGCCGCAGCGTGATCAGGCGCCGGGTGAAGTCGAGCAGGTCGTCGTCGACGTGGTCCCAGTCGTACCAGGAGATCTCGTTGTCCTGGCAGTAGGCGTTGTTGTTGCCGCGCTGGGTGCGCCCGCACTCGTCCCCGCCGAGCAGCATCGTGACCCCCTGCGAGAGCAGCAGCGTGGCGAGGAAGTTGCGCTGCTGCCGGTGCCGCAGGGCCAGGACGGCCTTGTCGTCGGTGTCGCCTTCGGCGCCGCAGTTCCAGGACCGGTTGTGGGACTCGCCGTCGGCCCCGCCCTCCTCGTTGGCCTCGTTGTGCTTGGAGTTGTAGGAGACCAGGTCGCGCAGGGTGAAGCCGTCGTGGGCGGTGACGAAGTTGACGCTGGCCCCGGGGTGACGGGTGTCGGCCTGGTACAGGTCGGAGCTGCCGGTGAGCCGGGAGGCGAACTCGCCCAGCGTGGCCGGCTCACCCCGCCAGAAGTCGCGCACCGTGTCGCGGTAACGGCCGTTCCACTCCGACCACAGGGCGGGGAAGTTGCCGACCTGGTAGCCGCCCTCGCCGATGTCCCACGGCTCGGCGATGAGCTTGACCTGGGAGACCACGGGATCCTGCTGGATCAGGTCGAAGAATACGGACAGCCGGTCCACCTCGTGGAACTGGCGGGCCAGGCTGGCGGCCAGGTCGAAGCGGAACCCGTCGACGTGCATCTCGGTCACCCAGTAGCGCAGCGAGTCCATGATCAGCTGGAGGGTGTGCGGATGACGCACGTTGAGGCTGTTCCCGGTGCCCGTGGTGTCGTAGTAGAACCGGGGGTTCTCCGGAACGAGACGGTAGTAGGCCGCGTTGTCGATGCCCTTCATGGACAAGACGGGTCCCAGGTGGTTGCCCTCGGCGGTGTGGTTGTAGACGACGTCGAGGATCACCTCGATGCCCGCCTCGTGCAGCGCGCGGACCATCGCCTTGAACTCGGCGACCTGCTCGCCCTGCTGGCCGGTGGCGGCGTACTCGTTGTGCGGGGCCAGGAACCCGATCGAGTTGTAGCCCCAGTAGTTGCGCAGCCCCCGCTCGATGAGGTGGGCGTCGTGGACGAACTGGTGCACGGGCAGGAGTTCCACGGCGGTCACCCCGAGCCCCGTGAGGTACTCGATGGCCGCGGGATGGGCCAGGCCCGAGTACGTGCCACGCTGGGCCTCGGGTACCTCGAGATTACGGGCGGTGAATCCCTTGACGTGGACCTCGTAGATGACGGACTCGTTGAGCTCGACGTCCGGGGGCCGGTCGTTGCCCCAGTCGAAGAAGGGGTTGTGCACCACGGACCTGGGCACGAAGGGGGCGCTGTCGTCGTCGTTGCGCGAGTCCTCGTCGCCGAACGTGTAGGGGAAGCACGCCGGGTTCCAGTCGACCTGGCCTTCGATCGCCTTCGCGTAGGGATCGAGGAGCAACTTGGCCGGGTTACATCGCTGACCGTGTTCGGGCGCCCACGGTCCGTGCACCCGGTAGCCGTAGCGCTGCCCGGGCCCGACGGTGGGCAGGTAGGCGTGCCAGACAAACGCGTCGATTTCCTCTAGGCGCAGCCGCTCCTCGCCGCCCTCGTCGTCGAACAGGCACAGGTCGACTCCCTCGGCCATCTCGGAAAACAGCGAGAAGTTGGTGCCGCCGCCGTCGTAGGCCGCCCCGAGGGGGTATGGCCGTCCCGGCCAGTTCTCGATGGGCTCGGTCATTACGTGAGTGGATCCTTTCGTCATCACCAGTGTGGCAGCCCCGGCCACGCTACCCGCCGTTCATGACCGGGCGGTGTACCTTTTCAGGATCGCGGCGGTGTCGGGCGGCAGGAAGAGGCCCTGGCCGGCCAGTTCCACGCGGGCATCGGAGGCGGCCAGCAGGCGCTCCGCCGGCCCGGCCGGGAACGTCCAGGCGCCAGCGCCCAGGTTGGCGGCGACCGTGACCGGTCCGCGGTGGACGACCAGCCACCCGGTACCGGAGTCGCCGGCGGTCTCGGTCCGGCCGGGCCGGGAATCGGTGAGCGCCGGGATCTCCCGCCGTAGCGCGATCAGCCGGCGGTACCAGGCCAGGAGGCTAGCGTGGCGTTCGGAGTGGATCTCGGCCCAGTCGAGCCGGGAACGCTCGAACGTGGCCGGGTCCTGAGGGTCGGGGACGTCGGCCGGGTCCCAGCCGAACGCGGAGAACTCGCTGCGCCGGCCCTGGCTCACCGCGGCGCCGAGCCCGGGGTCCTCGTGGCCGGTGAAGTACTGGAACGGGGTCGCGGCGCCCCACTCCTCCCCCTGGAACAGCAGCGGCACGAACGGCGACGTCAGCAGCAGTGCCGCGGCCACCCGCAGCCGGCCGTCGCTCATCAGGGCACTGCTGCGATCGCCCGCGGCGCGGTTGCCGACCTGGTCGTGATTCTGGCTGGCGACCACGAACTGGCTGCCGTCTAGGCCGGCCGGGGCCGGCCGAACACCCGCTGCCGGTAGCGGGAATAGGTGCCGTCGTACACCCAGGCCTGGCGCAGCGCCTTGGCCAGCAGGGGCAGCGGCCCGAAGTCCGCGTAGTAGCCGCTGGTGTCCCCGGTCAGCGTGGCGTGCAGGGCGTGGTGCCACTCGTCGGCCCAGGCGGCGCGCAGGCCGTAACCGCCGGCGTCGCGGCTGCGGACGAACCGGGGGTCGTTCAGGTCGCTCTCGGCGACCAGGAACAGCGGCCGTCCGGCGTGCGCGGCCAGCGCCGCCACCTCGACGGCGAGTTCCTCCAGGATGTGCGTGGCGGAGTGGTCCACGATGGCATGCACGGCATCCAGGCGGAGCCCGTCACAGTGGTAATCGCGCAGCCACATCAGGGCGTTGTCGATGACGAAGCGCCGGACCTCGTCGCTGCCCGGCCCGTCGAAGTTGACCGCCTCGCCCCAGTTGGTCCGGTGCTGCGCCGAGAAGTACGGCCCGAACTCCGGCAGGTAGTTCCCGGCCGGGCCGAGATGGTTGTACACGACGTCCATGACCACGCCGAGCCCGCTGGCGTGCGCGGCGTCGATGAGCCGCTTGAGCGCCTCCGGCCCGCCGTAGGCGTGATGCGGGGCGAACAGGTCCACGCCGTCATAGCCCCACCCCCGGGCGCCGGAGAACTCGGCCACGGGCATCAGCTCGATGGCGTCGATTCCTAGGTCGGCCAGGTGCCCCAGATGCTTGATCGCCCCGTCGAAGGTGCCCTCGGCGGAGAACGTGCCGACATGGCACTCGTACAGGACCGACCCGGCGAGCGGCACCCCTCGCCAGTCGGCGTCGCCCCAGGCGAAAGCGGCGTGGTCGACCACGCGGGACGGGCCGTGGATGCCCTGGGGCTGGAAGGCCGAGCGGGGGTCCGGACGCGGCGGACCTTCGTCCAGGCTGAACGCATAGTCGCTGCCCGGACCGGCCCGCCCGACCGAGCACGCCCACCAGCCGCCGTAGCCCCCCCGCTGTCGCTGGGCTGCATCGGCACCCGTGGCCCGCCGGGCAGGACGACCTCGACCCGCTGCCGCCCCGGCGCCCACACCCGGAACTCGTGCATCTCTCTATCTTTCGCTCGCCTCCGGCGCTTTGACGCGCCTCCTTCCCTCGTCGCTCGGTCGCTCGTTCCTCGCTCCCTCACTCCCTCAGTCCAGTCGGCGCCGCGCCTTTGGCTCGCTCAAGATTGGCTCGCTCATGCCTCTCTGCCCAGGATGGCCACGGGAAACTGGCGGAGCAGCGGCGCCACGCTGACGCGGCCGCCGTCCACCTTCTCACCGGTGAGCACGTCGACCCACTCCCCCTCGGGCAGGCCGACCGTGGTGCCGGGCCATTCGGCGTCCAGGCTGGCCACCAGCCGGGGCAAGATCACGGCCAGCCCGCCGGAACGGGCGAAGGCCACCGCGTGCCGGGCCTCGGGCCCGCGGACGTGGAGCGGCTCGTACCCGGAGCCGGGACCGTACGCGGCGGGGTGGCGGCGCCGGTGCCCGAGCACCCGGTGGATGAGCCACAGCTTCGGGGCGCCCTCGTCACCGCGGGCCAGGGCTTCCTCGGGACCGGCGTCGGCCAGGCTGTCGAGCAGCCGGCGGCGCTCCTGGTAGTCCACGGGCCGGCGGTTGTCCGGGTCGACCAGGGACAGATCCCACAGTTCGGTGCCCTGGTACAGGTCGGGAACCCCGGGGCAGGTCAGCAGCAGCGCCGTCTGCGCCAGCGAGTTGACCCGGCCGCGCTCGACGAGCCGGTGCTCGGCCAGGAAGCCCTCCAGGTCGGCGACGAAGCCCCGGTCGGCCAGCATGGCGGCGACGAACCCGGACAGGGCGTCGTCGTAGCCCGGGTTCGGGTCGATCCAGGAGGTGTGCACCTTGGCCTCCTTGGCCGCCTTCTCCATGAACGCGCCCGCACGGCCGGGGTCGATCGGCCAGGCCCCCACCAGCGTCTGGTAGAGCAGGTACTCGGCGTTGCGGTCCGGCCAGCCGCCCTGCTTGTAACCATGGTTGCGCCCGGCCCACCGGTCCACCGCACCCGCCCAGGCCCCCGGCAGCTCCGCCAGCAGGCTGATACGGGCCCGGACGTCGCCGCTGTGCTTGGTGTCATGGGTCGACAGCGTGAGCATCGCCTCTGGCCAGCGCTGCGCCGCCTCGGCCATGGCCCGGTGGAAGTCCCCCGCCGGACGCCCGAAGCGGCCGGGGTCGCCGCCCACCTCGTTGAGGCTGACCAGGGGCTGATACCGGTAGAACGCGGTGTCTTCCACGCCCTTGGCCATGACCGGCGCGCTCACCTGGGCGAACCGCACCGCGAACGCGGTCTCGGCCGCGCCGGGATAGCCACCGGTGAGCAGGTCGCCGATGAAGTCGGCCAGCTCGACGTCCAGGTCGGGCCGGCGCTGCCGGGCGGCGCCCACGGCCTCGGCCACGTGCGCCCGGTCCGCGGCGGTGACCGGGTGCCCGGCGCGGACGTACGTCCGGTACACCGGAAAGGCCGCGATCAGCTCGCGCAGCGCGTCGCGCAGCTCGCGGCGGGTGTAGTCGCGGTGGCGGCGGTGCCGCTCGCAGACGTCGGCGAGCAGGCCGGTCAGGCGCTCCACCTCGGCGGCGAGATCCTCCCGCATGATCTGCAGCTTGGCCGCGTACACCACCTCGGCGTAGTCCTGACCCTGCCCGGTGAACCCGGTGTAGCAGGCGCGCATCGCCGCCTCGTGGCGGGAGTCGACGAAGAGCTGGTTGACGTGGTTCAGGAACTCGTAACCGGTGGTCCCGGCCACCGGCCACGATCTGGGCAGCTCCTCGTCCTCCTCCAGGATCTTCTCCACCACGACGTACGCGCCCGCGGTGGCGTCGCGCAGCCGGACCAGGTAGCCCTCCGGATCGGCGAGCCCGTCCACGTGATCCACCCGCAGCCCGTCGACCGTGCCGTCGGCGACGAGCTTGAGCACCAGGCGGTGGGTGTCGGCGAAGACGGCCTCGTCCTCCTCGCGCAGCCCGGCCAGGCTCTCGATGTCGAAGAACCGCCGGTAGGAGAGCTCCTCGGAGCCGGTGCGCCAGTAAGCCAGCCGGTAGTTCTGCTGTCTCAGCAGCTCGTCGAGGGCATCGGGGTCGTGATTCAGCGCCTCGACCTCCGCGTCGACCGCCGCGGCGACCGCGGGATCGGTCTCGCACAGCTCGGCCAGCCGGGCGCGCAGCACCTCCTTGTCCCGGTGCCGCTCGACCACGGCGGCCCGGTCGGTGCGGCTGGCGTGCGGCAGCCGGCTGAACGCGACCGCCAGGCTCTCCAGTTCCTCGGGCCCGACCCAGGCCGCCGCCTTGGTCAGCAGCCCGCCCAGGGTGCGGGGCGAGATCGGTGCCTCGTGGTCGAAATAACGGACGGCGAACGACCCGCCCTGCCGGCTGACCACCAGTTCCCCGGCCTCCAGGACCCGGCCGTACTGGTCGCCGAGGACGGGCATCAGCACAGTCGCGGCCAGCTTGCGTTCGGGGGGATCCCAGTCGATGTCGAAGTAGCTGGCGTACACGCTGGACGGCCCGTTTTCCAGGACGTCCCACCACCAGGCGTTGGCCCGCCCGGCCAGCGCCATGTGGTTGGGCACGATGTCGAGGACCTGGCCCAGGCCGGCCCGGCCAGCTGGTCCGCGAGCCGGTCGTAGCCCGCGTCGCCGCCGAGCTCGTTGCTCAGCCGCCCGGGGTCGACCACGTCGTAGCCGTGGGTGCTGCCCGCGGCGGCCTGCAGGATCGGCGAGCAGTACAGGTGGCTGACGCCGAGCGCGGCCAGGTAGCCGACGATGGCCGCGGCGTCGTCGAAGGTGAACCCCGCGTTCAGCTGGACCCGGTAGGTCGCGGCCCGCTCAGGCCGACGCGGTTCGGTGGCCGCCGGCTGATGTGGCCCCGGGGCCGCCGGGCGGGCCCGGGACTGCCTGTGGGGCCGGACGCGGCGGTGGCGTGGTCATGGCGCGAGCTCCAGGACGAGGGCCGACAGGAAGAGATGCTGCCGCCCCGGATCTCGGAGGGGACGGGCACGCGAGCACCACGGGATAGACGGCGCCTTACTTGGCGTTCCCCCGGCGGCGCCCGCTACACGCCCGGGGATCTCACTGGGGCGCTCTCGTCACATTCCGTCGGAAGTCGTCAGCGCCGTCCGGTAACGGATTCGGCGCGGACAGTAGCCGCGCCGCACCGCCGAGCGTGCGCCTCGGCGCCGGACCCCACAAATCTACCGGAAGACCAATAATAGCGTGTTCTTTGGTACATTTGCCTCCAGCCGGCCGCCACGCGAACATTAGCTTATCGTTCTAAACAGGTGAAACCGGACGCTTATCGACTCGGGACGCCCGTCGATCAGGGGCGAGGTCCGTCACATTAGCCGGGAATGTCGGCGCTGCTGGGCATAGTGGCCGCCATGACCTTATGGAGGCATCATGGACACCGTGACGATAGCCGAGGCCTGGCCGCAGTACGGCCGGGAGTTCACCATCGAGGACCTCGACCGGATGCCCGACGACGGGCACCGGTACGAGTTGCTTGACGGGACCCTGATCGTGAGCCCGGCTCCCGGACTACCGCACCAGCGGGTCACGGCCGTACTGATCGTGCTACTCGAACTGGCCTGCCCGGAGGAACTCGTCGTCTTCCCGAACGTGAACGTGCGTCTCGCCGACGCGAGCGCCCTCGAGCCCGACGTGGTCGTGGCCCGCCCGCTGGACGTCACCGGCGCGCGCCTGGTCCGTGTGCCGCTCCTGGTCGCGGAGATCCTGTCGCCGGACTCGGTCCTGCGGGACCTGAACCTGAAGAAGGCCGCCTACGAGCGGTTCGGTGTGCCCTCGTACTGGGTGATCGACCCGGATCTCGACCGGCCTGCGCTGCGCGCGTTCGAGCTCACGGACGACGCCTACACCGAGGTGGCGCACGTCACCGGTGACCAGGCGTTCCCTGCGCAGCGGCCATTTGACGTGCAGGTCATTCCCAGCCGCCTCGTTGCGAAGCTGCGCCGGGCGGGGCCGGGGGGCGAGTCAGGCTGAGCTGCCGACGGCAAGCACGGGCGCGGCGGGCAGCGTGAGGGTGACCCGCAGCCCGCGCGGGTGATTAAGCGCGGCTTCGGCGGTGCCGTGGTGGGCATCGGCGACGGTGGCGACGATGGCCAGGCCGAGGCCGGCGCCGGAGCGGTGAGACGGGGCCGCGGCCCGGTAGAAGCGGTCGAAAATCCGAGGAAGCTGGTCGGCCGGGACGCCCGGGCCGTCGTCCCTGACCTCGACGACCACCACGTCGTCGCGGCAGGCGGCGGTGATCGTGGCCGCCGCGTCGGCCGGGGTGTGCGCGCGCACGTTGGCCAGGAGGTTGTCGACGGCCCGGCGCAGCAGCTCCTCGTCGCCGGTCACCACGAGGCCGGGCGCGATGCGGGTGCGCCAGGCCCGGGCCGGGTCGGCCAGCTGGGCGCGTTCGGTGCTGGCCCGGACCAGGGCGGTCAGGTCGACCAGGTCGTTGTGCTGTGCGGGGCGCTGGTCGAGCCGGGCCAGCCGGAGCATGTCGTCGACCAGCCCGCTCATCCGTTGTGATTCCAGCGTGATGCGGCGCATGGCCTCGTCGACCTGGCTACGGCTGGTGAGGGCACCCTGCTGGTAGAGCTCGGCGTTGGCGCGCAGCGACGCCAGCGGGGTGCGCAGCTCGTGACTGGCGTCGGCGAAGAACCGGCGGGTGGCCTCCTGGCCGGCCTCGCGCTCGGCGATGAAGTCCTCGATGCGGGCCAGCATCCCGTTCAGCGCGGCCCCGAGCCGGCCGACCTCGGTCCGGGTGTCGGCGGGGCTGACCCGCTCGGTGAGATCCCCGGCCGTGATCTTGTCGGCCTGACCCGCCATGGCCTCGATGGGCCGTAGGCCGCGGCGCATGATCCAGGCCACGCCACCGGCGGCGAGCAGCCCCGCGGCCGCCGAGCCGATGAGGAGGATCAGCTCGAGCTGCCTGATGGTCTTGTTGACGTTGCTGAGCGTGGTGGCGGCGTAGACGATGCCGTAGCCGGGGAAGGGCTCGGCCAGCAGCCGCAGCTGGTCCTGCCCGTTGCTGCTGGCCACGGTCTGGCCCTGATGATTCTTGGCCAGCGTCCTCAGGTCGGCGGGCAGTTGCGGGACGAGGTCCGGGCCGCCGCGGACAAATACCCTCGGCCCGTGGGCGAACGCGGTTCCGACGTAGTACTGGCCGAAAACGGGCCCCAGCGACAGAACCGGCCCGACGACGACCTTATGGGGCACCGGCGTCTGGATCAGCCGATGCTGCTGGGGCGGAGTGGACTTGGGGAGCGGGCGCGTCGGTACGGTCGTCACGGCGCCGGGGGCGCAGCTGAACGGGGAAAGGTGCTGGCAGGCCAGCGTCTGCACCCGGTACAGGCCGAGGACGCCCTGGAGCTGCTGATCGGTGCGGCCGAGCAGGTAGCCGCGCAGCGCGGTGACCGCGGCCACGTCAAAGGCCACCAGCGCGAGCAGGGTGACGGTGAGCACCCCGGCCAGCACCCGGGTGCGCAGCATGGGGCGGCGCGGCCGCCTGAGCCTCATCGCGGCCCGCCCGCGGGGCCGAGTTCGCGGGGCAGCCGCAGGCTGTAGCCGACGCCACGCTGGGTGTGGATCACGTCCGGGCCGTGCGCGGCGAGCTTGCGCCGCAGGTAGGCGATGTAGGTGGCGACGACCGTGCTGGACCCGCCGAAGTCGTAATCCCACACGTGGTCGAGCAGCTGCGCGCGGGTCAGCACCCGGCCCGGGTGGAGCATGAGGTAACGCAGCAGCCGGAACTCGGTCGGCGACAGCTCGATCAGCTGGCCGGACCGGCGGATCTCGTAGGTGTCCTGGTCCAACTCGATGTCGGCGAACGTGAGCACCGGCCCGCCCGCGCGCTCCGGCCGGGTGCGGCGCAGCACGCTGCGGATCCTGGCCGCGAGTTCCTCGAGGCCGAACGGCTTGGTCAGGTAGTCGTCGCCGCCGATGGTCAGTCCGGTCACCTTGTCGGCCTGGGCGTCGCGGGCGGTCAGGAAGATCACCGGCACCCGGCTGCCGTCCCGTCGCAGCCGGCGGACCACGTCGAAGCCGTCCAGGTCGGGCAGCATCACGTCGAGCACGAGCAGGTCGAACCGGCCGTCCCGGGCCAGCCGCAGCGCGTCGGCGCCGTTATCGGCGGTGGTCACGTCGAAGCCCAGGAACCGCAGCGACGCGGCGACCGCGTCGCACAGGAACGGCTCGTCATCGACCACGAGCAGCCTGCCGTGATCGGCGGGCAGGTCGGCCGCTGGCTCGCCCATCATCACGCTCCCTCGCCCGCCAGTCATCCGATCACCTCATCGCTAATCCCCGGTGTGATCTTCATGCGAGTTTGATGTGAGCGCCAGCCCGATGCCGGCCGGCCCGGTGCCTCGCGCCGGACTCACACGCCACCCACGCGGCGGTCTGACGTGCCAGCAGGAGCACGGTGTCGCCAGAACCCCCGGCCCAAGGATAAGGACGACTATGCGGGTACTCCTCGTTAGCGGTTACGGCGCGCGAGCGGGAACGCGAACCAGAGGCCACCGAACAGCAACACGATGAACACGGTGATGAGCCAGGCCGGCAGCACCGTGGCCACGGTGCTGGACGCCAGCAGGACGGCAGCGGAGATGGCCAGGCCCACGGCCGCGAGGCCGAGAGTCGCCATCACGCTGGCCGCCCGCACCAGGGGCTCCTTCTGGCGGCGGCGGAACACCACCCGGTGATAGGCGACCGGTCCCAGCAGCAGCGCGGTGGCCACGGCGCACAGCACCAGGCTGGCCAGGTACAGGTCATGCTGGGCCTGGCTGAGCCGGGCGAACCTGGCCGTAAACGGCAACGACAGCAGGAAGCCGAACAGGACCTGCACGCCCAGGCCGGAAATCCGTAGTTCCTGCAGCAGTTCGGCCAGGTTACGGTCGTCTCGCTCGGCTCTGGACTCCTGTCGCGGATCCGGGGCCGGCTCCGGCCGCGGATCCGGCCCCGGCGGAACCTGGAGGCGCTCCGGTCCCATGCGGTCACCTCCCTGCGATGTCCGTGCCTGGGCAGCTACCCCGGCACGCACCAGGGGAAACGGGCCCCACGTTTGAGAATGGCCAGGCCAGGTAGAAGAAAGCGCCGTGAGAAAGGCGCACGCTGCCGTGAGAAAGACACACGCTTCAGCTCCCGTCCGGCAGGCCCCGGCGAACGGTAACGGGCCGGCCGTTGAGGACATTGGCGCAGCGGTCTACGTCATTCCGACCGACGCGCCGGAAGCCGACGGCACGCTGGCCTGGAACGAGACGACGATGGTCCTGGTGACCGCCCGGGCCGGCGGCGAGCTGGGGATCGGCTGGTCCTACGCGGCC
The DNA here is from genome assembly GCA_963795055.1 of uncultured Actinomycetota bacterium. Classification (GTDB taxonomy): domain Bacteria; phylum Actinomycetota; class Actinomycetes; order Streptosporangiales; family Streptosporangiaceae; genus JASHPR01. The sequence goes on from CAWCGJ010000016.1 coordinate 93,397, forward strand.
GCCGCGGCTGGGAGCGTCGTAACCGACGTGCTGGCGGGCGTCGTCGCCGGCCGCAGCGCTTTCGACGTCGTGGGCGCGAACGAGGCGATGGCCCGGGCCGTGCGCAACATCGGCCGCGGGGGCATCGCGGCGACGGCCATATCCGCGGTCGACATCGCGCTGTGGGACCTCAAGGCGCGGCTGCTCGGCCTGCCGGTCGCGAGCCTGCTCGGCCGGGCGCGCCGGGACGTCCCCGTCTACGGCAGCGGCGGTTTCACCAGCTACGACGAGCACCAGACCCGTGAGCAGCTGTCCGGCTGGGTACAGAAGGACGGCATCCCCCGGGTGAAGATCAAGATCGGAGAGTCCTGGGGCGGCAACGAGCGCAGGGACATCGGGCGCGTGGCCCTGGCCCGCGAGGTCATCGGCCCGCAGGCCGAGCTCTACGTCGACGCCAACGGCGGGTACACGACCGGCCAGGCCGTTCGGGTGGCGCGCGAGATGGCCGACTACGACGTCACCTGGTTCGAGGAGCCGGTGTCGTCTCAGGACGCGGCCGGGCTGGCCGCGGTCCGGAGCCAGGTGCGGCCCGATGTCGCGGCCGGAGAATACAGCTGGTCACTGGCTGACTCGGCGCGGCTGATCACCGCGGGCGCGGTGGACTGCCTGCAGCTCGACGTGACCCGTTGCGGCGGGATCACCGAGTTCCTGCGCGGCGCCGCGCTCGCCGCGGCGCACAGCATGCAGGTCTCCGGGCACTGCGCCCCCAGCCTGCATGCGCGGGTCGGGATGGCCGTGCCGAACCTGCGCCACGTCGAGTACTTCCATGACCACCAGCGCATCGAGCGGCTGCTGTTCGACGGGACGCTCGATCCCCAGGGCGGGGCCCTTGTCCCCGACCCTGGCCAGCCGGGACTCGGCCTGCAGCTGAGAACCGCCGACGCTGAGCGCTACCGGCGGAACTGATGCACGCCGACCTCCCGCGCGGCCGCGCGACCTTGACCCTGCCGCCCGGCAAAATCCACCGGAGGACTGACCGATGAAAACCGCAACCTGCCTGGCCCTGATCGCGATCGGAGCGATCTTGACGTTCGCCGTCACGGCCCACCCCAGCTTCCTGAACCTGCAGGTCGCCGGCGTGGTCATCATGCTGACGGGTGCCGCCGGGTTGTTCCTGCCCAAGCCCAGCCAGGGATGGCTGCACCGCCGGACGATCCTGCGCCGGGGTCCCCGCGGCCCCGTCGGTGGCCACGTGGAGGAGACCCGTTACCCGCCGTACGTCATGCTCAACCCCGGGGCCGAGCACAGCGGCCACAACGGCCTGCAGCCCGGGGACCTCACGGCGGCCGAGGCCGCCGAGCCGGCCGAGCCGGGCGAGGAGACGGCGCCCATCGGCGACCTGCCCGCCGACGACCTGGCCGAGGACCTGACGGCGGAGCCGGTAGACCCGGAGCGGCCCGGCACGCCGGTTTCCGAGGTCGTGGAGGAGTACATCGACGAATGACCGCCGCCACGAGCACGCCGCCACGGCTTACCGTACGGGCACGGTCGGGACCCGGCGGGCTGGCCGAGACGCGCTTCGCGGAGGCGCTCGGCTACAGCAGTCACCTGCACGCGATGGCCGCGCGGATGACCCGCAATCACGCCGACGCCGAGGACCTGGTGCAGGAAACCTACGCCCGCGCCTACGCGTCATTCCACCAGTACCGGGACGGAACCAACCTCAAGGCGTGGCTGAACCGCATCCTGACGAACGTGTTCATCAGCAGCTATCGCAAGAAGCAGCGGGAACCCGTATCGACCAGCTCGGGGATCCAGGACTGGCAGCTGGCCCGGGCTCAGTCACACGCCGCCTCGGGCCTGCGGTCGGCCGAAGAGGTGGCCCTGGACCAGATGCCGGACGCCAGCGCGATCGGGGCGCTCCGGCAGCTTCCCGAGCACTTCCGCATCCCCGTCTACCTGGCTGACGTGGAGGGATTCCGCTACCAGGAGATCGCCGCGATCATGCGCTGCCCGGTCGGCACCGTGATGTCCCGGCTGCACCGCGGCCGGCGCCGACTCCGGGAATTGCTGGAGCCCGGATCCGCCCGCCGCTAGCGGCGGCTGACATGTTTAGCAATCGTTTTCCAAGGTAGTTAAGGGCGCGCACGATGCCGCAAGAACGCGGCATTCCCGTCCGGTAGGTGATTAGCATGCGGATTGGATCGGTCATACTCGTTGTCTGGCTGATTATCGGTGCCATCGCCGGCGGCCAGCGCAACTACTACAGCGGCTCCGCCGCGAACTGCGCCAAGGCCGGCACGATCGCGGTAACCATTCTGGCCGGCCCCCTGAACTACGTCGGCGTGAACCCGAAGGTCTCCTGTCAGCTGCCCAAGCCAAGCCAGTGACATCCCGGAGCGGAAAGAACTGAGCAGAAGGCACTGACCACGAAAGCCAAGCGGAAGGCACTGGGCAGGAGGAACAGCAGATGCTCGCCATCATTGCCGTCATCATTTTCGCTATCGCGTTCATAATCCGGGTCACGGCTACGGCGACCGACGCGGTGTTCGCGCCGGCCAGCCTGGTGATCCTGGGACTGATCTGCGTCGCGCTGCACCTGGCCGGCCTCGGCCGGCTGGCGCGTGCGCCGGTAACCCCATCAGGGGCCGGGACCGCCGCCGGGCTGCGCCTCCCGGCGGCGGTCCCGCTGTATCGGCACCTGCCAAGCTTGGACGTATGCCCGACGACATCCTTGACCTGGCCGACCGCCTCTGGCGTGGTGAGGTCCCCAGCAGCGAGTACCACCCGGTTGGCCACCTCGGCGGGCTGACCGAGATCTGTGACGGCGTGGCCTTCGCTCCGTCGTTCGCCAACGTGTCGGCGTTCGCCACGCAGGATGGCCTGGTGCTGGTGGATACCGGGAGCTCGCTCGCGGCCGCGGCCGTGCACTCCGAGCTACGGCGGTGGAGCCGGCAGCGGCTGAACACCGCGGTGTACTCACACGGGCACATCGACCACGTGTTCGGGTTGCCGGCCTGGGAGGCGGAGTCGGCGGAAAGAGGCTGGCCCGCCCCGGTGGTGGTGGCGCACGAGGCGGTGCCGCGGCGGTTCGACCGGTACCTGCTCACGGCGGGCTACAACGAGGTGGTCAACCGGCGCCAGTTCGGCCTCAGCGACCTGCGCTGGCCGACCGACTACCGGTACCCGGATCGCACCTACCGCGATGAGCTGCGGCTGGAGGTGGGCGGCCGCACCTTCCTGCTGCGGCACGAGAAGGGCGAAACCGACGATCACACCGTGACCTGGCTGGCCGACTCCGGGGTGCTGTGCTGCGGCGACCTGTTCATCTGGGCGTCGCCGAACGCCGGCAACCCGCAGAAGGTGCAGCGCTACCCGAAGGAGTGGGCCGGAGCCCTGCGGCGGATGATCGGGCTGCGGCCGGAGTACCTGCTGCCCGGTCACGGACTGCCGGTGGTCGGCGCCGACCGGGTGCGGCTGGCCCTGGCCGATACGGCCGACCTGCTGGACGCGCTCGTCGACCAGACTCTCGAGGTGATGAACGGCGGCGGCCGCCTGGACGATGCCATCCACTCCGTGCGGCCGCCCGCCGGCCTCCAGGCCCGGCCCTACCTGCGGCCGGTCTACGACGAGCCGGAGTTCATCGTCCGCAACACCTGGCGACTCTACGGCGGTTGGTGGGACGGTAACCCGGCCACGCTCAAGCCGGCGCCCGAGCGGGCGCTGGCCGCCGAGCTGGCCGGCCTGGCCGGAGGCCCCGCGGTGCTGGCCGACCGGGCGCTGGCCCTGGCCGAGCAGGCTCTGGCCGGGCCCGCGGCCGGCGACCCGGGCCGTGACGGCGAGCGGGACGGCGACGGCGCGGCCGAAACGGCGCTGCGCCTGGCCGGTCACCTGGCCGAGCTGGCGTGGCTGGCCGCTCCGGGCGACGGCGCGATCGGGGAGATTCACCGTCGGGTGTTCACGGCCCGGGCGGACGCCGCGACGTCCACGATGGCCAAGGGGGTCTTCCGCTGGGCCGCCCAGGGAGGCCGCTAGCGGAGGCTGGAGACCTGCGCGCCGCACGCCGACCCACCGACTAACTACGCGCGGCGATCACCCGGTGCAGCCGCCTACGCTGGGCCGCCGCGGTGGCTGCCTGCCGGAACGCTTGTCCTGCCAGTTGGCGATGATCGCCCCCACACAAACGATCAGAACGCCCAGGTAGACGAGGAAGCCGACGAGCAGCAGCTGTCCCATGGCGAAGGCGTTCCAATGGAAACCCAGGAACACCTCATACGCCGACGCGCTCGCATAACCCGCGGTGGCCACTGCGAGCACCCGGCCGGGCCGCACCACCGGCGGCCCGGCCGGAGCCCCGGCGGGCTCAGACGATTTTGCCGTGGCCAACTCGGCAGGCAGGTCAACGGTGAGGACGGCCAGCTCCGCGTGGGTCCGCGACGCCAGCGTCTGGCCCACCCGCTGGTCGAGTTCGTCCTTGGTCAGCATGCCCTGCACGAACGCGGCCTTGAGCGTGCCGATCACCCGCTCGCGGTCGGCGTGCGACGCCCGCAGGCGGCCGTGACCTCCCGCGTCTGCTGCCATCTCGTCACTCGGTTCCGCCATCTCCGGCGCCTTCCCGCGAACACGATCCACACGAAGCGTAACTCGCGCCCTCCAGCTGGCCATCCTGCGGCTTTCTGCGACCGGCGCGTATGAGCCCCCCAACATGGCCTGGCCGGCGGGCGCATGGACCGTAGCCCGCTGGGTAGCGGGCGGTGATGCCCGAATTTCACCCGCACGTGCTGCGTGACTACGCGCTGATCGCCGACGGAGAGCGCGGCGCGCTGGTCAGCCCCCGGGGCGACATCGTCTGGATGTGCGCCCCGCGGTGGGACTCCGACGCGGTCTTCTCCTCCCTGATCGGCGGCGGCGGCGTCTACGCGGTCACGCCGGCCCACACGTTCGTCTGGGGCGGCTACTACGAGGAAGGCACGCTGATCTGGCGCAGCCGCTGGATCACCGCGGACGGCGTCACCGAATGCCACGAGGCGCTCGCGTTCCCGGGCGAGCCGGGCCGCGTGGTGGTGCTCCGCCGGATCGTGGCCCGCACGTGCCCCGCGGAGGTCGAGATCGTCCTGGACCTGCGGGCCGGCTTCGGTCGGCACGGGCTGAGGTCGGTTAAGCACAACGGGCCCGGCACGTGGACGGGCCGGTCCGGTGACCTGCATGTGCGCTGGTCCGGTGACGTAGCCGAGGCGAAGGTGCACCGTGCCGGGCCGGGTTCGGTGCTGGCCCTGAACCTGACCGTGCCCCCCGGGGAGGACCGCGATCTCGTCCTGGAGCTTTCCGCCGAGCCGCTGCGCGACGAGCCGCCCGACGCGGCCCGGCTGTGGGGCGCCACGCGGGAACGCTGGGCGCAGGCCGCACCGCCGCTGAACGACGTCGTGGCCGCGCGGGACGCCCGGCACGCGCACGTGGTGCTGTGCGGGCTGACCAGCGCGGGCGGCGGGATGGTCGCGGCCGCCACCACCAGCCTGCCCGAGCGGGCCGAGGAGGGGCGCAACTACGACTACCGGTACGCCTGGATCCGCGACCAGGTCTACGCCGGCCGGGCGGCGGCCGCCGCGGGCTGCTATTCGCTCCTCGACGACGCGGTGCGGTTCATCGCCGGCCGGCTGCACGACGACGGCCCGAAGCTGGTCCCGGCCTACACCGTGGACGGCAGGCCCGTGCCGGACCAGCACGAGCTCGACCTGCCCGGCTACCCCGGCGGGTTCGACCTGGTCGGCAACTGGGTGAACCGCCAGTTCCAGCTCGACGCCCTCGGCGAGTCACTGCTCCTGCTGGCCGCGGCCGGCGAGCACGACCGGCTCGACTCCGACGGGAGGAAGGCGGCCGAGATCGCCGCCGAAGCGATCGCGCAGCGCTGGCGCGAGCCCGACGCCGGGATCTGGGAGATCGACAACCAGCCGTGGACGCACAGCCGGCTGATCTGCGCGGCCGGGCTGCGGGCCGCGGCCCGCTGCTGCACCACCGAGCCACAGGCCTCGGAGTGGTCCGGGCTCGCCGACGTCATCGTGGCGGACACCGCGCAGCACGCGGTGCACCCGTCCGGGCGGTGGCAGCGCTCCCCGGACGACGCGGGCCTGGACGCCGCGCTGCTGATGCCGGCCGTCCGCGGAGGGGTGGCGGCCGACGATCCGCGCAGCATCGAGACGCTGCGCGCCTACCTGGCCGAGCTGACTCAGGATGGCTACGCCTACCGGTTCCGGCACGACCAACGGCCGCTGGGCGACGCCGAGGGCGCGTTCCTGCTGTGCGGGTTCGTCCTGGCGCTGGCCCTGCAGCAGCAGGGCCGGGAACTGGAGGCCGCCCGCTGGTTCGAGCGCAACCGGGCCGCGTGCGGCTCGCCCGGCCTGTACGCCGAGGAGTACGACGTCTCCGAGCGCCAGCTGCGGGGGAACCTGCCGCAGGCGTTCGTGCACGCGATGCTCCTGGAGTGCGCCGCCCGGCTGGCGTCGCCCTGGCACGCGCTGTGACCGGACCGCATCCGACCGACGAGAAAGGACACAGATCCATGACTCAGACAGTGGTGATCACCGGAGCCAGCGCCGGCATCGGCCGCGCGACGGCCCGGCTCTACGGCGAGCGCGGCGCCAACGTGGGGCTGATCGCGCGCGGCCAGGCCGGCCTCGACGGCGCGGTCAGGGACGTCGAGGAGGGGGGCGGGAAGGCCCTCGCGGTCAGCGCCGACGTGGCTGACTTCGCGCAGGTGCAGGACGCCGCCCGGCAGGTGGAGGAATTCTTCGGCCCGATCAACGTCTGGATCAACGTCGCGTTCACCTCGGTGTTCTCGCCGTTCGCGGAGATCTCGGCCGAGGAGTTCCGGCGGGTCACCGAGGTCAGCTACCTCGGTTTCGTGCACGGGACGATGGCGGCGCTGGCCCTGATGCGGCCTCGCGGGCGCGGCACGATCGTCCAGGTCGGGTCGGCGCTGGGATCGCGGAGCATCCCGTTGCAGTCCGCCTACTGCGGCGCCAAGCACGCGATCAACGGGTTCACGTCCTCGCTGCGCTGCGAGCTGCTGCACGAGGGCTCGGGCGTGCACGTCACGGTCGCGCAGATGCCGGCCGTGAACACGCCGCAGTTCTCCTGGGTGCGCTCCCGGCTGCCGCGGCACCCGCAGCCGGTCCCCCCGATCTACCAGCCCGAGGTCGCCGCGCGCGGCGTGCTGTTCGCGGCCGACCACCCCCGCCGCAGGCAGTACTGGGTCGGCGCGACCACGGCGGCCACCGTCATGGCCAACAAATTCGTGCCCGCGCTGCTGGACCGGTACCTGGCCCGCACCGGTTACGACTCCCAGCAGACCGGCCAGCCGGTGGACGACCGCCGGCCGGACAACCTGTACCAGCCGGTCGACGGCCGGGACGGGCGGGACCACGGCGCGCACGGGATCTTCGACACCAGGTCGCACGCGCGCAGCGCGCAGGTGTGGCTGGACCAGCGCCCGCGCGCGCTGGCCGGCCTGGCCGCGGGCGCGGCGGTCACCGCCGGGATCGTGGCGGCGCGGCGGGCCCGGCACCGGTGAGCGCGGTGACCTACGCACCCGGGAGCCTGCTCCAGATGGTCCGGGCCGGCTACGGCGGCGCCCTGCTGATCGTTCCGGGCCCGGTGATTCGCCTGGCCACGGGCCGCCCGGCCGGGCCCCGCGCCCGCGCCGTGGCCCGGGTGCTCGGCGCCCGCCACCTGCTGCAGGCCGCGCTGACCGCCGCCGCCGCGTCCAGCGCTGGCTCGCTGGGGCTCGGCGCGGCCGTCGACCTGGCCCACGCCGCGTCGATGGCCGCGCTCGGGCTGGCCGACCGGCAGGCGCGGCGCCTCACCCTGTCGGACGCGCTGATCGAGAGCACGTTCGCCGCGGCCGGCGCGTCCGCGGCCCGGGCCGGGTAGACCGCAGCCCCTCCCGGCTGGCTCGCGCCTTCATCCCCCGGGCCGGCTGGGCCGCGTGGCCCGGGGGCCGGTCAGCGGGCCGGTCTCAGCCGGGGGCCGGGCTGGTCCACTGGGCCACGAGCTTGTCCAGGACCGGCGCGAGGCTCTGCAGCTCGTCGAGGTGGGCCTGGGACAGCTGGGCCAGCCGGGCTTCGCCCTCCGGGGTGAGCCGGACCCGGGTCACGCGGCCGTCGTCGACGTCGCCCCAGCGCTCCACGAGCCCGGCCGCCTCGGCGCGGTCCACCAGCTCGACGGCGCTGTGGTGCCGGAGCATCAGGTAGCCCGCCAGGTCGCCGATGGCCGGGCCGTGCTCCCCGCGGTGCCCCTTGACCGCCAGCAATAGCTGATGCTGGGCCGGGGTCAGGCCCGCGCCGCGGGCCTGGGTCTCGCTCCAGTGCAGGAAACGCCGCAGGCTGGTTCGGAACGCCAGCAGGTTCTCATAATTCTCGCTGGTCAGCTGATGCACGTCCTCCCCGCTTCTGGCCGCCAGAGGCTCCGGCCCTGGCCAGCATAAGGCGTACCGGCCCGGTACCCCGGGACCGTAACGCCCGCGTGGCACCCCCGGTCCATAATATCGTTAGGCGATATTTTGGGCGACGGGGCGAGGTGCGGCGCGAGTGCAGGCGATCGGTGCCGTGCGCGGCACTCATCCGGGAAGCTTCGCCGTGGTCATGGCCACCTGCATCGTGTCGGCGGCGCTGCGCGACGTGAGCCGCCCGCATGCCTCGGCCGCGCTCCTGGTGATCGCGGCGGCTGGCTTCGTCGTCCTGGCGGCGTCGTCCGCCTTGCGTGCCGCGGTGTTTCCCGCCGACGTGTGCCGCGACCTGACCTGCCCGGCAAGGGCCTTCACGGGCTTCGCGTTCGTCGCCGCCTGTGGCGTGCTCGGCGACCGGCTCGCCGAGGACGGTCACGCCGCGGCGGCCTCGGTCTTCGCGGTCGCGGCACTGGCCGCCTGGCTGGCGCTGACCTGGTTGGTGCCCGGGCGGATGGCCGCTCGCCACCGCGAGCCGCACGCCATCAGCGACATCAGCGGCAACTGGTACCTGTGGGTCGTCGGCACCCAGTCGCTGGCCATCGCGGCCACGTTCGTCTCGGCCGGGGGGCTCATCCGGGCACAGCCGGCCGCGCTGGCGGCCCTCGCCGCGTGGTCGGCCGGGGTGGCGTTGTACCTGGTGATCACCGTTCTGGTGGCCACCCGCCTGGTGCTGGCCGGGCTCGGACCGCAGGAGCCGACCGCGCCGTACTGGGTGGCCATGGGCGCGGCCTCGATCACCGTCCTGGCCGCGGCCCAGATCCTGCACGGCCCGGGATCGCCGGCGATGCGGACGGCCCGGCCGGCGCTTGCCGTGGCGGCGGTCATCTTCTGGGTCCTGGCCAGCGTCCTGATCCTCCCGCTGATCGCCCGCGGCGCATGGCGCCACCTGTACCGACGTGAGCCGCTGCGCTACCGCGCGGACCTATGGATGATCGTTTTCCCGGCCGGCATGTACGCCACCGCCGGCATGCAGCTCGGGACAGCCGTGGGGCTGCCGCTCATCCACGGTGTCGGGGCGGCCGCGGCGTGGCCGGCCGCGGCCGCGTGGGCGCTGACGTCCACGGCCATGATCGCCTCGCTGGCTCGGATGGCCTTCCGGAGGCTCGGTGCCCGCCAGCAAGTTATATCGTGATACGATAAATCTCGGTGAGCATCCGGCAAGCTCCGCGGGTGGTCGATTGCGATGAAACGGTACAAGTTCCAGGCCCTGGTCACGCTGGGCTCGGCTCGAGACAGCGCCCTGGGCACCTTGGGCGGCGGCCAGATGCGGCGCGTGGTGATACGGGGGCAGAATCACGACACCGGCACCAGCAGGTTCTTCTCCGCCCTGGTCACGAAGAACGGCGTGGATCGGACGTGGCCGGAAGAGGACCCGGTCATCATGACGGTCGCGTTGATGGGAGATGATCCGGGTGAGTACTTCGAACCCGGCGACCACTTCGCGTTCTGGCTGGGCCACGACCTGGGCCAGGGAGTGGTGACGCGCCGCCTGTTCGTCTGACCTGGGAGGCGGGATGGCCACCGAACCCGACGTGCGCGTGCGCCGCGTCTATGAGCCGGTCTCCCCGGACGACGGCGAGCGCCTGCTGGTGGACCGGCTGTGGCCGCGCGGGCTGTCCAAGCAGGCTGCTCACCTCGACGCGTGGGCCAAGGACGTGGCCCCGTCCAACGAGTTGCGGCGCTGGTACGGGCACCAGCCCGCGCGGTTTGCCGAGTTCCGGCGCCGTTACGCCGATGAACTGCGCGAGCCGGAGCGGGCCAAGGCACTAGCACAACTCAACGAGGCGGCCAGGCACGGGACCGTTACCTTGCTCACCGCCACCAAGGACGCCGCGCACAGCGAGGCCGCGGTGCTGGCCGAGCAGTTGCGGGCGGGGGCGGGCGGCCCGGCAGGCGCGGCACAGCAGGGCTCGGACGGGCACGGGGCCGAAGAGGACGACGTGCCGGGCGACCCGGCGTGCTGGCTGCACCGGGTCTGCCCGGCCTGCGGCACGATCGCGAACGCCGATCCTCCCACCACCTGCCCGCAGTGCCGCGCCGAGATCCCCCGCGTCTGAGGCCGCGGACCATGGCGAACGCCGACCCTTCACCGTCTGCCCGCAGCGCCACGTCCCCGATGTGTAAGAAGGCCAGAACGGGGCAGCCGGTATAGCTGTTCGGCTGACTGCATGGGCCGCACCACCTGCGGGTCCGGGTCATACTGAGCGGAGACGAGATCTTCACCAAGGTGGGCGGGTATGTCTTGGGGAACTTCCTGACCTCTGTCATCGCGAGCACCGGCGGCCGGCTGGCCCAGGACAGCCGCCTGGACTTCAGGTGAGCCAGCGGGCCGCGCAGGCGGACCAGAAGGTGCCGCCGCCGAAGAAGGGGTGGCGGAGCCGGCTGTGGACCGCCCGGCGCCCGCTGCGGCGCCTGGTGATCCTGCTCATCCTGGCGCTGATCGTCGAGTACCTGGTCATTCCGGAGCTCGTCGGGGCGAGCAAGGACTTCTACCTGCTCGGCCAGCTGAACGTGTGGTGGATGATCGCCGGGCTGATACTGGAAGGCCTGTCCCTGTTCTGCTACGCGCTGCTGAACCGGGTGCTGCTGCCGCCCGGCAACCGGCCCAGCCTGTCCCGGCTGTTCCGCATCGACCTGTCCGCGGCCGCGGTGGCGCACGTCATCCCCGCGGGGACGGTCGGCAGCGCGGGCCTCGGGTACCAGCTGTTCACCGCGGAGGGGATACCAGGCACCGACGTCGGCGTGATGATGGCGACCAAGGGCATGGGCTCCACGATCGTGCTGAATGTCCTGCTCTGGACCGCGCTGGTGATCTCGATCCCGCTGTCCGGGTTCCAGCCGATCTACGCGACCGTGGCCATCGTCGGGGCGGTGATCCTCGCTCTGATAGCGGCCCTGGTCATCGGCATCACCCGGGGCGAGAAGCGTGCGGCGCGGATCGTCCGGGCCATCGGCCAGCGGATCCCCGGCGTGGGCGGTGATCGCCTGGAGCAGATCCTGCTCCAGGCGGCAGGGTCAATCCGCGACCTGGGCCGCAACCGCTCGGTGCTCATCCAGTCGCTGATCTGGGCGTCACTGAACTGGCTGCTCGACGCGGCCTCGCTGTGGTGCTTTATCGCCGCCTTCGGCCGGTACGCCAGCCCGGTGGGGCTGTTCGCCGCCTACGGGATCGCAAACGTGCTCGGGGCCATCCCGCTCACCCCGGGCGGGCTCGGGGTCATCGACACCCTGACGCCGGTGCTGCTCGTCGGGTTCGGCCTGACCCGCAGCGTCGCCACCCTCGGCGTGCTGGCCTGGCGGCTGGTGAACTTCTGGCTGCCGATCCCGACCGGGGCTATCTCGTACCTCACCCTCAAGGTGCCCAGAGGCGCCGGCTGGGGATCCGTGCGGCGGGCGCTCGCCGATATGACCCCGTGGGGCTCGTCCGGCCCGGAGTCCACCCCGGAGCCTGATCCCGACCCTGAGTCCCGAGACGATCACGAGCCCCGCGACGGTTCCCAGCCCCGCGACGGTTCCCAGCCCCGGGATGGTTCCCAGCCCCGCGACGGTTCCCAGCCCCGCGACGGTTCCCAGCCTCCCGACGGTTCCGGGCCAGGCCCATGGGCGCCGACCGCCGAGGCGGACAGCCGCGACACGCGGCGCTGACGGCGGCCCAAGCCTGGTTTAGCCCGGTCCCTGCCCGGTAGTGGAAGGGCGGCGCCAAGAACTGCCCCCGCCATCCGACGCCACCACGTCGGCCCAGGAGAGAAGAGGGTCATGAGTAACGACGCTGAGGCTCAGGAAGTCTCCCCGACGGTAACCCGCCCCGGGTCTCACCGGGGATCAATGGCCGACGGCACCGCTGAGCCATCTGGCCTCGTCAGCGAGGAAAACCTCGCCGATCCCGACGCTGTGATCATCGAAGAGGCGCCGCCCGCGACCGCCAGCGCCACGCGGCCCGATGTCATCCCCGAGGCGGCGCGTCCCCAGCCGCCGGTGAACGGCGATGCCGGCCTGGGCGGCGATCCGGAGCAGATCCACGAGCGCTGGGCGGCCATTCAGGCCACGTTTGTCGACGATCCCCGCGGATCCGTCGCGGCCGCGGCCGACCTCGTGACGGAGACGATCGCCGCGCTGGTGGCCAGCGCCGAGCAGCGCGAGCGCGGCCTGCGCGGCGAGTGGGACCGCGAGGGCGTGGACACCGAGAATCTGCGTAACACGCTGCGGAGCTACCGCGGCTTCCTGGACCGGCTGGTCGCCATCTAGCCAGCTCCGGTCGGCGTCCGGGTCCGGCCGGACGCCGCCGGCCCGGGACAAGATCAGCCCCTGACCATCGTGGTCAGGGGCTGTTTCGCATGCCCGCGGGGCGAGTGCCTCACGGCGGATCCCGGGCGTATCAGAACGAGCGTTGGGTGCTCTGTTAGAGCAAGACGGGGGCTTTTCCTGGGGGCTGACGATGGCAAGAACCTTCCCTGTTTCGCCGAGCCGGAGCGCGAAGGAGAGCGGGACTAGGCCGCACGAATGGGGCCTGCGGCATCTTATTTTGCTGCCGGCTGCGGCGGTCGTCCTCTTCGTTGTCGTGTTCATGGCGGCGCTCGGTGAGCCGCCGCTCGGCGGGACGACGATCGTGACCGTGCTCGGCTTCGCCTTCGTCGTCTTGACCAACCTCAGCCTCGGCACGCTCGCCAGCGGTGCCGTTATCGAGGTCCGTCATCCCGACTGGAGCCGCCTGCGCGGCGCGGACCATGTCATCCTGTACGTCGCGCTCGCGCTCGTGGCGGCGGTGGACGCCGTCGCCGCGTGGTGGGTGTTCACGTCGGACGCGGGGGGATCGGTCCATTGGATCTTCCTCGGGCTCGCGCTGGCCGCCATCGCCGCGGGCGTGTTGTGGGCCTGGCCCGGCCTGGTTTTCCGGTCCCTGCGGGAGACCAGCGACGGCAGGTCCTCGCGGGGGCTGTGGCCGCAGCACTTCTCCGACGCGGGCGATCACGAGTCGTGGCGCCTGTTTACGCCGCTGACCGGGCTGCTCGGTGCCGCGCTCGGAGTCGTGGTGGCCATTGCCTACCTGGGGATCTCGGCCTGGCACGAGAACTCCGACGTTCCGGCCGGCCCCGCGCTGCCCGCCGCGGTGACCGGCATCCAGGGCGGCTATGTCGCGCTCGGCGATTCTTACTCGGCGGGCGAGGGCCTGACGCCGTTCGTCCCCGGCACCGCAGCGACGAACTGCGACCGGTCGGTGAGTTTCGCCTATCCGGACCTGCTCTCTAAGCTGCTGCGCCGGCAGGATCCGGGGGAGTCGTTCAGCTTCACCGCGTGCTCGGGCGCGCTGATCAGCCAGATTCTCGTGCCTACGCACCGGTCCGTGCTGGTCCCGCCTCAGATCAGCGGCAAAGTCCAGCCGTCGGTCGGGCTCGTCACCCTCACCATCGGAGGGAACAACGCGATCTTCTCGAAGGTCGTGATGACCTGCCTGGAATCCGGTAACTGCCTGGACCAGGTGTTCCCGCCGACGGGAGTCGGCGAGGCGACGCAGAAGCACATCCCTGCGGGCCGATTGCTGGCGCAGTGGGGCCCGGCCACGATCAAGCAGATCGGTGACCAGGATGCCGCGCTCTTCCGCACGCTGCGCCAGGACTTCCCTAACGCCCGCATCGTCGTGATCGGCTATCCGTACCTGTTCCCGAGCCGGCCGGCTCCCGGCTTCCCGTTCTTCCCGCCGGAGTGCGCGAGCATCCTGAACCGGCTGAGTGTCACCGAACGGGCGGGCATCCGGACACTGCAAGACGACCTGAACAACCGCGCCTACGAAGCGGCCGTGGCGTCCGGCATCGAGTTCGTGTCCCCCGTGGCCGTGTGGGACGGTCACGAGCCGTGCGGGGCGGGCGGCCAGTACACGAACTCGGTCAAGCCCTACCTGAACTTCCCCAATCCGGTGAACGGCGGCTCTTTCCACCCGAACGCGGCGGGGCAGCAGACCCTCGCGTCGCTGGTGGCGTGCTACCTGGACGCGAATCCCCGGCCCCCGGACCCGTATACCGCGGGCGCCCCGCCGATCCGGACGCTTCCCGCGCGGCTGATGACCCCGGCCCAGCTTCATCTGGTCCCGGCACCCGGCCTGGACTCGGTGCCGGGCTCCCGCACCATCCGCGGCTGCTGACCCGGCGTGCCACCCTGGAACGGGCCGTCAGGCCGGGCGGACCTCCTCCAGGACGTCGGTCGCGAAGACCAGCCCGTGCCCCGGCGGGGTCTGCGCTTGCAGGCGGTCGCCGGTGACGACCACTCCGCTGGGCCGGGCCAGCGCGCCGAGCGCGGCGAACGATCCCTCGTCGATGTCCTCGACCATGGCCGGCAACGGCAGGCACAGGGCCAGCTGCCCGGAGATGTCGGGCAGCAGGTGCGGCATGATCGGGATGCCGAACAGGCGGGCCAGCCGGGCAATGCGCAGGAACGGGGTGATGCCGCCGACCCGGCAGACGTTCGGCTGCAGGAAATCGACGGCGCCGGCCAGCAGCATGTCCCGGAACCGCGCCTCGGTGTACAGGCTCTCGCCCGCCGCGAGCGGAATGTCAATGGCGGCCCGCAGCCGCACGTAGGCCTCGACGTCCTCGGCCGGCAGCGGCTCCTCCAGCCAGAAGATGTCGAACGCCGACAGGGCCCGGGCGGCCCGGCGGGCGGTCGGCAGGTCCCACAGCTGGTTCGCGTCGACCATGAGCAGCCGGCCCGGCCCGATGATCCGCCGTACCGCGTGTACCCGCTCGAGGTCCTCTTCCAGGCTGGGCAGGCCGACCTTGATCTTGAACCTGGTGTGGCCGGCCGAGACCCACCGGCTCACCTGCTCCGTCAGTTCCTCTAGCGTCAGGTGCCGGTTGACGCCGCTGACGTAGACCGGGACCGTATCGCGCTGCCGGCCGAGCAGGTCGGTCAGGCTCAGCCCGGCGGACCTGGCCCGCAGGTCCCACAGCCCGATGTCGACCGCCGCCATGGCCAGCGTGGTGACGCCCCCGCCCGCCTCGCGCAGGTGCCACCACAGCCGGTCCCAGGCGGCCGCGGGCGCCGCAGGGCCGCCCACGGCGACCGGACGGCAGTCCGCCTCGACCATCGCCCGGATGGCCTGCGCCCCGGCCTGGACGGCCCAGCTGAAGCCCTGGCCCGTGCCGCCGTCGCTGGTTTCGACCGTGCTGGCGATCAGGTACTGGCAGGTGACCGCCGGGCCCCACGGCCGGGGCATCGGCAGCCGGTAGACGTGGCTGGTCACTTCCGTGATGTGCGGGCTCACGCCGGCCTGGCGCCGAAGCACTCAGTCATGTTGCCTTACCTACCCGCTGGCGAGCGCCGTCCCGCCTGGCCGGAATCAGCGCGACCGGAGCGGTGACGGCAAGGGAAGGCCGACGGGTGGTGTCCGGCTGGGGGAACCGGTCACCCGCCCGCCGGCCGGGTCGGCCGCCCCGGCCGGGCGAGATGGCCGGGGTGGCGGGGTCGAGGGTTAGGAGGCGGCGCCGACCAGCTCGGTGGCGGGGACCGCTTCCGGCAGGCCGAGCAGGCGCTGGCGCAGGTGGCCGAGGGCGTGGGCAAGCAGCCGGGAGACGTGCATCTGGGAGATGCCGAGCTGCTGGCCGATCTCGGCCTGGGTCATGTCGCCGTAGAAGCGCAGCAGCAGGATCTTCTGCTCCCGGCGGGGCAGCTCTTCCCAGTGCGTGGCGACCGACTCCATGTCCAGGGTGTGCTCCACCTCCGGGTCATCCTCGCCGAGGACGTCGGCCAGGCTGGCCGCGTCGGGCTGGCCGGCCAGCGGCGCGTCCAGCGAGGCCGGCTGGAAGACCAGGTCGGCCCGCCGGGCCTCGCGCAGCTCGTCGCCGCTGATGCCCAGGTGGTCGGTCAGCTCGTCGTCGGTCGGCATGTGCCCCAGCCCCTGGGTCAGCTGCCGGGTCGCGTCGCGGACCTGCAGCACCAGCTCCTGCATCGAGCGCTCGACGTGTACCTGCCAGCGCTTGTCCCGGAAGTGCCGCTTGATCTCGCCGGAGATGCACGGCTGGGCGTAGGCGGCCAGGCTGCCGCCGACGTCGGGGTCGAAGTTGTTGATCGCCTTCAGCAGGCCGACGTACCCCACCTGCATCAGGTCCTCGGTCGGCTCGGGGCTGCGGTTGTAGCGCTGCACGCACGACCGAACGAGGTTACGGTGGCGGCTCACCAGCAGCTCGCAGGCCGCTGCCCGGCGGGCGCTGGCCAGGGGCTGCGACCGCACGATCCGCAGCAGTTCGCGGTCGTCCAGGCCAGCCAGGCTCTCCAGCGTCCGGCCCGTCGTAGCGGGCGGCGCCGGCGCATGTCGGCTTCCAGATACTTGCCGCATAGAAACTGTTGCCATGAGGAAAGACTCCCACACCCGAGGCTACGTGGCAACCCCCGGATCACAAAAAGATAACGGGCCCGGCCGGCCGCAACCCGCGCCCGTTCTGGATTCCTGATCCGCGCTGGCTCTGCATCCGCGCTGGCATCCCGCGTCTGAACTGGTATTCCGCGCTGGCCCCAGGTCCGCAGTGGCGCCCCGCGCCGAAGCTGGTGTCCTGCGCTGGCCCCGGGTCCGCAATGGCATCCCGCGTCTGAGCTGGTATCGCGTACTGGGCGCTAGCCGCCTGCCGCGGCGCCGACCGCCAGTTCCCGCAGCCCCCGCGCCAGCGCCGCCCGGCCATCGGGGGTCATCGCCTGCAGCAACTCGCCCAGCGCCGCCCGGCGCCGCCCCCGGATCCACTCGGCCAGCCGGCGGCCCGACTCGGTGGGCACCAGCACGATCTCACGGCGGCTGGCCGCCGCCCGGTCCCGCGTCAGCAACTCCGCCAGCTGCATCCGGTCCACCAGCCTGCTCGCGGCCGACGCCGACGCCCCGAGTGCCCCGGCGAGCCGGCTCAGGTTCAGGCTCCCCGCGCTGTCAATGATCAGCAGGGCCCGCATCTGCGCCGGAGGGACCGACCCCCCCATCTCCTCCAGCGACCGTTCACACGCCTCCAGCAGCACGGCCAGCCCCGCCTCCGCGGAACTCACATCCACCTCACCATCAGCAGCCGCCCAGGCCATGTCACGTCCCATCAGCCACTACCGTCGCTTTCAGCGGCAGAAGCCACGTCGGGGGCCCACCTCCGCGCCGACCGGCCAGGGGATCGGCGGACGGTCAGGCGGCGGCGTCCCGGCCACCCTCGATGGCCCGGGCCAGCCGCGAGCCCGGCGCGACCGCGCTCGGCTGGTTCACGTCCCTGAGGACTTGAGCCAGTCATAACAGCCCGCTGCCCGATATCGCCGACTCCTAACGTGGTTCCCGGCCTGGCCGGACGATGTCTGCGCACCCGGGGGCGGCGCGCGCATCACCCGGTCAGCCCGACCATTGCCCTCCGAGTGTAAATCGGCAGGGCAGCGTGACGGCCGCCGACAGGCCTCGCGGCGGCGGCCGGACCCGCAGATCGCGTTGACCCTGGCGGCCGGCCCGGTCATACTTGTGCCGCGGCTCGTACCGCAGCACTAGTCCGGAAGCGCGGCTAGCCATGTCCCCGTGACATCCGGAGCTAGCCATGCTCGAAGACCACATCGTCGGCACGCTCGTGCCGTACCAGGCGGCGTCCATGCCCGCCCAGGACCAGATCTTCACCCCCGACCGCAGCGTTCTGTCCGCTCAATGAGCGAGCGGCGGGCGCTGCCCTTTAGCGTCCCGGCGGGGGTCGCCGGCGGGTGGGTGCCCGGATGGAGGGGCCGGGTTACCCACCCGCCGGACCGGGCGGGCGGCCTGGTACCGTCTGCCCGAGGTTTCGGCGTTTGCCCCGGTTCTGCGATGCCTGAGCGAATTCGCCGCGCCGTATAGATTGGGAGCCTCATCATCGGCAGACAACCTTCCGAATCCATGTCCGGCCGGCGGGCACCGCAGCGGCCGCTGACATGCTCGAGGGGGTGAAGATTCACAATGACGAACGGCGCCACCGTTTATGACGACGGGGTCTTGCGGATCACCAGCACCAGCCATCCGCCGGGCCTGACCCTCGAGGGCGAGATCGACGAGTCCACCTATTCGGGCCTGGTGCATGCGCTGCAGGTCAGCGCCAAAGACCGGGCCGAGGTTCACTTCAGCCTGGGCGGGGTGAGGTACTGCGACCTCGCGGGGCTGCGGGCCATCGTCCGGACGACCGGAATCGGCGGCGAAGACAACGGCAGCGGCCGCGGCAGGCGTGTCGTGCTGCATCAGGTCCCGGCGCAGTTGCTCAAGGTGATGCGGATCGTCGGCTGGGACGCCACCCCGGGCCTGGCCGTGGATCAGCCCGCCGACGGGATCCCGCCCGCGGCCGACTCTCCGCCCGAAGTCGGCAGGCCAGGGAGCGCCGCCTGGTGAGCATGGAGGGAACCTTCGAGCACTGGGCCTGCGTCTACGACGACGACCAGCAGTTCCTGGACACCGCGGTGCCGTTCCTCGCCGGAGGGTTGGCGGCCGGCGAACCCGTGCTCGCCGTCACCTCCCGCGCCAACCTCGAGCTGATCGGCGCCGCCCTGGAGGAGCACGCCGGCGACGTGGACTACGCCGAATCCGCATTCTTCGGCCGCCGACCGCCGCAGCGCGTGGCCGCGTTTTACCGCTACTGGGCCAGGCACGCCGGCGACGGCGGGAGAAACACCCGAGTGCGCATCCTGGCCGAGCCGGTGTGGGCGGGTCGTTCGGCCCGCGAGGTCGCGGCCTGGACGCGGATGGAGTCGGCGCTCAACGTCGCGCTCGCGCCCGCCAGCGTCTCGATGGTCTGTCCCTACGACACGCGCACCCTCGACCCTGGCATCGTCGCCGATGCCCTCCGCACCCACCCGGCGCGGATCGCGGGGTCGGACCTGAGCCCTTCCGCGGAGTTCACCGACCCGGCGCAGTTCGTGCGTTCGTGCGATACCGGCCCGCTGGCGCAGCCGCCCGCCGACGCCGCGGAGTTCGGTTTCGACGGGAGCCTGCGCGGCCTGCGCCAGTTCATCGCCAGCCGCGCCGACGCCTACGGCGTGGCCGGTGACCGCGCCGAGATGCTGATCCTGGCGGTCAGCGAGGTCGGCGCCTACCTGAAAAACCAGGGGCCGGGCACGGCGGCCGTGCGGGCCTGGGAGCAGCCCGGGGCGGTCGTGTGCGATTTCCGCCAGCCGGGTACCAGCATCGGCGACCCGTTCCTGGGCCTGCGGCCGGCCAGCCTGGAACCGGGGGCCGGCGACGGGCTATGGCTGGCCAACCAGATCTGTGACTGGATGGAGATTCGGTCCGGCGACGAGGGCTGCGCGATCCAGTTGCAGGTGCCCAGCCGCCACGATCAGGAGATGGTGGCCCAGCCGGGGACCAGGTACTCGGCTTGACGCCGGAGCTTGACCACGCCTTTGCGGGACCGCGTTGACCGAAGCGGACACCTCGGCCATACTGGCACCGCGCGGCACGCGCCGCGGCAAATGTGGTCCGGCAGCGAGGCTACTCATGTCACTCGTGGCAGCAGGAGTCAGCCATGCGCAGAGACCAGGTCGGCTGCGGCCTCGTCCCGGAAATCGCGGCCCGTTCCTCCTCCCCCGGCAAGATCCCGGCTTCGGACCGGGTCGTCGCGCGCGGCGCGTTCGGCGGCCTGCCGGGCGGGCACCATGTAGTCACTGTCGGGCGACACCCCGGCTCGACCAAGGGGGATGACGATAGTGGCCGACGACACAACAGCTGGCTCCCTGCTCGGCGAGCGGTACGAGGACGTCGTCGAGTCGCTGACCGAATTGGCTAGGACGCTGACCGAGAACGAGTCGGTCCGCGACACCCTGGAGAGCATCCTCGCGCTCGCCCTGCGCTCGATCCCGGGGTGCCACGCCGCCAGCGTCACGGTGCTCGACGCCAAGGAGCAGCCCAGCACCATCGCGGCCACCGACGAGAAGACACGCGAGCTGGACCGCCGTCAGTACGTGCTCAACGACGGCCCGTGCCTGGACGCCGCCCGGCGCCAGGAGGTGAACCGGTGGAGCCTGCACGAGGCGGAACAGCGGTGGCCGGCGTTCACCAGCCTGGCCGAGGAGATGGGCCTGCGCAGTTATCTGTCGGCCGGCCTCGGCCTGGCCGGCCGTCGGCTCGGGGCGCTGAACCTGTCCAGCCACGACGTCGACGGCTTCAGCCAGCTGGATGAGGACCTGATCTCCCTGTTCACCGTGCCGGCCTCGGCCGCCATCGTGGTGGTGGGGCGTTACGCCGAGGCCCGGGACCTGGCCGCGCAGCTCGAGAACGCGCTGCGGTCCCGGGCCGTCATCGACCAGGCCATCGGCATCGTCATGGCCGAGTCGCGCTGCGACGCCAACCAGGCCTTCGCCACGCTGAGCCGGGCCTCGAACAACCGGAACATGAAACTTCGCGACCTCGCGACCGAGATCGTCGGACGGGTCGGCGGCCGGCCGCCGTCACCATCAGCAGACTGAACCCTTTTCATCCGCCTGCCTGGGCTCAGGGTAGGGAGGGAAGCCGAGGGGAGGATGAAAAGGGTTCTTAGTCAGGTGTCCTGGTAGACGCGGACCGTGGTGCCGCGGGGGGACGAGAAGATCTGCACGAGGTCGCACAGCTGGTTGGCGACCCACAGGCCGGCCCCGCCCTGGCCGTCGAGGACCGGCTGCACCCGGCCGACCAGCGGCGACGTGATGTGGCCGCGGTCGGATACCTCGCAGACCAGCGAGCCGTCCTGCACCCAGGCGCACAGCTCGCCGTGGCCGCCGCCGTGCCGAAGACTGTTGGTGGCGATCTCGGTGACCGCCAGCACCATCGCGGCGGAGGACTCGGGGTCGAGCCCGGCGTGCGTGGCCTGTGCGGCGACGAAAGCCCGCACCCGGCGCAGCCGGCCGATCTGGAAAGACATGGTGGCCGCGTCGGCAGGCCTGGCCGGAACCGGCCGGTCGAACGGATCGGCGAGGTCGATGAGCCGGAACGCGCCGGACGCCTGCCGCCGGTCGACCCGGGCGATGAAGGGATGGGTCCGTTGTGCTTCGTCGATCACGTCGGCGGCTAGCGCCTCAAGATCGTATGGGCACAGCAGCCAGAACGGGGTTGCGGCGTCGAAGGCCACGTTCAGCAGCGCCTCGTGCAGCTGGCACTCGGCCAGCTCGGTCGGGGAGCGCTCCGGGTGCACCGGCTCCCCGATGCCCCACAGCTGCCGCGCGGCGGCATGGGCGGCCACGAACGCCTGCCAGACCGCGATGATCCGCGCCGGGTTGTCGCCGACGCTGGCCATGTCCGCGAAGCTCACGTTCCCGGCCTCGGCGCCGAGTTCCTGTCGCAGCAGGCCGATCTTTTCCCCGCTCACCACCACCAGGACGGGATCGCCGGCGTCCAGCGCCCGGCGGACGAACGAGATGGTCCCGGACACGAACTCGGCCAGGCCAGAGTAGAGGAACGCCTCGTGCCGATACCCGCCGACGGCCTCATCCCGCGGCGTCTGTGTCACGGTCACTGTGCTCACCTGGATGCTCGCCGTCCCGCGGCGCGGGACGGCCTTACTCCCGGTCGATGATAACCCGCGCTGGTCACGGCGGCTCCGGCGCGTCCAGGGCCGGGGCCGCGGCACCGTCGGCGTCGAACGTCTCCAGCCTGAACCTGACGTGCAGTTCGAGCCCTTCGAGGAAGAACCTGGCCTCGGCGTCGTCCGGGTCGTAAGCGATCCGGAAACGGTGCGTCGCGCCGTTGGCGTCTTCCCAGGTGACGAGTGCCTTCACCTGAGTGACTCTTCCTGGGCTGCTCATCCTGAAACACGTCACCGGGCCTGAATTGCCGCGAACTCGTCGGCCAGCTTTTGCTCCGCCCGTTCCGGCGTGAGGCCGAGCCCGGTGAGGGTGCGCGCGGCGTCGCCGTCGGTGGCCAAGATCCCGAGCAGCAGGTGCTCGGTTCCTACGTAGTTATGACCCATGCGGAAGACCGCGTGCAGGGCCCCCCGGAGCGCGGCCCGGCCGGCCTCGGTGAAGCGCAGTTCCCGCAGCGCGGTCGGCTCCGCGCCACCCCCGCCGGGAGCAAGCTCGAGACGGAAGGCCGCCAGGATCTGCTCGTCGGTCAGTCCCGCGCCGTGGATGACCCTGGCCGCGAGGCCTTCCGGCTCGCTCAGCAGGCCCGCGGTGAGGTGCTCCGCGCCGATCACCTCCGCGCCCGCGCTGGTGGCGATCCGGTCGGCCGCGGCCAGCACGTTCCGCGAGCGCAGGGTGAACCGGGAGAAGTCGGCGCTCTGCCACTGTGCGACGAAGCGCTTCTGCGCCGCCTGCTTGGACACGCCCATGCTGGCGCCGATCTGGCTCCAGGAGGCACCCGAGCGGCGGGCCTGGTCCACGAAGTGCCCGATCAGCGCGTCGGCTTGCTCGTCGATGTCGGCCGCGACGCCGACCGCGTCGGAGAGGTTCTCCAGCTCCCCTGCGGCGGGCTGCAACGCCTTGACGTAGGAGATCAGGTTGTCCAGGGATACGGGGAATTCGGCCACGCGTCAATCATAGGTTGACGCACGAGAATGTCAATCGCAGGTTGACGGCCGGACTCCGGCGGGATCGCCGCCAAGGCTTGACTCGTCGCGGCGGCCGGGTGGTGTTTTGGGGCGGTGACCCCGGGCACGAAGCGCACGACAGCGAGGAGGGAAACAGTGGCACAGACGAAGCGCGAGCCCACGACCACCGACGCCGGCGCGCCAGTCGAGAGCGATGAGTATTCGCTGACCGTAGGCCCGGACGGCCCGATCCTGCTGCAAGATCATTACCTGATCGAGCAGATGGCGAACTTCAACCGGGAGCGCATACCCGAGCGGCAGCCGCACGCCAAGGGCGGCGGGGCCTTCGGGTACTTCCAGGTGACCAGCGACGTCAGCGCCTACACCAAGGCCGCGGTGTTCCAGCCCGGCACCCGCACGGACACTCTGATCCGGTTCTCGACCGTCGCGGGCGAGCGCGGCAGCCCCGACACCTGGCGCGACCCGCGCGGCTTCGCGCTGAAGTTCTACACGTCGGCGGGCAACTACGACATGGTCGGGAACAACACCCCGGTCTTCTTCATCCGTGACCCGCTGAAGTTCCAGCACTTCATCCGGTCGCAGAAGCGCCGCGCGGATAACAACCTGCGCGACAACGACATGCAGTGGGACTTCTGGACCCTGTCCCCGGAGTCGGCGCACCAGGTGACCTGGCTGATGGGCGACCGCGGGATCCCGCGGACCTGGCGGCACATGAACGGATACAGCTCGCACGCCTACATGTGGATCAACGCCGCCGGCGAGCAGTTCTGGGTGCAGTACCACTTCAAGACCGACCAGGGCGTCGAGTTCTTCACCCAGGCCGAGGCCGACCAGATGGCGGCGACCGACACCGACTTCCACCAGAGGGACCTGTACCAGGCCATCGAGCGCGGCGAGTTCCCGAGCTGGACGCTGAACGTGCAGATCATGCCGTTCGACGACGCCCGGACCTACCGGTTCAACCCGTTCGACCTGACCAAGGTGTGGCCGCACGGCGACTACCCGCTGATCGAGGTCGGGCGGCTGACCCTGGACCGCAACCTGACCGACTACCACACCGAGATGGAGCAGGCGGCGTTCGAGCCGAACAACCTCGTGCCCGGCGTCGCGCTGAGCCCGGACAAGATGCTGCTGGCCCGCGGGTTCTCCTACTCCGACGCGCACCGAGCCCGGCTCGGCGTGAACTACAAGCAGATCCCGGTGAACGCGCCGCGGGTGCCCGTGCACAGCTACAGCAAGGACGGGGCGATGCGGGTCGTGAACGTCTCGGACCCGGTGTACGCACCGAACTCGAAGGGCGGCCCGCAGGCCGACAGCGAGCGCTACTCTCCGGCCAGCTGGCACTCAGACGGAGACATGGTCCGCGCCGCGTACAGCCTGCACGCCGAGGACGACGACTGGGGCCAGCCCGGCACGCTCGTCCGCGAGGTGCTCGACGACTCGGCCCGCGACCGGCTGGTCAGCAACATCGTCGGCCACCTGCTCAATGGGGTGACCGAGCCGGTGTTGCAGCGCGCCTTCCAGTACTGGCGCAACGTCGACAAGGACCTCGGTGACCGGGTCGAGGCCGGCGTCCGCGCCAAGCAGGGCTAACCGCCCGCCGTGACAAGCATCCGGCGCCTCCCCGTCCGGGGGGAGACGCCGGATGCCGTCCAGGGGGCGCCGGATGCGCTCTCGGGCGGGTGAACCTGCTCGGGTCAGCCGGAGGCCGGGTCCGACGCGTTGCTCCAGTCACGGCGGGTCAGCCCGTAGCCCTCCCCGTCGGCGGACGGGGCACGGACCAGCACGCCGCGCTCGGTGAGCTCGTCGAGGACCTCGCTGGTCGTGTCGTCGTCCAGGTCGGTCGCGGCCACGATCTCCGCCCGGGTCGGCGGGCGGCCCGACTGCTCCAGGGTGGCCACGGCCTCGTAGATGTAGGCCCCGAGATCGGTGAGGGTCTGCGCGTCGACAAGGGGCCGGTCGCTGGTCATGACGCCCGCACTACCCGGCGTTCGGCGCGCTACACAGCCCGGGGCACTCAGGCTGTCGCCGCGATCGGCGACGGTGGCCAGCGCCGCCGATGACCCGGCCCGCCTGTTTACCTGGGCCGTTGGCGGGCAGCGCGCATCCCATGGCGTCCGGTACCGAGCGCAGGTCCGCCCGCCGCACCGCCACCCGCCGCACCGTGCTGGTGGCCGGAGCGGCCAACGTGGTGGTGGCTTTGGCCAAGCTGGCCGCCGGACTGTTGTCGGGCTCCAGCGCCATGCTCGCCGAGGCCGCGCACTCGGTGGCCGACACCCTCAACCAGGCGTTCCTGCTCACGTCGCTGCACCAGGGCGAACGGCCCGCCGACGAGGACCACCCGTTCGGCCACGGCCAGGAGCGCTACTTCTGGTCGCTGCTGGCCGCATTCGGGATCTTCATCGCCGGCGCCGGCTTCTCGGTCTTCGAGGGGCTGCTCGAACTGCGCCGCTCCAGCAGTGGCGATTTCACCGTCGCCTACGTGGTGCTGGCCTTCGCGTTCGTCGCGGAGGGCACGTCGCTGCTCCGCGCCTACCGCCAGATGCGCGGCGAGGCCCGCCGCGAGCACGTCGAGCTCCTGGAGCATGTGGAGAGCAGCCCGGACATCACGGTCAAGGCGGCGCTGTTCGAGGACAGCGCAGCGGTGGTCGGTCTGGCCCTGGCCGCCACCGGGCTGCTGCTGCACCAGCTGACCGGGTCATCCGTCTGGGATGGCGCGGCCTCGATCGCGATCGGTGCGCTGCTGATCGTGGTGGCGGTCAAGCTGGGCGTCGACAGCCGGGACCTGCTCATCGGCAAGGCTGCCGACCCGCGGGAGCTGGGGGTGATCCGGGCCGAGATCGAGCAAACACCCGGTATCGACGCCCTGCTCGACCTGCTCACCATGCACCTAGGCCCGGACCACCTGATCATCGCCGCCCGGGTGGCCTTCGGCGACGATGTCAGCGCCGACCAGGCCGAGGACCTCGCCGATGACATCGACAGGCGGCTGGCGGAGCGGCTCCCGCAGGTCCCGCACGTCTTCATCGATCCCACACAGGTACCGGCGGTCTCTCCGGGCTAGCACCGATAGCCCCGGCGTGGCCTCGATCGGCGATCTCCCCGTCTAGCCTGGCGGATCGGCTAGTGCGGCTTCCAGGGTCGGGTAGATGGAGATCACCTGGTCGGCCCCGATGACGGTGAAGATGCGCAGCACTGCGGTGGCGACCAGCCGGAACTGGGCACCGGTCGCTGTGGCCAGCCGGTTGGCGGTGATGATCGCCTGTACCCCAGCGGAGTCGCAGAACGTGGTTCCGCTCATGTCTACGATCAGGACCGGGTCATGGCCGATCGCGGCGAGCAGCGCCTCGCGGACCTGATCGGCGTTGGCCAGGTCGATCTCGGCAGGCAGGGTGAGGATGGCATGCGGGCCCGCCCGCCAGAGCTTGTAGTCTTCCGCAGTCATGGCTACGCGGTGCCCGACGGCGACCGCTGGATCATGAGCAGGGCGATGTCGTCGCGGACTGGGTGGTTGCCCACCAGGGCGGCCATGACCGCCGCGCACGCGGCGTCGGGTGATTGTGCGGTTACCGCCTGGCACAGCCGGGCCAGGCCATCGTCGATCGTCTGGTTACGGCGCTCGATCAGCCCGTCGGTGTAAAAGCACACCAGCGTGCCCGGCGTGATCTCCAGGCTGGTCACCGCCCGCTGCACGCCGGGGGCCGCGCCGATCAGCAGGCCGGGCGCGATGTCGGCCAGTTCGGCGGGCCGCCCCGGGACGGCGATAACGGGCGGATAGTGCCCGGCCAGGCAGATGCGCACCCGGTCCATTCGCGGGCCGAACACGGCGTAGGCCACCGTGGCCACGGCTCCGGGTTCGAAGTACTGCATCTTGGCGTCCAGCCGGGCCAGGACCTCGGCCGGATCGGCGGTTTCCAGGGCGTAGGCCCGCAGCGCGCTGCGCATCCGTCCCATGATCACCGCTGCCGGAAGGCCATGGCCCGTCACGTCGCCGATCACCACGCCGAGCTGCCCGGACGGGAGTGCGAACACGTCATACCAGTCGCCCCCGACCGCTCCTGCGCCCGGGACGTAGCGGGCCGCCAGCTTTGCCTCATCGGGGGCCGGGAGCGCGGAGGGCAGCAGGCTGCGCTGCAGCGCCGCCGCCGCGATCTTGTCCTCCCGCATGATCAGCGACTGCACCGCCGTGGCCGCTCGATCCGCGGCCAGCTGCAGCAGCTCCACGTCGTCGTCGGTGAACTCCCGGGGCGTCAGCGACCCGACATGCAGCACGCCGATCACCCTCCCGCCAGCGATCAGCGGCACGCCCATCAGGGCACGGATCCCCTTGGCCCACAGGATCGGATTGAGCACCGTGGTGTGATCGACATGGTCGAGGATCACGGGCTTGTGCTCGGCGGCGATGCGCCCGGCAAACCCGCGGCCCACCGGGATCCGCACGCCCTGGCGCACCTCCTCCTCCAGCCCCGCCGCCGCCGTGGCGATCAGCTCCCCGGATGAGAAGTCCAGCAGTAGCACCGCGGCCGTGTCAGCCTGCAAGATGTCCCTGGTGCGCTCCAGCAGCTCCGACAGCAAGTCTTGAGCACTAAGACGGGACAGGGCCACATCCGTGATCGACTGAATATCTCGCAGCCGGTCCTCCAGCTCGGCGCGGCTAGCATCCACGGTCACTTCGGTACCTCCCTTCGGGGCCCTGTTTGCGTTGAGGGTACGGGTGCTCAGCTGCTGGCTGGAGAGGACCGTGGTCAAGGTCGGGTACCCGTGCTGATCACTGTGGTCGTGGCGGCGTCGGCACCGGTGAGCGCGAGGAACGTCACGGCCCGCCGGAACGTCTCGCCGATGGTATGGCCTGCTAGTCCAGCCTGGTAGGCGCGGTAGCGTGCCGTCTCCCACGCCTGCCCGCGGGGCGGAAGGTGGCCGAGCGCCGGCTCGGGGCCGGCTTCCAGGTCCAGCCTGGGACACGGCCCTGGGTAGCACCCTCAGAGTCGATGAGCTCCTCCAGCCCGGCGCCCCGGCCGATCCGGTTGCGGACAAACCGCAGCCCGGCCAGGGTTGCTTCGGTACGCCGCCACTCCGCCGCGCCGCCGACCGCCAGCGCGGCATCGTAGACCTCCCGGTGATGGCGCACCAACGTGGCGTCGACCATGGTGACCCACCACACCGCCTCACCGATCGCCGCCAGCGCCTGCGGCTCGTCCGGTACTCTCAGCCCGGGAAGCCGCCCGATGGCCTCGCTCATAGCGGTGACCGACCACTGCAGCGCGCTCGCCTCGACCGCGGGATGGCCCAGGTGCTCACGGTTCCATGCGGCCCGGCAGCCCACGCCGCAGAACCGGGCGTGCTCCCGCCGCGGCACGAACACACGGCCGCACTGCTGACAGGCGCGGGTATCGGCCAGCGGGCCCTGCTCCCCGGCGTCAGGCCCCTGGGCCGGCACGCCGCTGGCCATCCGGAAGCGGTACCCGACCTCAGGCACCACTGCCACCTCCGGTTCCCGACGGATGGTTTCCGGGGCACCCGGTAGCGGATGCCGAGGTCATCAGAGAGCACGCGGCGAGCCCAGAACGCCGGACCGCTGGGTCGTCAACCGTGCCATAATGCTACGGCGCGTACCCAGCAACTGTCTATGTTGTGAAGAGATTCTGACAAGGGGGAGTGGCCCCGCTTCCGGCCGGGTAGCGGAGGCCCGCGGAACCGCGTGATGTGGTGGTGGTCGGCGGGTCGGTCGGCGGCTTCGCGCTCTTCGGCCTCTGGTCATCCAGCCTCGCTCGATGGAGTTGAAGAAGATTAGTAGTCTTTGGCGATATAGCGAAGAGAGCTTGCCGAACTCTGCGGGCTGGGTCGGCCGGGCTCGTGGCGGAGGTGGCTAGATGGCCGGGACGGAGGGAGAGGATAGCCGACCCATTTACAGCATCAGCGCCGTAGCGCGGATGGTCGGCGTGCCTGCGGCCACCCTCCGCACCTGGGAAGAGCGCTACGCGCTGGTGGTACCCGACCGGAATGCTGGCGGTCATCGCCTGTTCAGCCGCGCCCAGGTCGGGCAACTCCAGTTCGTGAAGATACGCATGGCCGAGGGAATGAGCGCGGCTGACGCGCACCGGCTATTGGAGGAACGGCTGGATACCGGGCGGTCGGTGGCTGCCCCGGATGGGCAGCCGCCCCGCCTGCTGATCCTGCTCGCCGAGCATGACCCGTACGCCGCCGAGCTTCAGGAGTACTTCTTGAGGACGGAAGGGTTCGAGGTGGAAGTGGCGCTGGGCGGTGAAGCCGCCCAGCGCAGATTCCTCGAGAGCTCTCCGTCGCTAGTGGTGGTCGAGATACTTATTTCCGGTGGAGCGGGGTTCAGCTTGTGCGGGTTTTTCAAGCAGCGCCAGGACGTGCCGGTCGTCGCGGTCTCGGTGCTGGAATGCCGGGATCAGGCCATCGAAGCCGGGGCTGACGCGTTCTTGCGGAAGCCGCTGGATCCGCTGCAGCTGGTGTCGACGGTCAGGGATCTGCTGGGATCAAGCGCCTTCCTGGCTGGTCCCGAGCGGGGGGTCCCGCGTGGGTGACCGGCTGTTGAGCGGGCACGCACCGCAGAGCTCACTCAAGATTGCTCATGCTGACAGGCGCATGTGCAGGCGGATCCGGGTGTCGCTGCGGCTGCTGCGGATCTGGACCAGGTCGCACACCTGGTTCACGACCCACAGTCCCCGGCCGCCGCCGACGTCGGCTGGGTCGGGGCGGAGCCGGCCTGTCAGCGGGTCCTCGATGTGGCCGCTGTCGCGGATCTGGCAGATGACCTCCTTCGGGGTAGCCCAGATGGATAGCTGGCCCGGGCCACTGGTGTGGGCCAGGGTGTTGGCGACGAGTTCTCCCACCGCGATGACCAGGTCCCGCACTAGCCGATCGGGAAGCCCGGCCCGGCCGGCGTGCCCGGTGGTGAAGGCGCGGACCCGGGCGAGGTCGTCACGGTAGGCCAGCACCGCAGCGCGTGCCGGCGGATCCCCCAGTGGCCCGTCATACTCGGCGGGGTCCCTCACGCGAGGGTCGTACGAGGGGCTGGTCTGGCGGTGGCCGCCGCGCAGCACCACAGGATGGGTGCGTTCGGCGCTGGCGATGACATCACGGCCAAGCGCCAGGTTGTAGGGGCACAGGACGCTGACCCGCCAGGTGTCCGCGAGCTGGTTGATGAGAGCCTCATGCCGGATGACCTCATGGATTTCTTCCGGCCGCCGTGACCGCCAGGCAGCTTCGTGGACATAACGGACAGCGTGCCCATGATGCTGCTCGGTGACCTGTTGCATCCAGCTCAGCAGCCGTCCCGGATTCGGGCCGATGCTGGCCAGGTCGGCGAACGCCACCCGCTCGCCCAGGCCGTCCAGCTGGGCCTGCAGCAGCTGCAGGTTGCGGCCCTGCGACGCCACCACGACCGGTACCCCGGCTTCCGCGCCCGCCGTCACGAACGGGAGAACACTGGACGTGAATTCGGCCTGGGTCCGGTAGAAAAGCGCAGCATGCACGAAGCCAGCGGAGTCGGGCGCTTCTGGGCCCTGCACAGTCTGAACCTCCTAACCCGGCTTTACGGTCGCCCAGCACTCCCAGGTCGAGGCCTTCCAGCCCTGGTAGCCCGGGCGTGGTCACAATGGGACTACGCCTTGCCGCGTATCCGCGATCCAAACCTGCTCCCGGCCGGGAAGTCCGGTTACGGCGGTTACCGATGTTGGCGCGGGAGCTCTACCCGAGCTGCCGCAGGAGTAGCTCGCATCCGGGCGACCGTGCAATAGGCGGCTCCGCCCAGGTTGGACCTCGGTCGTCGGGGTAGCCAACCTCCGCTACTGAGCAACGAGTTTCGAGAGAGGAGGCCGGGCAGCGCCGACCGGGAAACCTGCGGCGGCTGTCATGATGGTGAGATGCCCGATAGTTCGCCGCCGCCCGATTCCCGGCGGGCCCGCCTCTGGAAGTCGGCGGAGTCTGCCGGGGTCCCGCTACGGACGATCCTGGTTTCCGTGGCCGTGGTGGCGGCGGCCTTCCTGCTCGGCAAGCTGATCTTCCGGCTGCGGGACGTCCTCCTGCTGATCGTGGTCGCGGGATTCCTGGCCATAATTCTGAACCCGCTCGTGGTGGCCCTGCAGCGGTGGAAGATACCGCGCCGCGGCTGGGCCGTGACGCTGGTCACGCTGTGGAGCGTGCTGGTCTTCATCGGCCTGACGGTGGCGTTCGGCTTGCCGCTGGTCAACGCGATCACCCACCTGGCCGACACGCTGCCGCCGTACGTGAGCAAGGCCGAGCACGGCCAGGGCTGGATCGGGCACCTGGTGCGCCGGTATCACGTGCAGACCTGGATCCAGAGCAACGTGCCCCGGCTGGTCGACTTCGGCAAGGGCCTCGCGTCGCCGGCCCTGAGCGTGGGCAAGGGCGCGTTCTCGCTGGTGATCGCGCTGCTGACCATCTTCGTGCTGACGCTGCTGCTGCTGCTCCAGGGTCCCAAGATGCGGGCCAGCCTGCTGAACAACATGTCGCCCGCGCGGGCGGAGCGCTACTCGCGGATCGCGCGAGAGGTCAACCGCTCGGTCACCGGGTACATGCTAGGGAACATCCTGACCTCGATCATCGCCGGCACCGTCGTGTTCGTGACGCTGCTGATCCTGGGCGTCCCGTTCCCGTTCCTCTGGGCCCTGTGGGTGGCCCTGGTCGACTTCCTCCCCATGATCGGCGGCGCCCTGGCCGGCATCCCCACCGTGTTGTTCGCCACCGCCCACTCGCTCACGGCGGGCATCGTCACCCTGATCGTGTTCGTGGCCTACACGCAGATCGAGAACCACGTACTCAACCCGGTCGTGATGAGCCGGACGGTGAAGGTCAACCCGCTGCTCGTGCTGCTGTCCATTCTGATCGGGGCGAGCATCGGCAGCTGGATCGGCGGGATCTTCGGTGCGTTCGTCGCGGCGCTGCTGTCCATCCCTGCGGCGGGGGCGATCCAGGTACTGGTCCGCGAGATCTGGCAGTCCACCGCGCCCCAGTCCGCCGACCCGGTGGCGGCCATCCAGCGGGCGGCTCCGGACCACTCGGGCTCAGCCGAGCCCGCGGACCCCGGTCAGGCCGACCCCGGTCGGGCGGATCCCGGTCACACCGGCGGCAAGGACCCGGCCGAGCAGGTCGTCCGGCGGCGCTGACCGGCAACTACGCGTGCACCTGCGGTTGCCGCTGAGCCCAGGGCGCGGCCTGCTCAAGCTGGCTGGCCACCCGGATCAGCAGATCCTCCCGGCCGTAGGCGGCCACGAGCTGGATGCCGACCGGCAGGCCGTCCGGCGTCCAGTGCAGGGGCAGGCTCACCGCCGGCTGGCCGGTCATGTTGAACTGCGCCGTGTACGGGATGAAGCTGACGACCCGCCCTCCCTCGGCCAGCGGCCCTTCCGCGGTGAACCAGCCCAGCTCGGGCGGGGGCGCGCCCAGGGTCGGCGTCAGCAGCAGGTCGTGGCCGGTCCACCAGGACGCCATCCGCCGGGCCCACTGGCCGATCCACGCCCGGCTCTGCAGGTACGTCACGGCGTCCGTGGCCGCGCCGACCTGCCGGTAGAAGGCGTTGCGCGGCTCGATCTCGTCCTCGGCGATGGGCAGGCCGAGCAGCTCCTCGAATTCCCGGAACAGCGCCTCGGTATCGGCCGCGATGATCGTGGTGAAGTACTGGACGAACTCCTCCTCGGCCATGGCCTCCGGCTTGGACTCCTCCACATGGTGGCCGAGCGACTCCAGCAGACGCGCGGCGGCGGCCACCGCGGCCCGGCACTCCGGATCGTCGAGGAAGCCGTCACGGCCCGGCCGGTCGGCAAACCCGATCCGCAGCCGGCCCGGGTCGGCGCCGACCTCCTCCCGCAACGGGCGGGGCAGCGGCGGGGCATAGTACGGCTCGCCTAGCTGCCGGGCGCTGATCACGTCCAGGATGCCGGCCGCGTCGCGCACGGTCCGGGTCACCACGCCGTCGATCGTGCCGCCCGCCCAGCCTTCCCCGGTCTCGGGGCCCTGGCTGACCCGGCCCCGGTTGGGCTTGAGCCCGACCAGGCCGCACTCGCTGGCCGGGATGCGGATGGACCCGCCGCCGTCGTTGGCGTGCGCGGCCGGCACCATGCCGCTGGCCACGGCCGCTGCCGATCCTCCCGACGAGCCGCCGGTCGACCGGCCGGGGTCCCACGGGTTGCGGGCCGGGGGGAAGCCGCGGGCCTCGGTGGTCACCGTGGTGCCCATCTCCGGCACGTTCGTGCGGCCGAGCGGGACGAAGCCGGCCGCGCGGAACGCCTTCGCGAGGTACGACGTGACCGGCCACGGCTGGTCACGCATCGGCCAGACCCCGAACCCGGTCGCCTCCCCCGCGACCTGGCAGCCCAGGTCCTTGTACAGGAACGGCACCCCGCGGAACGGCCCGTCGGGCAGGTCGCCGAGCGCCTCAGCCCGCGCCTGGTCGAACCGGGTCCGGATCACGGCGTCCAGCATCGGGTTCACCGCCTCGATCCGGGCGATGGCCGCGTCCACCAGGTCCGCGGCGCTGATCTCGCCGCGGCGGACCAGCTCGGCCTGTGCGGTAGCGTCCAGCCACGTCGTCTCGGTCATCGTCGCTCCCCTCCGCTTTGTCAGTGAACCCTTTCCCATCCTCCCCGGCTGCCCACGTACTCTAAGCGCGCGACCGGCGGATTAAGACGGCCGGGTGG
The DNA here is from genome assembly GCA_963795055.1 of uncultured Actinomycetota bacterium. GTDB lineage: Bacteria > Actinomycetota > Actinomycetes > Streptosporangiales > Streptosporangiaceae > JASHPR01. The sequence goes on from CAWCGJ010000016.1 coordinate 127,029, forward strand.
CCCCGCCAGCGGCACGCTGCTGTCGCCCGCCCCGCGCGCGTGCGCCAAGATGGCCGCATGCCGGGCGATTACCGCCTCTACACCGAGCTCGCCGACTGGTGGCCGCTGATCTCGCCCCCGGAGGAGTACACCGAAGAGGCCGCGCACCTGGCCGCGGTGTTCGCCGCGGCCACGCCTCCGGTGCGGGAGGTGCTGGACCTGGGCAGCGGCGGCGGCCACGTCGCCGCCCACCTGAAGGGCCGGTTCGCCCTGACGCTCGTCGATCAGTCCGAGGAGATGCTCACGGTCTCCCGCAGGCTCAACCCCGAGTGCGAGCACGTCCGCGGGGACATGCGGACCGTCCGGCTGGGCCGCGCGTTCGACGCGGTGCTCGTCCACGACGCCGTCGACTACATGACCGGCGAGGACGACCTGCGGCAGGTCATCGAGACCGCGTTCGCGCACTGCCGGCCGGGCGGCCTGGGGGTGTTCGTCCCCGACTACACCGCGGAGACGTTCCGCGCGGCCAGCGGCGGCGGCGGCGGCCGTGACGCGGCCGGGCGCCAGGCCAGCTTCCGCGAGTGGGCGTGGGACCCGAATCCGGCCGATGAGTGGATCCAGGTCGAGTACGAGTTCACGCTGCACGCCGCGGACGGCACCGTCCAGGTCGTGCGCGAGGCCCACCGGCTCGGGGCGTTCCGCCGTGACACCTGGCTCCGGCTGCTGGCGGACGCGGGCTTCGACTCGCTATCGGGCCCCGGCGGCGAAAGCACCGGGAGTTCCCGCAGCGAGGGCTCTCGCGGCGGGACGCGCGGGCATCTTTTCACCGGCCGGCGGCCCGCCCGGCGATCTTCCGTCTGATTAACGGTGGCCGGCCCTGGTCATGATCCCTGCGGGCTGCCAGTCTGGCTCTGGGGCCGCATCCGCAGCCCGAGGTTCTGTAGGCCGACTAGGGAGACTGGCATGAGCGTGTACCGGGTGATCGACGTCATCGGCACCAGCAGCACGTCGTGGGAGGACGCCGCCACCGAGGCGGTCAGGACCGCGAGCCAATCCCTCCGTGATCTCCGGGTCGCCGAGGTCGTCGAGCAGGACATCCACCTGGACGAGAGCGGCGCGATCACGTTCCGCACCAAGCTCCAGCTCTCGTTCAAGTACGAGGCCGGCCAGTAGTCAATCCGGGACGCCCGTGGATGTACCGGAGGCGGGGCTAAGGCACACCCTCCGGCACATCCGGGGAACGGGGCTGGCTACAACCGGCCCTTTGGTACATATGCCAGCAACTGCTCGACTTTCTGCCCGTTCATGCCGGGCCGGGGCCGACGGCCATCATGGTGGCCTGCATCAGCGCGACCGGCTTCTGCTCGCTTCCGTCGGCCCAGGCGACGACCTCGGCGGAGCAGACGGTGAGCGTGCGTCCCGCCCGGACGACCTCGCCCACCGCGCGGAACCAGTCTCCGCACGCGGGCGAGAGCAGGTTGACCTTGAACTCCACGGTCAGCACGTCCCGGTCGGGCGGCATCAGCGAGGCGGCCGCGTAGCCGCAGGCCGAGTCGGCCAGCGCGGTGATCGCTCCGGCGTGCACGTAGCCGTTCTGCTGGCACAGGTCGGCCCGGTACGGCAGGTCGAGGACGACGCGCCCGCCGGCCAGTTCGGCGACCGTGACGCCGAGCGTGGTCAGGAGCGTCTGGCGGCCGATGCTCGCCCTGATCCGGTTCTCGGTGTCGGGGTCAAGTGCTGAAGCTGTGGTCACGCTGTCATCCTGACCGATCCCACCGGGCCCGCCCGCACGCGGGCGGGTCAGGTAACGTCCGGAGCACCGCCGTCCGGGCCGCGGCAACCCGGCCGGGCTGGCCGCGGCAGGTCACCCGAGGGAGACCGCGGTCCAGGTGATCGTGACGGTCCAGACGGTCGACTGGTCGCTACTGGACGCCGGGCCGGTGAGCAGGATGCCTTCCGCCTGGGCGTCCCCCTGCACGGCCGAGCAGCCACCGGCCGCGAACTGGGTATCGCACGTCATGCTGCCCGTCAGCCCGGTGGGGTTCATGCTGCCCGAGGCGAAGTTCTGCACCACGTACTGGTTGCTCCCGGGCAGCTTCCCGTCGGCGGCGCTGCACTTGACGGCCGGGTTGGTCCCGAAGTTGCACAGCCCCCAGTCGGTGCCCTTGTCGGACGGGACCGCGTTCCCGCCGCTCACGTAGACGTCCGCCGCGACGCCCGTGTTCGTGATCGTGATCGGGAAGCTCCCGTGGGCCCCTGGCGTCCCCAGCGAGCAGTGCCCGTTCGGGAAGCCGAGCGCGGCCGAGGTCGACGCGGTGTTGACGCTCGCGTTCCCGCCGGCGCAGCCGCCGAAGCTCGCCGAGGACGGTGCCACGGTGACGGAGACGATCGTCGGGACGACCTTGAGCGAGATGTTGATGCTGGAGCCCTTGCCCGGGGTGCCGGCCGGCGTTCCTCCCGATGAGGTGGCGCAGGCCGCGAGCCCGGCCACCGCCACGAGCACGACGACGAGCCGCGGACCGCGGCGCAGCCCTGTGCCTCGCGTGGCACCCCGCTCTGCGCTCGCGCGCGCGGAACCCGACGGCGTCCGCTCGATCCGGATCCGGACTCGGGACCGGCGCGCCCCGGTGACGGCCAGCGCCACCACGAGCAGCCCGATCACAGCCCACCACATCCAGGACGGCCCGAACGGGAACAACCCCGGCGGCGATCCCGGCGCCACGCTGAATTCCAGCCGGGTGGCGGCGGCCACGCCGAGATTGGCCCGCCCGGCGGAGATGACGGCCGAGCCGGCCACGACGATGTCGCTGAGGTACCGGCCCGGCTTGGCGCCGCCCGGCACGACGAGTTCCAGCGGGATCCGGGCCGACTGGCGCGGCGAGAGTTGCACGCCGGAACTGGCCGCCTGGACCCAGGACGGCGGGACGGCGCGGCCGGTGCCTTTGGACAGCCGCTCGACTCGCACGCTAATTGTCTCGGGCTGGGTTCCGGTGTCAATAACGTACACCGGCGGGAGCGCATAACTGCCTCCCGCGTGCGCCACGTTTCCCAGGCGGACCGGAGAGGCCTGCACGCCGACCCCGACGCTGGCCTGCGCCGCCGGAAGGAAAAGCGAGAAGGCGGCAAAGGCGACCGGCACCGCGAGAGGGACCGCCAGCCACCGTCGCAAATGCATGTCGGGCACCTCGCCATCCGGTGGGGACAACTCTATTAGGCCAGCGCCAGTGAAGAAAGGCCCTGATGAACGGACCGTCATCCTTTCATATTGCCGTCAGACGCGGCCGTGGTTCGTCGGCTTGACAGCCCGTTAATTACCCAGGACGCCGGGCGCGCATACCCGGAAGCATTCATCAATGGGCCCGGTCACGGGCCGACCCCCGGCACCGGCCGACCCTCTTCCAGGTAGACGAACGCCCTGGCCCGGGCCGCGGCCTTGACCCGCCGCCGGACCGGTCCTCTCAGCATCGTCAGCGCCGTGGGCAACGGCACGAGCAGGTGCTCGGAGATCTCCTCGGGCTGCAGCACCACGGCGCCGAGGCTGGCGTTGCCGAGAGCCCCGCAGTCGAACAGGAACCGCATCCCGCCTGGCCGGCCGGGGCGGGGCCGGCGAAAGTCCACGCACTTCAGGCGGCCGGTGCGGACCTCCAGCCCGCATTCCTCGCGGACCTCCCGCTGGCACGCCTCCCACGGCGTCTCTCCGTCGGCCTCCATGACGCCGCCGGGAATGGTCCACCCCGACTTGTAGGTCGGCTTCAGGATGAGCAGGCGGCCCGCGCGGTCGAAGATCAGCGCTCCGGCCGACGCGGGGATGGCCGGGACGACCTCCGGCTCGGGCTCGGGGGGAAGGAGATCATCGCCGTGGGCCACAGCCGCCAGCCTACGACCAGGCTCCCGCGTCACTGGCGGCCCAGTACTCCCGCGGCCTACCGCCCGCTGAGGCGGGTCACGGCGGCACAGGTCAGGTCGGCGACAAACGCCCAGTCGGCGAACGGCCCGGCCAGCGCGTCGGCCGTCTGCGCCCGCAACTGCTCCCCGGCCATGGCCGCGGCGGCCACCACCGACGCTCTGGCCAGCGCGTCCATGGCAATCGTCCACGTCCGCACCCAGTCGTGGGGCCCCTGCCCGGCCGTATCCGTGGCCCGTACGGCCCACAGCGGGCTGCGAGGCTCGTCCATCGCTCACCTGCCTTCAGCGCCGTCGCGAATGCCCGGCCCGGGGGCTGACCGGGCCGCTTGGCCGGCCTGCTGCCCCCGATTCTGGCTGTTACTCATCCACCTGGCGCCGTGATTTGTGCCCGATCGGGCCGACGAGCATAATGCTTGCTGCGGCGCGGCCAGCGGGCCCGTCGATCAAGCGGGGTCCAGAGACGCGGCCCATCCTCTTTCTCTGAGCGGGTGGTGACGCGTGCCTGAACATCACGCTCCGGTGCTGTGGCTCGGCCAGGCGGCCGTGGTCACGCTGCCGGTGGAGATCGACATAGCTAATGCCGACCAGGTCCGCGAGGACCTGCTCACGGTGCTCAACCGCGAGCCGACCGTGCTGGTCGTGGACATGGCCGGAACCACGTTCTGTGATTCCGCGGGCGTGAACGCCCTCGTCCGGGCGCACAAGCGGGCCGCCGCCAGCGGCGCGAGGATGCGGCTGGTGGTGAGCTCGCCCACCGTGCAGCGGGTGCTCGCCATCACCGGGGTGGACCGCCTGATCGGTATCTACCCGACCGTGGCCGACGCCCTGACCGCGGAGGACCAGCCGGCCGGGGACGGGCCGTCGCACCCTGGTGCCGAGGATGGCCTGCCGTACCCCGGTTACGAGGCCGCGCAGACCGACCCCGAGGGCTGGGCCGCACAGCCCAGCTGACGTGCCGCCCGGCCAGGTCTGCGAGCTGGAAACCGCGCTTCGCGGCCTGGCCGACGAGGCACGCTCGGGGACCCGGCCCCCGGAGCCGGCCGACCCGCCGGACGATGAGCCGCTCCGACCGGTCACCGACGCGGTGCGCCGGGTGCAGGCCGTCCTTGGCTGAATGCTGTGGCTGCGCCACGTTTAGCCGGACGACACCGGGTAGTGCTCCAGTGACTGCGCCGTCTACCCGATCAGGGCCATGACCCGTAACCGCTGGTACCTCGTGATGATGGGCTCGTGCCTGACGCTCGTCGCCCTGGCCTGGACCGTCGTGCGGATCTTCTCCGTGACGGCCGCCGTCGTGATGTCTGTCGTGGCGCTGGTGATACCGCCGATCGCGGTCATCTTCGTCAACGCGGGCGACGAGACCGGGCGGCGTCTGTAGAGCCGGGCGTGCCACGCCAGGGCATCGGCCTGCCTCTCCTCCGTGTCCGGCAGCGCAGATGATCATGAAGCCGGACGGACGAGAATGTTTGCCGCCCGCACGGAGGGGAGAACCTGACCAGTCCCCGCCGCGCAGAGGTGAGCGTTAATGACAGTTTCATTCACCGGGCCGCCCGCGGTTCCTTCCCCGGCTGACGAGCCGGACGATCAAGCCCTGGTGCGGCTGGTGCAGGCGCTGCCACGGGACAGCGACGAGCACGACGCGGCCTGCGAGCAGCTCATCATCCGGTATCAGTCGCTGGTCCGCTCGTGCGCCCAGCGGTACCGGCAGAGCCCCGAGTCGCAGGAGGACCTCATGCAGGTCGGGTTCGTGGGCCTGCTCAAGGCGATCAACAACTTTGACCCGGCCGTCGGCGGCAGCCTGGTCGCCTACGCCCAGCCGTGCATCAGCGGCGAGATCAAGCGGCACTTCCGGGACAAGCGCTGGCAGGTGCACGTAAAGCGGTCGACGCAGGAATTGCGGGCCGAACTGCGGCGCGCCCGGGCCGAGATGACCCAGCGCCTGGCCCGGTCGCCGCGGGCCGATGAACTGGCCGCGCACCTCGGGGTGAGCGACGACGACCTGCAGGACGCCGAGCGTGCCGACATGGTATTCCGGGCCTCGTCCCTGGACGCGCCGCTAGCGGACGGGCAGGATGCCGGGAGCCTGGCCGACCTGCTGGGCGCCGAGGATCCGCAGCTTGAGCACGCGCTCGACATCCAGGCGGTCTGGGCCCACTGGGACGATCTGCCGCCCCGCCAGCAGCGGCTGCTCATGATGCGGTTCTACGGGAACATGAGCCAGGCCGAGATCGGCGAGCATCTCGGCATCTCGCAGATGCACGTCTCCCGGCTGCTGGCAGCGGCCCTGGACTACCTGCGCGGATGCATCGTCGATCCGGAGGACGACACCCCGGGCTGACCGCCGGGCCCGGCGCTTAGTCGGCCGGGGGCTCACCCACGCGCAGCGCCAGCATGGTCACGTCGTCACGAAGCTGGCCACCGCAGAACTGAAGCGCCACCTCCTGCACGCGGGACACCACCCGCGCGGCCGGCTCACCGCCCAGCGCCGCCAGCTCGTCGGTGAGGCGGTCTTCGAAGTAGGCCAGGTCCGGGCCGCACGCGCTGGCCAGGCCGTCGCTAAAGAAGAACAGCAGGTCACCGGGATCCAGGTCGATCTCCTGGATCGCGGGCTCGGCGTCGGGGAAGATTCCGAGCGGGAGTCCGCCCCCCTGCAGGACCTGGGTCCTCCCGTCCGGCCGGACCAGCACCGGCCACGGGTGGCCCGCGCTGCCGAGCACCACATGCAGGCGGCCGTCCCGCCACTGCAGGTGGCCGACGTTCGCGGTGACGAATCGGCCGCCGAACTCCTCCTCCATCATGATCTCGTTGGCGCCGCGCAGGACCCCGGCCGGGTCTCCGTCCCAGTGGGCGAGCACCCGGATCGCATGCCGCGCCGCGGCGGTCACGGCCGCCGCATCCTGGCCCTTTCCGCACACGTCACCGATAGAGATCCCCCATCCGGCCCGGGCGGGATAGACGTCGTAGAAATCGCCGCCCGCGTCCCGGGCCCGGGTAGCCGGCAGGTGGCCGGCGGCGACCTCGGTGCCCGGGATCTGGCGTAGCTGGCGGGGCAGCAGGCTGGCCTGCAGCGCCTCGGCGATCTCGGTGCGATGGCGCAGCTCCCGGTCTGCCCGGATGGCCAGGGCGAGCTGCTCGCCGAGTTCCTCGACCAGCCCGACGTCGGCCATCCCGAAGTGCCCGTGGCCGGCCAGCCGGGCCAGGGTCAGGGCACCGTAGCTGCGCTCGCCGTCCGACAACGGCACGCACAGCACCGAGGTCGCGCCCAGCCGCAGGAGCAGCGGCACCCCGTCCGGGCCCTCGCCGAGGAGGCCCGGATCCTCGGCGTGGGCGACCAGCAGCGAGCTGCCGGACTCGTGGACCTGGTGCGGCGCCGAGCCGGGCGGCGGGTCGGCGGCCGCCACGGCGCGGGCCAGGTCGTCGGAGGGCTGGTCGTCGGGCCCCACGGCCAGCTGCCGCCGCAGGCCCTGATGGCGCTCCACGTCCAGGATGAGCCAGGCGGCGAGCTCGCGGGCCAGCAGCCGCGCGAACCGCTGCATGGTCGCCGACTCGCTGTGGTTGACACTTTCCAGCAGGATCCTGGTGGCCGAGGTCACCAGGTCGATGCGGCGGGTGGCCGATTGCAGCGCGCTGTCGCCGGGCTGTGTCTCCTGGTCCGCCGGATCGGCGTGGTCCGCGGGTCCGGCGGGATCAGAGGCCGGCCCGGGCCGGGCGACGGCGGACCCGCCTACGGCGACGACCAGCCGGCCTGAGTCACCCCGGGCCTGCACCGGGGCCGCGGTGACCTCACACTCCGCGACGCCGTCCGCGGTGAGCACACCGCAGCGCAGGGTGCGAACCTCGCCGGTCCGGATGACGGTCGCGACCTGCGACTGCACCGCCGCCCGGAACGGCAGGTCGACGAAGGCGGTGAACGGCTTCCCGGTCGGGTAGCCGGGGCCCGAGCCCACGAGCCGGCCAGCGGCCGAGTTGGCCCGCCGCACCGTGCCGTCCAGGCCCAGCAGGAACAGCGGCACCGGGGCCTGCTGGAACACGGCCTGCAGCAGGCGCCGCTCGGCGTGCGCGCCGCCTGCGGGATCCCCGGCGAGGTCGCCGGCGCGGCCTCCTGCGTCGGCCAGCGCGTCGACCGCCCCGTCCAGCTCGGCCAGCGCCGCGTCGAGCAGCGGCCCGAGCCCGGTGCCCGGCAGCGCGGCGGCCTGCCTCAGCGCGCCGGCCCTGGCCTTGAGCCGGGCGGCCTCGCCCGCTGCCTCCTCCCGAGGGCCTGCCGGCCGTGCCATCGCTAGAGCGTCCCCAGCCCGTCCAGGCCGCGGGAGTCGATGATCCTCGTGGCGACCTCGGTCACCTTCATGTTCCGCGCCTGCGAGACCTGCCGCATCCGCTGCAGCGCCTCTTCGGCGCTGCATCCGAGCCCGTGCATCAGCACGCCCTTGGCCTGGTCCACCACGGCGCGGGACTCGGCGGCATCACGGAGCTGATGCAGGGCGCGCCGGGCCTCGCCGGTTTCGGAGGCCATGCCCACCACCGCCCCGCCGAACGCGACCAGGCGCTCGGCCGCCGCGACCGATTCCGGGCCCAGCGTCCGCGGCCGCGCGCCGAACAACGACAGGCCGATAGCCTCGCTGCCGGACCAGTGCGTCAGGCTGAGCGAGCACCGCACTCCCTGGCGCAGCGCCGTGCTGGCGTACTCGGGCCAGCGGGGCTCGTCCAGGGTGTCCGCGCAGCCCGCCGGCTCGCCTCCGCTCAGCGCATCGAGCACCGGGCCGCGCCCGCAGCGTACCTGCACGTCGATCAGCTCGGGCAGGGACGGGTGGCTCGCGGCGACGGCGGCCGGCTCGGCCTCGCGCCAGAGCACCGCGGCTGCCCCGGAGCAGCCGGGAACCTGGCGCGCGGCCTGCGCTACGAGCTGATTCAGCGACCTGGGCGCGGATGTTTCCACGGTGCCCAGCAGGCCAGGGCTCCGCTGCGTGAGGTCTGGGCCGGACGTGGCGTCCTCCAATCGCGCCCGCGGACCCGCCGGAATGACGGCGCCGCTCCCCTTCCAGGGTGTCACGATCCAGCCACTGCTGGTACCGCTGACCCCGGCTGGTCCTGATACCGCTAGTCCGCCGACGCGGCGGGGCCGATCCAGCGCTCCATGCAGCCGAGCAGCTCCTCGGTGTCCACCGGCTTGGTGACGTAGTCGTTGGCTCCGGCGGCAATGCTCTTGTCCCGGTCGCCGTGCATGGCCCGGGCCGTCACCGCGATCACCGGCAGCCCGTCAAGCTCGGGGATCTCGCGGATCGCGCCGGTCGTCGCGTACCCGTCAAGCTCCGGCATCATCACGTCCATCAAGACGATGTCGACGCCGGGGGTGGCGCTCAGCATCTCGATGCCGGTCCGTCCGTCCGGCGCGTGCAGGACGGTCATGCCGTAGAGCTCCAGGATGCTGCTGATGGCGAAGGCGTTCCGCAGGTCGTCGTCGACGATGAGGACCTGCTTGCCGCGCAGGGCCTCATGCGGGCCCGCGACGGCTCCCGGCGCAGCTGACGACTCCGGTACCCGATCGGCGCGGTACGCGCCACCGGTTCCCGGCCGCTGCGGGTCCGGGGCGGACGCCTCGGGCGGCTCGGCCGGCTCGGCCCTGTCGTCGGCGCCGGGAAGGGCAGCCGGCAGGTAGAGGGTGAACGTGCTCCCGTCCCCGGGGATGCTCTCCGCGGTGATCCGCCCGCCGAGCTGCGCGGCTAGCTCGCGGCAGATGGCCAGGCCCAGGCCGGTCCCGCCGTAACGGCGGCTAGTGGTGCCGTCCCCCTGCTGGAAGGCGCCGAAGATGACCTCGAGGTTCTGCTCGCTGATGCCGACGCCGGTATCGGTCACCGAGAACTTCAGTACCAGCCCGGCACCGGCGGCCGGCCTGGCCGCAGTGATGCGGAGCTCCACCCGCCCGTGTTCGGTGAACTTGACCGCGTTCGACATCAGGTTGTGCAAGATCTGCCGGAGCCGCTGCCGGTCGGTGAACAGCTCGGCGGGAACGCCGGCGGACGGCGGCTCGGCCGCGAACTCGAGACCTTTTTCCGTGGTCAGCGGCCGGAATACCGCCTGGAGGTCATCCAGCAGCGCGCGCAGGGCGAATCGCTCGGGATGCAGCTCGATCTTGCCCGCCTCCACCCGGGACAGGTCAAGGATGTCGTTGATGAGCTGCAGCAGGTCGGCCCCTGACGAGTGGATGACGTTCGCGTACTCGACCTGCTTGGGCGTGAGGTTCCGGTCGGGGTTCTGGGCGAGCAGCCGGGCCAGGATCAGCAGGCTGTTCAGCGGCGTGCGCAGCTCGTGGGACATGTTCGCCAGGAACTGCGACTTGTACCGCGAGGCCAGGTCGAGCTGCCGGGCGCGTTCCTCGAGCTCCTGCCGGGCCTGCTCGATCTCGACGTTCTTGATCTCGATGTCCCGGTTCTGCCGGGCCAGCTGTGCGGCCTTGTCCTCCAGCTCGGCGTTGGAACGCTGCAGCTCGTCCTGCCGGACCTGGAGCTCCCGGGTGCGGGCCTGCAGCTCGGCCGCGAGCCGCTGCGACTCGGCCAGCAGCGCGTCGGTCCTGGAGTTGGCGATGATCGTGTTGGCGTTGACCCCGATGCTCTCCATCAGCTGTTCCATGAAGTCCCGGTGCACCTGGGTGAACGGGGAGAACGAGCCCGCCTCGATGACCCCGAGGACCTGGTCCTCGAAGACGATCGGCAGAATCACCAGGTTGGCCGGCACGGCCTCGCCGAGCCCTGAGGAGATCTTCACATAGTCGGCCGGCAGGTCGGTGACCACAATGGGCCTTCTGGTCTTCGCGACCTGGCCGATCAACGACTGTCCCAGGCGGAACTGGCTGGGCGCCTCGATGTCGGCGCGCAGCCCGTAGCCGGCGATGAGGCGCAGCCGGGTCTCGCCGCCGTTGGCCTCGGCCAGGAAGAACGTTCCGTGCTGGGCCCCGACCAGCGGGATAAGGTCGTTCATGATCAGCTCGGCGACCACCCGGAGATCGCGGTGGCCCTGCATGCGGCTGGCGACCCTGGCCAGGTTGGATTGCAGCCAGTCCTGGTCCTGGTAGGCCTTGGTCGTCTCCCGCAGCGAGCGGACCATCGCGTTGATGTTGTCCTTGAGCTCGGCGACCTCGCCCTGAGCCTCGACCGAGATGGACCGGGTCAGGTCACCGGTGGCGACGGCGCTGGTCACCTCGGCGATCGCCCGGACCTGGCGGGTGAGGTTGCCGGCCAGCTCGTTGACGTTCTCGGTCAGCCGCTTCCAGGTGCCTGAGACGCCCTCGACCTCGGCCTGCCCGCCGAGACGCCCCTCGCTGCCCACCTCCCGGGCCACCCTGGTGACCTCGGCCGCGAAGGACGAAAGCTGGTCGACCATGGTGTTGATGGTGGTCTTCAGCTCCAGGATCTCGCCTCGCGCGTCCACGTCGATCTTCTTCGACAGGTCGCCGTTCGCCACCGCCGTAGTGACCTGGGCGATGTTGCGGACCTGGCTGGTCAGGTTGTTGGCCATCGAGTTGACGTTGTCGGTCAGGTCCTTCCAGGTCCCGGCGACGTGGGGTACCACGGCCTGGCCGCCGAGCATGCCCTCCGTGCCCACCTCGCGGGCCACCCGGGTGACCTCGCCCGCGAAGGCGCCCAGCGTGTCGACCATCCCGTTGATCGCCGCGGCCAGGGCGGCGACCTCACCGCGCGCGTCGACGGTGATCTTCTGGCTCAGGTCGCCGCGGGCCACGGCGGTAGCCACCTGGGCGATCGAGCGGACCTGAGCGGTCAGGTTGCCCGCCATCACGTTGACGTTGTCGGTCAGGTTCTCCCAGGTCCCCGAGACACCCCGGACGGCGGCCTGGCCGCCGAGGTTGCCTTCGGTGCCGACCTCGCGCGCCACCCGCGTCACCTCGTCGGCGAACAGCGACAGCTGGTCCACCATCGTGTTGATGGTCTCCTTCAGCTCCAGGATCTCCCCGCGCGCGTCCACGGTGATCTTCTGGCTCAGGTCGCCCTCCGCCACGGCCGTGGCCACCTGGGCGATGGACCGCACCTGAGCGGTCAGGTTGCCCGCCATGAAGTTCACCGAGTCGGTCAGGTCACGCCAGGTCCCGCCGACGCCCGGCACCCGCGCCTGCCCGCCCAGCCGGCCCTCGGTACCCACCTCCCGGGCCACCCGCGTCACCTCGTCGGCGAACGCCGACAGCTCGTCGACCATCGTGTTGATGGTGTTCTTCAGCTCCAGGATCTCCCCGCGCGCGTCCACGGTGATCTTCTGGCTCAGGTCTCCCTTGGCCACCGCGGTCGTGACCTGGGCGATGTTGCGCACCTGGCCGGTCAGGTTGCCCGCCATCGAGTTCACCGAGTCGGTCAGGTCACGCCAGGTCCCGCCGACGCCGGGCACCCGCGCCTGCCCGCCCAGCCGGCCCTCGGTACCCACCTCCCGGGCCACCCGCGTCACCTCGTCGGCGAACGCCGACAGCTCGTCGACCATCGTGTTGAGCGTGTTCTTCAGCTCGAGCATCTCGCCCTTGACGTCCACGGTGATCTTCTGGCTCAGGTCCCCCTTGGCCACCGCGGTGGCGACCTGGGCGACATCGCGCACCTGGCCGGTCAGGTTGCCCGCCATCGAGTTCACCGAATCGGTGAGGTCCTTCCAGGTCCCGGCCAGCCCCGGCACCTCAGCCTGGCCGCCGAGCCGGCCTTCGGTGCCCACCTCCCTGGCCACCCGCGTCACCTCAGAGGTGACCAGCGCGAGCTGCTCGTTCATGCCGTTGAACACCGCAGCGATCTCGTCCATGAGCGGATCATCAGCCGCGGGCAGGCGGGTGCTGAAGTCCCCGCTCCGCACCGCGGTCAGCCCGGCTAGCAGCCGCTGCAGCCGGCTGTCGGCAGGCTGCGGCGGCCGCTCCTGGGTCGTCGTCATCCGGAAACTCCTTCATGGCCGCGGGATCCGCACCGCCGCTGCTTGACGGTCACGTGACAACAGGCCGATCCTTTCACTCCCCCTGTTGCCGGAGAATAGTCAGCAACGGCGAACCACGCGGTAGCGTATGAATCCGCCCGTCCGAGGGTGATCGCGGAGAAGGCGGGTGAGGGTGGCCGAACCGAGCGGTACCGACCTCACGCGGCTGAAGGCGCTGATAGCGCGGCAGCGGCGGGAGCTGGACGCGATGCGCTCGCAGGCCACGACCCGCTCGGTCGTGGACCTGGCCACCGGCATGCTGATGGAACAGCTGCGCTGCTCGCCCGTGCAGGCCCGCCAGCAGCTCGGGCGCCTGGCCCGGGAGTCCGACGGCAGCGTCGCCGGACTGGCCGCTCAGCTCACCGGGCAGCTGCTCCCGAACGAGGCCAATGACCCCGCTGATCCTGGTCCAGGCGGGCTCAGCCTGGCCTGGGCGGCGGCGCAGGGGGCACCGGACGGCGATGCCGTGGCCGCTGCCCTGCTGGATGAGGCCCTGGCCGCCACGGGTGCCGTCGCGGTGGCGCTCTGGCTGCTCGAGCCGGACGGCGGCCTGGAGCTGGCCGGCCAGGCCAGCTTCGGGACACGCGAGGCCGGCCGCTGGCGCCGGATACACCCCGATATGCAAGCTCTCCCCCTCGATGCCGCCCGGGATGGAGTGGAGACCTGGTGGCCCGCGGGACCGCCGCCGGGCGATGACCGGCCGCTGATGGGCCGCTGGCCCGGCGGCGCCCGCGTCGGCCTGCCGCTGCGTGACTCGGGGATGACGCTCGGCAGCATGGTGATCTGCTGGCCGGAGCCGCTCGCCGATTTCCCTGCCCCGTTGCGCCGACAGCTGGCGGCCCTGGCCGAGCTGGCCGCTCACGCCCTCGGCGCCGGGCTCGGCGGCAGCGCGGCGGGTTCCAGGTCATGGGTCTTCGGCCTGATGGAACCGCTGGTGGGAGCGTTGCTGTTCGCGCAAGCGGTCCGGGACGACGACGGCGAGGTGACGGATTTCCGCATCGGTCACGTCAGCCCAGGATTCCGCGACCCGGCGGGCCGGGGCCCGGCCGAGCTGGCCGGCCGTCTGCTGCTTGAGCTGTACCCGGCCGCGGCGGCCGCCGGGGGCCTGTTCGATACCTGCGTGACGGCCCTGGTCACCGGCGAGCCGCAGCGCGTCAGCGGCGAGATCGTCGCCGCCCAGGCAGACTACGCCGGAGCCGGGCCGGTGGCGGCGGTCCGGATCGCCCGGCTCTACGACGGCGTGGCCATCGCGTCACGGGGAGCGGACGACACCGGCCGCCTCGCCGCCCTGCTGGAGCACGCCCAGCGGCTGGGCCGGATCGGCGGCTGGGAGGAGAACCTGCGGACCGGCGAGGTGCACTGGACCGAGTCGGCCTTCGCGCTGTTCGGGCAGGCGCCCGGGACCCCGGTCCCCGTCGCCGACCTGCATACCCGCGTGCCTGACGAGGATGTTCCCGCCGTGCAGGGCTTCCGCGACACGCTATTGGCCGAGCGCAAGGAAAGCGCCGCCGCGTTCCGGATCGTCCGGTCCGACGACGGCAGCGTCCGGCAGATGCGGGCGTATGCCGAGCCGGTCACCGACCCGGGCGGTGACGTGATCGCCGTTCGCGGGGTGTACCAGGACGTTTCCGCCGACTATCACACCCAGCTGGCGTTCGCGGCCGCGCGCGAGCAGCTCGCCGACACGCAGGAACGCGCCGAGGAAGAGCACCGGCTCGCCGTCCGGCTGCAGCAGGCCATCACGCCGCGGTCATCCGAGCCGGTCGCGGCGGCCGGGCTGGACGTCGCCGCCCGGTACCGGCCATCCGGCCCGGGCAACCTGGTCAGCGGCGACTGGTACGACACCGTGCTGCTGCCGACCAAGGAAGTGCTCCTCGTGGTGGGCGACATCGCGGGCCACGGGCTCGACGCCGTGACCGGCATGGTCGCCATGCGTAACGCGCTGCGCGGACTGTCGATGACCGGGGCGGGGCCGGCCGTGCTGCTCAGCTGGCTCAACGGCGCCGCCTGCCACCTGTCCAACGGCATCATCGGCACGGCGATCTGCGGGCTCTACGATCCGGCCGACCGCTCGCTGCGCTGGGCCCGGGCCGGTCACCTGCCGCCGATCCTGGTGCGCGACGGCCGGGCGCGCACGCTGTCGCCTCCGCACGGCCTGCTGTTCGGCGCCGACCCGGATGCCTCCTACATGGAGATAACCACGCCGCTGCGGCTAGGCGACATCCTGCTGCTGTTCACCGACGGCCTGATCGAGCGGCGGGACCTGCCCATCGACGACGCCCTGGAGTCGCTGCTCAAGATCGCGGGGCATCCGGCCGGGGATATCAGCGGTTACGCCGACTACGTGGTGGACAAGACCTCTTCCAATACTGACGACGACGCCTGTCTCGTCGCGGTCCACGTCCGCTGACGCCTGCGGGCCTAGCCGGGCGTGCCGCGCCTCTTGGCCCGCGGCCGGGGCGCGGCGTCGGCCGCGGGCGAGGGCGGAACCCGATCGGCGGGTGCGGCCTGGCTTTCCGCCGCGAGGGCCTGGTCGACGGTATCGAAGAGCGGGAGCCGGTCGGCCAGCCCGGTGATCCACAGCGTCTTGGTGTACCGGTACCTCGCTCCCGCCAGCGCCAGCGTCCCGCCCGCCGCCTCCAGTCGCTTCCAGTGGCCGACGATCACCGCCAGAGAGCTCGTGTCCATGAAGTCGACCGCGGTCAGGTCGAGAATGATCTTGCGGTCCTCCCGGCGGGCCCGGGTCAGGTGCTCGTCGAGCTGACGGCTGGTGACGATGTCGAGCTCGCCGCCGACCGCGACGACCAGGCTATCGCCGCGTCGCTCGGACGAGAGCTGGAGTTCCGCCACCCGCACCTCCGGATGTCGAACCGTCCGGGACGGTACCAACGCCTCATCGTATTCGCGGTTACTCTTCCCGCCGCAGGCGCATAGACGCACGATCAAGGGGAAGCTATCGCTGAATGAGCAGCGGTCGCGCCGTGACCGACCCCGGCGCCCTCAGGCACGTCGCGTTTCCCTATCGCGACCCGGCCGAGTACCGGGCGCGGATCCTCGGTTTCGCGCGGGCCGGCCTGGCCGGTGACGAGCCGCTGTTCATCGCCCTGCCCGGTGACGCGGCCCGCGCGGTCGCCGACCAGCTGGCCGGGGAGCCCGGAGAGCTCCTGTACTGCGACATAACCGATATGAGCGGCAATCCCGCCCGGATCATCCCGGAACTGCAGGCGTTCTTCGACAAGCATGCGGGCCAGCGCGTCCGCGTGGTCAGCGAGCCGGCCTGGCCGGGGCGCACGTCGGCCGAGATCTGTGAGGTCATCAGGCACGAGGCACTCGTCAACCTGGCTTTCCCTGACGCAGCGGCCACGATGATGTGCCCCTACGACGTCACGCGGCTGACGCCCGCCATCATCTCCGATGTGCGGCGCACCCATCCCGAGCACTTCGGCGCCGACGGCCGGATAACGGCCGCCGGCGCCCCAGCGGCGCCCTGGCAGGTACCGCCGGACTGCGATCAGCCGCTGCCCCCGCCGCCGGCCGGCGCGGAGTCTCTCGGTTACGAGACTGACCTCGCACCGGTCCGCCGGATGGTGGAAGTTCAGGCGCAGCGCACCGGCCTGGCCGCAGAGCGTACCGCGGACCTGGTCCTCGCGGTGAACGAGATCGCCGCGAACACGCTCGGCCACACCAGCGCGGGCGGCACGCTCCAGGTATGGCATGACGCGGCGGGGATCCTCTGCCAGGTGCAGGACCACGGATGGATCTCTGATCCGCTCGCCGGGCGGGTCAAGCGCCCGCCGGACGGCCGAGGTCACGGACTGTTCCTGGTCAACCAGGTGTGCGATCTGGTCGAACTGAGAACCGGTCAGGCCGGCACCACGGTGCGGATGCACATGAGCCTCGGCGATCGCCACTCGGCTTGACCGGTCCGCAGGTCACGACGTTTTCATTCGTCGATCTCTCGCTCAGGGTATGTGGGCAGCCGCAGGAGGATGAAGGCTCAATTGTTTAAGTCCTGGCAGCCGGGCAGTAAGAGGCCTGCGTATCACGAAAGGAGCTCACGGTGGCCATCGTCCTTGTGGTCTTGCTGATCGCACTCATTCTCGGCGGCCTGGGTTTTGCCATTCACGTCCTGTGGTGGATCGCGCTGGCCGTGCTGATCCTGTGGCTGCTGGGGTTCCTGTTCCGGGCGGCCGAGACAGGAGGCCGCCGCAGCCGCTGGTATCGCTGGTAGCGGGCCGACGGAAGGCAGTGGCCGGGGTGCGGCGGACAGGCGGACGCCCGCCGCACCCCGGCCACGGGACCCGGGTTCCCAATCGGCCGAGGCAGGCGGACCCTCCGCATGGGGCCCTGGCACCGGCTTTCGTCCGCGATCACCGCCCGGGCCGGATCTCGCGGCGCAATCCCCGGCGAGAGATTCATGTTTGAACGCTCGCGGGGCCGGGCAGTATGTTGAGCGGACGGTGCTTACGACGCAGGCACACCCTCACGCTGTCATGGCGTGCTGCTGGGGTGTGCCTTTTCTGCGTTCACCGTAGGACCAGGCCGCCGCGGGCCTAGGTCGGCCCTCCCAGTCGCGCCGTGACCCGGCCGAACACAGGAGGCACGTGATGAGGATCGCCCTCGTCGCACGCAGCATCAACACGCTCACCCCGCACGCTGATCCGGGCTTCAGGGCCGAAGCCGCCCGGGTGACCTCGCTGGGGCAGGCGCTGGCTGGCCTGGGCCACCGCGTCACCATCTACGCCCGCCGGGACTCCCGCGGGCTTCCCGACAGCACGATCATCGCCCCCGGGGTAACCGTCGAGCACGTGACCGCGGGGCCGCCGGAACCGCTGGACCCGGACCAGCTCGCGCCGCACCTGCCGGAATTCGGCCGCTACCTGGCGCAGCGCTGGCGCCGGAACCCTCCCGCCATAGCCCACGCCTACCACTGGACGGCCGGCCTCGCTGCCCTGGCCGGAGCACGGGACCTAGGCGTGCCCGTGGCGCAGACGTTCGGTTCGCTCGGAACCGCCGAGCAGCGCTACGGCGTGGCCGAACGCCTTTCGGACACCAGGCTCCGCCTCGAGGCGTGCATCGCCCGCAGCGCCGACGTGGTGCTGGCCAGTTCCACCGAGGAACTGGCCGATCTGGCCCGGCTGGGCGTGGCCAGGGCCCGGGCCAGGATGGTGCCGTGCGGCGTCGACGCGCAGCTGTTCTCGCCGGAAGGCCCGGCCGCAGAACGCAACGGCCGACTGCGGCTGCTGGCCGCGCAGCCGCTGACCGCCACCCGCAGCCTCGGCATCGCCCTGCGGGCCCTCGCCGAGATCCCGGAGGCCGAGCTCGTGATCGTCGGCGGGCCACGCCAGGCGAAGCTGGGCAAGGACCAGGACTACCGCGAGATCCTCCGGCTCGCCAGGAGGCTGAAGGTCCACGACCGGCTGGTGTGCACCGGGCGCGTCACCCCCGAGGACCTGCCCGCGCTGCTGCGCTCGGCCGACCTGCTGGTAAGCATGGCGCCGTACGAGCCCGTCGGCATGACCGCGCTCCAGGCGATGGCGTGCGGCACACCGGTCGTCGCCGCGGCGGCCGGCGCCGAGCAGGACGCCGTGGTCGACAAGACCACGGGTCTCATCCTGCCGCCTGAGCCGCCCGCGCAGCTCGCCGTGCGGGTACGGCGGCTGCTGGCCAACTCGCTGCGGCTCGAGGCCTACGGGATCGCGGCCGCCGACCGGGCCAGGTCCCGCTACTCGTGGGAGCGCATCGGCCGCGAGACCCTGGCCGCCTACGGGTCGTGCTCAGCCCGGGCCGCCGCGGCGGCCCGGGCCCGGAGCGTCCCGCCGGACCGCGCGGAGCGGATACCGGCCGGAGCGCCCGCCTAGTCCGACCGACTCGGTGATGGCCCCGGGCTGCGCCCCCCATTCCACCTGGCCCGGGGCCGTCACCGTCTTAGCGCTTCCAGACCGGTGACGGCCCGGATACCCCCCGCCGGGCCGTCACCCGCGGGCGGCGGCGGTAGCGGGCCGCCGCCGCCCGCGCTCAGCATTACCGGACGGCGAACGCCAGCGCGCCGCCCAGGCAGGCCAGGCCGATCACGACCCACGTCACGTAGTCGTTGACCACGCCGCTCTGGAACCGCACGATGGGCTGCGTCAGCCCCCGGCCCGGCTCGAATCCCCGGCGCAGCACGGGCAGGCGCCGCCAGTAGAGCGCGAGGAAGGCCAGGACCAGGGCGCTGGCGGTGGAACCCGCGCCGGTGGTCACGTCCGCCACGGTGATCCCGGTGCTCTCGGCGGGGGCAATGGCCGCGGGATGCGCCACGTGCGCGCCGGACAACACGGTGGCGTTGTAGGCCGCCTGGTCCTGGAACCGCACGGCCCCCGCCTCGGCGGCCGAGCCGAGGCGGGGGACGAAAACGAGGCCAATCGCGGCCACGACCAGGACAGCCGCGGGAACGATCATGGTCAGCGGGGTGCGCTGCCTGGCCTCATCGGTCTCGCTGGTCTCCTCGGAGGCCTCCCGCGCCACCTCCCGGTCCTCGCTGGGCGGGTCGCCCAGGCCGTAGAAGACCCCGCCCGCCACGCGCAGTACGGCCCCGCCCACCAGGGCGGACGAGGCGACGAAGATGACGATGATCCAGGTCATGCCGTGGGTCGCGGCGCTGTCCTCGGTCCAGCCCTTACCCAGGAAGGTGGCGAACGGCGGCAGATCGGACAGGCCGAGGGCGGCCAGGGTGAATACCACGCCGGTCACGCGCAGGCGGCGGCCGCGCCCGTGCAAGGCGGTCTCGTTGACCGAGCCCAGTCGGTGCAGCACGATGCCAATGCACAAGAAGAGAGCCGCCTTGACCAGGGCGTGCCCGGCCACGTAGATCGCGGCGCCGGCCAGTCCGAGCGGGGTGAGCAGGGCGATGCCGGTCAGGAACATGCCCGCGTGGCTGATCGTGGAGAATGCGAGCAGCCGCTTGAGGTGCCGCTCGCGGAAGCAGAACAGCGCGCCGACTACGGCGGTGAGCAGCCCGAGGGCCAGGAAGACGCTGGTGATGACGGACCGGTGCCCGAGGGCCTGGCCGAACATCGACCAGTACACCCGGGCGATGCCGTAGAGCCCGAGTTCCACCATGACGCCGGAGAACAGTACGCAGACGGGGGTGGGGGCCACCGCATGGGCGTCGGCCAGCCAGAAGTGGAACGGCACGATGGCGCCCTTGATCAGCAGGCCCGCGATGATGAGCAGGAAGGCGACCACGACGAGGCCGTCCGGCCGGTGCCGGGAGATATCGCTGCCGATCTGGGCCATGTTGAGGGCGCCCGTGCGGGCGTAGATGAGGCCGATGCCGGACAGCGACAGGTAGGCGCCGACGCTGTTGGTGATGGCGAAGTTCAGCGCCCCCTGGACCGGCCCGCGCTCTTCCGGCCGGTATGCCGTCAGTGCGTAGGCCGACACGCCCATCAGCTCGAACCATACGAACAGGTCGAAGATGTCGCCGGTGAGGCAGAACCCGGCCATGCCCGCCAGGAACGTCAGCATGAGGGCGTGGTAGTAGGTGGCGACCCGCTCGAAATAGCGCCAGGAAAAGGTCATGGCCGCCGTCACCAGGAGCGCGGCCAGGCAGGCCAGCCCGGCGCTGAGCGGCCCGGCGGAGAAGTCGATGCCGATGGCGGCTCCGTGGGACGGCCGCAGGCCGGCGAACCAGTAGACGACGTCCCCCCGCGCCGTGTCGATCATGAGCAAGAACAGCACAACGGTTACGGCGGCGCTGGTGACGATCGCGGTCGCGTCCAGCAGCCGCCGTCTACGGCGGAACACCGGTCTCAGGCCCGATATCGTCGCCGCCATGATCAGCGGGAGGGCAACGGCCAGGGCAGGTAGCTGGTTCACCGCAGGCGCTCAGCCCTTGAGCTGGACAAGTTCTTGGGGGTCGAGGGTGCCGAACCGCTTATGCGCCTGGATCGCGAAGGCCAGCAGCAGCGCGGTCACGGCCGCCTCGACCACCACGTCGGTCAGCGCGAGGGCCTGGACCACCGGGTCCACCGCCGGGGTGTGCGCCGGGATGTCGAAGAAATAGGGGGCGGCCGCGCCGGTCTTGTAGCCCACGCCCAGCAGCAGCACGTAGGTCGACGACTGCACCACGATCAGGCACATGATCAGGTGCACCAGGTGGCGGCTGGTGACGAGGCCGTACAGGCCCACGGCCAGGATCCAGGCCACCACCACGAACGGGAAGATCTGCATCACCGGGTCTCCTGCCGGAGAAGGAGCGTCTGGTCGAGCAGCTCGCCGACGATGAGGATGAACGCGGCGCCGACCTCAAGGCCGACGAAGAAGCTGATCAGGGCGATGGTCCCGGAGGAGCTGACCGCGCCCGGGGTGGTGCCGAGCGGCAGGAAGTTGGTGAGGAAGGCCAGCCCCATCGCCGCCGCGGCGATGCCGACGGCGGCGAAGCCGCCCGCCCCCACGGCCTCCACGGCGTCGGTGACGTCGGCGGGGCTGATCCGCTCGAAGGCGAGGAACTGCCCGGCCAGGTAGATCAGGATGAAGGCGGTGGCCAGGACGATCCCGCCCTGGAAGCCGCCCGACGGGCTGGTCTGCGCGTGTGAGGCCAGGTACCAGCCCAGCACCACGGTGGGCCCGGTCAGGGCCAGCGCCACCATCCGGACCGCGCCGCTGGTCGGAGGTGCCTGCCGGTCCGGGGCCTCGTCACCGACCTCGCTACTGGCGTCGCGTTCCCGTTCATCTCGCAGGTGCCGCAGCACGGTGGCCACCCCGGTGGCGGCGGCGAAGAGGATGAACTCCTCGCCCAGGGTGTCGAATCCGCGGTACTCGAAGTTGACGGCCGACACCACGCCGGTGGCCTTGGTCTGGGCCACCGCGATGCGGTTGATGATGTCTCCGTACGGCCCGGGGTAGTTGCCGAAGCCCGGCAGGCCGGCCAGCCCCCACAGGAAGAACGCCCCCAGGCCGGCCATCGCGACCAGGAAGGCCCAGCGGCGCTGGCCGGGCGTCACTTCTCCCGCCTCCCGACCTTGGCCAGGGTCAGCAGCAGCAGGATCGGCAGCGCGACCGCGCCCACCGTGAGTTCGGACAGGGTGACGTCGGGGGCCTGGAAGGTCAGGAACATGACCGCCAGCAGCAGCCCGTAGGCGCTCAGCGCGATCACCTGGCGGACCGGCACCCGGATCAGCGCGACCGCGGTGGCGCCGGCCGCGACCAACACCAGGGTGGTCACCTGCAGGACATCCATGAGGCCCGGCGAGGCTGTATACGGCGTGACCACCGCGATCACGCTGGCCGCGTTCATGGCTCATCCCCAGCCCGGCCGCGGTCCCCGACAGCGCCCGGGCGCCAGTCACCCTTCTCCCTGATCCGGGCGGCCCGGATCGTGGCGTGGCTCAGGAACGGGCTGGCGATCATGATAAAGAGCAGCGCCAGCCAGGTCTGCACCGTGTTCTCGGTCAGGCCCGACTGCGCCAGGACCGCCAGTCCCACGATGAGCGGGGCCACCAGGGCGGCAGGCGTCACGTAGTGCAGCTTCTGGTAGGCGTCCCGCATGACCAGGATGCCGACCGACGAGGCCAGCACGATGAGCACGGCCAGGCCTAGAAGGACATCGGCGAGAATTTCCCGGCCGCTCACAGCCATCGCTCCAGCAACCGGACGAAGACCAACCCACTACCGAACAGGAGGACGGCCAGCAGCACGGGAAGCTCGAACTCGCCGGTGCGCCGGAACCCCTCGGCCAGCAGCGCCAGCACCATCACGGCGATGGAACTGATGGCCTCGTAGGCCACCACCGCCGCCATGACCTCGCCCCGCCATATCACCAGCGCGCACGGAACCGTCCCGGCGAGCATGGCGATGGCCGCGATGACGAAGCCGTTCACTCGACCGCCTCCCCTTCGTTCACTCGACCGCTTCCCCTTCGTTGACCACGAGCTGGTGGATGATCATCATGTCGTGGTCGGGATCGATCCCGAGCGCGAACGAGTTCGGTGCGACGGACCGCCCGCCGATCAGCAGCACCCGGCGGGTCTCGCCCTCGGCGGTGTTGCTGCCGAACCGGGCGGGCACCGCGCGGAAACCGCTCGGCGGCTCTTCGCCGCGAGCCAGGCGCCGCCACAGGGCCGCGAACACGATCGCCGTGTCGCGTATCACCTGGGCCGGCAGGCTGAGGGCCGGAACCACCCACTCGGCCCGGACCCGGAAGCGGGTGGCCGCCTGGTGGAAGGCAAGCTCGGCGAGAAAGGCGCCCAGCGCTGCTGCTCCGGCTCCGGCGAGCAGTTCGTCCGAGGCGATGGAGTCGTCCAGGATGACCCAGAACGACATGAGCAGGACCCACCACACGAGCCAGGCGCCCACCCGGCGGGCGACCGGGACGGTGCGCGGGCGGCGCCGCCGCTCGCCGGTCACGCGACGTCCGTGGGGTGGCGTACGGTCCTCGCAGGCTCAGGCACCCGCGTCACCTTCCCTGGCGACGATGAGGCAAACGTGCCGGGGCACCGCCGGGGCGGCCCTGGGCCGCGGATCCGGAACGGGCCGCTAGTGTGGTGCGGGTGCCCGGTGGCCTGGATCGCGGATGAGGTCATCGCCGAGGTGGGCCGCTCACCCGGGGTCGGCCGACAGGAGCCACCGGGCGGCGGCCACCCGCACCACCCTCACCGTCGCGCTCGCCGCCGGAACGGGATCGCTCGATGCCCTCGCCTTCCTGGCCCTGGGCAAGGTCTTCGTCAGCGTGATCACCGGGAACCTGGTCCTCCTCGGCATCGGCCTGGGCGGCCAGGGAGAGCATCAGGTGGCGCTGCGGGTGGCGGTGGCCATCGCCTGCTACGCCATCGGGGCGACGGCGGGCGCCGCGATCGCTGGCCGGGCCGAGAACGACCAGCCGGTCTGGCCCGGCCGGGTCACGACAGCGCTGCTGGTGGAACTGGTGCTGCTGGCCGGGTTCGCCGTCGGGTGGGAACTGGCGGCGGCGCGGCCCGCGGGCGCCGCCCAAGTGGTCCTCGTCGGGGTCGCTGCCGCGGCCATGGGGCTGCAGAGCGCAGCGGTAAACCGGCTGGCCCTCCCGGGCTTCTCCAGTACGTACCTGACCAGCACCCTGATCCGCGCGGTCACGGAACTGGTGCTGGGCCCGCGGCACCATATCGCGGCCAAGGTGGCCGCGCTCGCGAGCGTGGTCGTGGGGGCGCTGGCCGGCGCGCTGCTGGTCACCGCGGCTCCCCGCTTCGCGCCGGGGATCGCGATCGGTCTGCTGGCGGCCGTCCTGGTCACATCCCTCATCTTGAGCCGCGGCGACGGCTTGCTCACGGTGCCGGAACCAGCCGACGGCTGACGGCTAAGGCCGGTCAGGCAGCCGCGAAGAAGCCCGCCAGGTGACGAGCCAGCTCGGCATCGCCGACATCCACGCGGCGTTTGGCTTGCTGTCGGCGGGTAGCAGGGGATGTCTGGCGGGCCGGAGTCTCTGGAGGTGCCATGCCGGACGTGTTCGAGGTTCTGGGCGAGGATCACGCCGAGGTCAAGTACATGCTGACGGTGCTGGAGGAAATTCCCGGCCGGTCGGCCGGCGCGGCCGCGGAGGTGCTGGACGCCCGCAAGCAGCTCGCCGAGCAGCTGGCGGGACCTGGCCAAGGGCGGCAAGGACCGCAAACGGTAGCCAGCCGGGGCCCTCGCCGGTCAGGCTCCGGGCAGCCGCACGAGGGTGACGAAGAAGTTGTCGATCTGGCGGATCGCGTCCATGAACCGCTCGAACTCCACCGGCTTGGTGACGTAGGCGTTGGCGTGCAGGGAGTAGCTGCGCAGCACGTCCTCTTCCGACCGCGACGTGGTCAGGATCACGACCGGGATCACCCGCAGGGCCGGGTCGGCCTTCAGCTCGGCCAGCACCTCCAGGCCGTCTCGCCGGGGCAGGTTCAGGTCGAGCATGATCAGGCCCGGCCGGGGAGCGTCGGTGAACTCCCCGGCCCGGTGCACGAACCGCAGCGCCTGCTCGCCGTCGGTGACCACGTGCAGCATGTTGCGGATCTTGTAATGGTCGAACGCCTCGCGGACGATCAGCGCATCCCCGGGGTCGTCCTCGACCAGCAGCACATCCACGATCTCGGTATCCGCGTTATCGGTCATCGGCGTCCTCGTTCTCTGGCAGGACCGGCAGGGTAAAGCAGAACCGGGCACCAGGAGAGTGCCCGGTATCCAGCCACATCCGGCCGCCGTGGTACTCGACGATCTTCCGGGACAGCGCCAGGCCGATGCCGGTACCTGGGTAGGCGTCACGGCCGTGCAGCCGCTGGAAGATCACGAAGATCCGATCAGCGTACTCGGGCGGCACCCCGATGCCGTTGTCGGTCACCGAGAACTGCCACAACGCTCCGTCCCGGGCTGCGGACACGCTGATGCGGGGCCGGTCTTCGCCGCGGAACTTCAGCGCGTTGCCGAGCAGGTTCTGGAAGACCGTGGTGAGCAGCGCGGCCTCGGCGCGGACCACGGGCAGCGGCCCGGACTCGATGCTGGCCTGTGACTGCCGGATCAGCACGGAAAGGTTCGCCTGCGCCTGTTCCAGAGCCTCGGCGCTGGAGACCGGCACCTGGTCGTGCACGATCCGGCCCACGCGGCTGAACGCCAGCAGGTCATTGATCAGATCCTGCATCCGCTTAGCGCCGTCCACCGCGTACTCGATGTACAGGTCTGCCTTCTCGTCCAGCTGGCCGCCGTACCGGCGCTGCAGCAGCTGGCAGAAGCTGGCCACCTTGCGCAGCGGCTCTTGCAGGTCGTGTGAGGCCACGTACGCGAACTGCTCCAGCTCGGCGTTGGACCGTTGCAGGTCCTGCGTCAGGACCCTCAGGTCGGCCTCGGCGGCCCGGGAAGCCGCCAGTTCCGCCGCGATGCGCTCGCGCATCCGGTCCACATCCGCGCCGAGTTCCTGGGTCTCGCGGAAGCCGCCGGCCCGCACGGCGTGCCCGAAATCGCCCTCGGCCACCAGCCTGGTGTCGACGGCAAGCTCGGAGATCGGCCGCGCTATGGCGCGGCGGATGGCCAGCGCGAACAGCGCAATGATGACGAGCAGGGCCAGCCCGATGGCGATGATCACGATCTCGACAGTCGTGACGGCGCTGTGGAGGCTGGCGACCGCGTGGCCGCGGAACCGGCTGATGTCGTCCTGCAGGACGGCGATCGCCGCGCGGATGGCGTCGAACTCCGCCTTGCCCCGGTCGATCGCGGGACTGATCACCGGCTTGCCGCTGGCTCGGACCAGGGCGATCGTCGGCCGGGCGTACCGGGCCTGCCAGTCGCTGATCAAGCTGCTCGCGACGGCGAGGTGGCGGCGGCCTCCGGGTACGGCCGCGAGCAGGCCGGGCAACATTGCCTCGGCGTCGCGCTGCTGCGCCAGCCCACTGAGATAAGGCTGCAGGAAGCTCTCCTTCGCGCTGAGGGCGTACCCGCGGACCCCGGTCTCCTGGTTGACCATGCTGGCATCCAGCTGCAGGGCCTGGATGGCGGCCGGGTCCGCCACGCTGATCACCTGCTGCCTGCTCGCCGACAACGTGTGCAGCGCGACCCCCGCGATCACCCCTGCGAGCAGGGCGACCAGCGCGCTGCCGGCGACGCTGGCCCAGATCACCCGGCCCAGCGGCCACGGCCTGCGGCCGGGCGTCGTATCTTCGGCCGGCCCGGTGGCCAGGGCCGCCATAAGTTGTCCTGCCCGTCGTAGTCCAGCGCGAGCACCGCGATGTCGTCGTCCAGGTCACCGCCGTTGAGCTCGCGGACGCGGGCAATCATGCACTCCAGCAGTTGATCGGCCGACTGCACCGGGTCGGCGCGCTCGTCGCCGCCTGTGACGGCCCTGATGCCGCGGATAAGGCCCTCGCTGCCGAGCCGCTCTCGCCCGGTACCGATCCGGCCCTCGATCAGCCCGTCGGTGTAGAGCAGGGCCGTCCAGCGCCGGCCGAGCTCTACCTGGCCAGCGGGCCACTCGGACGCGCGCCGGATACCCAGCGGCATGCGGACCGGGGCCTCGAGCTCGCGCACGCCGGACGGGCTGATCAGCACCGGAGGCGGATGACCGGCCAGGCGCAGCAGTCCGGAGCGCCTGTCGGGCGCCACCGAAAGAACGCACAAGGTCGCGAACAACCGGTCGTCGTGGCGCTCGTGCTCCAGTACTTGTTGCACAGCGAACAGGACGTCGGTCATGGGCTGCCCGGCCAGCACCATGGTCCGCCACGCCACCCGCAGGCAGACCCCCAGCGCGGCCTCGTCCGGGCCGCGGCCGCAGACGTCACCGACGAGGGCGTGCAGCCACCCGTCCGGCGCCTCGATCAGGTCATAGAAGTCGCCGCCCAGCTGCATCTGGCCGCCGCCAGGCTGGTACCGCGTAGCCACGGCCAGCCGCGGGTCGGTGATGAGCGGCGAAGGCAGCAGCCCCCGCGCCAGCCGGGTGTTCTCCCCGGCCAGCACCTGGGCGAGGTGCAGCTCAAGCTGCGTCTTCTCGGCCTGCCTGCGCTCCACCGCGTACCGGATGACCCGGTACAGCAGCGTCTCGTCGACGTGGCCCTTGACCAGGTAATCTTGCGCGCCCGACCGGACCGCGGCCGCGCCGAGGAGCTCATCGGCCCGGCCGGTGAGCACCACGACGGCGGCGTCGGGGACGTGCTCCCGCAGCCACCGAACGCCGTCCAGATCACGGGAGTCCGGCAGCCCCAGATCGAGCAGCACGCAGGAAGCGCTGGCCAGAAGCGGCCGCGCCTCAGCCAGCGACCTGGCCCGCTGAACCTGCACAGCCGCTGCCTCTTGCAGCAACTCCTGCACGATCAGCGCATCCCCGTCGTCGTCCTCGATCAGCAGGACACGGATCCGCGGCGGCGCCTGCAGGCGCGCGGCACCAGCGCCTGGCAGGTCCTGATACACCACTCCAGCCCCATCCTCTATATGACATCGCCACAGTGACCGGGTGACGATCACGGTAATCCCGGCTACCTGCCGCCGCTTAATCTAGACAACGTCGGCCCCCGGCGGCCGGTACTGTGACGAGCGCGCTTCACCCGGTACGGGCGTGTCCGGTGACCTGGTGCGGCGTGTCCAGCCCGGGCGCTTCCAGACTCGCTGTCCCCGGTCCGTGGGCTGGCCTAGCTGACCGGTTTGATCATGACCCTGAGCCGGCTGCGGCTTCCGGCACGGCCCAGGGGTACAGGCGCGGGCTTCTTGGCGTCACCTCGCCGTGGGCTTGGAAGCCTGGCTCAGTTCCGCAGCCGCCCGCTTACGGGATTTCTTAGCGGTCTTAAGCTGCGCCTTCATGACCTTGAGGTCGCGATCGTGCCGGCTGAGGTCGTCTTTGGCCGCGCTGATCGCCTTGCTGTGCTCCTTCAAGCTGGCCCGCAGCTGCTTCTCCGTCTGCGCGGCCTGATCAAGAGCGTGCTGGGCACGGTCCAGAGACTGGCCGGCCGGCGTCCCGGTCGCCTTCTTCGTCCGCGAGCTGGCCGCCTTCGTCCGAGAGCTGGCCGTGCCGGTCCGGGCGCTGGCCGTGCGGGTCCGAGAGCTGGTTTTCCTGGCGCGCCCGGATGCGGCCGCACCGCGTGCGGCCTGTGAACCTTTGCCGCGCGCCCGGCTCTTGGCCGCCGTGGGCGGGCTCATGACGTCTTGCAGGCCTGAGGTCATCGGAACCCTCTCTATATCTCTATGTCTTCAATATCTTCAATGCTGAAGCCGCCGTCTCCGGCTCCGCGCAAGCGGGCAGGGACGGCGCATGCTCAGGTAAGCCGACGGCGATCTGCCCCGAGCGGACTTCCCGGCCGGAGCGGCTCCAAACATCGGCAACCGGGCCGTTGGCCCGGCGCCGGTCAGAGCAGCGCCGAGCGTGCCGCCTTCCTGAGAAGGTCCATCTCCGCCGGGCTCCAGGCGCGCCGGCGGATCAAGAGGCGGCCCGGCCTTCGGCTTGGGCGGTCCTGGACAGGCTCCGTGATGCTGCGGCCGCCCATGATGTAGAACTGCCTCCGCTCGAAATGCCTGAGCTTCCTGAACGCCGGCGAGCTTGACGGCACGGCCGACCTTCTAGGCCGACTGCGGTGACATCCGGCCACCGGCCAGCTACGGGAGCGGGCAGCGCAGGCCATGTTAGGGCCGCGCGCGGCGGGGTAGAGGCGCGAATTCATTCGTTCGAACGAAGGACGGTCGTTGTGGAACACACTGCCGACACGGCGCGGTTCCCGGGCCAGGACCGCTCCACGGGTGAACTCGTCAAGCAGCTCTCCGAGCAGGTCACCGTGCTCATCCGCGACGAGCTAAAGCTGGCCCAGCTGGAGATGACCCGCAAGGGCAGGCAGGCCGGCGTGGGCGCCGGACTGCTGGGCGGCAGCGGCGTGGTGGCCCTGTACGGCGTGGGCTGCCTGATCGCGTGCGCGATCATCGCGATCAGCGGGGTCGTAGCGGCGTGGCTGGCGGCGCTGATCGTGGGGGCGGCGCTGCTGGCCGTCGCCGCGACAGCGGCCCTTATCGGGCGCAGGCGCCTGCAGGCGGCCACGCCCCCGGTCCCCGAGCAGACCGTGGACAGTGTAAAGACCGATGTTGAAGAGATCAAGGAAAGGGCGCGGCGATGACCAGCAACGGACCGGCACAAAGGCCCGTGGAACGGCGATCCGCCGGCTCGCAGACGTCCGCCCGCACCGGCCGGGTACCAGGAAGGCCGCCGGATGACAAAACGCCGCAGGCTCCCGCAGCTCAGGACACACCGAGTGCGCCACCTGATGACGTTCAGGAGCTCCAGCAGGAGATCGAGCAGACCCGTGAGCAGCTCGGCGAGACGGTCGAGCAGCTGGTCGCCAAGGCGGACGTGAAAGCGAGGGCGCAAGACAAGGCAGCCAAGCTGGCGAACCGGGTGAAGGGGCAGGCGGGCCAGACCCGGGCGCAGGCCGCCGCCCGTGCCGGCAGCGCTCGCGATCAGGCGACCAGCAGTGCTGCGGCTGCGGGCCAGAGGGCGGTGTACCTGGGCGCCACGGCCAAGGACCAGGTGACGGCGGCGGGCGAGTCCGTGTGGCAGGCCACGCCCGAACCGGCCCGGCAGGCCGTCGCGAAGGGAGCCGCCACCGCCCGGCAGCACCGCGTGCCGCTCGCGGTGGCCGCGGGCGTGCTCATCGCTGGGCTCCTGATCGTCAGGTGGTGGAGGAAGCGATGATCAAGCTGTTGTACAAGCGGTGGTCAGGGCCGCTGTGGACCGGGGCGTAGCCGAGAGCACCCGCAAACTCGCCGGCATCTGGCCTGGCGACGAGGACCGCCCGCCGAGCGTTCCGTGGCCAGCCGATGGCTGTCCCCGGGTAGACCGACAAGCTTCCCGGCCGCTAACGACGGTGCTGGCGGGGCTCAGCGGCCGAGCGCGCGAGCCAGCTGGGCCTTGTTCATCGACGAGCGGCCCTGCACCCGGCGGCGCCGCGCCTCGGCGTACAGCTGGGCATAGGTCGGGCCGCCCGAACCGCGATGCGAGCGCAGCCCGCCCCGCCGGGACGACGACATGTCCTCGGTGGACGTCCGGCTCGCGCTGCGGGCCTCCCCGGACCGGGCGCGCTCCTTGTTCACCGTGCGCGCCGCTATCTCTTCCGCCCGGCCCGCTGGCTCACCGCGCTGCTTCGCGCTGTCCTTGATGTGCTCGTACTGCCGCTCACGCTTCGGGCTGGATCCGCGCGGCATATCAGCCACCTCCCGTTAACCTTCTTCCTTCTGTGGGCCGCTCTCTACCCTGTCGGGGGTGGCCCATGCGGGGTTCGCCACCCGAGTCAGCCGTGACCATCAGGTCCCTCATGTACGTGCTGACGGCCGGCGTGATCTTGGCGACCGCCAGCCGGTCGGCTGAGCCGGTGGCAGCCGCTGTGGCGGCTGTCACGAGCGCCGAACAGTGCGATGCGACCGGGTGGCGCACAGAAGCAACGGCGGTTAAAGGCACAATTGGTGTCACCTCTCTGGGAAGGGAGGCGGCGAGGGCCCGGCCAGATGTGGCGACTAGCGCCGGGCCTTCGCGCTGTCCTTGAGGAATAACCAAGGAGCGGGATCGCGCCGGTTTATCCCGGCGCGTGGCCGGTCATCGCGGAGCGGCCGGCCTCGTGCGTCCGCCGAGGATCATCAGGCCCGTGCCAGGTGCTGCGGGCTGCCGTCCGGCGCGGGAGGACCGCCCCGAATCCGGCAGCTTGAACGGCGCGCAATTGATCAGATAATTGCCACCCACGGCAGCGGTCAGGGGAGCTGCCAGAAGCCACCCGTGAGCCCGGCCTGCGTGAGCAGGCGCTGGGCCGCGGCGGCCGTCCGCGGAGACCAGTCAGGATCCAGCCGGTCGCCGTACCACGGCTGGGCCAGCCGCCACATGGTGACCGCCGATATGACCCGGCCGTCCGGTCGCGGCGCGGCGGGCGTATCCCCCTTCTGCGGCCAGTTTTCGACGTGGGACCCGTCGCAGAACAGCCGGATGTTGGCGCACGTGCTGACCACATCGTCCCACCAGCGGCTGGCCGGGCACGGGATGCGCACGACCAGGCCCGGCTCGGGGGGCTGCGCCGGGCCGGCGCGCACCGTCAGGTCGCGGCGGCACCCGGGGCAGTGCGTGCGGATCACCACCGGCTCGCCCAGCGCGGCGCCGATGCCGAACGAGTCCCAGGCGCACCCACCCCACCACATGCGGTCCCCCGCGTAGCCGGCCGGACCCCGGCCCTCGGCGCTGACCACGAAGCCCATCGGGGCGGCCGAGAAGGGATGGGCCATCCGCACCGCGTCACCGGCCGGGGTCAGCACGATCGCATGGGCCTCATGGAGGTGCCGCAACGCGGCCCGTACCGCGGTCTCGGCGAGGCCGGCCTGCGCGGCCAGTTCGGCCACGGACGGCGGCCTGCCCTGGCCGGCGAACCCGCGGTAGATGGCCAGGCGCACGGCCCGGTCCGGATCCGCCAGGGTCCCGGTCATGGCCGGGCCGCCGAGGCGAGGAGGGCCTCCGCGGCCCGACGGCCGCGCCGCATGATCCGCTGGCGGCTGGCCCGGTCGGGGGCGAGCGCGGCCTGGACGGCGGCGCCGTCGATGATGAGCGCCACGGCCGCGCCGAGCTCCTCCGGCTCGGCCAGCCCGGCCTGCGCGGCCAGCCCGGCCAGCGACCTGGCCACCTCCTGCTTGTGCCGCCAGGCGATCGCCCCGGCCCGGTCGCCGGTTCCCGGCGCGCCCAGCGCGGCGTCGACGAACGGGCAGCCGCGGAACGGCTCGTTTCCCGCGGCCGACTCGAGTTGGTCGAACGCGGCCAAGATCCGCCCGGCCGGGTCGTCGGCCGTGGCTCCCGCCCGGCCGGAGCGAGCGGCCTGCCCGTAACCCGCGTCCCCGCCATGGCCGACGAGCCAGCGCAGGTGCCGCGGATGATGATGTTCGAGGGCGGCCGCCATCAGGTCGTCCCGGCTCGCGAAGTGACGGTAAGCCGACATCTTCCCGGCCCCGGCCGCCGCCGCGGCGGCGTCCATCGACACCGCGCGAGGGCCGGACCGCACCAGCAATCCCTCGGCCGCCGCGATCAGCCGCTCTCGCGCGTCATGGATCCCGGTCACATGCCAAACGATACAGAGAAGTATTGTTTTCGGCTACCACGCCTCCCGCGTGGCGCCGGGCATCACCGGCTGCGGGCCCGTTACGGTAATTCGCGATGGCTCTTGGCCGGCCGCCAGCCCACGAGGAGGACAGCCAGGTGCGGAGCAAGCGGTACGGCCCCGACGTGCTCGCGGAGGGCAGGCGGCGTCCGGGACAGGGCCCGATTCCGCAGGTGGCGGCCGAACGCGGGCTGGTGGTCGAGGACGCGGCCGGCGAGTTCTGCGGCGCGGTGGTCTGGTGTGAGAAGGACGCCGTGACGCTGGAAGACGGCCGCGGGTGGCGGCGGGTCTTCCCGCTCCGCCCGGGCGCCTTCCGCCTGGAGGGCAAGCCGGTGATGCTGGTCCGCCCGGCGCGGCCGGCGGGCCCGGACGTGCCCGGCCCGGGCGCCGGGGCGGTGGGACGGACCGCGTCGGGATCGATCGCGGCCCCGCCGAGCCGGGCCAAGGTCGCGCGGGCAAGCCGGATCTACGTGGAGGGCCGGCACGACGCCGAGCTCGTGGAGAAGATCTGGGGCGACGACCTGCGCGATGTCGGCGTCGTCGTGGAGTACCTCGAGGGCATCGACGACCTGCCCGCGATCGTCGCCGGCTTCTCTCCGGGCCCGCGCGCAGGCTCGGCGTCCTGGTCGATCACCTGGTGGACGGGTCGAAGGAGACCAAGATCGCCGCGCAGGTGCGGTCACCGCACGTGCTGATCGTCGGGCACCCGTTCATCGACGTCTGGGCGGCGGTCAAGCCGTCCGTGCTCGGCATCCCCGGCTGGCCCCGGGTGCCGCACGGCCGGCCGTGGAAGGAAGGCGTGCTGGCCGCCATCGGGTGGGCGCCCGACACCGCGGCCGCCTGGCAGCGCATCCTGCGCTCGGTGACCTCCTTCACGGACCTGGAGCCCGAATTCCTCGGCCGGGTTGAGGAACTGATCGACTTCGTGACGTCCTCCCCGCCGTGAACGCGCCGCACCGCCCGCCGGGATAGGCGCTCGCCCTCGCCAGCCAGAGGAGCCTCCGCCGACGCTAGGCGCCGGGCAGGGCCAGGGCCAGGCGGCGGACGCCCTCGTGCAGGTCCTCGGCGCGGGCCGCGGCGGCGAAGCTGAGCCGGATGAACGACCCGGGCGGTTCGGCGGGATGGAAGTTGCGGCCCGGGCTGATCACGGTTCCGTGCCGGCTGGCCCGGCTCGCGAGCTGGTCCTCGGCGACGTCGCCGGGCAGGCGCACCCACAACGTCGCGCCGCCCCGGGGCAGCACCGGGATCGTGAACTGTGGGATGCGCTGTCGCAGGGCCAGCGTGAGCGCCGCCCGCCGGGCGGTAAGGGCCCGGGCCAGGTTCGCCACGTGCCGGGGCCACGCGGGCGAGCTGACCAGTTCCAGGGCGGTCTCCTGCAGCGGCCGGCTGACGAAGAAGTCGTCGACCACCCGGACGGCGCGCAGCCGCTCGGCGACCGGGCCGCGGGCGATGAGCGCGCCCACGCGCAGCGACGGCGACGCCGGCTTGGTCAGCGACGTGAGGTGAACCACCCGGCCGTCCCGGTCCTGGGTGAGGAGCGGCGGCGGCGCGGGCCGCTCGTGGGCCAGCCAGCGCCCGTAGTCGTCCTCGACCACGAAGGCCCCGGCCGCGGCGGCCGCGGCCAGGACCTGGGCGCGCCGCTCGGCGGACAGGACCACGCCGGTCGGGTTCTGGAAGGCCGGCTGGCAGTAGACCGCCCGGGCACCGGTCGCCGCGAAGGCCTGGGCCAGGGCGTCGGGCCTGATCCCGTCCCCGTCCACGGGCACCGGGACGGTCCGGATACCCGCGGCCGCGGCGACCGCGAGCGCTCCCGGGTAGGTGGGCGATTCCACGAGCAGCACGCCCCCGGGAGGGAGCAGGGCCCGGAACGCCGCGGTCAGGGCCCCCTGCGCGCCGGGAGTGACGATCACGTCGGCCGCGTCGACCTGGCCGCCCAGGCTGCGCGCGAACCAGGCTCGCAGCCCGTCGAGGCCCGCGACCGGGGGCCGCTGCCAGGCGTCCGGCCGCCGCCCGGCCCGGGCCATGGCGGCGGCCAGAGCCCGGATCGGGAGCAGGGAGGGATGCGGGTACCCGCTCGCCAGCGGGATGTCCTCGCTCGGCGGCTCCTCCAGCGAGACCAGAACGCCGCGGGCGCTGGTGCGCCGCTCCCCGAGGGCCAGCGTCTGCCAGCCGAAGTCGTCCGCCTGCCGGTCGCCGCGGGCCGGCCGGTCGGCGACGAAGCTGCCCTCGCCCGGCCGGGTGATCACGACCCCCTCGGAGACGAGGATGGCCAGCGCCCGGGACACGGTCACCGGGCTGACGCCGAGCCTGCGCACAAGCTCCCGCGTCGAGGGCAGCCGGGCGCCGGGCGGGCGGTCGGCCGCCTCGGCCCGGATGGCACCCGCCACCCTGGCGATGCTGCTATCGGACGGCATGCGCCACCCCGAAGCCCACGCCTATGCCCGCGCCCGCTTCCGTGCCCACACCCGTGCCAACGTCCGCGCCCGCTCTCGCGCCCGCGCCCATGCCGACGTCTACGCCCGCGGTACTGCTATCCTTATACATGAGAGATAAGAGTAGCGGTATCGTCAGTTTCGGGGTACCGCAGCCGGCCCCGGCACACGCCGGGCCGGCGCGTCTCGTCCCGGCTGCGGCGCTCGCCGGGAGCAGGTGATGCCGACCGCCGCGCTGGTGCTGGCCCTGATGTCCGCGGTGTCGAGTGCCGTGTGGAACCTGATGGTCAAGCAGGCGGCCGATACCCAGGCGGCCACGGCCGTCGCGATCGTCCTCGGCGTGATCGTGTTCGCCCCGTCGCTGGCCTTCGGCCACGTGCCGGCGGCGGCCTGGCCGTTCATCGCCGTGTCCGCGGTACTGCAGCTCAGCTACTTCGCGCTGCTCGCCGCGGCCTACCGCCGGGCCGAGCTGAGCCTGGTCTTCCCCCTGGCCCGCGGCCTGGCGCCGGTGCTCGTGCTGCTGATCGGGCTGCTGGCGCTGCACGTGCGGGCCAGCGCCGGAGAGCTCGCCGGGGTGGTCCTCGTGGCGGTCGGGGCGGTCGCGGTGCGCGGGATCCGCGTGACGGGCGGGCTCGCGGATACCGGCATGGCCGTGGCGATCGCGGTCTGTATCGCCTGCTACACCCTGATCGACAAGCACGGGGTGAGCCTGGCCAGCCCGGTCGCCTACCTGGAGGTGGTCATGGCGCTGCTCGCGGTGCCGTACCTCGTGCTGGTGGCCAGGGCCCGGGGCCTGCCGCCGCTGCGCCGCGAACTTCGCCCGCGGACCGCCGTCATCGGCATCGGCATCATCGGCGGCTACGCCCTCGCGCTGCAGGGCTTGCGGCTCGCGGCCGCCGCGCCGGTGGCCGCGGTGCGGGAGTCCAGCGTGGTCATGGGCACCGCCCTGGCCGCGGTCGTGCTGCGCGAGCGCGTGGGCCCGGCCCGGTTCTGCGGGGCCTGCCTGGTCGCCGCGGGCGTCGCCGTGCTGGCCTTCGCCGCCGGCTAGGGCACGGTCGCGGCCACCACGTCCAGCCCGAGGTCGAGCGCGGGGCTCGAGTGGGTCAGCGCGCCGACCGCGATGAAGTCCACGCCGGTCTCCGCCACCGCCCGGGCCGTCTCCAGCCGCAGCCCCCCGCTGGCCTCGAGCTGCGCCGCCGGGTACCGCCGGGCCAGGGCCACGGCGGCGCGCAGGCCAGCCAGGTCCATGTTGTCGAGCAGGATGAGCCCGGCGCCCTCGGCCAGGGCCTCGCGCACCTGGGCCAGGGTGTCGCACTCGACCTCGAGCGGCAGGCCCGGGGCCACCTCGCGGACGGCCCGGATCGCCGCGGCGACCCCGCCCGCGGCCGCCACGTGATTGTCCTTCACCAGCGCCGCGTCGCCGAGGCCCATGCGGTGGTTGGTCCCGCCGCCGCACCGCACCGCGTACTTCTCGAGCTGGCGCAGCCCGGGCATGGTCTTGCGGGTGTCGCGGACCGCGCACCCGGTTCCCGCCACGGCGTCGACCCACCGCCGCGTGGTCGTGGCCACCCCGGACAGGTGCGTGACGAAATTGAGCAGGGTTCGCTCGGCGCCCAGCATCCCCCGCAACGGCGCGGTGATCCGCAGCACCTCGTCACCGCGGACAATGCGGTCGCCGTCGTTACGCAACGCCTGGCCGCTATCGGGCGGCACCCCGGCGGCGTCCAGCACGGCGAAGGCCACCGGCAGGCCGGCCAGCACGCCCGGCTGGCGGGCCACGACGCCGGCCACGGCCCGCGCGCCGGGCGGGGCCGTCGCGGCCGACGTGACGTCGGGCCCGTAACGGAAGTCCTCGTCGAGCGCGGCACGGACCGCCCGCTCGGTGTCGCCGGGGTCCAGCCCCGCCGCGAGCAGCCGCTCGGTGACCGACGGATGCAGCGTCATGCCGCGTTCCCGGCTCGCCGACGGGGCGCTTTGAGACGCGCCGGTTCGCTCGCCCCGAGGCCCGCCAGGGCATCGGCGACGGCCCGCGGCCGCCCCTCGTCCACCCGCAGGACCGTGTGGCGTGCCCCCGGATCCGAGGTGGCCGGCACGTCGCGCCACCGGTGGCACCCTCGGCTCTCCGACCGGGCCAGGCCGGACACGGCGACCAGGACCGAGACCGTGTGCAGGCTGGTCGCCTCGACCGTGGCCAGGTCCAGGCCGCCGTCTCCCGGCGGCGCCTGCCCCAGCATCCGGAGCAGCGCCTGGAGGCCGTCGGCGTCGCGCACCACCCCGGCGTGCCGTGACATGGCCGAGGCCAGGGCCGCCCGGCCGGCCGGGCTGGCGCCCGGGCCCGCGGGCGGGAGCCGCAGGCTGGCGGCGGCGCGCGGCCGGCCGGGCCGGGGCAGGAACCGGCCGAGCAGGTCGCCGGCGCGCCGGCCCGTGATCAGGGCCTCGGTCAGGGAATTGGACGCCAGACGGTTGGCGCCGTGCACCCCGGTCGACGCGGCTTCCCCGATGGCGAACAGTCCGGCGACCGAGGTCCGCCCGTCCATGTCTGCCTCGATCCCGCCGCAGGCGTAGTGCGCACCGGGCGCGACCGGGATGGGCTCGCAGGCCGGGTCGATCCCCCGCTGGCGGCAGGCGGCGGTCACCGTGGGGAAGTCCCGCTCCAGCACCGCCCGGCCCAGCCCGGTGGCGTCCAGCCAGAGGTGATCGGCGGGCCCGTCCCCGCGCTCCATCCGCCGCTGCATGACCGCCGCCACGACGTCCCGGGGGGCCAGGTCGCCGCGCGGGTGCCGGCCGGCCATGACCGGCCGTCCGGCCCCGTCCACGAGCACCGCCCCGGCGCCGCGCAGGGCCTCGGTGATCAGCGGGCACTGGCCGGCGGCCGCCTCTTGCCACAGCACCGTGGGATGGAACTGCACGAACTCGACGTCCCGCAGCCGGGCACCGGCCCGGGCGGCCAGCGCCAGGCCGTCACCGGTCAGGGCGGCGGGGTTGGTGGTGGTCGCGAACGCCTGGCCGAAGCCGCCGGTGGCGAGAACCACGGCCCGCGCCGTCACCGCCGCGCACTGCAGCGTCCGGCCGTCGCGGCCGGCCACCCCGACCAGCAGCCCGCGGACCGTGCCCCGCTCGTCGGTCAGCGCGTCCAGGCCCACGCCGCGGGTGAGGATCTCCACCGGGCTGGCCAGCAGCGCGGCCGCCACGGCCCGGTGCACCTCGGCGCCGGCCGCGTCCCCCCCGGCGTGCACGATCCGGCTGCGGCTGTGCCCCCCTTCCAGGTGCAGCGCGGTGCGCTCCAGCCGGGCGCCGAGCCCGGCCAGGCGGGCGATCTCGGCCGGGGCCTGCGACACCAGCGCCGCCACCGCGGCCGGGTCGCACAGCCCGGCGCCCGCATCCAGCGTGTCACGCTGGTGCCGGGCTGCGGTGTCCCCGGGCCCGATCGCGGCGGCCAGGCCGCCCTGGGCCAGCGGCGTGGCGCCCCCGCCGAGACCGCTCTCCTTGGTGATCAGCAGCACTCGCCGGCCGTGCTCCGCGGCGGCGAGCGCGGCGCTCATGCCCGCCGCTCCCGAGCCCACGACGACCACGTCGGCGTCGCGTTCCCAGCGCGGCCGCGACCGGGGCAGGTAGCGCAGCTGCGCGGCGTTCATTCCCCGCCCGCCGACGGGGTCCCCATGGCGATCATCGCCCGCACGGCGCGGCGGGCGCGGTCGGCGACGTCGGGGTCGACGTGTACCTCATCCACCCCGTCGCGCAGG
Organism: uncultured Actinomycetota bacterium; assembly: GCA_963795055.1. Lineage (GTDB taxonomy): Bacteria > Actinomycetota > Actinomycetes > Streptosporangiales > Streptosporangiaceae > JASHPR01. The sequence continues at coordinate 165,603 of CAWCGJ010000016.1, forward strand.
CAGCGCAGCAGGGCGGCCGGCGTGATCATCTTCATGAACCGGCACACCGCGTTCGGGTTGACCGGCTCCCAGCGGACCGCCGGGTTGGCCCGGCGCAGCTGGTGCAGCATGCCGGTCTCCGTGGCCACCAGCACGGCCTTGGCCCTGGTGCTGCGGGCGGCGTCCAGCATGCCCCCGGTGGACAGCACCCTGGTGCGCCCGGCCGGCAGGTCGCCCAGGCCCGCCTGCCACAGCGCCGCGGTCGAGCACCCGCACTCGGGGTGGATGAACAACTCCGCCTCGGCCTCGGCGGCCGCCTTCCGGCGCAGGTCGGCCGGGCTGATGCCCGCGTGCACGTGGCACTCCCCGAGCCAGACGTGCATGTTGGCGCGGCCGGTGGCCCGCTGCACGTGGGCGCCGAGGAACTGGTCGGGCAGGAAGAGGATCTCCTGGCTGGCGGGAAGGGACTGCACGATCTGCACCGCGTTGGCCGACGTGCAGCACACGTCGGCCTCGGCCTTGACCTCGGCGCTGGTGTTGACGTAGGCGACCACCGCGGCCCCGGGGTGCTCGGCTTTCCACTCGCGAACCTGTTGGGCATTGATACTGTCGGCGAGCGAGCAGCCGGCCCGCGAGTCCGGGATCAGCACGGTCCGGTCCGGGGCGAGGATCTTGGCGGTTTCCGCCATGAAGTACACCCCGGCGAACACGATCGTGCGCGCCGTGCTCGCCGCGGCCAGGCGCGACAGGGCCAGCGAGTCGCCCACGTGATCGGCGACGTCCTGGATCTCGGGAACCTGGTAGTTGTGGGCGAGGATCACCGCGTCGCGCTGCCTCGCCAGCCGCCGGACCTGTGCCGCCCAGTCAGCCTGGCCAGTCCCGTCCCGGTCAGCCCGGCCAGTCCCGCCCGCCGCGTGACCCACCTCGGTCGCCGTGCTGCTCATGGCCGCTCCCCTCCTGCTCAGAGGTTTTCGCCTTATAGTCTAAAACCTATTCGGAGCACAGTATCATGCGAACGTGCCAGAACCTAAACCGCCGATCGCCCCCGGATGCGATGACCGGTTCCGTCATGACGTCCTGGCGGTCGTCTTCCAGGTCCGCCAGGGCCGCCTGCACGTCCTGCTCTGGCGCCGGGCCGCGCCGCCGTTCGAGGGACTGTGGTCGCTGCCGGGCGGGCCGCTCGGCGCGAGCGAGCGCCTCGGCACGTCCTTGGGGCGGCACCTGGCCGCCAAGGTCGACGTCACCGGGATCGCGCACCTGGAACAGCTGGAAACCCGCAGCGACCCGGAGCGCGATCCCCGGGGGCGGACCCTGGCCACGGCCTACCTCGCGCTGGTGTCCGAAGACGTCGAGCCGCGCATCCCCGCGGACACCGCCTGGCACGCCGTCCAGGACCTGCCGCCGACCGCGTTCGACCACGGGTCGATCGTCGAGTCGGCGCGCGAGCGGCTGCGGGCCAAGCTGTCCTACACGAACATCGGCTTCGCCCTGGCCCCCGAGACGTTCACGATCGCCCAGCTGCGGGACATCTACGCCGCCTCCATCGGCCACCCGGTCTCAGCGACCAACCTGCAGCGCATCCTGACCCGGCGTGGCGTGATCGAGGCCACGCCCGCGGCGGCCCCGCCGACCGCGCTGGGCGGCAGGCCGGCCACGCTCTACCGGTTCGCGGCGCGGACCCTGGTGGTCACCAACCCCTTCGCGGCGTTCCGCCCGCCCTCCCGCGGCCGCGACGAGCGCTGGCCGGCGGCCGGGCCCTTCGTGACCGCGCCCTGAGGCGCTCCGCGGGCGCGGCGGCGTTAGAGAACGTCGGCGAAATCGCGCAGCAGCGCGGACTTGGACCTGGCCCCGAGCACCTGCTTGACGACCTGGCCGCCGGAGAAGACCGCCACGGTCGGGATGGCCAGGACCTGATACCGCTGCGCGGTCGCCGGGTTCTCGTCGGTGTTCAGCTTGACCACGTCGACCTGGTCGGCGTGCTCGGCGGCGATCGCCTCCAGCACCGGGGCGACCTGGCGGCACGGGCCGCACCACTGCGCCCAGTACTCGACGATGACCGGCCGGGGGTTCTGCAGGACCTCGCTCTCGAAGGTCTCGTCGGTCACGATCCTGATCGCGCTCATGGCAGCCGCTCCTTCCGCTCTGTCTCAGCTGAGCGACAAGCTAGCCGCCGTACCGCGGTACGGAGCAAAGCGAAATTGACCAGCCATAACGGTGCCGGCGCAGGGCTGGACCGCCCGCCCGCACCGGGCGCGCCGCCCGCTCCGGGCCGGTGGCGGACCGTTATGGTAATCTTTTGTTGAGCGTTTGCTTTGACTGATTGCTCAACAGGAGGCGAGCGTGGCTAAGGCGGGTCCGCGGCGGGCCTCCCCGGCGGCCGGGAAGCGTGACCGGTCGGCGCAGACGCGCGCGGCGCTGGTCGAGGGGGCCATCGAGGCGCTGCGGACGGCGGGATTCGCCGGCGCCAGTGCCCGGGAGATCGCGCGCCGGGCGGGATGCAACCAGACGCTGATCTTCTACCACTTCGGCTCGGTCACGGACCTGCTGCTGGCCGCGCTGGACGCGATCAGCGAGCGGCGCATGGCCGCCTACCGGGGGGTGCTCGACCACGCCGGGTCGCTCACCGATCTGGTCGAGTCCGCGCGGACCATCTTCACCGAGGACCTGGACGCCGGCCACGTGACCGTCCTGGTCGAGATGATCGCCGGGGCAAGGTCGGTTCCCGGGCTGGGCGAGCAGGTCGCGGCCAGGCTCGCGCCGTGGCGCGAGTTCGCCGAGGCCGCGGTGCGCGGGGCGCTGGCCTCGTCGCCGCTGGGGCGGCTGCTGCCGGCCCGTGACGTGGCGCATGGCGTGGTCGCGGGATTCCTCGGCCTGGAACTGCTGGCCAACCTGGACGGGGACCGGGCGGCCGCGCTGGCGCTGTTCGATCGCGCCAGCGTGCTGGCCGCGCTGCTCGACATGGCCGGCGCGCTGCCCGTGCCCGGCGAGAAGGGAGACCTGCGATGACGACAACGGCTCAGCTCGACGTGGTCACCGGGGCGTTCAGCTACTCGGGCACCGCAATCGCGCGGGAACTGCGCGCGGCCGGCCACCGGGTGCGGACCCTCACCGCGCATCCGGAACGCGCGCCGGCGGGCACGGATATGGAGGTGCGGCCGCTGGACTTCGCCGACCCGGCCGGCCTCGCCGAGTCGCTGCGGGGCGCGCGCACCCTCTACAACACCTACTGGGTGCGGTTCGCGCGCGGCCACGTCGACCACGACGCGGCCGTGGCCAACAGCCGGGTGCTGTTCGAGGCGGCGGCCCGGGCGGGCGTACGGCGGATCGTGCATATATCCATAACGAACCCCAGCCGCAGCTCGCCGTACCCCTACTTCCGGGGCAAGGCGCAGGTCGAGCGGAGCCTGGCCGACACCGGAGTGCCCGGCGCGATCGCCCGGCCGGCCATCTTGTTCGGCGGAGACGGGGTCCTGATCAACAACATCGCCTGGCTGCTGCGCCGCGTGCCGGTGTTCGCCGTCGGCGGGCGGGGCGATTACCGGGTGCGCGGCATCCACGTCGACGACCTGGCGCGGCTGTGCGTGAAGCTCGGCGCCGGCCACGAAACGGTCACGGTCGACGCGGTCGGGCCGCAGAGCCTGACGTTCCGTGAGCTAGTCGACGCGGTCCGGGCCGCGGTCGGCAGCCGGGCCGTGGTCGTGAACGTGCCCGGGCCGGTGGTCCTGGCGCTGTCCCGGGCGCTGGGCGCGGCCCTGCGGGACACGCTGCTCACCCGGGATGAGTACCAGGCGATGGCCGACGGCCTGGCCGATTCGGCGGCACCGGCGACCGGGGACACCGTGTTCACCGAGTGGGTGGCCGAGCACGGGGCGGAACTCGGCCGCGGCTACGCCAACGAGCTCGACCGGCACTTCCGGCCCGTCCGCCACCTGGCCGGGCAGACCTGACCCGCTACCGCGGGCCCTCCGGACGCCGGCCGTTTGTTGAGCCCGCACAAGTCGGCCGACGGCCAATATACGCGCCGACACAAGATCGTTTCGTTGTGGCCTCGATCGTCGGTGAAGCCTTGCGCTGATGTCAGCCGACATCTAGCATCCAAGGCAAATTTAATAACTGCCGACGTAGAGATTGTCACATACTTTGCTTTCGCGCGCCTTCGCCTCGTCCCCGGGCGATGGCAGGGTGAGTGTCGCCTCACAGCCTTGGACAACGGGGTACTTCGTGCCTTCAACTACCAGGAGGTGGGGGGTAGGTGAGCATGCGAGAGCACATCTGGAGTGTGCGCGCAGTGGTGGGCCTGGTCGCGGTCACCGGAATGCTGGCCGCCGCCGGATGTAGCAGCAGTAGCACTACCAGCAGCACGCCGAAGGCGTCGTCGAGCGGGACGCCAAGTACCTCGGCGGTCAGCACGTCGCAGTGCGGCACCAAGCCGGGCGTGGCGGCGACCGGCACGCCGATCCCGCTGGGCGCGATCGCCACCAACCAGCCGGGGACGTCGTTCACCGACATCCCGAACATGGCCGCCGCGTACTTCGCCTGCGTCAACGCCAACGGCGGCATCAACGGCCACCCGATCAAGCTCTACATCGAGACCGAGCAGACCAACCCGGCCCAGATCGCGGCCGACGCCAAGCAGCTCGTCCAGACCGACCACGTGGTCGGGATCGTCGGCAACACGAGCATCATCGAGTGCTCGGTCGACTCGAGCTACTGGCAGAAGCTCGGCTACTACATCATCGACTCGGGGATCGCACCCGAGTGCTACTCGACCCCGAACAGCGCGGCGGTCAACATGGGCCCCCGGTACAGCTCGGACGGGGCGGTGCAGTACGCGCTCGCGCAGCACGTCTCCAAGATCGTGTTCGACCAGTCGAACGTCCCCGGCACCGGGTACATCGCGGCTGGCCCCAACGCGCTGGCCTCCGCCGCGCACGTGCCGATCACGCAGCTGACCGAGAACGTGCCGATCTCGGACGCCGACTCGGTGGCGATCAAGGAGGTTGACGACGCGGGACCGAACGGCGCCGTGGTGCTGAACTTCACCCCGCCGGAGGCCCTGGTGATCCTGCAGGCCGCGCAGAAGCTCGGCCTGGAGGACAAGGTCAAGCTGTGGGGCTGCTCGACGCCGTGCAACACCGACTTCCTCGCCACGTCGCTCGGCCCGAAGTGGGACAGCAAGCTGTTCGTCAACGCCGAGCTGACCCCGCCGGACGTCACCAACACGACGACGATGAAGCTCTACGAGGCCATACTCAAGCAGTACGGCTCGGCGGTCTCCGGCGGCATCGGCAGCTTCAGCCAGATGGGCTTTACCGAGGCCGAGATCGCAGTGCACGCGCTGGACTCGGTCACCGGCGCGTACACGGTGGCGAGCGTCAACTCCGCGATCAAGGCGGTGCAGGACTTCAACACCGGGATGCTGTGCCAGGCCTGGACGTACGGCAGCTACCCGATGCACATTCCCAACAACATGGACTACACGGTCACGCCGGATAACGGCAAGATGGTGACAGCCCAGGGTTGCACGCTGATCTCGGCGGTCGACCCGCAGATCAAGGCCTACCGCGCCGTCGCGGGTACGGCCGCGATGGCGCCATAGGAAACCTGAGGTGCAGATGAAGCGATCAGAGCGCCCACGGTAGGCCGGTGATGCCGAGCTGGCAGGACTTTGAGCCGTTCATCGTCAGCGGGCTCGCGCTCGGCGGGGTGTACGCCCTGTCCGGGGTGGGGATGGTCGTGCTCTACCAGGCCACCGGCGTGGTCTACCTGGCGTTCGGCGCCGTCGGCGCCATGGGCGCTCTGATCGCGTGGTCGCTGATCAACGCGCACGCTCCCGGCTGGGTCGGCTGGCTGGCGTGCGTGGCGTTCGCCGCGCTGGTGACGCTCGGCTACGGGATGGTGTTCGGCCCCGCCTTGGCTAAACGGGACCCGCTGGTCAAGGCGGTGGCCACGCTCGGGCTGACGCTGGTCCTGTTCGGGCTGATGGACCTGCTGTGGACGACCAGCGGCGGGCAGTCCCGGGCGATCACCCTGCCGACCGACAACGGCGGGTTCATGGTCGGCCAGGTCCAGGTCGACTGGACGCAGGTGATCAGCCTGGCCGCCGGCATCGTGATCACCGTGGTCACCGTGGTGTTCTTGCGCCTGACCAAGCTCGGGACGGCCATGCGGGCGATGGCCAACGACCGGGAGATCACCGCGACGCTGGGCGTGCCGGTGCGCCGGGTGGAGGCGGCCGCCTGGCTCGGCTGCGGCGTGCTGGCCGGCGTGGCCGGGGTCCTGCTCGCCGACCTGGTCGCGCTCGACGCCACGACGCTCACGTTCCTGGTGATCTCGTCGCTGGCCGCGACGCTGATCGCCCGGCTGCGCTCGATCACGATCACGTTCGTGGCCGCGATCGTGATCGGCCTCGTCCACGACCTGCTGACCCCGATCCAGTCGCTCAGCAACTACCGCGACGCGACCCCGTTCGTGCTCGCCGCGATCGCGCTGCTGGTCCTCTCGCGCGGCGGCAGCGGAGTGCTCGCGCGGTCCCGCGAGGAGGCCTAGTGGTGCCCGGGGGGCGGTCTAGTGGCTGCGCCCGGAGGCGGCGCGGCGGCCGATACCGAGGTCCGGGCGACCAGCGCCCGGCAGCGGCCGCCGCTGCCGAGGCCGGGCACCGGGACGCTGGTCCGCGCGGCCGTGGTGGCCGCGCTGCTGTTGTTCGTGCTGTTCGCACTGCCGCAGCTGCTGAGCCTCTACTACGTCGACTCGATGACCCAGGTGGCGGTGTGGTCCATGGCCGCGCTCGGCCTGGGGGTGCTGGTCGGCCGGGTCGGCCTGGTCTCGCTCGGCCAGGTCGCGGTGCTCGCGATCGGCGCCTGGGTGGCCGCCCGGCTGCTGTTCGCCACCGCGCAGCCCTACCCGCTGGTGCTGCTGGAGGCGGGCCTGATCACGATGCTGCTCGGCACGCTGATCGGGCTGCCGGCGCTACGACTGCGGGGGCTGTACCTGGCGCTGATCACGCTGATGCTGGCCGGGGCGATCACCGTGGCGCTCGCCACGACGAACTTCCCCAACGGCGGGCACGGCTTCCTGGGCTATAACGGGAGTTCGGTCCACATCCCGCCGATCCGCCGGCCCAGCATCGCGGCGAGCGACCCGGCCTATTTCCGCTACGCCGTGGTGGTCGCCGCGCTGATGTTCCTGCTGGTGTTCGTGCACATCCGGACGCGCCCGGGCCGGGCCTGGGCCGCGGTCCGGCAGAGCGAGGCGGCCGCGCTGGCCGCGGGCATCAACACCTGGCTCTACAAGCTGTGGGCGTTCGCGCTGGCCTCGTTCATCACCGGCGTCGCCGGCGGCGTGCTCGCGGGGGCCGACCACTACCTGTACTCGCTCAACTTCCCGACCTACTACTCGATCACCCTGCTGGCCGTGGTGCTGATGGGCGGGGCGTACAGCCTGTGGGGGGCGGTCGTGGCCGGGCTGCTGTGGGCGCTGCTGCCGTCTCTGCTGCAGAACTGGGGGGTGTCGGCCGACTGGCTGACGATCCTGTTCGGCGTCGGTGTGCTGCAGGTGCTGACGACCGCGCCGAGAGGGCTGGCGGATCAGGTGCCCAAGGATCTCGCCAAGCTGGGGCGCGTGGCGCGCGGCCTGGCCCGCAAGCGTGTGCCGTCCGAGAGCAGCGCGGAGTGATGCGTCGATGATCGAGGTTTCTGATCTGACGGTCCGCTTCGGCGGCGTCACCTCGCTCGACGGCATGAGCGTGACGTTCGAGGCCGGGACCTGCGGGCTGATCGGGCCCAACGGCGCCGGGAAGACGACGTTCTTCAACGTGCTGAGCGGGTTCGTCCGGCCGACCGCGGGGACGGTGCGCGCGTTCGGGGAGGACCTGCTGTCGCTCGTCCACTACCGCCGCGCGCGGTGGGGGGTGCGGCGCACCTTCCAGACCGAGCAGGCCATCGAGGAGCTGTCGGTGTTCGACAACGTGGCGATGATCCACGAGCACGCCCGGCTGGGCGGCGCCACCAGGCGCCAGGACGTGCTCGGCGCGATCTCGTTCGTCGGGCTCGACGCCGACCCGTCCGCCAAGGTGGGCACGCTCGCGGCGGGCCAGCGCCGCCTGGTCGAGGTCGCCCGCGCCGTGGTCGGGCGGCCGAAGGTGGTGCTGCTCGACGAGCCGGCCGCCGGGCTGCCCGACGAGGAGACCGAGCACCTGAGCGGGGTGATCCGCCGGATCCCCGAGCAGGCCGGCGCGCTGACGATCCTCGTCGATCACGACATGAGCCTGGTGTCCGCCTGCTGCGAGACCACCGCCGTGCTCGACTTCGGCAAGCTGGTGGCGTCCGGGCCGACCGCCGAGGTGCTGCGGGACGAGCGGGTGATCCGTGCCTACCTGGGTACGGCGGAGGTCCAATGACCGAGCCAAAGGAGGGCGGTGCCGACCGGACCGAGGAGCAAGGGAGCCTGGCCGCGAGCGAGCCAAAGGGCGCGCCGCCGTCTGGACTGACGAGCGAGGGCGCGAGGAACGAGTGCCCGAGCGAGGAGGGAAGACGGCGGATTAAAGCGCCCGGAGGCGAGCGAGCGGAAGAAACAGCGCCCCGGAGGCGCATAGAGAACACAGCGCTCGCGCTGCAGGGCATCACCGTCGAGCGCGGCCGGCGCACCGTGGTCAGGGACGTCTCGATCGAGATACCGGCCGGGGAGGTGACCGCCCTGCTCGGGCCGAACGGGGCCGGGAAGTCGAGCCTGGTGCTGGCGGTGGGCGGCGTTCTCAGGCTTCAGGCCGGCTCGGTCATGCTGAACGGGCGCGACTTCGCCGGCCGCCGGCCGGAGCAGATCCGCGCCGCCGGGATCGCGATCGTCCCCGAGGGCCGGCGCCTGCTCCCCGACCTGACCGTTGAGGACAATATCCGCGTCGCCACTTACGCCCTGCCCCGCGATCAGGCCCGGGCCGGGCGCGAGCGGGTGCTCGAGCTGTTCCCCGAGATCGCCCGGCGGCTGTCGGCCCCGGCCCGGATGCTGTCGGGCGGCGAGCAGCAGATGGTCGTGCTGGCCCAGGCCCTGGTCTGCGAGCCGCGCTACATGCTGATCGACGAGCTCTCGCTGGGGCTGGCGCCGGTGGTCGTCAACCGGCTGGTGCCGAGGATCCGCGCGGTCGCCGGATCCGGGATCGGGGTGCTGCTGATCGAGCAGTTCGCGACCATCGCGCTGGGGCTGGCCAACCAGGCGCATGTCATGGAGGGCGGCAGGCTCCGGTTCTCCGGGCTGGCCATCCAGCTGCGCGAGCAGCCCGAACTGCTCCGGTCGGCGTACCTGCTGCGCGGCAGCGCCGACTCGCCGGGAGCCTCGTAGATGCGCGCAGCGGTCACCGACGGCGTCGGCTCGATGGCGGTGCTGGACCGTGCCGAGCCCGCGCCGCCCGGCGAGGGCGAGGTCGTGATCCGCCCCGAGGCGGTCGGGATCTGCGGGTCGGACTACCACTTCTTCACCGGGGAGCTGTCGGCCGCGGCGGGCGGCTCGCAGTTCCCGAGGATCCAGGGGCACGAGCTGGCGGGCACGATCACCGCGGCCGGCCCTGGCTGCCGCGCGGAACTCGGGATCGGGCAGCGCGTCGCGGTGTGGCCGCTGCATCCGTGCGGGCAGTGCTACCCGTGCGGCGCCGGGCGGCCGAACGCGTGCGACCGCCTGACGCTGACCGGGATTCACCTCGACGGGGGCCTGCAGGAGCGCCTCGCCATCGGCCAGCGGCAGGTGTTCCCGATCACCGTCGACGATCCCGCGATCGGGGCGATGGCCGAGCCGGTGTCCATCGCGGTGCGCGCCGTGAACCGGGCGGCGGTCCAGCCCGGCGAGCGCGCCGTGGTGCTCGGCGCCGGGCCGATCGGGCAGTGCATCAGCCTGGTCGCGCGGGAACGCGGCGCCGAGACGCTGGTGATCGATCTCCAGGAGAGCCGCCTCGCGCTGGCCCGCGAGCTCGGGGCGCAGACGCACCCGTGGCGCAGCGCGGACGAGGTGATCGAGTTCGCGCGCCGGTGGGCCGGCCCGGCGGGGCCGCCGGTGGTGTTCGAGGCCACCGGGGCCGCGTCGGCGACGGCGGCGATGCTGGTCATGGTCGCCTCGGCCGGGCGCGCGGTGCAGGTCGGGATGTCGAACGAGGAGGCGCCGGTCAGGGTCGGCGTCCTGACCGAGAAGGAGCTTGACCTGCTCGGGGTGAGCTGCTGCGGCGAGCAGGAATTCGCTGAGGCGGTGGCCGTGACCGAGCGCAACGGCGCGCTTGTCCGCCGGCTGATCAGCCACGAATTCGGCCTGGACGAGGCGCCCGAGGCGATGCGATTCGCGATCAGCAATCCGGCCCGGGTGATGAAGGTGTTGATCCGTTGCTGATCCCGGATACGTAGATATCGCGCCGACCTGAGGTAGGTACAACGAGACCACCATGAGCAGCAGGAATCCTGATAGATGAGGGCTGTACCTGCCCTCGGGCCGGTGTCAGAATGCTTAAGCGCTGCGGCGCCTCGGGGCCCTCGCGGCCGCCAGGAACTGCGGCGCAGCGTCAAATACCGGAAGGCGGAAAGCTATATGAGCATCCTGGGTACCCGCGTGGTGCGCACCGAGGACCCGCGGCTGCTGACGGCCGGCGGCACCTACGTCGAGGACCTGAGGGTGCCCGAACTCACCGACGCGGCGCGAGTCACGTTCGTGCGCAGCCCGGTCGCCCACGCGCGGATCACCGGCATCGACACCTCGGCCGCGCGCGAGGCGCCGGGGGTGGTGGCGGTGCTCACCGTCCAGGACATGGACGACCTGACGCCCCCGCCGCCGCCGGAGGAGGGTGCGGAGGTCGCCGAGGGTGCGCCCATGCCGCTCGGCGGCGTGTGGTCCGAGCCGCTGCTCGCCGTGGACCGGGTGCGGTACGTCGGCGAGGCGGTGGCGGTGGTCATCACCAACGACAGCTACCAGGGTGAGGACGCGGCCGAACTGGTCAGCGTGGACTATGAGCCGCTGCCCGCGGTGATCGGCATCGGCACCGCGCTGGAGACCGAGACGCTGCTGTTCGAGGGCACCGATTCCAACGTCTGCGTGGCGTCCGGCGCGGAAGCCGACGACGCGATCTTCGACGGCTGCGACGCGGTGATCAAGCAGACCATCGTGAACCAGCGGCTCGCCCCGATGCCGATGGAGGGGCGCGCCGCCGCCGCCGTGTTTGCGGACGGGAAGCTGACCTACTGGGTGAGCACGCAGAACGCGCAGATCACCCGCTTCATCCTGGCCGGCGCGCTCGGCATGGACCCCGGCACCATCCGGGTGATCGCCCCCGACGTCGGCGGCGGGTTCGGCGCCAAGGTGGGCGCCGACCGGGACGCGCTCGTGGTCGCCTGGGCGGCCCGGAAGACCGGCCGGCCGCTGCGCTGGGTGGAGACCCGCAGCGAGAACCTGGTCGGGATGACGCACGGGCGCGCCCAGGAGCACACCGTCACGCTGGGCGGGACCTCGGACGGGCGCGTCCTGGCCTACCGGCTCGACGTCGTCCAGGACACCGGGGCCTACCCGCGGATGAGCGGCTTCCTGCCGTTCCTGACCAAGCTGATGGCGGTGGGCCCGTACGACATTCCCCACGTGCAGACCTTTGCCCGGACGGTGGTGACCAACACCACGCCGATCTCGGCCTACCGGGGCGCCGGCCGGCCAGAGGCGACGGCCGCGATCGAGCGGGCCATGGACCTGTTCGCCGGCGCGATCGGCATGGACCCGGGCGAGGTGCGGCGGAAGAACCTGATCGCGCCGGACAAGTTCCCGTACTCCACGCCGACCGGCGCGGTGTACGACACGGGCGACTACGTCACCGCGCTGGACAAGGTGCTGTCCGCGTCCGGCTACGGCGAGCTGCGGGCCGAGCAGGCGCGGCGCCGCGAGCGGGGCGACGTGGTCCAGCTCGGTCTCGGGCTGGCCAGCTACGTGGAGATCACGGCCGCGGACGCGGCGGCCGGGGAGACCGCCCGGCTCGAGGTACACGACGACGGCAAGGCCACCGTGTACACCGGGAGCTCCGCGCACGGGCAGGGCCACCACACGGCCTGGGCCATGCTCGTCGAGGCCGATCTGGGCATCCCGATGGCGGACGTCACCGTGATCCACGGCGACACCGACCTGATCCCCGACGGGGTCGGGACGTACGCGTCCCGGTCGCTGCAGCTCGGCGGGGTGGCCGTGCACCAGGCCGCGCTGGAGGTCAAGGACCAGGCGCGGCGGGTGGCGGCGGACATGCTCGAGGCCGCCGAGGATGACCTGGAGCTGAACACCGAGAACGGGACCTGGCAGGTCCGGGGCGACCCGGCCACGGGCCGGGGCTGGGGTGACGTGGCGACCCATGCCGGGGAGGACGGCCTGGTGGCGTTCGTGCGGTTCGCCCCGGGCGCGCCTACCTTCCCGTTCGGTACCCACCTGGCCGTCACCGAGGTTGACACCGAGACCGGCAAGGTCCGGCTGATCCGTCACGTGACCGCGGACGACGCCGGGACCGTGATCAACCCGGTACTGGCCGAGGGGCAGCGGCACGGGGGGATCGCCCAGGGGGTCGCCCAGGCCCTGCTCGAGGAGTTCATGTACGACGCCGACGGCAACCCGCTCACCGCCACGCTCGCCGACTACGCCGCGATCACCGCCGCGGAGCTGCCGAGCTTCGAGCTGCTGCAGAGCGAGACGCCGACGAACATCAACCCGCTGGGCGCGAAGGGAATCGGCGAGGCCGGGACGATCGGCGCCACCCCGGCCGTGCAGAACTCGGTGGTCGACGCGGTCAGCCATCTCGGCGTCACCCACATCGACATGCCGACCACGCCGGCGCGGGTCTGGGCCGCGATCAGCGCGGCGCAAGAGAGCGGAGAAAAGTAAGTGAAGGTCAACGTGACCGTCAACGGCAGCCAGATCGAGGCGGACGTGCCCGATCGGACGCTGCTGGTGCATTTCCTGCGCGACGTGGCCAATCTCACCGCAACCAACGTCGGCTGCGATACCACGTCCTGCGGGGCGTGCACGGTCCTGCTCGACGGCCGGTCGGTGAAGTCGTGCACCGTGCTCGCCGCCCAGGCCGACGGGCGCGAGGTGACGACCGTCGAGGGGCTGGCCGACGGCTCGGGCGCGATGCACCCGGTGCAGCGCGCGTTCCATGCCGAGCACGGGCTGCAGTGCGGGTTCTGCACCCCCGGGATGGTGATGGCCGCCGTCTCGCTGCTGGACGAGAACCCGGCGCCTACGGAGGAAGAGGTCAGGTCGGCCCTGGAGGGCAACCTGTGCCGGTGCACCGGTTACCACAACATCGTCAGGGCCATATTGTCCGCGGCCCCGGCGGCGAGCGAGAGGCGGTCCAGTTGATCCCGGCGCCGTTCACCTACAAGCGGGCCTGGTCGGTCGACGAAGCCCTGAGCCTGGCGGCCCAAGACGGCGAGGACGCGAAGTTCCTGGCCGGCGGGCACTCGCTGCTGCCGCTGATGAAGCTGCGTCTGGCCGTGCCCGAGGTACTGATCGACATCGGCCGGCTCGGGGAGCTCAGCTACGTCCGCGACGATGACAGCCAGATCCTGGTCGGCGCGCTCACCACGTACGACGACCTCGCCCGGTCCAGCCTGCTGGCCGGCGAGCTGCCGCTGCTGGCCCACGCGGCCTCCCGCGTCGGCGACCCGCAGATCCGCCACCGCGGCACGATCGGCGGCTCCCTGGTGCACGCCGACCCCGCGGCCGACCTGCCCGCGGTGATGCTGGCCCTGGATGCGACGCTGGTCGCCCGCGGACAGGGCGGCAGCCGCGAGATCGGGACGGGCGAGTTCTTCCAGGGCCTGTTCGAGACCGCGCTGCAGCCCGGCGAGCTGCTGACCGAGATCCGCATCCCCAAGCCGCGGCCGGCCGACGAGTGGTCGTTCCAGAAGTTCACCAAGCGCGCCATCGACTGGGCGATCGTCGGCGTCGTGGTGCAGGGCGGCCGCGTGGCCCTGGTCAACATGGGGCAGACGCCGGTCCGGGCCAGCGCGGTCGAGCACGCCCTGGCCGCGGGCGCCGGGCCGCGCGACGCCGCGGCGCACGCCGCCGAGGGCACGAGCCCGCCCACCGACATCAACGGCGACAGCGGTTACCGCGAGCACCTGGCCCGGGTGCTGGTGGCGCGCGCGCTGGAGGAGTCGCGCTCGCGGGCCTGACCCGTCGCCAGCACCCGCGACCGCCTCGCACCGACGTGCCGCCGCCGCGCTCGCGCCCGCGACCCCGGCGCGCAGGCTATCGCGGAGTCGCTCCCGGTGCGCTTGAGGACACCGCTGATGGTCACGGGCACCACGGGAGTGGTCATGGCCGTGGGCCTTTTCTGGCCGGTAGTCGCGGAGGTTCTGGCCGGTAGTCGCGGAGGCTGGCGCGCAGTGCGGCGCGCGCCTTGCGCAGGCGGGTCTTGACGGCGCTGGCCGGTATGCACAGGTGGGCGGTCGTCTCGGCCTGGGTGAGGCCGGTCAGGTAGTAGGCCTCGGCGGCCTGGCGCTGGGCGGGGGGAAGAGCGCTGACCGCGTCCTTGATGCGGTGGGTGACCTCGGCAGTAACAGGCCCCGTTCCCGCCAAAAAATAAAAATACCAGTGGGTTACGCGCAGTCTTTGGCGGGCTGGCGGGATTTATATAGGTGAGGACGAGGGCCGGGCGGCGGGAGACGGGTATGGAGTGGGCCAGGGAGGCGGCAGCGAAGCGCCAGTTCGAACGCTTCGCGGCCGAGGCGTCGGACACTCTGTTGCGCACTGGCTATCTGATGACCGGGGACGCCAGGGAGGCCGAGGACCTGGTCCAGGAGACTTTCCTGCGGGTAGCCCGGCGGTGGAACCAGGTACGGTCGATGGATCATCCGGCGGCCTATGCCCGCCGGATCCTGATCAACCTGGTACTGCAGGATGCTGAACGCCGGTCCCGGCAGGAGGCGGAGCTGGCACAGCAGCACGCCGGAATCGACGCTGCTGACCAAGACGCGGCGCGTGCCCTGCGGCACGTCGATGACCTCGCGGAGTTCCGCTGGGCGCTGGCGCAACTGACCGCGCGTCAGCGCGCTGTCCTGGTGCTGCGCTACTGGGCCGACCTGCCCGTCCGCGAGGTCGCCGGCATCCTCGGCTCATCGCGCGGGACGGTCACCGGCACCGCATCCCGCGCTGCGGATCGGCTGGCCGAGATCCTTACCACAGGCCGGCAGCCTGCCACCGGGCCCGTCAGCCGCAGATCATGAACGGAGACAGCTGATGCTCACCGACGAACTTGAAAATGAACTGCGCAGGACCCTCGCCAGGACCGCTGCCGACTTCGAGAGCCTGGACCAGGCCCGCCAGCGGCTGCTCCAGCGCGACTATCACCCCAGACGGGCGAACCGGCGGCTGGCCGCAGGCATCGCCGCCGGCGCGGCTAGCGTGGCAGCGGTCCTTGGTCTTGGCCTGTCCGGCGTCTTCGGCTCCGCCAGCCATCAGCCCAGCCCTCCCGCTCGTGCCCAGCTGGCGGCCTGGACGGTAGTCAAGCAGGCCGACGGCACGGTCGTTGTCAAAATCCGCGAGTTCCGCGATCCGGCCGGACTGCAGAGCAGGCTCCGCGCGGATGGCGTCCCGGCCAGCGTCCACTTCGGCACACTGCAAAGCGGCGAAACCTTCCTAGACCTCCTCCACTTCAAGGGCAACCCGTGCCAGGAATACAGCGGCGGGGAAGGCCAGGCGCAGAACGTGGTCACGGGTGGGAGCCCGTTCACGGTCGGGATCTTCGTCCACCCCTCGGCTATCCCCCGCGGCGCTGGCGTCCAGATCGTCACTACCAGCAGCTTCGGTTACCAGCAGGCTACTGGGCGGAAATCAATCGTGGAGTGGCTGGTTCAAGCCAGCCCACAGTGCACCGGTAGCTGAGCCCTCGGCCGATGACCAGCAACGTGCGGCGGCTATGAGTCTGGAAGAGCACCTGCTGGGCGGGTTCCTGCCGATCACCGTGGAGGCAGTCGCGGGATCGGCGCGATCACGCTGACCGTGCAGCAGATGCTCAGCGGGTCGGCCGCCGCCGCCGGGTTGCTGGCCGGCGCGGGCCTGGCCCGGCGGCCCGACCCGGCCGCGGAACTGGGCGCGGCGGAGGGGTCATGACCGCGCGATACGCGCGCCTCGACGGCGTTCCGGGCCGGCCCCGGCCGTCGCCGCGCGGCGCCTGGGTCAAGATCGCCGGCACCGGGGCGGTGGCCGGCGTGGGCCTGGCCCTGCTGGTGCTCGCCACCGTGGCGATCTCGGTGGCGCTGCCCAGGTTCAGTGTGAGCCACCGCACGACCGCGCTGCGGCGCACCCTGTCCACGGTCCCTGCCGCGTCCACGGCCGTGCTCGGCAACCTCTCCTATCTCACGTTCGACGTCGACTTCAGCGGCCAGCCGTTCACGGCGGCCGACCTGACGACTGCAGGAACCCAGCTGGCCGCCGGCCTGGCCGGCCAGGGCCTGCCGCTGGCCCGCCCGTTCTGGTCCGGCCTGTCCGCCGCCTACGCCACCGTCACCGGGGCCGGACCGCGGACGGCCAGCGCGCTACCGCCCGAGATGGAGATCCTCTACCGGGACCAGCTGACCGGTTACGGCCGCCTGACCGCCGGGCGGCTTCCGCAGCAGGGCGCGACCAGCAACGGGCAGGTGGTGCTGCGGATCGCGGTCACCGGCGCCACCGCGGCCCGGTACGGGCTCCGGCCGGGCTCGCGGCTCGGGATGGGGGCGGACGTCACGCTGGAGGTCACCGGCATCGTGACCCCGGTCGATCCCGCCTCGGCGTTCTGGGGGGTGGACCCGATCGCCGCCGCCCCGGCGCTGAACTTCACGCCTCCGCCGGCGTCGTCGCCGTACTGGATCGGCGCCTGCTTTATCGGCCCGGCCGAGGTCCCGGTGCTTCAGGCCTCGGTGCCGACCGACTCGATGCAGGTCTCCTGGGCCGTCCCGCTGGCGCTGGCGCACCTGTCGGCCGGCCAGGTCCCGGCGCTTACGGACCGGCTGAGCGGTGCGCTCGCCGGCGGAGGCATGGTGCGGAACGGCGCCGGGCAGCAGATCAGCGGCCCGCTGGCCACCCAGGTCCCGCTCAGCAGCGGGCTGCTCCCCGTGCTGAGCGGGTTCACCGCCGAGGACCAGGCCATCGGCGCCGTACTCGGCCTGCTGTTCGTGAGCCTGGCCGCTATCGGGATCGTCGCCGTCGCGCTCGCCGCCGCTCTGGTGGCGGCCCGCCGCGGCCCCGAGTTCGCGGTGATGTGCGCCCGCGGAGCGTCGCTGCGCCAGGTCACCGGGCGGGCATTGGCCTCGTCGGCCGCGTTCACGCTGCCCTCCGCCGCGGCCGGGGCCGGGCTGGCGGTCCTGCTGACGCCGGGCGGGAGCACCGCGATCTCCTGGTGGCTGGGCGGGTGCGCGCTCGCCGCGGCGCTGGGCGGGGTGCCGCTCGTGGTCGTCGCCCGGCTGCGCTCCGCCGGCGGCGGCCGGCGGCGGAGGGCTCGCTTCGCCCCGGCCGCGGCGTCGCGCCGCATGGCGGTGGTCCGGCGCCTGGTGGCCGAGGCGGGCCTGGCCGCCGCCGCCGTGGGCGGGATCATCGTGCTCAGGCGGCAGGGCCTGTCCGCGGGCAGCGTCGACGTGTACTCGAGCGCGGCGCCGGTGCTGGTGGCGGTCCTGGCCGCGATCGTCGTGGTGCACGTCTACCCGGTCCTGCTCCGGCTGCTGCTGCGGCTGGCCCGGGTCCGGCCCGGGGTCAGCGCGTTCGTCGGGCTCTCACAGGCCACGCGGACCGTGCCGGGGGCCATCGCGGTCGTGTTCGCGCTGGTCCTGGCGCTGGCGATGGTGGCGTTCGGCACCATGATCGACGACGCGGTGCACCGCGGCGAGGTGGCCGAGTCCTGGAGCCAGGTCGGCGCCGACGCGGTTATCTACGCGTCCGCCTCATCCCGGCCGGCCACGCCCGCGGTGCAGCGGGAGATCGCGGCGGTGCCGGGCGTGGCGCGGACCGCGGCGGTGCCGGTCGCCACCGGGACGCTTTCCTCCGGGGCCAACCTCACCGTGGCCCTGCTGGACCCGGCCGCCTACGCCGCGCTGGTCGCCGGTACCCCGGCACCGGCGTTCCCGGCCGCGTCCCTGGCCCGGCGCCCCGGGCCGGTGCCGGCGCTGGTGTCGGCGGGTGCGGCCACGCAGCTGCCCCCGGGCCCGGCCCGCCTGACCGTCGGCGGCCGGCCGCTCACCGTGCGACCAGCGGGCCTGGCCCGCGCCATTCCCGGCGTCCCGGCCGGCCCCTTCGTGGTGCTGCCGGCCTGGGCGCTCGGCGCTG
This sequence comes from uncultured Actinomycetota bacterium, assembly GCA_963795055.1. Taxonomy (GTDB): domain Bacteria; phylum Actinomycetota; class Actinomycetes; order Streptosporangiales; family Streptosporangiaceae; genus JASHPR01. The sequence continues at coordinate 183,879 of CAWCGJ010000016.1, forward strand.
CGGCGCCGGCCCCGTCGGTCATTCTCGTGGTCGGCCCGCACCTCGACACCGGCCGGCTCGCGGCCGTCGTCAGGCGCGATCTGCCCGGCGCCTCAGTGGTCTTCCGTGACAGCGCGCTGTCCGTCCTGACCGGCGCGCCGCTGCCGGCCGCCGCGCAGGCCACGATCACCGCGTCCGCCGCGGCCGCGGCCGCGTTCAGCGCGCTGATCCTGCTGATCTCGCTGCTGATGAGCGCGCCGTCCCGGGAGATGACCCTGGCCCGGCTGTCCACGATGGGACTGGGCCGGGGGCAGGGCCGATGGCTGGCCGGGATGGAGACGCTGCCGCCGGTCCTGGCCGCGATCGCGGGCGGCGTGACCTGCGCGTGGGTGCTGGGCCCGCTGATCGCGCCGTCGATCAGCCTGTCGGCCTTCACCGGCTCGGCGAGCGGTGTGGCGTTCAGGACCGAGCCGCTGCCGCTGGTCGCGTGCGCCACCGGGCTGATCCTGGTGGCCGGGCTCGCGCTGGCCGTCCAGTTCCTGATCGCGCGGCGGCGCGGCGTGGCCCGGCCGCTGCGGGCGGGCGAGTGACCGGCATGACGGAGGGAGCGGGGAAGTGACCGGGGAACACAGCATGAGCAGCCAGGTCGCGGGCGAAACGGGCGGGATCGCCAAGCTCGACGCGGAGCGGCGGCGGGAGCGTGAGGCCTACGGCGTGGGCGCCCTGATCGTGTGCGACCGCGTGGTCCGCATCTACGCCGGGGAGGGGGTCGAGGTCCAGGCCCTGCAGGGGCTGGACCTGCTGGTGGCCGAGGGCGAGATGACCGCGATCATCGGCGCCTCGGGCAGCGGGAAGTCTACGCTCATGAACATCCTGGCCGGGCTCGACCGCCCGACCGCGGGCGCGGTGCGGGTGGACGGCCATGACCTCAGCCTGCTGTCCGGCCGGGAGCGGCTGGCCTACCGGCGGTCGGTCGTCGGGTTCATCTGGCAGCAGACCGCCCGCAACCTGCTGCCGTATCTCACCGGGCTGCAGAACGTGCTGATGCCCATGAAACTGGCCGGGGTGCGCCGCCGGGACCGCGCGCGGCGGGCGGCCGACCTGCTCGATGCGCTCGACGTGGTGCACTGCGCCGGGCGCGTTCCCCAGCGGATGTCCGGCGGCGAGCAGCAGCGGACCGCGATCGCCACCGCGCTGGCCAACGGGCCCCGGCTGCTGCTCGCCGACGAGCCGACCGGCGAGCTGGACACGGACAGCGCGGCCGACGTGTTCGCCGCGCTGCAGACTGCCAACGCCGAGCTCGGCGCGACGGTCCTGGTCGTGACCCACGATCCGACGGTCTCCGGGCAGGTGCGGCGCACGGTCGTGATCCGCGACGGCCGGACGAGCTCAGAGACGCTCCGCCACGACGCCGAGCCCGATGAGCAGGGCAATGCCGCGGCGGTCGCGGTGGAGTACGCGGTGCTGGACCGGGCCTGCCGGGTGCAGCTGCCCCGGGACATGACCCGCCGGCTCGGCATGCGCGACCGGGTCCGGCTGCAGGTGCAGCCGGACCACATCGGGGTCTGGCCGGACCGGCCGTCCGCGCCGGGCGAGGAGGGATGACGTGGCGAGCGCGCTTCCCGACGCCGCGCCGCCCCTGGTGGCGGTGCGCTGAACCTGGAGGACGGCACGGTAGGCGCATGATCGCCTTTGACGGAACTCCCTATTACCGGCCTAACGGTACATTTGCGGCCTCGGACCGCGGACGGCGCTCAGTGGTCGTGGATCAGGACGCCGCGGATGTTCTTGCCCTCCAGCAGGTCCTGGTAGCCCTGGTTGACATCGTCCAGCCGGTACCTGGTGGTGATCAGCTCGTCCAGCTTGAGCCCGGCCCGGTACAGGTCGAGCATCAGCGGGATGTCATCGAAGGGGTTGCCCCCGCCGAACAGCGCGCCCTCGATCCGCTTCTGGAACAGGGTGAGCTCGAAGCTGGAAAGGTGGATGTTCTTCTGCCCCGGCCCGGCCAGCCCGGTCACGACCACGGTGCCGCGCTTGCGGATGGCCGCGAAGGCCGCGTCGACGACGTCGTCGGTGACCACGCCTACGGTGATCAGGGCGTGGTCGGCACCGACGCCGCGGGTGAGCTCGGTGACCAGTTGCTGGGCCTGCTCCGCGTCGGCCACGCTGTGCGTGGCGCCGAGTTCCTCGGCCATCTCGCGCTTGTTCGGCAGCGGGTCCACCGCAATGACGTTGATCGCCCCGGCGATGGACGCGCCCTGCACCGCGTTGATGCCGACGCCGCCGATACCGTAGATCACCACGGTGTCGCCCGGGCGCACGCCGCCGAGGTTGACCGAGGTGCCGAAGCCGGTCGGCACGCCGCAACCGACCAGGACCACCGTCTCCAGCGGCAGGTCGTCATCTACCTTGATGCACGAGTGCTCGGAGAGCGTCGACCACTGGGAGAACGTGCCCAGCAGGCACATCTGGCCGAAGTCCTGGCCGTCGGCGTGGAACCGGAACGTGCCGTCGGGCAGGCAGTTGTCGACGAACAGCGCGCCGAGGTCGCACAGGTTGGTCTGGCCGCGGGCACAGAACCGGCAGTGGCCGCAGGCCGGGAGGAACGAGCAGACGATGTGGTCGCCCGGCTTCAGCCGGCTGACCCCCGCGCCCACCTCCTCGACGATCCCGGCCCCCTCGTGGCCGCCGACGATCGGGTACCTGACCGGGATGTCGCCGGTCTGCAGGTGATTGTCGGAGTGGCACAGCCCGGACGCCACGAAGCGCACGAGCACCTCCCCGGCCTTGGGCGGATCGAGATCCAGCTCGATGACGTCCCAGTCCTTGCCGACACCGCGCAGGACCGCTGCCCTAGTCTTCATCCGCCCTCCCACCGGCCGCGGCGCCCACCGGCGGGCACCTGACGTCACCGATCATGCCGCGACGCTGGCGTCCTCGCCAGGCCGCTTGCCATCCTGCGGAACAACAGCCCGTTCCCCGGACGGCATGTCCCGGGCCGGCCATTCTCGCGAGCGGCCCGTTCCGGGGCCTGCCCGGTGCTACCCCGGCCGCGTCCGCGGGAGGCTGAATCCCCAGTTCAGGACCAGGGCGGCGTTCTGAGCGCCGGAGGCGATACCAGTGGCGGGACTGCCGAGGACGTCCCCGATCAGGGTCAGGCTGCCGCGCGTGGCCTCGAACAGCAGGCAGTGCAGCGCCGCGTCGGTGAACCCGTCCTTGATGCCGTCGGCGCCCGGGTAGGTGCCGATCAGGTCGTTGGTGTTGTTCCACCAGTAGGCGTGGTGCCCGGGGCCTTTGTGGATCTGGTAGAAGGATTGGGCCACGATCGAGCGGAAGACCGGCAGCTTCATCGCCGCGAGGCCCAGGGTGAGCAGGTCGGCCGGGGTGGAGTAGGTCGAGTACTCGGTCGGGTACGGCAGCCCGTCCGGGCTGGTGAAGTACGTGTGCAGCATGCCCAGCTGCCGCGCGGTGGCGTTCATCTTGGCCAGGAACGCCGGCATGCCCGGGCCGTAGGCGGTGGCCAGGGTGTAGGCGGCGTCGCAGCCCGAGGGCAGCAGCATCGCCTCGAGCAGTTGCTGCGTGGTCAGGACGTCGCCGGGGTGCAGGCCCGCGCTGTTGCCCCCGTACTTGTCCACGTAGGGGATGACGGCCGCCGGTACCTTGATCTCCCGGCCCAGGTCTCCGGCTTGGATCACCACCAGCGCGGTCATGACCTTCGTGATGCTGCCGATCGGCCGCTCGGTGCCGGAGTCCCGGCTCCACAGCACCGTGCCGGTGGTGGCGTCGGCGAGCACCGCTCCCCTGGCCTTCACCCCCCGGGGCGCGCCGACCACTTGGACGGCCGCCGCGGCCGGCCCGGTCGCGGTGCTCGGGGACGGAGAGGCGGCGGGCCGGGCCGGGGTGACGGAGGAACGAGGATGCTCGGCGGCCGACGCGGGCGCGGGCCCGGCGGCGGAGCAGGCGGTCACGGCTCCGGCAATGATGCCGCCCGCGGCGGCGATGACCGTCACGCGGACGGGAATGCGCATGTCGCCGGTGTCCTCATCGCCAGTAGCCCATTACATGACAGGATTGCCGCTACTGTCTTCGCGGACAACCCAGGCCGCCGGCCGGACGACGCAGCAGAACCAACGGTACCGAACCAGGTTCGGCCAACTCGCCGGTATGGCGAGGATGAAAAGGGTTCACTGGGTGGCATGCCGGTGAGACTGCACCACGTCGTGGTGGACACCCATGATCTGCCCGGGCTGGCCCGGTTCTGGACGCGGGCGCTGGGCTGGACGGTCCTGTCCGAGCGCGAGAACGAGATCGTCATCGGACCCGACGACGATGCCCCGGTCGGCATGTGCTTCATGCCGGTGGCCGACGCGAAGACGGTGAAGAACCGGGTCCACCTCGATCTGACCACCAGCGCCGAGGACCGGGACCAGGAGATCGAGCGCCTGATCGCGCTGGGGGCGCGCCGGGTGGACATCGGGCAGACCGGCGCCGAGTCCTGGACGGTCCTGGCCGACCCCGAGGGCAACGAGTTCTGCGTGGTCCGCCCGAAGAAGACACTGACCAGCTAGGCCGACCGGCGCCGCCGGGGCCGGGCGGCGGCCGATCCGGCCGCACCGGACGATGCGTCAGCCAAGTGACCAAGGCCCCTGCACGTTCGCGGCGATAGTGCCTCACACTAGGAGAGGGGGGAACCGCCGGAGGTGATGATCATGGCTGGTGAGGCCCGGGTGGCGACCAGTCCGTGGCGGCGGCTGGCGCGCTTGCTGATAGGCCGTAACAAGCTACGGCGGCCCGCCGACCGGTTCGAAGGCGCCGTGGTGCTGCTGCTGCTGGCCGCGTTCCTGGTGGCCGTGGCCGCCGCGCCCATCTTCGGCGCGGCCATCTACCATTCGCAGCGTGCGGCCACGGCTCGCCTGCGCCCGGATGTGGCGGTGCTGTCCCAGAACGGGCCGTACGACGGCGGCGTGACCGGTGACGGGCAGGCGCTGGCCCACTGGCGGGCACCGGACGGGCAGCAGGTAACCGGCTGGCTGACCACGGAGACCGCGCCCGGCATCTGGGGCTCGCCCGCCGGGACCCGGGTCCACATCTGGGTGACCAGGTCCGGTGAGCCGATCGCTCCGCCGCCCGGCGCGACCGTGGTGCTGTTCACCGCGATCGTCATCGCCATCTCCGCGGCCTGCGGCGCCGGGATCGCGCTGATCGTCGGCTACTGGCTGTGCCGGCTGGCCCTCGACCGGCGGCGCCTGGCGGCGTGGGAATCCGCCTGGGCGCTGACCGGCCCGCGCTGGACCACCCGCCGCTGAACACCCGCGGATTACCCGCCCTGGTGCTCCGGCTGGGGGTGCTGTTCGTCGGGGAACGCGCGGGCCGCGTACGCGGCGGCTTGCGTCCTGCGTTCCATGCCCATCTTGGCGAACAGCGTGGACACGTAGTTCTTGACGGTCTTCTCGGCCAGGAACATCCGCTCCCCGATCTGCCGGTTCGTCAGGCCCTCGCCGATCAGCTCCAGGATCCGCCGTTCCTGGCCGGTGAGCCCGGCCAGCGGATCGGTCCGGGCCGCCTGTTCCCGCATGTGCCTCATGACCCGGCTGGCCGCCTGCGGGTCCAGCATGGACTCGCCGGAAGCCACCGTACGGACCGCGCCGACCAGGTCGGTGCCGCGGATCTGCTTCAGCACGTAACCCGCGGCCCCGGCCATGATCGCGTCGAAGATCGCCTGGTCGTCGCCGAAGGAGGTAAGCATCAGGCAGGCGACTTCCGGCATCCTGGACCGGATGTCCCGGCAGACCGTGATCCCGTCGCCGTCGGGCAGGCGCACGTCGAGCACGGCCACGTCCGGGTGGAGCGCGGGGATGCGCGCCAGCGCGGAGGACGCCGTCCCCGCCTCGCCCACGACCGTGATGTCGGGGTTGAATTCCAGTAGTTCCCTGACGCCGCGGCGGACTATCTCGTGATCGTCAAGCAGGAACACCTTGATCTGCTTCGCGCCTGGCTCCGGTTCGCTCATTTCGGCCCCCTTCATCACCCCTCTTACCGCGCGCTGGCGGGGGCTCGCGAGGGCCAAAGGTCCTCTCTCGGGTCACCTTCGGCCAGGGGGAAGGGCTAGGAGCTCGCCGCGCCGACCGGCGGGCGGCGCGGGAACCGCCAGGCCAGCCGGGTGCCTCCGGGCACGGGCTCGATATCGATCCGGATCCCGGCCCGGACGGCGGCGTCCTGCAAGAACGAAAGCTCCCCGGCGGATCCGTCGTCCTTCGCGGCCAGGCCCGGCCTCAGGCCGGCCTCGACCACGGCCTCACACGAATCGTCGCCGGCGGCGATGCTGACGCGGGCCGGGACCGACTGCGGGTCGAGCAGGCCCAGGGTCTCGTGCAACAGGCTCAGCAACTGGGCCCTGGCCACAGGGTGCAGCGCGCCGTCGACCGGGCCCGTGAAGGTGACCTCGGGGGCGAGCGTCAGCCTGCCGCACAGGTCAAGCACGTCCAGCCGCAGGCCGCGGTCCGGAGCTTCATGCTCCAGGCCGAAGATCGCCTGCCTGACCAGCCGGACCGCCCGGTCGAGATCCGCTACCGAAGACTCGACCCGCCGGCGCACCTCGCGTTCCGTGGTCAGCGACGCGGCGCCCTGCAGGGCCAGCCCGGCCGCGAAGATCTGCTGGATGACCTTGTCGCGAAGGTCAGCGGCGATGCGCTCCCGGTCCTCCATCACGGTGATCTCGCGCAGCCGGTCCTCTAGCCGCGCCCGCTCTTCCTGGGAGTGGCGGATCCGGTCCCGCAGGCCGTGCGTCGCCACCGAGATCAGCACGCCGAGTGATCCCCACAGCAGCACCCGGCGGGCGAGCACGGGGTCGTCCACGGCCACAGGCAGCCGCGAGATGATCACCATGACGACCACGATCGCGGCCACGACGCAGCCCGACTCCCACCGGCGGTGGAACAAGGCGGTCCAGAGCAGCGGGATCAGCAGGACCATGCCCACGCCTGAGGTCGTGCCCGCGGCCAGGATGAGCGCCAGCGCCGATCCGGTATAAATCAGCGGCACCAAAACCGACGTCCACCCGGGAAGACGCGGCCAGGGCAGGGCGAAGGCGGCCGCGGTGGCCAGCAGCAGGAGCACGCTGGCGATGAGCGCGGGCTGCGACTGCGGTCCGGGCGGCAGCGCCAGGCTCGCCTCGGCCAGGACCGCCACCGCCGCGAACGGGATCACCCGGGCCAGCAGCCCGGGTCCCCGGAACGGGTAACCGGGGGGCGACCCGGAAGCCGGCGGCAGCCGGGGATGCGCGGCCGATCCCGATCCCGACGCCATCAGCGGCACCTCAGGTGCATTGGTACGGACAATTACCCGGCAGAATCCTACGCCAGCGCCCGTGCGCTGCATAGACACACAGGATGGCCGGATATGGCGGGGTACGGGGGTTCTCGCCGCGGCCCGGCCGACCCTGGCGCCCGACGATGCGGAAGCACCAGGCCAGCCTGATGTAACAGATTGACAAACAGGGGAAGCGGGCGTAAACGGCCGACTCCTACCGGGCGTCCAACCCCTGAGGGAAACGCGGTTCCTGGGGAGCACCCACCCGATGGCCGCGCTCGCACTCAATGCTTCCATCGGCCTGGATACCAGGAGGAACGCGCATGAGATCCAACCGGCCGCAGGGTGCGGCCAGCAACCCTCGCGGTCACCACTTCCGCGCCGGGGCTATCCGGTTGCTGTCGGTGACGGCCGTGGCCGCCACCGCCTGCGCCATGATGGCTGGCGCAGCGTCCGCAGGGACCAGGCACGCCACCACGACCCACGTATCGGTCAGCCCCAAGACGGCCCTGGTCGGTGAGACCGTGCGGCTGTCCGCGACGGTCAAGTCGGCGACGCTCCCGCGCGGAAGGGTTCTGTTCACGTGGAACGGCGTGCGGCTGTGCAGTGCGCGCCTGCACCACGGATCGGCGGCCTGCAACACCAAGTTCTTCAAGGCTCGCAACTACTGGGTGCGGGGCACCTATCTGGGTAACGCCGCCCACAAGCCGTCCACGAACATCGCTCGCGTGCACGTCGTGAATCCGACTTCCACGAAGCACGCCACGACTACGACCATCACCAACCCCAACCCAGGCAGCGTTCACGCCGGTGATCCATATACGGTTAATGTGACCGTGAGCTCGGCAGTCGGCACTCCGGCCGGAACGGTGGTTGTCGCACCCAGCAGCCCTAAAGGGCTTCCTTCCTCCTACTCCTGCACTGTTACGCTCGTAGACGGGGCAGGATCATGCAATGTCACACCCGGTGCTGGCACCTTCGGAGATATCTTCTACGAGGCAACATACGCGGGTGACTCGACACATTCCGGCTCGGCATCGACGGGTACACACGAGCTGGTCGTACCCGAAACCACGACTACGTCTGTTACCCCGGCGACGGCCACTCATGGTTCCGTGACGCTGACGGCAACCGTGGTTGGCCAGGACAAGGGCAACATTTCCCCCAGTGCCGGCGGCACGGGAACGGTAACGTTCACGGTCACGCAGGGAGCTACCACCATCGGCACATGCAGTAAGGCTGGCCTGACTTACGACGGCGGGGGGGCTAACCTCGGCACGTGCACGCTGACCCTCGCAGCGGGCTCGTACTCGGTTCAGGCCGTCTATTCAGGTGACGCCAACAACCTGACGTCAACAGGCACGGAAACCCTCGTCGTCAGTTAGGCAAGTCTCAGCTGCCGGGGCCGTCTCTTGGGGGGCGGCCCCGGCGCTGTGTCTGGGCCCAGCTGTCCCGAAGCCTCGTCTAGGCCCACTCGTGCCAGAACCTCGGCCAAGCCGACTGCGAGTGAGGCAGCACTCGGAATCTGGCCCGGCTCGCGGAGGTTTAGTCACGCCGCTGATCACTTCCGTGATCATGGAGCAAGCGGGCCGTGATGGCCATGAGGGCATCGGTCAGGGTGGTTCGCAGCTCCTCCGGGTCAGGCGGTGCTGGCTGCCGAGACGTACACCAAGGTGCCATTTACTCAGGTGATCTCGTCAAGGTGGGATCAACCGGCAACGGGAGCATGACCCTCCGCAGTTAGACAAGTCTCAGCCGTCGGGCCGTCTCTTGGGGGGCGGCCGCGGCGCTGTGTCTGGGCTCGGCTTCGGGCTCGGTGGCCGGGGCGATCGGATTGACGTGGCCAGGTCCGGCCTCCTAGTATACTGAGTATGATCCTCAGTTTGATACCATCATGAGCGTACGGCACGCCTTGCTCGCGCTGCTGAGCGAGGGCCCCAAGTACGGCCTCCAGCTCCGCCAGGAGTTCGAGGCGAGAACCGGTGAGGTCTGGCCGCTCAACGTCGGCCAGGTGTACACCACGCTGCAACGGCTGGAGCGCGACGGGCTCGTCGAGTCCGACGGCGCCGGGGACGAGGGCCCGCAGAAGGGCTTCCGGATCACGGCCGAGGGCGAGGACGAGCTCTCGGCGTGGCTGCGCACGCCCCCGGACCTGAGCCTGCCGCCGCGCGACGAGCTGGTGATAAAGATCCTGGTGGCCTGGCGGGTGCCCGGCGTCGACGTGCACGAGGTGATCCAGGTGCACCGCCGCTACCTGGTGGAGCTGATGCAGCAGTGGACGCGCCTGAAGGAGGACGAGGCCAGCTTCGACCTCGAGTTCGCCCTGGCCGTTGACGCCGAGCTGTTCCGCCTGGACTCGGTGATCCGCTGGCTCGACACCGCCGACGGCCGGTTCAAGCGGGCCGACCCCGAGCCGCCTGCCTCGACGCCTGCGGCGCTGCCGAGGCTGCGGAGAGTGGGGATACGGCGATGAGCTTCCTTGAGCTGCGCCACGTCTCGAAGATCTATGGGGAGGGCCCGACCGAAGTGCAGGCCCTCCAGGACGCCAGCGTGTCGGTCGACGCCGGCGAGCTGGTCGCGGTGATGGGCCCGAGCGGGTCGGGCAAAAGCACGCTGCTGACCATCGCCGGGAGCCTCGAGGAGCCGACGAGCGGACAGGTGCTGGTCGGCGGGGCCCAGCTGTCGAAGATGTCACGCAACGAGAAAGCGCGGCTGCGGCGGCGGTCGGTCGGCTACGTGTTCCAGGACTTCAACCTGCTGGCCGGCCTGACCGCGGTGGAGAACGTCTCGCTTCCGCTGGAGCTCGACGGGGTCAGCAGCAGGAAGGCGCGCAGCGCCGGCCTGGCCGCCTTGGACGAGCTGGGGCTCGGCGAGCAGGCGTCGCGCTTCCCCGACGAGCTGTCCGGCGGTGAGCGCCAGCGGGTGGCGATCGCCCGCGCGGTGGTGGGCGACCGGCAGCTGCTGCTGGCCGACGAGCCGTCGGGCGCGCTCGACTCGGTGAGCGGGGAGGCGGTGATGCGCCTCGTGGTCGCCGCGTGCCGGCGGGGCACGGCCGCGGTGGTCGTCACCCACGACGCGCAGCTGGCCTCATGGGCCGACCGGGTGGTATTCATCCGGGACGGGCGCATCGTCGACCAGACCCTGCCGCCGCCGGGCCCAGAGTCGCTGCTCCAGTCCGGTCATCCGAGGTCTGGGCCGGGCCAGTGACCGCTGTCCTGGACCGGCCGACCGAGCGCGGCGGCGGCGGCGCGCCCGCCCGCCGGGCGATCATGCGCTGGTCGTGGCGGCTGTTCCGCCGCGAGTGGCGCCAGCAGCTGCTGGTGCTGGCGCTGATCACGGTGGCGGTCGCCGCGACGATCTTCGGTGCCGCGATCGGCACGAACACCCCGCTGCCCGCCAACGGCGGGTTCGGGTCCGCCAACACGCTGATCAACCTGCCCGGTAACGACACGCACCTGGCCGCGGACATCGCGGCGCTCCGGGCGCACTTCGGCACGGTCGACGTGATCGAGAACCAGACCTTCGCCACCGGACTGGTCCAGGGAGCCCAGCTGCGGGCGCAGAACCCAGACGGCGCCTTCGGGCGGCCGATGCTCGCGCTGGTCTCCGGCCACTATCCGCACGGCGCGGGCCAGGTGGCGATGTCGGGCCCGCTGGCGTCCACGTACCGGGTCGGTATCGGCGGCGTCTGGCGCTCCGGCGGCCGCGCCTGGCGTGTGGTCGGCCTGGTCGAGAACCCGCAGAACCTGCTGGACGACTTCGCGCTCGTCGCGCCCGGGCAGCTGGCCGCGCCCGGGCAGGTGACCGTGCTGTTCGACTCCACCCCGCTGAGCCTCGCCACGTTCACTTTCCCGCCGGGCACGACGCCGCTGACCCCGCAGCCGCCGGGCGGGCTCTCCCCCGCGTTCATCGCGCTCGCGTTCGCGGTGGTCGGGCTGTTCTTCATCGGCCTGGTGGCGGTGGCCGGCTTTACCGTGCTGGCCCAGCGCCGGCTGCGCTCGCTCGGCATGTTGTCCTCGCTGGGCGCCACCGACAAGAACATCCGGCTGGTCATGGTGGCCAACGGGATCGTCGTCGGCGTAGCCGGGGCGCTGGCCGGAGCAGTGATCGGCCTGGCCGCCTGGATCGCCTACGCCCCGCACTTCGGGGCCAGCGCCGATCACCGCGTGGTCTGGACCAACATGCCGTGGTGGCTGGTAGCGACCGCGATGGCGCTCGCGATCCTGACCGCGACGCTGGCCTCCCGGCGCCCGGCCCGCGCCGTGGCCGACGTGCCGGTCGTGGCGGCGCTGTCCGGACGCCCCGTCGAACCCAGAGAAGGACACCAAACGCCCCGTCTCGGCCTGGCCCTGCTTGCGCTCGGGATCCTGCTCCTGGCCTTTTCCGGCGGCTTCGGCGGCAGCGGAAACTCCTCTAACCTCGACACGATCGGCGGCCTGCTGGCCACCATCGCCGGGCTGGTGCTCCTGGCCCCCGTCGTGATCGCACGGCTGGAGCCGGTCGCCCGCAACGCCCCGGTCTCGGTCCGCATCGCCCTGCGCGACCTGGCTCGCTACCGGGCCCGGTCCGGCGCGGCGCTCGCCGCGACCAGCCTGGCCGTCCTGATCGCGATGTTCATCGCGCTGCTGGCCAGCAACCGCTACACCGACGGGCTCGACTACATCGGCCCGAACCTGCCGGCGGACCAGCTCATCGTGTACACCCCGGGCAACAACGCCGGCACGAGCAGCGCCCGCGTGCTGCCCACCGCGCAGCAGGGCGCCGCCGGGCGGGCCGCCGCGGCCTCGATCGCCGCGGCGCTCGGCACCCGCGACGTTCTCGCCCTGCAGACGCCCGTCGCCCCGACCGATGTCGGCCTGATCCGGGTCGACGCCGCCGGCCAGAGCACCATCGACCTCTACGTGGCCACGCCGGCCCTGCTGCGGCACTACGGGATCGCCCCCGGCACGATCGGGCCCACGACCGCCGTCATCACGTCGCGGCCGGGCCTCGCGGGCACGTCCGACCTGCTCCTGCGGTCCGCCAACTACCTGGTCGCGAACCCCACCAATGTCCGGAACATCCCCACTCCGCAGATCCAGACCTTTGCCAGCCTGCCTCCCGACGTCTCCGACCCCAACCTGCTGGTCACGGACTATGCCGTCCGCGAGCTCCGGATGCGGGTGGCCACGGTGGCCTGGCTGATCCAGACGCCCAAGGCGCTGACGCCGCTGCAGGTCGACAGCGCCCGGCGGGTGGCCGCGGCGGCGGGCCTGACCATCGAGACCAAAGACAGCGCCCCGTCCCTGGGCCAGGTGCGCAACGACGCGACCGTGGCGGGCGTCCTGGTCGCCCTGGGCGTGCTGGCCATGACCATCGGCCTGATCCGCAGCGAGACAGCGGGCGACCTGCGCACCCTGACCGCGACCGGGGCCAGCGCCCGGACCCGCCGCAACATCACCGGCGCCACGGCCGGGGCGCTCGGGTTGCTCGGGGCCTTGCTCGGCACGGTCGTGGCCTACCTGGCTGTGTTCGCCTACGCCTGGCAGGCCGTGCTCACCGGAGCGGCCGACCTGTTCCCCGGGCCCGACCTGCTCCTGGTACTGGTCGGCCTGCCCGTCCTGGCGGCGGCCGGCGGCTGGCTGTTCGCGGGGCGCCAGCCGCCGGCCGTCGCTCACCAGCCCATCGAATGATGCGCAACCGTCGGCCGTGATCCGGCCGCAGCGCACGGCGCCCGGCCGTCAGGCGGGCTTGCGGGCCTCGATGAGGAAGCGGGTCGCGTAGGCCACGAACGGCCCCTCGCTCTCGATCCGGTCGTGCAGCGCCCTGAGCTCGCCGCGGTACTGCCCGACGGTGAAGCCGGGAACCATCCAGACCACCTTCCGCAGGAAGTAGACCACCGCGCCGATGTCGAAGAACTCGGTGCGCAGCGACTCCGGGCGCAGGTCGACGACCTCCAGGCCGGCCGCCTGGGCCGCGGCCCGGGCCTTGTCGGGATGGCGGCTGTGCTCGCTCGCGGGCGGCTGCGGGCCGAGGAACCACTCCACGAGCTCGAAGACGCTGCGCGGGCCGACCTCCTGGGAGAAGTACGTGCCGCCGGGCTGCAGCACCCGGGTGATCTCCTCCCAGCAGGCGTCCACCGGGTGGCGGCTGACCACCAGGTCGAAGACCCCGTCCGCGAACGGCAGCGACGGGTCGTCCGCGCCCGCGACGACCGCCACGCCGCGCGGGCGTAGAAGCCTGGCCGCCCGCGCGAGGTTCGGCGGCCACGACTCGGTGGCCGCCGTCCGGGCCGCCAGCCGCGGCACCCCGGCCAGCACTTCCCCGCCGCCGGTCTCGATGTCGAGCGCGTTAGCCGACCCGGCCATCCGGGCGCCCATCAGGCGCTGGTAGCCCCACGACGGGCGCTGCTCGGTGGCCCGGCCGTCCAGCCAGGAGAAGTCCCACCCGTCCACCGGAGCGGACTCGGCCTCGGCCACCAGGTCCTCGAACGAGCGTGCCACGCCTCGATCATGGCACCGCACCGAACTTTGTGTCATAAAGTTCTTCGGCCGGACCCTTGACTTTACGCCATAAAGCAGGGTCTACTTTATGGCATAGAGTCGATGAGGGAGACACCATGAACCACCCACCCGACACCGCCACCGCCGGCAACGGCGGCACCTTCGACCCCCAGCAGGCCGCCGCCCTGCTGGACCAGACCACCCACCAGGCACGCCGCAAGTTCGAGCCCTCCCCGCCGTGGCTCCTGGCGACCAGGGCGGTCCTGGTGCTGGCTGCCCTCGGCGCGATCTGGCTCTCGGTGCGCGGCCAGCACCCCTACCGGGGCCCGACCGCTGCGGACATCCCCGTCCTGATCGCGTTCATTGTGGTCAACTTCACCGCAACGGTCGCTGTCCGCAGGCACGCGGTCGCCGGGGTCAGCGGGCGATCCCGGTTTAGCCAGGGCGAGATCATGGTGCTGGTGGTGGCCTTTGTCGCCGCGGTCGTGGTCATGGTCGGGCTGGGCGCCGCCGGGGTGAGCTTCGCCTGGTACCCGACCTCGGTGCTGGTCATCCCCGGCCTGGCCTGGGCGGCTATCTCAGCGGCACGGGCAAACTGGCCTTCGGTCGGCACCGGGCTCGCCCTCGTCGTCCTCGGCATCGTGGGCGCGTTCGCCGGGCCGGCCGGGTCTTGGGCCGTCGCCGCCGTGGGCCTGTGTGTCATGCTCCTCGGCATGGCCGCCGCCATCGCCTGGCAGCAGCAGCGCGCCTGACGGTACGCCATGAACGACGACGGACTCGACCCGCTGATCCACGTGCCCACCCGGCTGAAGATCGTCGCGACGCTGGCGGCACTGCCCGAGGGCGACACCCTGTCCTTCACCCGGCTGCAGGACATGATCGGGCTCACCCCCGGCAACCTGATCATCCACCTGCGCAAGCTCGAAGAAGCCGACTACCTCACCAGCGAGAAGACCAGGAACGGGACCGTGTCCATCACCACGGTCGCGCTCACCGACCAGGGCCGGGCCGCGCTCGACTCCTACACCCAGGCCCTGCGCGACCTGCTCGGTGGCCTGTAAGTAAATGGACCAGGCCCCGTCTTCCGGACAGCCCCCGACGAGGGGCTGTCCGTCGTTGCCGAGGGACACCCGCACCACCAATGCGCCCAACCGGGTATCCGGAACCACCACCCGCGAGATGCGCGGCCAAATGATCCACGATCATGGAATGGCCTAATAGGGTTGGACCGATTCCTCTTGCTGCAATTCGGTGATGTATTGCAACCCGCGTGACCTGATGAGCTCGCTGTTGACGACAGTTGAGAGTTCCGCGAGGAATTCGTCCCGGTCCTGGTTCACCAGGATGTAGTCGTACACCCAGGCCCAAGTCTGCTGCAGGCTCCTGACCCGCAGGCGGTTGTCGGCGTCCCGCGCCTGGCCCCGCTCCGCGAGCCGTGACCTGAGCTCGTTCTCGGTCTTGGTCGTCACGAAGATGCCGATGACGCGGCGCGCAGACATCGCGCGGACCTTGACGTAGCCGGTCGGCTCGAGCTCGGCGGCCAGGGGCGTCGGGTCGTGGCTGGACAGCAGCTCGCGCGGTGATCCGTAGTAGCTGTCCGCGTAGGTGCGGGTGTACTCGATCAGCTGCCCTTCCTCGCGAAGCTTGGCGAAGGCCTCGTCGGTGACGAAGTTATATTCGACCCCGTCCCTTTCCGTGGGACGGGGTTGCCTGGTCGTGTACGTGGGCACTCGCCGCACCAGCCCGGACAGCACCATCCAGTCCAGCGCGGTGCCTTTTCCCGCGCCGCTCGGGCCGGATATTATGAAAAGAGGTGGCCTAGCATTCAATTCCAGTGCTCCTCAATTCAAAACCACTCGGGCCGGAGTTCCCGCCTCCTGCGCCAACCCGCCCTGCGTGGTATACGAACTTACCTGGTCTCGCCCGGCCCAGACGACTGCCTGCCGATCAAGGATCGCGGTGAGCACTGAACCCGGGGCCGCGCCGCAGGGCACCAGCAGGCCCATGGGCACCGGCTCGAGCCCCTCCGCCGCGATGGGCCAGGGGCAGCCCGAGGCCCGCGGCCTCACCGAGGCGATAGGCGGCCGGCTGGGGGTCGATGCCCGGCCCGGCGCCTATGCTCCTGACGGAAAATGCTCTCGTGCCGTCAGGTTAGGGCAGAGAATACTTTCGTCGTGTATTAGGGGGCAGCATGGGTGGCTTGTATACCAGGACTAAGACCTGGGGGCAGATGCCTGGCGGCGGTATTGCCCGACGGCCACTTCACGTGATTATTCTCGCCGATTGCTGAGCGGTGACGGTCCGGGGTGGCACCGGGGCACCCGGTGCGTCTGGCTACGCGTTCCCGTGGCAGGTTCACGCCGCCAGCGCCATCGGTGCTGCGCACGCCGAGGATGGGCGCCCCAACCAGGACGCGGTAGCCCACCAGTTGCTGACGTTGCCCGGCGGATCTGCCTTGCTGGTGGTGGCCGTCGCCGACGGGCACGGTGACCCGCGGCACTTCCGCAGCGACCGGGGCGCGAAAATGGCCGTCGCCGCGGGTATCGCGGCCGTGCGGGACTGGTCGGGGGGCATATCGGGCAGCCCGGCCGAGATCAAGCAGGGCGCGCGGCGCGGGCTGGTTCCCGGCATCGTGGCCGGGTGGAATGCCGCCGTCACCGCGGACCTGGCCGACGATCAGTTCACCGCGGCCGAGCGCGCGGTGCTGGCCGAGCTGGGACTGCCGCCGCAGACCGCCTACGGCTCGACCTTGCTGATCGGCGCCTTCACCGAAGGCCACGCGGTGTTCGCGCAGATCGGCGACGGCAACATCGTCGCCGTGGCGCCGGACGGCAGGGCGATGAGCCCGGTCCCCGGGGACGGCGGGCCGGACCGGAGTCACACCGCAAGCTTGTGCCAGGACGACGCGAGCGCCGCCTTCCGGATCGGGGTGATTCAGCTTGCCGGGCGGCCCCTGTTCGCCGCGCTCCTGGCCACGGACGGCTTCGGCAACGCGCAAGTGCAAGATCCCTGGCAGGCGGACGTGGCGGCGGATCTGGCCAGTTTCGGGCTTGATCATGACCAGGACTGGTTCGCGGCTCAGGTGCCCGGATGGGCCGCGCAGTGCGCGTCCTCAGCCGGCAGTGGCGACGACTCGACCATCGCCCTGGTTATCAACTCGGCCGTCAGGCCCGGCCGTGGGCTGTCCCACACCGAGACCATGCCCGCGCAGACGCTCGAGCTCCCGGTGCCGCCCGTACCGCGGCCCGTGTCCGGGGATCGAAGTGACCGTGCGCCGGACGAGCGCCGGCCAGGCTGGCCACGGAACCGGGCCGGGGCCTGGACCGCGGCGGCGATTGCGGTGCTGCTGGCCGTGCTGCTGCTCGGTTTCCTGCTGTTCGGCCACGGCCAGCGCTTACCGGGCTCCGGCGTCCGGGCCCCGGCCTGCCGACTTCTGGCCGCGAGCCCGGCGCGGAGCCCTGGTTGCGTGGCCGGAGCCGGGATCTGGTTCGCTTCTGGGCATGGCCTCACCTGAATCTTCTGATCCCGCCCAGCCGCCGGCGTGGTTCACCACCGCTATCGGCACGCCGGCCAAGCATGCGACGGTGGAGGTCGACGGGACCACGATCGCCTACCGGACGTATGGCGAGCGCGGAGACGGTGGCATCGTGCTGGTCCACGGAGGCGCGGCCCATGCCCGCTGGTGGGACCACATCGCCCCGCTCCTGGCGACCGGCCGCCAGGTCGTCGCTCCCGACCTGTCCGGGCACGGCGACAGCAGACGCCGCGACGCCTACAGCCTCGACCAGTGGGCGCACGAGGTGCTCGCGGTCGCCGCCGATGCCGGGTTCGACGCCCCGCCCACCGTCATCGGGCACAGCATGGGCGGTTTCGTAACGCTGCGGGCGGCGGGCATCTTCGGTGCCCGGATCGCCGGGGCCGTCGCCATCGACTCCCCCGTGCGGGACATCACCCCGGAAGAGCGCGCCGCCCGCGAGCGGCGCGCGTTCGGCCCCCTGGTGGTCTATCCGTCGCCCGAGGCGGCCATCGCGCGGTTTCACCCGATCCCCGACCAGCCCGGCCTGCCGTACGTCATCGAGCACGTGGCCGCAACCTCGATCCGGGCCGTTGACGGCGGGTGGAGCTGGAAATTCGACCCGCGCGTCTTCGCCCGGCACCAGCTCACGCCGGCGTTGCTGACCCGGCTTGACTGCCGGGTCGCGCTCTTCCGCGCGGAACACGGCATCCTGTCGCCGCAGATGAGCGAGGTCATGTACGACCGGCTCGGCCGTCTTGCCCCCGTGATCGAGATTCCCGCCGCCGGCCATCACGTCATGCTTGACCATCCCCTTGCCCTGGTTACCGGAATCCGCACCCTGCTGTCCGACTGGGACCACTCCACCCCCGCCACGCCACGCTGAATTCCACCCCGAACCGACTCGACCAGGCAGAATGCACAGCAGCACCAACGGGCTCCCGGGACGTCATGCTCTCGTCATGTTGGCCGGGTAGACCTGCGAGCACCAAGAGGTCCATGCGGCAGGAGGGCGTGTGCACAGATCGGTCAGACCCGGGCCAGATGGCCCGCCAGGCCGCGGCGCGCCGGACTACGACTGGGACCAGGTCGACCCGCCGACCGACCCTGGCTACCGCATCGGGCCGGACTACGCCTGGGAGCAGGCCGACCCAGCGCCCGACCCCAGCCACCAGGGTCCGCCGGACTACGACCGGGGCCGGACCGACCCGGCCGCCGACCCCCGCTACCAGGGCACCCCGGACTATGGCTGGGACCGGACCGACCCGCCCGCCGACCCCCGCTACCGCGGCGCGCAGGACTACGACTGGAACCTGGCCGACCCAGCGATCGACCCCCGCTACCGCGGCGCGCCGGACCACGACCGGAACCTCGCGCCCGGCTCTCCCTACCCCGGTGCGCCGGACCACGACCCGAACCTGGCCGACCCGCGCACCGACCCCCGCTACCGCCGCGCGCCGGACCACGGCCGGGACCCGGCCGACACGCTGATCGACCCCCAGCGCCGTGACCGGAAGCCCCGCAGCCGACCCCCTGGCCCCCGCCGGCCCGGCGGCCAGCCACCACCCCCGGGCCAGCCCTCAGGGGGCCGGCCGCCCCCCGCTAGCCAGCCTGGCGGCCGGAGGCGCCGCGGCCGCCAGCCCAGCGGCGCCCCGCCCCGCGGCCGGAAGCGCCGCCCCCTGCTCCAGCGGATGTGGGTGCGCATCACGCTGGGGCTGGTGGCCACGTTCCTGGCCGTCGTCGCCTGGTCGGTAGGAAACGCGCTGACCGTGCCCGGCGGCGGCACGGTGTCGGACCGGCTCGCCGAATGGGCTCGCGACCACTACCTCGGGCCGGCAGTGACGTTCGGGGAGTGGCTCACCTACCGGGCGCCGAAGGTCGGCGGGAAGCCCTCCTTCGCGCTCACCGCCCCGGGAGCCGCCCGAGCGACCAGGCCCGCTAAGCCGCAGGCGACCCAGTCTTTCGGGCCCCCGGCCGCGCTGCAGTCGCTGGCCGGCAAGCCGCTGCCCGGCGAAGGACAGTGGCGGGTGCTCGCCACCGTGCACGGCACACCCGCCATCTACGGCACCTACCTGCGGGCCAGCAGCGTGTATTCGTCCTACGTGGCCGGCATCGCCTCGATGAGCCAGAGCCTGGTCCGGTTCGAGCTCCGGCCAGGTTCCGAAGACCCGGGTCCGGGCAACTGGAAGGCCCTGCCCTATATCGCGCCGGGCACTCGCCTGGGCCTGCTGGCGACGTTCAACAGCGGCTTCAAGATCGCTCAGTCCGACGGCGGCTTCTATCTGAACGGCGCCACCGCCGGCACGCTGACCAAGGGCGTCGCCTCCATCGTGTACTACCAGGACGGGCACATCGCGATCGGAGTGTGGGGACAGACCGTGCGGATGACCCCAGACGTGGTGGGCGTGCGGCAGAACCTGCACCTGATCGTCGACAACGGCAGGATTCCCGGATCGGTCGACAGCAACGTGGAGAGCAGCTGGGGTGCGACACTCGGCGGCGGGTACTACGTGTGGCGGTCCGGCATCGGCATCACCCAGGACGGGCGGATCATCTTCGTCTACGGCCCGGCCCTGAACGTGCGGGAGCTGGCCACGCTGCTCAAGCGAGCCGGCGCCGTCACGGCCATGCAGCTCGACATCAACCCCGAGTGGATGTCGTACATGTACTACCTGCCGAAGCACCATCCGGCCAACCCCACGCCGGTGGCCCTGCTGCCCAACCAGATGCAGGCGGCGAACCGCTACTACTCGATCACCGGCCGCGACTTCACGGCCGTTTACGCACGGTGACATCGCCCCCGGGCGAGGCCAGCGCGCTGGCCGCGGCCCGGCCCCTGCCCGCGCGCTACCCCGCGTCGCTGCGCTGGCTCGCGGCGGCCGGCCAGACGTCGCGGCCGCGCCAATGGCCCAAGAACTTGCTGGTCTTCGCCGCGCCCCTGGCGGGAGCGACGCTCGGCCGGGACGACGGCTTCGCCTACGCCCTGGTGGCCGCCGCGGCCTTCGTCGCCGCGTCGGCCGCGGTGTATTTCGTCAATGACGTTGTCGACGCCGACCGTGACCGGCGGCATCCGGTCAAGAGGTTCCGCCCGGTGGCCTCGGGCCGGCTGCCCAGATCGCACGCACTGGCGCTGGCCGGGCTCGGCATCGCCGCCGGCCTGGCCGCCGGCCTCGTGATCGGCGAGCCGCGGCTGTCCGTGGTCATCGGGGTCTATCTCGCCCTCTCGGCCCTGTACACGGTCGCGCTCAAGCACATCCCCGCGGTCGAGCTGGCCTTCGTGGCCTCCGGTTTCGTGCTGCGCGCCATCGGCGGCGCGATCGCCACGCACATCCCCCCGTCCGCCTGGTTCCTGCTCGTGTGCAGCCTCGGCGCGCTGATGGTCGCGATCGCCAAGCGATACACCGAACTCACCATGCTGCACGGGGACGCGGCCCGGCACCGCCCGGTCATGCGCTGGTACAGCGGCCCGATGCTGCGGCTCGGCCAGCGGGCCGTGGCGTGCGCGATGATCTTGGCCTACCTGCTGTGGGCCCACGCGGAACCCGACCCCTGGAGGCGCGCCTGGCGGCTGGCCAGCGGACTCGCGCTGGCCGCGGCGCTCGTCCGCTTCGACCGGCTCACGGCCCGGGCCGGGGGCAAGCCGGTCGAGGACCTGATCGCCAGGGACCCGCTGATGATTTCCAGCGAGCTGGCCTGGCTCGTCATCTTCGCCGTGGGACTGTACAAGTGAACGCCACCGGGTACCGGCGGGTGCTGCTGTTCGGCGGAGCCAGCGAGATCGGCCAGCAGATCCTGGCCGCGCTGCAGCTGCCGCCCGACGCCGAGGTCCTGCTGGCCGGGCGGGACGAGCAGCGGATGGCCGCCGCCGCAGAGCCGCTGTCCTGCCGGATCCGGACGCTGCACTATGACGCCGCCGCGATTGACACCCATGAGGCGGTGCTGGACAAGGCCTTTGCCTTCGGGGCCGTGGACCTGGTCATCTCCGCGGCCGGGATCCTGGCGGGCCAGGACGTGCTGGACGACGACCCGCTCCGGGCCGGCCTCCTGGTCGAGACGAACTTCACCGGGCACGTCACGACGCTGCTCGCCGCGGCGGCGCGGCTGCGCGCCCAGGGCCACGGCACGATCGTGGTGCTCTCCTCGGTGGCCGCGGTCCGTCCCCGCCGGGCCAACTTCGTCTACGGGGCCGCCAAGGCCGGGCTCGACGCCTTCGCCCGCGGGCTGGCCGACTCGCTGCACGGCAGCGGCGTCCGGGTGGTGCTGGTCCGGCCCGGCTTCGTGATCGGCCGCATGACGGAGGGCATGACCCCGGCGCCGCTGTCCAGCACGCCCGCCGCGGTGGGCCGCGCGGTCGCGGCGGCGCTGGCCGGGCGGGCCGACGTAGTCTGGGTGCCGTCGCAGCTCGGCGTGCTGGCCATCGCGCTCAGGCTGGTGCCCAGGCCGATCTGGCGTCGGCTGCGCCGGTGAGAGCGGGGCGCGGATGCGGGTACTGGTGGCCGAGGACGACCGGGGGTTGCGGGAGGTGCTCGCGCGGGGCCTGCGGGAGAACGGCTACGTGGTGGACGCGGTGGCGGACGGTCAGCAGGCCATCCAGTTCCTGCGCAGCTACGACTACGCGGTCGCGGTCCTGGACTGGCGCATGCCCGAGATGTCGGGGCTCGAGGTGCTGCAATGGATGCGGCGGCGCGAGTCACCCGCCGCCGTCCTGATGCTCACCGCACGTGACGCGCCCGCCGACCGGGTCACCGGCCTGGACCAGGGAGCCGACGACTACCTGGTCAAGCCGTTCGACTTCGGCGAGCTGCTCGCCCGGCTGCGGGCGCTGCAGCGCAGGCCGCGGGTGCTGCAGTCGCCCGAACTGGCGGTCGGCGACCTGCGCTTCAACCCGGTCACCCGCGAGGTGCTGGTGGGCACCGAGCGGCCCACCTTGACCGCGACCGAGCTGGGCATCCTGGAGATGCTCATGCGGCGGTCGCCCGCGGTGGTGCAGAGGCGCCTGATCGCGCTGCACGTCTGGGAGCACGAGGCCGACGCGATGGGCTCCAACACCATCGACGTGCACGTGGCCCGGCTGCGGTCCAAGCTGGCGGGCAGCCTGGTGCGCATCGAAACCGTACGTGGAGTCGGATACCGGATAATCGGGACATGAAGCTACGGCCACGGCCGCTTCCGCGCGGGGCCGCGCACGCGGCGCGGATTGCCCTGGTGGCCAGCCTGCTCATCGGCATCGTGTACGCCGGATGCGTGATCGTCCTGGACCGGGTCGTCGCGGCCAGGCTCGTCGCCGCGGTCGACTCCCGGCTGCAAGAACGGCTGTCGGACGTCCGCGAGACCGGTGTCTCCGCCGCGGTGACCTCCGACGACGACGACGATGACTACGACGAGCCGCCGCTGTACCTGTGGCGGATTCCCGCGAACCGGGCGGCCGTGGTACTGAGCGCGGGCGCGCCGCAGCTGCCGGCCGCCGGCACGCTGGCCGGCCAGCCCACGCTGACGGCCCGGCTGGCGCCGGGCACGTTCCGGCTGGACACCATGCGCTACCCCGGCGGGCTGCTGGTCGCGGGGCAGAGCCTGGCCGTGCAAGATCACATTGAGGGCGTGCTCAGCGCGGGCGAGGCGCTCGCGGCGCCGGTGCTGCTGGCGGCGGTCTTTATCGGGGCACTGATCATCGGATTGCGGGCCCTGTCACCGGTCGAGCAGTCGAGACGGCGCCAGCTCGAGTTCACCGCTGACGCATCGCATGAACTGCGCACGCCGCTCAGCGTCATCTCCGCGGAGACCAGCATCGCGCTGGGTGCGCAGCGGAAGGCGGCCGACTACCGGGCCGCGCTGGTCCGCATCCAGGGGGAGAGCGAGCGGCTGCGCCACATCGTGGAGGACCTGCTGTGGCTGGCCAGGTTCGACTCGCAGCCGCCGCCGCCCGGGAACGAGCCCCTGGACCTGGCCACGATCGCCGCCAGCTGCGCCGACCGGTTCCGCGCGGTGGCGCGCTCGCACGCCATCGAGATCCAGGTGGCCTGCGACGGGCCGGAGCCGGCCTGGATCAGCGCGCCACCGGAGTGGATCGACCGCCTCGCCGGGGTCCTGGTCGACAACGCCTGCCGGTACGCCGGGCCGGACGGCACGGTACGGATCAGCGTCCGCCAGCGGGCCAGCCGGGTGACCCTGGCCGTGGAGGACAGCGGCCCCGGGATCCCGGCCAAGGACCGGGACCGGCTGTTCGACCGGTTCCACCGCGCCACCGAGCAACCGGAGGGCGCAGGCCTGGGCCTGGCCATCGCCGACCCGATCGTGCGCTCCACCGGGGGCCAGTGGCGGATCGGCGACTCGCCGCTGGGCGGTGCGTTCTTCGGGATCTCCTGGCGCCGGGCCGCGGCGCGGTAACCCGCCGGGGCCGGGAGCGTTAGAGGTCACCCGGCCAGGTGATCGATACCGGGGCGACCAGCGGGGTACCGACCTCCAGCTGGATCTGGGCGTGCGCGGCCAGCGGGATATCACGGGGATTGCCCAGGTACACCTGGCCGTCGTACAGGGCCGTGACATGCCCGCGGGCCGGACCGACCTGCCCGGGCCCGAGCGGCAGGCCCCATTCGTCGAAGAACTCGCCCAGCGTGTAGGCGCGCCGGACGGGCGACTCGATGTGGATGACGCCGTCGGCGGCGTGGGTGTGCAGCCAGTAGAAGCAGTTCCCGGAGTCGACGAAGGGGCCGTCGGGCGTGTCTTGCGCGCGGGCGCCCGGGATCCCGATCCCGGCCGGGACCTGGCGTGGCGAGCCGTTCACGAAGATGGTCAGGTGCGCGTGGATGTGGAAGAGGGTCTGCTCGCTGGTCTCGCAGCCGATGCCGTCGACCGGCTGGCCGGGCGCGGCCGTCGCGGTGCTGGCCAGCGGGGCGGCACCGGGGATCGGGACGCCCTCGGGACCCTGCGGGCCGGCGGCCGGCGCGGGCCTGGGGCTGCCTAGCGTGTGCAGCGGGGCGAGCTTCGGGGCCGGCGAGCCGGCCGCAGCCTGCCCGCCTCCTGTGGCTGCGGTCTGCCCGCCTCCGGTAACGGCCAGCGTGATGCCGACGGCCGCCGCGGCGACCAGGGCGACCGCGCCCAGCCCGCCCAGCCACAGCCGGCGGCGCCGGCGCCGCGCCTCCAGCGCGCGGGCCTGGGCGATCTTCTCGCGAGCCCGCTGCCGGTTTCTGCTGCTCTTGGACACCGAACTTCTCCCCGGTCGGCTAAGCCCTCATCTACTATCTACGTACGTAGATAGTAGCATGATCGGCTGGCCTCATCGGGCGGGTCGCCCGCCGGCATAAGTACCAAAAGGCCGACTATTGGGGCTGTTGCAGAATAGCCTTGAAGATCATCTCGGTCACTACATGTTGTGTCGATTCCTGAGTGCTCGAAACAGATCTTGTGGTTGGAAGGAGCGGACGCGGGATTTTGCGACAGCCCCTATTACCGGCCCTTCGGTACATTTACTGGCCGACGTGGGGCCGACGGAACTCCGGGGTCGGCGGGGCAGCCGGGCGGGCCGGGCGGTCAGCCTCGCCAGCCCGGCCCGCCGCCGGTCACGAGCCCGACCTCGGGGTGGTGAGGGTGTAGACGGTCATGCCGCCCACGGTCTGCGGGGTGAAGTGAGCCTCGACCCATGCGGCGATCTGGGCCGCGTCCGAGCCACCGCCACCGCCACCGAACCCGCCGGCTCCGCGGCCCGGGATGTCGGCCGCGCCATCGGCCGGACCGTCGGCCGCGTCGCCGAGGCCGCGGCCGGCGAAGGCACCGCCGAACCCGCCGCCACCGAACCCGCCGCCGCCGCCCACGTAGTAGTGGATCTCATGAGCGGAGACGAGCCGTTCGAACCCGGCGAGGCTTAGCGCGGGGTCGGTTCCCCGGAAGCCGCCGAGCGCCATGACCGGAACGCCGCCCGAGGCCAGTTCCATCGAGGCCGCGGTGTCGGAGGTCTGGGTGGCCGCGACCCACTTGTAGTGCGAGGCGCCCGTCTCGAGCAGCTTGGCCAGCGCGGCGCTGACCGTGGCGTTGCCGCCGATGCCGCCGAAGCCGCCGCCGCCCGCCCTGGCGCCGGCGAAACCGCCGGACTCGCCGCGGCCCGTTCTCCCGTCGGCCGGGCCGCCCGGGAAGTCGCCGGACCCGCCACGGCCGGCCGCGCCGGTGCCGGGGAACCCTCCGCGGCCGAACCCCGGAGCGCCGCCCGGCCCGCCCCCGGCGGCGGTCAGGGCCGGGCCCGCGGACGGGCTCGCCCCGCTGTAGCTGCTGGCCGCGGTGTCGAGACTGTAGGCCAGCGGGCCGCCGAGCACGGCGACCGCGGCCAGCGACACGGGCACCGCGGCCAGGAGCATCCGGCTCCGGGCCGAGGCGGTCCGCAGCGCGGGCCCGGCCAGGATCAGGCCGACCGCACCGACCGCGGCGGCGACGATGACCACGCGCAGCCAGGGGAACCAGCCGGGGCTGCGGCCGAGCAGCACCCAGGCCCAGGCGGCGGTGAGCGCGATCGCGACGGCCATGGCGGCCCGCGCGAACCAGGTGTGGCGGATCCGCCAGAGTCCGAAGCTGCCGATGCCGACCAGCGCGCCGATCGGGGGAGCCAGGGCGACCGAGTAGTACGAGTGGGTGGTTCCTGACATGAAGCTCAGCACCAGCCCGGCCACCAGCAGCCAGCCGCCGAACATCACGGCGGCGGCGCGGGTACGGTCGGTCCGGCCGGCCCGCCGCGATACCCACAGCATGACCAGAAAGGCGATCAGCGCGGCCGGGATCAGCCAGCTGATCTGACCGCCCCACTCGGGCGTGAACAACCGGGTGATGCCGGTACCTCCACCGAGCGCGCCGCCGCCACCACCACCACCGCCGCCGCGTGCGCCGGCGAACGCTCCCGCACCGGGCCCGCTCCCGGCCCCGCCCGCACCGGGCCCGCCTCCGGCCGCGCCGAGCCCCCGGCCCGCCGCCTCGCCCGCGCCCGCACCGAGTCCCCGGGCTGCCTCGCCGGCGCCCGCACCGAGTCCCCGGCCTGCCGCCCGGCCCGCGCCGCCGAACCCTCCGCCGCGGTTGCCGGTGAGCCTGCTGAGCCCGTTGTAGCCGAACGTGAGGTTGAGGATGTTGTTATCGGTGGTGCTGCCGACGAAGGGCCGGGCGGCGGCCGGGGTGAACAGGACGATCGCCATCCACCAGCCTGCGGTGGCTAGCAGGGCGGCCCCGCCCACCAGCAGCTGCCAGATGCGCCGGCCGAGCTTGGGCGGGCCGCAGATCAGGTAGGCCAGCGCCAGGGCCGGCAGGGCCAGGAACCCGGCCAGCATCTTGCCCAGGAAGCCCAGCCCGAAGATCACCCCGGCCAGGGCCAGCCACCGGGTGCGGCCCGACTCGATGGCCCGGGTCACGGCGTACGCGGCCAGCACCGCCATCAACGTGATGAACGCGTCGGGGTCGTTGAAGCGGAAGACCAGCGTGGCCACCGGGGCCAGGGCCATGACCGCCCCGGCGATGAGCGCGGCCACCGGCCCGAACCAGCGGCGCACGGTGGTGTAGAGCACGCCGACCGTGGCCACCCCGGCCAGGGCCTGCGGGAGCAGCAGGCTCCAGTAGTTCACGCCGAAGATGCGGCCGGACAGGTCCATGGGCCACAGGAAGCCCGCGGGCTTGTCCACGGTGATGAAGTTGGAGCGGTCCAGCGAGCCGAACAGGAACGCCTTCCAGCTCTCCGTGCCCGCCTGGGCGGCGGCGGCGTAGAACTCGTTGGCCCAGCCGTTGCGGCTCAGGCCCGCCATGTAGAGCAGGCCGGTGGCTGTGAGCAGGGCCAGTAACGCCGGCCTAGCCCACGCCGGATCGCCCGGCCGGGCACGCAGCAATCGGGCCGCGGCGCTGGGGCGGGCCGGCCGGGCGGCCGGCGCCGGGCCCGGTTGCGTCGAAGTGGCGGTCACCCATGACTCCTATTCGGATAGGTCAAGTACCTGGTGCTTGGCTGAGTAGGGCCCGTGCCTGAGCTCGGGATGGTCGGCAGGCCGGTGGCCCGCCAGGCCCGAGCCGCGGAACACCCAGCTTCGGTAGAGCCCGAACCGGACCACGGTCGCGACGAGGTTGGCCAGGATGAGCACCGCCACCTCGGCGGCCCGGCCGGGCCGGGGAGACGCCGCGTGCAGCGCGACGAGCGCCCCGGAGGTGAGCGCGAGCCCGATGCCGAACGCGATCAGGCCGCGCAGCTGATGCCGGGCCGCGTGGGCCCGGCCCCGGATGCCGAAGGTCAGCCGGCGGTTGAGGGCGGTGTTGGCCACGGCGGTGATGAGCAGGCTGAGCGCGTTCGCGGCCTGCGCGCTCATCGCGCCGCGCAGCAGCAGGTAGATCAGGACGTAGGCCACGGTGCAGGTCACGCCCACCGCGACGAAGCGCACCAACTGGCCGGCCAGGGAGCCGTACCGGCTCCGCGGCTGACCCGGCCGCGGGCGCAAGCCGCTGGGTGACGGGTCGCCCAGCACCGGGACGGTGATCGTGCCGCGGGCCAGCCCGGTGCCCAGGCGCACGATGCCGCGCAGGTCGGCCACGGCGGTGGGGATCACCTTGACCCGGGAGTCGGCGTCGTCGATCCAGTCCACCGGGACCTCGTGGATGCGCAGCCCGGCCCGCTCGGCCAGCACCAGCAGCTCGGTGTCGAAGAACCAGCCCGTGTCGGCGGTCAGCGGCAGCAGCACCCGCGCCTTGTCCGCCCTGATGGCCTTGAAGCCGCACTGGGCGTCGGAGAACCCGGTGCCGAGAGTCGCGTGCAGCAGCAGGTTGTAGCAGCGCGAGATGATCTCGCGGCGCGGGCCGCGGATCACCCGGGCCCCGCGGGCCAGCCGGGTGCCGATCGCCACGTCGCTGTGTCCCGACAGCAGCGGGGCCAGCAACGGGAGCAGGGCGTTCAGGTCGGTAGACAGGTCCACATCCATGTAGGCGACGACGGCCGCGTCGCTCTGCGACCAGACGGTACGCAGCGCCCCGCCCCGGCCCGGCCGCTCGATCCGCACGGCCCGGACCGACTCCAGGCTGGCCTCCAGCGCCAGGGCCTCGGGCCAGGTGCCGTCGGTGCTTCCGTTGTCCGCGATCGTGATCCGCGTGGTGAACGGGAACTGGTCGCGCAGGTAGGCATGCAGCCGGCGGACGCTCGGAGCCAGGTCACGCTCTTCGTTCCGGACCGGAATGACGATCTCCGCCTGCACGCCGACCGGGCGCGGCGTGGGCGGAGACTGCGGCGAATGTGTCCGCACGGCTGGTAACTGGGCAGCAGGCAGCGGTTCGAAGCCTCTCATAAGCCCCAGGCTCGGCGATAATCTTCCGCGGTGACTGAGACGGCCCTTTGAAACTCCTCCAGGCTCCCCGGCCTACCTGAGGACGGGCGGCTAGCGCCCGGCGAGGTTGGCCCGGCACATGGCCAGGCTGCGCCGCAGCTCGGCGGCCTGCTCGCCGGTCAGGCCGGACAGCATCCGCTCCTCGAGCGCGGCCACCCGGCCCCGGTAGCGGCGCAGCAGCTCGCGGCCGTCGCTGGTCAGCGCGAGCACCAGCCGGCGCCGGTCCGCCGCGTCGCGGTGCCGCTCCACCAGGCGGCGCTCCTCCAGCGCCCGGACCATGTCCGCCATGGTCTGCGCGGTCACGAACGAGTTCCTGGCCAGCTGCGCCGACGACATGTCCGGATGATGCTCCAGCACCGTCAGCGCCGTGTACTGCAGGGCGGTCATCCCGATCGGCCGGAAGATCTCATCGAGCTGGGACCGGGCCGCCAGCTCGACCTGCTTGATGACGTACAGCAGGGTCGGGTCGGCCCGGAGCTTCTTCTGCCGCGGCGGCCCAGCCGGCCGGGCCGACCGGGGGTCCGCCGCGGCACCAGCCACGATCGTCTGTGCGGAATGTGCCACCGGTTCATCCCCTGTCCTGGTCCCAGTACCAGCCCGACAAGTGAACCTTCTCATCCGCCGGCCTCGGATCCAGAGGCGGACGAAAAGGGCCAAGTCTGCCAGCGTACGCCGGTCGCGGCTGGTGGCGCGCCGGGCGCTGCGGGCGGCAGGGTGACCGGAGCGCGCAGCTTCCCGGGCCCGGGCCAGGTCGCCCGGTCAGCCCGGACCGCCCGGGATCACCGGCAATAGCAGATACGCCTCCCTGGTTCCGCCGGCCCACAGGGTCTGGCTGCCGCCGGTGATCGCCGGCGGCCGGTCCCGCGGGTCGTCGTGCCGGAACGGGCCGCAGCCGGTCATCTCGCCGCTGAAGGTACCCAGCCGCGCACCGCCGGAGTGGCGACGGGAGTAGTCCCGGCCGCGGACGGTCAGCGCGATCCGGTACCCGGCCGGGATGACCAGGCTGGTCGGCCAGATCTCGATGTCGGCCGGGTAGACCTGGCCGGGCACGACCGGCTGGATCTCGTCGTGCGCGTGGTAGGGGCGGTGCTCGGTGCTGAGGTCCGGGTCGAGCTTGCGGTGGGACAGCCGCAGCCACCCCTGGGCGAGCGGGCTATGCGGGTCGATCGCGCCGCGGAACACGCATTCCGTGCCGGACGGCGCGAACACCCGGAGGATCAGGAAGAGATCGGCGTCACCCGCGGTGGACGAGACGAACAGCCGGGCCGCTACGGGGCCGGTGATCTCCGTTTCCCGGGCGAGTGGTTCCCCGGTGAACGTCACCCCGTCCCCGTCCGCCCGGTACGACACGCACTGCTCGGTGCTGGGCCGTCCCGGGCTCAGCCCCTGGCGGCCGGCGTCCAGGTACAGCCTCGTCCACCGGGTCCGGGCCAGCGGCCATTCCTGCTCGGCTCGCGGCACGAAGCCGTCGAGGGTGCGGACCTGGAGCTGCACCGGGGGCTGGGCGTTCCAGGCGGACTCGTCCCCGTGCAGGAAGCAGGCGAAGAACCGCTTCTGCAGGTCGACCCCGTAGCTGGTGTAGAAGTGGGTCCAGTGCTCCAGGCCGTGCACCTCGAGCCACTTGAGCGGCGACGCGGCCCGGGTGAAGGCCTCGAAGTTGCCGCGCGAGTGCAGGCCCTGGCCGCCCCAGTTGGCCGCGGACAGGAACGGGACAGTGATCTTGGCCCAGTCGGCCGATCGCGAGCGGTAAAACTCGCCGTCCAGCGGATGATCACGTATCAGGGCACCGAAATCGGCCCGGGCCTGGCCCAGCGCGGCGTCGCTGAGCGTGTCCGGGCCCGTGACCAGCTCGCCGGTGACCCGGCTGCGCGGTCCCCGCTCCCCCGCGCCGTGCTGCACCGAGGTGACCTGCCGGGGGTACCAGTTCTCCCAGAACGTGCACAGGATGCCGCCGTGGTGGGTCGCGTCGCGGTAGAAGTCCGCCGCGCCCTCCCACGCGCACATCGCGGCCAGGTGCGGCGGCTGCAGGCCGGCGACATGCCACTGGTTCATCGCGTAGTAGGAGATGCCGGCCAGGCCGACCTTGCCGTTGCCCCACGGCTGCCGGGCCGCCCACTCGATGCATTCGTACAGGTCGCGGGTCTCCCGCGGGGAGAACGGGTCCAGCCGCCCCGGCGACCGGCCCGCCCCGCGCGAGTCCACCCGGACGCACGCGTAGCCGTCGGGGACCCACTTCTCCGGGTCGGCGACCTCCCAGTTCTGGTACCGGCCGGTGGACCCGGCCGTCACGTCGGGATGCTCCTGCGTCATGATCCGCCACTGGTCCGGGTAGCCGTCCTGGAACGCGAGGCCCTTCGCGTACGGACCGCAGCTGAGGATCACCGGGTGGCGGCCGGTCTCGTCGGGCCGGAACACGTCCGCCCGCAGCGTGGTCCCGTCGTCCATGACGACCGGGACATCCCAGTCAATGACCATCGGGTACCTCGGCAGCGCCGCGCCCGTCGGCCGACGCCAGCTGGCCCAGGACCGCGTACAGGCAGGCCAGGTCGTCGTTCCCGCGGCCCTGGGCCAGGGCCGCGCGGTGGAACACCGACGCCAGCGAGAACAGCGGCGTGGGCGAGCTCAGCTGCCCCGCGAAGTCCGTGATGATCTGGATGTCCTTGCCGAACAGGGCCGTCGGCATGGAGGAGGCCGGGTAGCTTTCCTCGGCCATGAGCGGCCCGCGGACCTCGAACATGCGCGAGGTGCCCGCTCCGTCGCCGACCGCCTCCAGCACGGTCGCCAGGTCAAGCCCGGCCCGGCGGGCCAGCAGCAGCGCCTCGGCCGCGGCCAGGGTATGCACGGTGACGAGCAGGTTCGCGATGAACTTCATCTTCGACCCGCTGCCGAACGGGCCCACGTCGTGGCAGGCGCGGGTCATGGCTGCGACGACCGGCGCCGCTCGCTGCTTGGCCGCCTCGTCGCCGCTCAGGTAGGCGATGACGTCCCCGCGCCGGGCCTGCTCCCCAGTGCCGCTCAGCGGGCAGTCGAGCAGGGTGATCTCGCGCGCGCCGAGGAACTGCCGTGCGTCCTGTTTGACCTCGATCGGCAGCGTGCTCGTCTCCAGGACGATCAGCCCGGCCGCCCCCCACGCCGCGAGGCCGTCGTCGCCGTGGGTGACCTCGGCCAGCGCCGCGGCGCTCGGTAGCGACGTGACCACGACCTGCGCCTGCGCGGCGACCTCCGCGGGACTGGCCGCCTGGCGGCCGCCCCGGCCGGCGTGCTCGGCGAGGCGGTGCGGGGCGATGTCGTAACCCACGACCTCGTACCCGGCCCGCAGCAAGTGCCCGCTCAGCGCGGAGCCCATCACCCCGAGCCCGACGAAGCCGACCGGCTCTAGCTTCGGCATCCTTAACGCTCCACTGGTTGGCTTGCGATATACGGGAATAGTGGAACATATGCGGCCACCTTCGGAGAAGGCCTCCGGCCCGGGCCGGAAGAACGACACGATGCGCGCCGCGCTCCTCACCGCGCCCGGCCGCGTGGCCGTCCGGGAGGTCCCGGTGCCCGCGGCCGGCGGGCTGGCGCTGGTCCGGGTGGCCCAGGCCAGCCTGTGCGCCACCGACCTGGCGATCGTCGACGGCCAGGTCCCGGTCCGGGTACCGCGGATCCTGGGCCACGAGATGACCGGCTGGGTGGAGACCCCGGGCCCGTCGGGGCGGGTCCCCCGGGGAACGCGCGTCCTGGTCAACCCGGCGCTGTTCTGCGGGCACTGCGACCTGTGCGCCCGGGACCTGCCCCAGCTCTGCCGCCACGGCGGCCTGGCGGGCCGCGATGCCGACGGCGGCTTCGCCGAGTTCGTCGCCGTGGACGAGGCCCGGCTGCACCCGGTCCCCGCCTCGGTGCCCGAGGCCGAGGCTGCGCTGCTGCAGGTGCTGTCCACCTGCGTGCACGCGCAATCCGCCGTGCCGGGTTCGCTGGCCGACACGGCGGCCGTCATCGGCCTCGGTGTGACCGGCCTGCTGCACGTGCAGTTGCTGCGCGCGCGGGGCGTCGAGACGATCGTCGGGATCACCCGCTCACGGCGCAACCAGGACCTGGCGCTCCGCCTCGGCGCGACCCGGGTAGCCGGCCCCGAGGCGGCCGACCGCGTGGTCCGGGAGGCCACGGGCGGGCGCGGCGTGGACGTCGCCGTCGAGTGCGTCGGCACGGCGGCCACGCTGGCCCAGGCCATGCGGCTGGCGGGCGCCGGCGGGACCGTGCTGGCGTTCGGCATCACCGCGCCCGCGGCCGACGCGATGCCCACCTACGAGTGGTACTACAAGGAGCTTACGATCTTCAGCCCGCGGGCCGCCCGGCCGAGGGACTGCGACCTGGCCATCAGCCTGGGCGCCGGCCGGCGGCTCGACCTCGCGCCGCTGGTCACGGCGCGGTTCCCGCTGGCCCGGGTGGGCGACGCGCTGCGGGCGGCCCGCGACCCCGCCCAGCTCAAGGTCGTCATCGACGTGGCCTGACCCGGCACCGGGGGCTCGGGCTGGCCTCCCCGGGGTTCTTGGTGTTCCCACCCTTTCGGCCGGGATGGCGTTGTGGGGAGATGGGAGAGTGGGCGGGGCATGGGTCTTCCTGCGGGCCGAGCTGCGCAGGCGCTGGCGAGCATGGCTAAGCGTGGCGCTTCTGGCCGGCACGTTCGCCGGGGTGGTCACGGCCGCCGCGGCCGGGGCCCGGCGGACGGACTCGGCTTACCCGCGGCTGCTGGCCTGGAGCAAGGCGCCCGACATGCTGCTCGTCTCCTACGGGCCGGCCTTTGCGCCCGTCGCGCGCGCGGCCATCGCCAGCATGCCGCAAGTCAGCGCGGTGGGCTATGTCCGGCAGATCGCCGTCTCCGGAGCCTCCGGCATCACCCTGCTCGCGCCGGAAGACAGCCAGATCCCCGGCCACCTCTGGATGAGGAAGATCGTCGCCGGGCGGCTGGCGAATCCCGGCAGGCCCGACGAGGTCAACGTCTCGTTCCTGCTGGCCCAGGCACGGCACCTGGGACCAGGCAGCGCGCTCCGCGTCTGGCTGGAACCCGCGCACGGCCCTCCGGTCGCGTTCGTGTTCCGGGTCGTCGGGATCGAGGCGGCCGCGGCCGAGTTTCCTCCGCAGATCGATACCGGACCCGGTGACGTGTGGACGACCCCCGCCTTCTGGCGCGCGCACCGCAGGGACGCCCAGACTTTCCCGGAGGCGGCGCTGCGGCTGCGGCACGGCGCCGCCGACGTGACCGCGGTGCAGCACGAGATCACCCGCCTGGCCGGGGGCAAGGTGCCCGGGAGCGTTGCGCTCGCCGCGCAGGCGGCGAACACCGAGCATTCGATCCACCTGCAGGCGGTCGCCCTGTGGCTGCTCGCCGGCATCCTCGGCGCGATCAGCGTGCTCGTCCTCGGGCAGGTGCTGGTCCGGTTGAGCTTCGTCGAAGCCTCCGACTGTGCCGCGCTGCGGGCGATCGGCATGAGCCGCCGTGAGCTGATGGCGGTGGGCGTGGGCCGGGCGGCCGCCATCGGCGCCGCCGGAGGCGGCGTGGCCGTAGCCCTGGCCTTCGCGCTCTCCCCGCTGCTGCCGGTGGGCCTGGCCGGGGTGGCCGAGCCACATCCGGGCCCGGCCGCGGACGCCCTGGTTCTCGCGATCGGGGGACTCGCCACGGCCCTGGTTACCGTGGCCGGGGCCAGCCCGTCGGCGTGGCGGGTGGCCACCATGGGCCACGCCCCGGAAGCTGCCCCGGTCCGGCGCGGGCACAGCGGCCGGCCGTCTCGCTGATCGGCGGCTTCAGGTCCGCGCCCCGGATGATGGGGGTCCGCCTGGCCCTGCAGCCCGGTGCGGGCCGGACGGCGCTGCCGGTCCGCAGCACGATCGGCGGAGCGGTCATCGGCGTCGCCGCGCTGAGCGCGGCCATGGTGTTCTCCGCCAGCCTCGGCCACCTGCTGGCCACGCCGCCGCTGTACGGCGTGACCTGGCACGCCCTCGTAGGCAGCACGAACGGCACCGGGCTCACCCCGGCGGCCAGGGTCGTGGCCCACGATCCGGACGTAGCGGCGTGGTCGGTGGGTTACGACGATGCGCCGCTGCAGGTGAACGGCGTCCACGTCGACGGCATCGCGATGAGCGGGAACCGCGGGCCCTCGCTCATGGCGGTCCCGGCCCAGGGCCGGCTCCCGCGAAGCCGGGGCGAGATCGCCCTGGGCACGCGGACGCTGGCCGCGGCGCACACGCGAGTCGGGGCCACCGCGCTGGTGTCGGCGGCCGACGGGCATCCGGCCCGGCTCAGGGTCGTCGGGACCGCGATCTTCCCGTCGCTCAGCGACGCGATGGGACTCGGCCAGGGAGCCGCGCTCACCCTGGACGGCGCGCTGCACCTGCCCGGTGTACCTGCCGCGCCACCGGACGCGCTGCTGGTCCGGTTCCGCTCCGATGCCGGCTCCCCGGCCGCGATGCGCACGCTCACCTCGCGACTGAGCCGGGTCGGCCCGTTCATCGCCCAGGGACCGCCGACGCCGACGGACCTGGTCGATTTCGGCCGGGTGCGGAACCTGCCGATGCTGCTGGGCCTCGCGCTCAGCGGTCTCG
>CAWCGJ010000017.1:0-48468 GCA_963795055.1 uncultured Actinomycetota bacterium
CCCGTGGATAGAGCTGAACCGCGCGGCCACCGAGACGAGGGCGGACGCCGTCGTGGTCGGCGCGTCCGAGCACGCCGGGCACCGGATCGTGGGGTCGCTGGCGACCCGCCTGGTCCGCGCCGGGAAGTGGCCGGTGACCGTGGTTCCGTAGAGCTAGCTGGGCTGGCCGACCGGCCCGGGATGCCGCGAACGGGCATGCCCGCCGGGGCCGCCGCTCATCAGCTTGAGCATCGGCCCGCCGCCGGACCGGAAGAAGCGCATCAGCAGCGCCGCCGCCAGCAGCAGGAAGACGATGTTGAGAACGGTCGTGTAGTTCCACTGGATGCTCTGCTCGGCGACCTTGGCGGCACGCTCCTCGGGGATCAGCCCGAGCGCCCCGAACAGGAACTCCACGATGTACCCGGCGATGACCATGGTGGCGTAGAAGATCCCGAGCAGCACCAGCATCATCCGCGTGCCGTAGTACTTCCGGTAGATGATCAGGATCGGGATGATGATGAGGTCGGCGAAGATGAACGCCACCACGCCGCCGAAGCTGATCCCGCCGTTCCAGAGCACCGCGGCGAGCGGCACGTTGCCGATCGAGCAGACGAAGCTGAGCAGCGAGATCACCGGGCCGATGACCGGGCCCCACAGCTTGGCCGCCAGCGGGTGGCCGGTCAGGAACAGGTGCTGCCAGAAGCTGTCCGGCACCCAGGCGGCGACCGCCCCGGCGATGAGCAGCCCGACGACGATGTCACGCACGACGGCGGCCCACTCCATCACGAAGATGTGGCTGACCGAGGTGTAGCCGTCCCGGCTGAGCAGCCGCCGCCAGAAGCCGCCGGGGCGATCCGCCGGGATGCTCATGTCCATCGCGGCGTGGCCCTCCATGGACCCGGCCCGCCCGAGTTCGGCCTGCCGCCTGGCCTCCTCGACCAGGCGGTCACCCACGAAGAGGCGGAACGCCACGGCGAGCAGGATGATCATGATGACCCCGCCGACGTACTCCGCCACCGTGAACTGCCAGGAGATCAGCAGCGCCAGGATGATGCCCAGCTCGATCACCAGGTTGGTGCTGGCTATCTCGAAGACCATGGCGGCCGTGAAGTTCGCGCCCTTCCGGAACAGCGACCGGGCCAGGGCCACCGCCGCGTAGGAGCACGAGGACGAGGCGGCGCCGAGCCCGGTGGCCAGGGCCAGCGCCGACGGCCGGTCGCTGCCCAGGCGCCGGGTGATGGCCTCGCGGCGGACCACCGCCTGGACGATCGCCGACAGAGTGAAGCCCAGGATGAGCGACCAGGTGATCTGCCACGTCATCGACCCGGCCTCGGCGAGCGCGTGGCCGAGCGCGTCAAGAACCGGCACGGTCGACCTCCGGGGCGGCCGGGACGGCCCCCGGAGGGACCGCGATGGTCAGCAACTCTCGCAGGCAGTGCTCGAGCAGCTGATGGGGAAAGCCGTCCCGCAGCCGGTAGCAGACCATGCGGCCGTCCTTGCGGAAGCTCACCAACCCGGCCAGCCGCAGCATCTTCAGCCCGTAGGACACCTGGTCCTCGGTGACGTCCAGGGCGAGGGCAAGGTCACCCACGCACAGTTCCTCGGCCGTGGCCAGGGCGAACAGGATCCGTGAGCGCACCGGGTCGGCGAGCATGCCCAGCAGGCCCGCCAGGCGCCCGGCGTCGGCCACCGACAGCACGCCATCCCGCGCGGCGGCGACTCCCTCGGAGTTGACCGGATGCTCATGAGAGCGCGGTGTCACAACGATCTCCCGTCCCAGGATTTCCGTTCATCCGTATGATCGCACGGATATCCGGATTAGTCAAGGAAG
Organism: uncultured Actinomycetota bacterium; assembly: GCA_963795055.1. GTDB lineage: Bacteria > Actinomycetota > Actinomycetes > Streptosporangiales > Streptosporangiaceae > JASHPR01. The sequence continues at coordinate 1,811 of CAWCGJ010000017.1, forward strand.
GACGGTGATCGCCACCACTCTTCATTCGTTCCGTGGCCACAAACCGGATCTTTCACCACAGAAACTGACCGAAACCAATGAAGAGTGGGGTTGGGGCCAGCGGGGCTGGGGCCGGCGGGTTCGGGGGCCGGCGGGTTGGGGCCGGCGGCTGGTACGGGCCGGTGAGGCCGCTGGGATAACCGGTACCAGTGTGACTAGTGCCATTCCCGCCGCCTGGGGACAGGAAGGCCTGATAAGCTGCAACGCCAAGTTCCAGGGTCACGCGCCGAACCAATCACCGGTTCGAGCCGTCACATTGTTATAGGTTCGTACTCTACGTCCGGTACAGCCTTCCCAGCGTTCGCGCGCCTCATCGCTGCAGGCTTGCGGCACAGGACCGCGGCAGATCCTGCATTCTCCTGGAGGGGGATCATGAGTAATCAAGGATACGGAAGAAACCCGGCTGACTACGGCCCCCTGCCCGAGCAGGACGCGGGATACGGTCAGGGGGCATATCAGAATCAGGGAGCAGCGTACGCAAGCCAGGACCCCGGATACGGTCAGGCGGGCTACGGCGCCCAGGGCGCGGGATACTCCACCCAGGGGGCCGAATACGCCGAGCAGGCCACGACATACGCCGAGCAGCCCGCCACCACGCACAGCCCCGCCTCGCACGCCAGCGCGAAGGGGTTCGTAGGCTCCCTGTTCGACTTCGGGTTCAACTCGTTCGTGACCCCCAAGGTCGTCAAGGTCGTGTACGTGCTTATCATGGCCGGGCTGGCGCTGGCCGAGGTTGGGTACTTGATCTTCGCCTTCAGGGCGAGCACGGTATTCGGCATTATCTCGCTGGTCATCCTGTGCCCATTGTCCTTCTTCGTGTACCTGGCATTGTGGCGCATACTTCTGGAGCTGTTCATCGTCATCTTCCGGATCGCGGATGACATCCGGTCCATTCGCGAGCGCGGCGACTTTCGTTAATCCGCGATGGCGAGGCCTTGATTTAGGGTCACGCCTATACAGGATCATCCGATCGAAAGGGATCCCGCGGGTGCCGAATACTCGCGGGATCCTCGCGTCTGCGGGCGCCGGGGCCCCAGGCTCGCAGCGATAGCCTCGTCGGTAACGCCTGGCCGAGATAATTTTCGGTAACGGGAAGGAGCGGAGCCGATGACCGACCGCCCCGGCCTGGCCGGCGCCGGGCGGAAACCAGGCCGGGCGCCGGTGTTGAGCGTCATCGGGCTGGCCGCCGCCGCGCTGACCGCCTCCGTCTGCGCCTGCGACGCCGGCCCGGCCGCCGCGGGAGGCCCGGCCGCCCCGCCCGTGGCCAGCAGCGCGTCGCAGGCCGGCGCGTCGGCCGCTACGCCGGACATTCCCGGGCTGCCCGGGCAGGGCGGTCAGGGGACAGGCCCCGCGAGCCCGGCGGCCAGCCCGGCCGCGCTGCCGCTCGCCGGGAAGGTCGTCGGCATCGACCCCGGCCACAACGGCGGGAACTTCACCGACCCGGGCGCGATCGCTCACCTGATCTGGAACGGCACCGGGTGGGAGTCCTGCGACACCACCGGCACGACGACCGGCGGCGGCTACACCGAGGCGCAGTTCAACTTCAACGTCGCCCGCTACCTGCGGGCCGACCTGCGCCGCGACGGCGCCCGGGTGGTGATGACCAGGACCAGCAACGACGGCGTCGGACCCTGCGTCGACCGCCGCTCCGAGATCATCAACGACGCCCGCGCGGACGTCGCGGTCGACATCCACGCGGACGGCGGGCCCGCGTCCGGCCGCGGGTTCACGATCCTGGAGCCGGTCGCCGACGGGCCGAACGACGACGTGATCGCGGCGTCGGGGCGGTTCGGCGCCGATGTCCGGCAGACGATGCTGGCGGGCACCCCGATGCCGGTGAGCGACTACACCGGCGTGGACGGCATCATGCCGCGCGATGACCTGGCCGGGCTCAACCTCACCACCGTCCCCAAGGTGCTGATCGAGTGCGGCAACATGCGTAACGCCACCGATGCCGGGCTGCTGGTGACCGCCCGCTTCCAGCAGCAGGTGGCCAGCGCGCTCACCGCGGCGATCGTGAAGTTCCTGGGCTAGGCGGCCCGGACCGGCCGGTAGACGGGCTCCCACATCAGGGCCCGGACGCTGGCGCGCACGTCCCCGTCCAGCCCGGCCCGGGCCACGCCGTCCGCGATCGCGGCCTGCGCCACCGCGGCGGCGACCGCGACCGAGGTCTCGCGCAGCGCCTCGACCCGGGGCAGCAGCGGCGCGCCCCGCGTCTGGGTGTCGACCAGTTCCGACACCGCGTGCGCCGCGGCGGCCAGCATGTTGTCGGTCACCTGGCTGGCCTGCGCGGCGATGACGCCCAGGCCGAGCCCGGGGAAGATCAGCGCGTTGTTGGCCTGGCCGATCATGTACCGGACCCCCCGGTAGTCGACGGGCGGGAACGGGCTGCCGGTGGCCACCAGGACCCGTCCCTCCGTCCACCGGATCAGGTCGGCCGGCGCCGCCTCGGACAGCGAGGTCGGGTTCGACATCGGCAGGATCACCGGCCGGTCGCAGTGCGCGGCCATGTCCCGGACGATGGGCTCGGTGAACGCCCCGGTCCGGGTCGACGTGCCGATCAGGATCGTGGGGTGCACCCGGTGGACCACCTCGGCCAGCCCCACGCCGCCCAGCGAGGGGTCCTGCTGCCATCCCGCGACGTCGGCCTCGGCGCGCGCGTACCGGCGCTGCGAATCGCCCAGGTCCGGCGTGGCCGTGGTGATCAGGCCGGTCCGGTCGACCGCCCAGAACCGCGCCCGGGCCGCATCCTCCGACAAGCCGTCGGCCCGCATCGCGGCCGAAAGCTGGTCGGCGATGCCGGTCCCCGCGGTGCCCGCCCCGAAGATCACGATCCGGTGCTCGGCCAGCCTGTCCCCGGTGGCCCGGGCCGCGGCCAGCACCGCGGCCAGGTTGACGGCCCCGGTGCCCTGGATGTCGTCGTTGAAGGTGAGCGTCTGGTAGCGGTACCGGTCCAGCAGCCGCCGGGCGTTGCTCACCCCGATGTCCTCCCAGTGCAGCAGCGCCCCGGGGAACAGCTTCCCGACCGCCGAGACGAACGACTCGAGGAAGCGGTCGTACTCGGCCGCGGGCACCCGGGGGTGCCGGTTGCCGACGTAAAGCGGGTCGTCGATCAGGCTCTGCCGGTCGGTGCCCACGTCGAGCATCACCGGCAGGGCGCGGTTCGGGTCGATGCCCGCGGCCGCGGTGTACACGGCGAGCTTGCCGACCGCGATGCCGATCCCGCCCACCCCCCAGTCGCCGATGCCGAGGATCGCCCCGGCGTCGGTGGCCACGACCAGGTCCACCTCTCCCGGGCCCAGGCCGGGCGCGCTCAGCGAGGCCTCGATCAGCTCGGGCTGGTCGACGGACAGGTAGACGCCGCGCGGGCGGCGGTACTCCTGGCTGTACTGCTCGATGGCCTGCCCGACCGTCGGGGTGTAGACGATCGGCAGCATCTCGGTGAGATGGCTGGTCAGCAGCCGGTAGTACAGCACCTCGTTGCGGTCGTGGACCTCGTTCAGCAGCACGTTCCGCGCCAGGTCGGTGGCCTGGCGCTGGTACTGGGCGTGAACCCGGGACGCCTGCGCGTCCAGGGTCAGGTGGCCCGACGGGATCAGCCCGGTGAGGCCGAGGTCGCGGCGCTCGTCGTCGCTGAACGCCGTTCCCTTGTTGATCCGCGGGTCGGCGAGGATCTGCCGCCCGCGCAGCGTGGTGTGCCACGCACCGTCGGATCCCAGCCAGACCGTCTGCATCGAGGGCCCTCCGGGGGATTAGGACGGGGCAGCCGCTTCCACGGTAAGGCTTCCCCGTTGCGGCCGCCGCAACTCCCAGGCACCCAGCCCGCACAGCACCACGGCCGCGATGACCGCGGCGAGCCTGACGTCGGGGGACAGGTCGTTGCCCACGAACGCGATGACCCGGGTCAGCTCGTGCGGATGCCGGGTGGCCGCGCCGGTGGCCACGGCCATCGCCGCGGGGACCGCGCGGATCAGCGCCAGCCAGTCGAGGCGGGACGCCGGGAAGACGGCGAGCAGGCAGAACGCGATGGCGTCGTACCAGGGCCGCTGCAGCGGCCAGACCAGGAGCCAGGCCAGCATCAGCACCAGGGCCGGGCGGACGGCGGGCAGTTGCGCCGGCCCGGGCGGCAGCCGCCACGCCAGCAGCCCGGCCATGGCCACGCAGGCCACGGCCGCGATCAGCTCCAGCCCGGCCGGCATGCCCGAGTAGCCGAACGGCGGGTAGAACAGGCGCCAGAAGCTGTCGAAGGTCACCAGGTTCCCGCTGCGCCACACCAGGTCGGTCAGCGCATGAGGCCCGGCGATCAGGTATCCGGGCACCAGGGCCAGCGCCCCGCCGGCCGCGGCCGCAGCCAGCGCCTTCACCGAGTGCCTGGCCGACCAGGCGAGCGCGAGCGCGAGCGGGGCGAGCGGGCTCTTGACCGCGATGGCCGCGCCGACGAGCAGGCCCGCGGCCAGGGCGCGGCCGGGCGAGAGGCGGGCCCCCCGGGACGGCACGCGGGCCACCAGGATGCCGAAGATGCCCAGGCAGGCGCCCAGGCCGTCGGCGTGCGCGCCCGCCACGATCGCCCACAGCATCAGCGGGTTCACCGTCCACAGCAGGTGCGCCCGGGCCCGGGCCGCCGGATCTTTCCTATGCAGCCGGTCCAGCGTCAGCGCGACCGCGCCGAAGCACACCGCGAACAGCAGCTTCAGCCAGAAGATGATGTAGGAGATGTTCGTGCCGCCCAGCTCGGCCGCGGCCCAGTCGGCCGTTATGGCCACCGGGCCGTACAGCGAGGGATCGGACTGCCAGTTGCGGGTCGTCTGCTGGCCGATCGGATCGCCGGTCGCGCGAAGCTGCTGCGGCGTCATCACGTAGGGGTTGTGGCCGAGCACGGCGATCCGGCCGTAGGCCGCGTAACTGAGGCTGTCCGTGGACCCGGCCGGCGGCAGCACGGCCAGCACGGCGATCGCGGTGACCGCGGCCGCCGTCAGCAGCCGCAGGTTCGGCCGGGCGCCGCGCCGGACCGCGAGCAGGCCGAGGCCCACGCCGAGCGCGCCGAGGGCGATCGCGGCGTAGATGGCCGCGGTCACCGTCACCTGCGAGGGGTGCAGCGGCAGCCACAGCGGCGGCTCGGGCCAGGTCCGGGGGATCACCGGGATCACCGCGCTCGGCCCGGCCACCGATACGGCGATCATGACCAGCACCGAGATCGCGATGGCGACCGCGGAGATCCAGCCGAGAAATCCCGAACGCAACGCTGGCGGGGCGGCCCGGGGCGGCAGGGCGACCCGAGGTGCGGCGGGCGGTCCGGCGGTCGTGGTCACTCCGCCCTGCCCGCGCCCGTCTGCCACCGCACCCCGTGCCGTATCGATGCTGTCAGAGATCCCGTTTGTTGAAATTACTCGAAGAACTCAATGGCCCGTCGGGCGGGGACGGCCCGTTGACCCGTTCTTTACTAAGCCCAGAAAACAGCTTTGGAAACCACTATTTGCCCTTTGCTCTGCGTGGCGGTGGGCCGTGCCCGGGCTAGGGCGCGATTCCCGCGGACCAGATCGCGCGGACGGCGTCGATGGTGTCGGCCTCGGCCGCGCTCTTGTCGGGCCGGTACCGCAGCACGCGGGCGAACCGGAGGGCCAGGCCACCCGGGTAGCGGCGGCTGGCCTGCACCCCGTCGAACGCGATCTCCACGACCAGTTCGGGACGGACCCTGACGACCCCGTGAGCCTCGCGGCGGTCCGCACCGTCGGGCCAGTGCCGCGCCGGATCGGCCAGGCCGAGCAGCCGGGTGGTCTGCCAGGCCAGCATCTCGTCGGTCAGGCCCTTGAAGGTCTTGCCCAGCATGACCAGGCCGCCCGTTTCCGGGTCGCGCGCCCCGAGGTGCAGGTTGGACAGGACGCCCCGGCGCCGCCCGTGCCCCCATTCGGCCGCGAGCACGACCAGGTCCAGCGTGTGCCGGGGCTTTACCTTGATCCACTCGCTGCCCCGCCGCCCGGCCCGGTACGGCGAGTCGAGGGACTTCAGGACGATCCCTTCATGACCGCGGGCGATCGCGTCGGCCAGGAAGACCTCGGCCGCCGCCGGGTCCGCGGTCACGATGCGCGGGGTGAGCAGCGTGGCCGGCGCGATCCGGGAGAGCTGGCCGTGCCGCTCGCTGGCCGGCGCGTCGATCAGGTCGGCCCCGTCCAGGTGCAGCAGGTCGAACAGGAACGCCGTGAGCGGGGTCTGCTCCTGCTGCCGGGCGACGTCGGCCTGGCTCGCGGTCCGGGCGGCGGTGACCTGGAACGGGCGCGGCCGCCCGTCCGGGGTGAGCGCCACCGCCTCGCCGTCGAGGACCGCGTCGGCCACCGGGAGGGACAGGGCCGCCTGGGCGATCTCGGGGACTCGCGCGGTGATGTCCTCCAGCGTGCGGGTGAACACGGCGACCTGGCGGCCGGACCGGTGCACCTGGATCCGGATGCCGTCGATCTTCCATTCGGCTGCGGCCGGGCTGATCCGGTCCAGGGCCGCGGCGATATCCGGCGCGGAAGCCGCCAGCATCGGCCGGACCGGCCTGCCGACGCGCAGCGTGAAGCCGCGCAACGCCGCCAGCGCCCGGTCCGCTGACCGGGGGGTGCCGCCCAGCGCCGCCCGGGCCACCTCGGGCAGCGACCCGCCCAGCTGATGCGCGCGCCGGACGTCTTCCGCCGGGACGCCGGCCGCCCGGGCCACGGCGTCGGTCATGACGCCCTCGAGCGCGCCTTGCCCGAGGTCACCGGCCAGCAGCCGGACCAGGAACTCCCGTTCCCGCGGCGTGGCCCGGGCGAAGAGCCCGGTGAGCAGCCTGCGCCGCTCGGCCTGGGAGCCCGGCCCGGTCACCGCGCCGATCGCCCCGAACGCGGTGTCGACGTCGGTCAGGGTGAGGCCCGCCTCCTGGCCCGGCGCCGGCCCGCCCTGGTCAGCGGCCGCGTCCTCGGCGGCGCGGACGGTGGCATCGGCGGTGGCCGGGGCCCGGAGCATCTCGCTGACCGCCGCGTACCCGACGCCGATCTGGCCCTGCACCAGCTCCCCGGACAAGAAGGCCACCGCCACGGTGACCTCGCCGGGCGGCACCCGGCCGAGCAGCGCCGCGATCTGCTCGATCTTGGCGTTGCGCGCGGAAGTGGCCGTCACGGCCGCCGACACCCGGGCGACCTCGCTCAGCAGCACACAGAGATTCTGCCCGACCCGGAGCCGCGGCCGCGAAACGCGGGCGCGGTCACGCCCGGCGCCCGCCCGGCCGGGCCATCGCCGCGGGGCCGCCGTCAGCCGATGATCCAGGCCGCAGCGCCTTCGGGGCGGCGCTCACAGCGTCCCAGCCTGCCGCGCCGGGCGAGCGGCCGCTAGTGCATAGAGCGTGCCTATTTCACGAGAGCCGGCGACGTCTTTCCTGGTGCAGACTTGTCAGGTGAACTGGCTGCATGCTGGAAGGCGCCGGTCATGGGCCGCTCCCGGCACGCCGCGGGAGTACCGGCCGCGCTGGACGTCATCAAGCGGCTGATCGCAGCAGGATGTGAGGCGTAATCGTGGCGAGCACGCACGTGGTCGAGTCGACGCCGGAGACGGTCCGTTCGGGATACCTGGACCCGGCCGCCAAGCCGGTCGCGGTGATCGCCTCCGGCGACACGATCCGGTACCCGGATACCTGGACGCACTGGGGCAACGAGGCCAAGTTCGGGATGAGCTTCGCGGACCGGGAGCCGCTGCGGCACCGCTACCCGCACGGCCCGTACTCGATGCTCGGCCCGGTGGAGGTGACCGGCGCGCAGCCCGGCGACGTGATCGAGGTCAGCATCACCGCGCTGCGCACGATCGGCTGGGGCTGGAACTCCTTCCCGCTGGGTGTGGGGGCGCTGCCCCACGACTTCGCCGAACCGTACGTGCACTACTTCATCTTCGATGACGCCCGCACGGTGGCCGTCTATGAGCACGGGATCACGCTGCCCATGGCGCCGTTCCTCGGCGTGGTGGCGGCCGAGCCGGCCGGTGACGAGCCGATCAGCGCGATCGTATCCGGACCCTACGGCGGCAACCTGGTGCTACGCGACCTCGGCGTGGGCAGTCATCTCTTCCTGCCGGTGGCCAAGCCTGGCGGCCGGATGTGGACCGGTGACGTGCACGCGCTGCAAGGTGACGGGGTCGTCGACCAGACCGCCATCGAGACCGCCGCGGAGAACCTGGAGATCCGTTACGACCTGCACAAGCAGGTCGCGCTGCGCGGCCCGCTGGGCGAGACCGACACCGCCTGGATCGTGGTGGCCTTCGCGGCCAGCCTGGATGACGCGCTGGTGGCCTGCCTACGCGAGGTCATCTACTGGCTGCCCGCCGCGGCGGGCATCACCGGGCCGGAAGCCTACGCCCTGGCCAGCATGGCGGTCAGCTTCCGGGTCACCCAGTACGCCAACCAGACCGGCTCGGCCTACACCTCCATCCCGCCCAAGGCGGTGCACGCGGTCATCCCCAAGAGCATCTTCCCGGCCGACCTCCGCGGCCGGATCGCCGCCTGGCTACGGCCCGGGTCATGAGCCTGCCTGCCGCGGACCGGCTGGCCATCCTCGACGTCATCACCCGCGCTGACGAGGCAGCCAGCCGCCGGGACGCGGACGCCTACGTCGCGCTGTTCGCCGAGGACGCGCTGCTGGACGGCACCCAGGGACGGCACGCCGGCCGGGAGGCGCTGCACGCCGCGGTCGGACCGGTCTGGGCCGCCGAGGGCCCGGCCACCTTGCACCTGACCCTCAACCCGGTCATCGAACCCGGCCCGTCCGACGACCAGGCCACCGTCCGGTCCGTGCTGCTGATCGTCGACCCGGCCGCGCCGCCTGCCATTCGTACCGCCGCGGCGATCACTCAGGAACTCCGCCGCGTCGAAGGCTCCTGGCTCATCACCCGGCGCACCGTCGCGCCCGCCGGACAGCACTGACCGGACCGGGACGGCGGGTTAGAGCCAGCCCTTCTCCTTCGCGATCCGCGCGGCGTCGGCGCGGTTACGGGCGCCCAGCTTCTGAATCGCGGCCGACAGGTGATTGCGTACGGTACCGGGCGACAGGTGCAGCCGGTCAGCGACCGCCGCGATGGTGTCGTGCCCGGCCGCCGCGGCGAGGACGTCGGTCTCGCGCTGGCTCAGCGGGCTCTCGCCCTCGGTCAGCGCGGCCGCGGCCAGCGCGGAATCGACCACGCGCCCCCCGGCCGCCACCCGCCGGATGGCTTCGGCGAGTTCGGCCGCCGGGGCGTCCTTCAGCAGGAAGCCACTGGCGCCCGCCGCCATCGCCGCGCGCAGGTAGCCCGGCCGCCCGAAGGTCGTCACGATCACGATCTTCCCGGGAAAGCCCGAGGCGGTGAGCCGCCGCGCCACCTCGATGCCGCCCGGGCCGGGCATCTCGATGTCCAGGACGGCCACGTCGGGCTGGTGCTTGTGCGCCATCGCCAGCGCCTCGTCGCCGCTGGCCGCCTCGGCCACCACGTGAATGTCGGGCTCAAGCTCGAGCAGGGCCACCAGCGCCTGCCTGACCATCGTCTGGTCTTCAGCGATCATGATGCGCAGGCTCATGTGTCCATGATGACGGGCGGGCCCACCGTGGTGGGCCCGCCCGCGCCCGTGTCGGCCGGGGACTAGCTGCTGGCCGGCGGGCTGGTGGCCGGGGTGCTACCGCCGCCCGGCCGTGGCTGGCCGCCGCCCGGGCTGCCGCCAGACATATGGGCGCACTTGCCCTTCTTCATGGCTGGCGCGCTGGGCTGCGCCGCCGCGGCCGCATCACCGGTCGTTCGCGACGCCGATGTTGCGGTAGCGGCCTTGGCCGTGTGGGCGGGGGCGGCCGTCGTGGCCGCGCTGGCGCCGGTCAGGCTCAGCCCCAGGGCCAGGCCGCCGGCGAGGGCGCCGGCCGCGACCGCCGTCCCCACGAGTGGTCGGACGATTCCCATGCGATTCTCCTGCCTGCTGTTCGCGTCCGCGGCCCTCAAGAAGGCCCGGGACGGGCCGGGTGGCCCGTCCCGCTCAGTAGACGAGGCGAATCTCGGCGCTATCTCGGCGCCGACTATCACGGCCCGCTGAATCGGCGGGCCGGAACGCGGACCAGCAGGCGGAAGCCCTTGCCCCCGCGGCCCTCTCCCGCGTTGATCTCCGCGCCGAGGGCGCGGGCCCGCTCGGTCAGCCCGGTGAGCCCGGACCCGTGCTCGCCGCCGGACTCGCCGGGCCCGGGCGGCCCGGACCCGGGGCCGGAGCTCCAGGCCGGTCCGACCCCGTCGTCGGCGACCTCGGCGGTCACCTCGTCGGCCCCGGCCGTGACGGTGATCGTTACCTCGCGCGCGCCCGAGTGCCTGACCACGTTCGTGGCGCCTTCCCGTACCGTCCAGGCGAGCAGCGCCTCCGCCTCCGGGGCCAGGTCGACGGACGCGGGCGCGTGTACCACGCAGTCCATCCCCGCGGCGACGAGCATCTGGCGCGCCTCGGCCAGCTCTGCCGCCAGGGTGGGCTGGCGGTAGCTGGTCACCGCCGCGCGGACCTCCCCGAGCGAACGGCGCGCCACGGTTTCCAGTTCGGCGACCTCCTTGGCCGCGCGGTCCGGGTCGGTTCCGATGACCCGCCCGGCCAGCTCGGCCTTCAGCGTGATCAGCGAAAGGCTGTGCCCGAGCAGGTCGTGCAGGTCCCGCGCGATCCGCAGCCGCTCGTCGGCGACCGCCATCCGGGCCAGCTCGGCCCGGGTCTCGCGCAGCTTGTCGACGAGTTCGATCCGCCGCGCGGCCGCGTACGCGAAGAACGCGGCCAGCACCGGCCCCAGGGTGAGCTCCAGGCTGGCGCCGTAGGTGACGCCATGGTAAAGGCCGACGCCCAGCCCGCCCGCGGCACAGCAGGCGGCCCCGGCCACGGCGGCCCGGCGGGATTGCGCCAGGCGTCCGGCGCCAGCGCCGGCGATGTAGATCGCCCCGACCCAGTTCAGGCCGCCCACGATCATGATGGAAAGGCAGATCCCGATGATGACGACCATCCAGGCTGTGGCCGCGCGGCCGTGCGGCAGCGCCCCGGGAGCCATGACGACCTGGCTGAACACCACAATGAGGATGATCGTGGCCAAGGCCAGGAACAGGGTCTGCGCCAGCGTCGGCCTCGGCTTGGAGAAAAACGGGGCGACCAGGAAGAACGCGACGATGAGGCAGATCACCACGCGGCGGGTGGACGACCATCGGTCGACCTGGTCGCCTAGGTCATCGGCGGGCAGCCCCTGACGAGCGCGCGCCTCCGGCGGCCCGGCCTGCGGGGCCGGGCCGTCCGGGGGGAGCTCGTCGGTGTCGTGCATACGGACATCATGCCTTCCGTGGCCGGGCCGGGCGGAAATGTGCCGGAGGGTGGCTCCGGGCCGGGTCAGGCGGCGGCGCTCTCGCTGCGCCAGCGCCAGAGCGCCACGGCGGCGAGCCCGGCCGTCCAGGCGGCCAGCACGGCCACGTTCGCCAGGTCGAGCGGGCGCCCCGCGGCGGCGTTCCAGCCGAGCTGGGCGAGGTGGTAACTGGGCAGCATCTTCCCGATCAGCTGCATGCCGTGCGGCAGGCTGCTCCACTGGATGAAGATCCCGCCGAGGAACGCCAGCACCAGGAGCGTGATCATCTGCGCCACCTGGGCGGTCTGGCTGTCGAACATCAGCCCGATGACCAGGCCGAGGGCGCAGAACGGGATCGCGCCGAGCACCAGCACGGCCGCGAGCAGGGCCAGCCGCCCCGCGCCGAGGTGCACGTGGCCGTAGGTCAGGGCCAGCGCGATGAGCACGGCCAGCCCGGGAATGATCAGGAGGATGGCCTGGATCAGCTTCGCGGCGAACCAGCCGGGGGTGCCGATCGGGGAGATCCGCAGCTGGCGCATCCAGCCGTTGCCCCGCTCCCTGGCCAGCTGCGGGCCGCTGGCGAACATGGCCGAGCCCATGCCCGAGTACACCGCCATGGACACCAGCAGCAGCGTCGCGACCGTGAGGCCCTGCGACATGCCGTGCTGCTTGGCGTAGATCAGGTACAGCAGCACCGGGAATGCGATCAGCATCACCAGGAACCGGACGTTACGCAACGTCCGCACGATCTCAAAGCGCAGAAACGCGATCACGGGTCAGCCCGCCTTCATCATCGGGGAGTGGTGGGAAGAGTGGGAAGGTCGGCCGGGCGGTCAGCGTCGGCGGATGGACTGTCGTCGTCGTGGGTGAGGGCCAGCAGGGCTTCCTCGAGCCCGCCGCCGCCGACCTCCAGGCCGCGGACCGGCCGGGCCAGCGCGTACAGGGCGGGCAGCGTGGCGTCGGCGTCCCCGGACCGGATGGTCACGGCGTCGCCGTCAGCCGAGAGGCCGCTGACGCCGGGCAGCCCGAGCAGCACCGAGGTGTCCGGCGCCGGGGTACTGAAGCGGATGGTCCTGACGGAGGTGTACGCCTTGACCTGGGCCGGGGTGCCGTCGGCCAGCACCCGGCCGTGGCTGACCACGATGATCCGGCTGGCGTTCGCGTCGGCCTCATCCAGGTAGTGGGTGGCGAACAGCACCGTGGTGCCCTGCGCCGCTATGGCCTGCACCGACTGCCAGAAGCCGCGCCGGGCCGCCACGTCCAGGGCCGCGGTGGGCTCGTCGAGGAAGAGCAGCTCGGGCAGGCCCGCCAGGGCGAGCGCGAAGCGCACCCGCTGGGCCTGGCCGCCGGAGAGCTGTTCGACCCGCCGGTCGGCGAGGTCGGTGAGGCCGGCCAGCTCAAGCAGGTCGGCCTGGCTGCGCCTGCCCCGGTAGAGCTGGCGGAACAGGCCGATCAGCTCCGAGACCTTCGCGCCCTCGGGCAGCCCGCCGGTCTGCATCATCCCGCCGATCTTCCCGGCGGCGGCCGCGGCGGCCGGCGTCGTGCCGAGCACCCGGACCTGGCCCGAGGTCGGCGTGCGCAGGCCGAGCATGGTGTCGATAGCGGTGGACTTGCCGGCCCCGTTCGGGCCGAGCAGGGCGACGGTCTCGCCGCGGGCAATCTCGAAGCTGGCGTGATCGAGCGCGGTGACCCGGCCGTTGTAGACCTTTACCACATCGCGGAACACGACGGCGGGGCCCGCGTCAGCGCTTGCTGTCCTCATGACAGCCACGCTAGGTGCGGCTTGGGCCCGGGTACTGTGCCGGGGATCACGAACCCGGCATGACACATGTCACGGCCCGCCGGGTCAAGGGCGGGCCGGGCTCGTCAGGTCAGGGCGTGCGCATCCGTCCGTTGGCCGCGGATTCCTCCATGTCGACACCGCCGTTGTCCTGGCTGCCGGCCGCCTCGCCCGCGGGCTGCGGGTGGTCGGCGTCGGTGCCGGGGCTCGGTACGGCGCTGTCAGCGGTCATCTCGTCCTCGTCCCCGAAGGTCTCGGGCTCCGACCGGCGCTTCAGCAGGATCGCGGCGGTCGCGCTGCCCGCAGCGGCGAGCAACCCGATCCCGGCCAGCACCCAGGGCCAGCGTGACCGCTTGGGCGGCGGAGGGGGGTCGTCCAGTCGGCGCGCGGCTTCGATCAGCGCGTCCGAGACGGCCGGCCCGATCTGATCGCGCACCGCGAAGCCGGCCTGTTCCACCCGGGGCGCCGCCCAGATGCGCGCGCCGTGAACGCGAGGGTTGGCCCAGGTCACGATGACGTCAGCGCCCTGCCGGGCCGCGAAGCCCGCGTTCCTGGCCATCGGCACCATCTGCGCGTAGGTGTTCTTGGCCACCGGCACCAGCTGCGCGTAGGTGTCGAGCGCGCGCTGTTTCGCGCGCTCATTCCAGGCGGCAGAAGTATCATTTCCGTTCATAAGGGACATTTGGACCTCCCGTGAGTCGTCATGACTGTCACACTTCCCCCCCGGCCGGCTGGTCAACCTTTATCAGTCCAGATCGCCGCGCGGGCCGGGAGGCCGAAGACCGCCCCCGCCTGCTCTGGGGAAAGGCTGGCGGGCCGGGAGGGGAGGACGGGCAGCTAGGGGGTGGAGAGATGGAGGAGGTGTCGTGGAGATGGAGGGAGTTCCCGGCATCGCGGTTTGAGCACCGGGACCGGAGTCATAGTCTGGCGTGCGAGGATTCTGTCCATGACTAACACGCTCACCGCAACGCTGCGGACCAATCAGGGAACGGTACAGGTCCGGCTCTTTCCCGATCAGGCGCCGAAGACCGTGCGGAATTTCGTCGAGCTCGCGGAGGGGTCGCGGGAGTGGACCGACCCCGCGACCAGGCAGCCCACGGCGGGCCGGCTCTACGACGGGACGGTCTTCCACCGCGTGATCCCCAGGTTCATGATCCAGGGCGGAGACCCGCTGGGCACGGGCACCGGCGGCCCCGGCTACAAGTTCGCCGACGAGATCCATCCCGACCTGCGGTTCGACCGGCCGTACCTGCTGGCCATGGCCAACGCCGGCCCCGGCACCAACGGCTCGCAGTTCTTCATCACCGTGGTGCCGACGCCGCACCTCAACGGCAAGCACACCATCTTCGGTGAGGTCGTCGAGGGCCGCGATGTCGTCGACCGGATCAGCCAGACCCAGACCGACCGCAACGACCGCCCGGTGCAGGATGTCGTTCTCGAGTCGGTCTCGGTTGAGGAGGCCGCAGGGTAAATGACGGACGTGCCCCCCGCCGGATCCCCGAGCCCAGGCACCGACCCGGGCAGGGGGGTCCCCACCTGCTTCCGCCACCCGGGCCGGGAGACCTACGTGTCCTGTGTCCGGTGCGGGCGGCCCGCCTGCCCGGACTGCCTGCGCTCGGCGGCCGTCGGCCAGCAGTGCGTCGACTGCGTGCGGGCGGGAAGCCGGGGAACCCGCCAGGTCAGCGCGGTGTTCGGCGGCCGGGCGGTCTCCGGTGCGGTGGTGACCTGGGCGCTGGTGGCCATCAATGTCGTGCTGTACCTGATCGAGCTCGCCCGCCCGAGCCTGGGCTACGACCTCGGGATGGTCGGCCTCGGCCGGTTCACGTCCGGCGGGCCGCTGCAGGGCGTCGCGGAGGGCCAGTGGTACCGGCTCATCACGTCCGCGTTCCTGCCGCCGCCCGGCGGCGGCCTCGGCCCGCTGGACATCATCTTCAACATGTGGGCGCTGATCCTGGTGGGTCCCGCGCTGGAGCGGCTGCTCGGCCACGCGCGCTTCCTCACCGTGTACCTGGTCAGCGCGCTCGGCGGCTCGGTGGCCCTGCTCGTGCTGGCCCCCTTCGAGCTGGCGCTGGGAGCCTCTGGCGCCATCTTCGGCCTGTTCGGCGCCTGGTTCGTGGTCGCCAGGCGGCTGCGGCTCGACAGCCGGTGGATCGTCACCATCATCGTGCTGAACCTGGTCATCGGGTTCGTGGGGCACAGCCTCATCGCCTGGCAGGCGCACGTGGGCGGGCTGCTGGCGGGCGGGCTGCTCACCGCCGCCTACGCCTACGCCCCGCGCGAGAACCGGGCGCTGATCCAGGTCGGAGCCACCGTGGCCGTGGTGGGCGTCCTGATCCTAGCCGTGCTGGTGCGCGACCATCAGATCGCCGCGGCCGCGATTGGCTGAGACCCGGCTATACGGTAGTTGTGCACAGGCTGTGGATGAGGATGTGCGTGAATCACAGCGCTGTGCTTCGCCGTCTCACGCCGCCGCGGCGCTCAGCGCCACTTGGTGGACAGTCCCACGCCGACGATGATGAACCCGAACCCGACCACCAGGTTCCAGTCGCCGAGCGCGCTCTGCAGCGGCGTGGTGCCCCCGCTGATATAGAAGAGCGCGATCCAGGCCAGGCCGAACAGCAGGCAGAACAGCATGGTCGGGACCAGCCAGCGCGGGCTGACCTTCGACTTGGCTGACCTCTGCGGCGGTGTGTAGACCGCCTTGTCCTTTTTTCTGACTCGGGACTTGGGCACGGTCGTCTCCTGATCGGGTGGTCCAATGCTATCCGCCGTTCGGCGGCGAGGACGACGATGACGGGCTCGGGCTCGGGCTCGGCGACGGCGTCGGGCTCGGCGTCGCCTGCGGGACGACGAAGATGGTCACCGTGGCGCCCTGGCTGAGCACGCTCCCCGCGCTCGGGCTGGTCTTCCAGACCGTGCCGGGCTGGAAGCCCTGCGGGCCGGCGCTCATCACCGCGTTGACGCTGAATCCGTCGTTCTCCAGGCTCGCGGTCGCCGCGGCCTGGCTGTCCCCGACGACGCCGGGCACCTGCTTCCCGCCGCCCGAGATGAAGATCGTGACGGTGCTGCCCTTGGGCGCCTGGGTGCCCGCGACCGGGTCCTGCCGCGCCACCGTGTTGGCCTGCGCCAGCGAGTCCGGTGCCTGCTGCACCCTGACCGTAAAGCCCTTGGCCTGGAGGGTGCTCGTGGCCGTCTGCTCGGATTCCCCCTTCACGTTGGGGACCGTGACCTGCGCGGGGCCGGTGGACACGAACAGCCTGACCGTGCTGCCCTTGGACACGGTGGTCCCGTTCGGCGGGCTGGTGCTGATCACGTCACCCTTGGGCACCGAGCTGGACGCCCGGTCGACCGGCTGGGCGACCAGGTGCGCGTTCACGATCTCCTTCTCGGCCGTGGCCAGCGGCAGCCCGGCGACGTCGGGGACGGCGAAGCTGCTCCCGTTGCCGGAGACGTAGTTAAACCCCCAGATCAGGCCCGCGATGATGGCCAGAGCGGCCACCGCCGCGACGATCCACGGCCACTTCTTGCGGCCGCCGCGGCCCGGGGGCTCGTCCTCCGGGCCATAGTCGTACGGCGGGATCGCGCTGGTGCGGCCGGCCATCTGGGTGGGCTGTCCCATCCGCCGGGTGCCCTGGTAGGCGTCCATCCGGGTCGGCGCGGCCACCGGCATGCCCTGCAGGGCGCGCTGGATGTCGTTACGCATCTCCCCGGCCGACTGGTAGCGGTCCCCCGGGTCCTTGGCCATGGCCTTGAGCACGATCGAGTCCGCCCACGGCGGGATCTCCGGATCCACCCGCGACGGCGGGATCGGGTTCTCCCGCACGTGCTGGTAGGCGATGGCGACCGGTGAGTCGCCGGTGAACGGGGGCCGCCCGGTCAGCAGCTCGTACAGCAGGCACCCGGTGGAGTACAGGTCGCTGCGGGCATCGACCCGCTCGCCCCGGGCCTGCTCCGGCGACAGGTACTGCGCGGTGCCGATGACCTGCGCGGTCTGGGTCATCGTGGCCTGCGCGTCGCTGACCGCCCGGGCGATGCCGAAGTCCATCACCTTGACGTCGCCGGCCCGGGTCAGCATCACGTTGCCGGGCTTGATGTCCCGGTGCACGATGCCGTTGCGGTGGCTGTAGTCCAGCGCCCGCAGCACCCCGTCGGTGATCTCCAGCGCCCGTTCCGGCAGCAGCCGCCGGTCGTCGCGCAGCAGGTCGCGCAGGGTCCGGCCGTCAACGTATTCCATGACGATGTAGGGCACCGGGGTAGGCCCGATCATGTCCTCGCCGGTGTCGTAGACCGCCACGATGCTGGGGTGGTTGAGCGACGCGGCGGACTGGGCCTCGCGGCGGAACCTGGCCTGGAAGGTCTGATCCCGCGCCAGGTCTTCGCGGAGGGTCTTCACCGCGACGATACGGTCGAGACGGATGTCGCGGGCCCGGTAGACCTCGGCCATGCCGCCGCGCCCGACGACCCCGTCGAGCTCGTACCGGCCGCCGAGTAGCCGGGGCTGAGTCATGTCTCGCACTTGCGTTACCGCCCTGCGTTGTCTGGTGTCTGCCCGGTCACTGGTGAATCCCCAGGTATGCCTCGATGATCTTGACTGCGATCGGCGCCGCGGCGTCAGCGCCGAAGCCGCCGCCCTTGACGATGACGCCGACGGCTATCTTCGGGTTGCTGGCCGGCGCGAAGCAGGTGAAGACCGCGTCGTCCAGGCCCGCGCTGTTGGGGCCGTTCTCAGCGGTGCCGGTCTTGCCCGCGATCACCAGGCTGCGGACCGCCGGCGGCCCGGCCGTCTGGTACGCGGTGCCGCCCGGGTTCTGGGTCACTGCCTCCATCATCTGCGTCATCTGGCCGGCCACCTGCGGGCTGACCGCCTGCGACAGCCCCGACGGGGTGGTCCTCGCGAGCGTGGACAGGTCCGGCGCCTGCACGTAGTTCAGCAGGTACGGCCGCATCAGCTTGCCGCCGTTGGCGATCGCCGCGGCGTCCATGGCCTCCTGCAGCGGCGTCGCCCCGTCGCTGAACTGGCCGATCGCCATGTAGGCCGTCAGCGACTTGTCCAGGCCTGGCGGCAGGGGGGTGGCGCTCGGCGACACCGGCATCGGGACGGTCAGGTTCGGGTCGTTCCAGCCGAACTTGCTGGCGTTATTCCGCAGCGTGACGGCACCGAGCTTCATGCCGATCTCGCCGAACGCGGTGTTGCAGGACATCCAGAACGCCTGGATGATCGGCGGGTGGCCGTCGCCGCAGACCTCGCCGGCGTCGTTGCTGAGCGTGTGGCCGTTGGGCAGGACCAGGGGCTGCGGCGCGGGGACCGTGGTCTGCGTATTGGCGACCTGGCCGGTCGAGAACGCGGCCGAGCCGGTCACCACCTTGAACGAGGAGCCGGGCGGGTAGGTCTCGTTGATGGCCCGGTTGAGCAGGGGCTGGGACGGCTCGGTCAGCAGCTTATGGTCGATCTTGTTCAGCTGCGCGCCGTTGAACGTGGTGAGCAGGTTCGGGTTGAAGCTCGGGTACGACGCCATGGCCAGGATCGCGCCGGTGCTCGGGTCGAGGGCGACCACCCCGGCCTGGCGCCCCTCCTGCAACAGCGCCTGGTAGGCGGCCTGCTGCGCCTTCGGGCTGACCGTGAGGTAGACGGTGGCGCCCTGCTTGGGCTTGCCGGTCAGCAGGCTGATCAGGTTGTGCACGGCCAGGCTCGGGGCCGTGCCGGCCAGGTACTTGTCGTAGGCGTTCTCGATAGCGGTGGAGCCGTAGACCGAGTCGTAGCCGGTGATCGGGGCGTACATCGCGCCGGCCGGGTAGTAGCGCCGGAACATGTTGGTGCCCTTGACCGGGAGCGACTCGGCGATCGTGGTGTTCTGGCCGCCGCCCGAGGCGATGATCGAGCCGCGCTGGAACTGGAACTGCTGGGCGAAGGCCCGGGCGTTACCCGGGCGGCCGGCCAGGCTGCCGGCCTGGAACGCCTGCACGTAGTTCACGTTGATCAGCAGCAGCACGAACATGGCCAGGCAGGCCAGGGACAGGCGGTACAGCGCGCGATTCATCCGGCTCGCACCACCTGGGTCATGCCCTCGTCCTGGATCGGCTGCGGGGCCGGCTGCCGGGCCGTGTCGCTGACCCGCATCAGCAGCGCGATCAGCGCCCAGACGGCGATGAGCGAGGAACCGCCCTGGGACAGGAACGGCGTGGTGATCCCGGTCAGCGGGATCAGCTGGGTCACGCCGCCCACGATGATGAAGATCTGCAGCGCCAGCGCGAACGCCAGCCCGCCGGCCAGCAGCTTCGCGAACGGGTCCCGGACCGCGATCGCGGCCCGCAGGCCGCGCTCCACGATCAGCCCGAAGATCAGCAACAGCGCCATCAGGCCGGTCAGGCCGAGTTCCTCGCCGAACGCGGTGATGATGAAGTCGCTCTGCACCAGCGGGGTCCAGAAGGGCTGGCCGTGGCCGAGGCCGGTGCCCAGGACCCCGCCGAAGCCCATGCCCTCCAGGCCCTGCACCAGCTGGAACGAGGCGTGGGTCGGGTTGTCGCCGGCCCACGGGTGCAGCCAGACCGTGAACCGCTCGCCGACGTGGCTGAACAGCTTGCTGGACACGTAGGCGCCGAACACGAACAGCAGGATGCCGATCAGCAGCCAGGACGTCCGCTGCGTGGCGATGTAGAGCATGGCCACGAACAGCCCGAAGAACAGCGCGGACGTGCCGATGTCGCTCTCGAACACCAGCAGCAGCAGGCTGACGCCCCAGGCGATGAGCACCGGGCCGAGGTCCCGGGCCCGGGGCAGGTCGATGCCCAGGAACCGGCGGCCGGCCAGGGAGAGCACGTCCCGCTTGGCGACCAGGTAACCGGCGAAGAACGCGGCCAGCGCGAGCTCGGCGAACTGCTCCGGCTGGAAACTGAACCCGCCGATCGCTACCTGGATCTTCGCCCCGGTGCCCGGTACCTCGCTCATGCTGGCCGGCAGCAGCGCCGGGATCGCCAGCAGGATCAGGCCGACCGCGCCGAGCGTGTAGGTGTACCGCTGCAGGACCCGGATCTCCCTGATGAACGCCAGGACGGCGACGAACGCGGCCACCCCGATCGCGCTGTACAGCACCTGCGTGGCCGTGGCCGACGCGGAGAGGGTGCTGATCTGGTTGCCGGGGTTCCCGTTCCGCCCCGACTCCTGGAGGCGGTAGATCATCACGATCCCGAGGCCGTTCATCAGCGCGGCCAGCGGCAGCAGCAGCGGGTCGGCCCAGGGCGCGAACCGCCGGACGGCCAGGTGCGCGACCAGGACGATGACCACGAACGCGAGGCCGTACTCGACCAGGCCGGAGGGCAGCTTTCCGTTCAGGCCGAATCCGACGTTGGCGTAGGCGAACAGCACGACCCCGACGGCGAACGCGAGCATCAGCAGCTCCGTCCGGCGCCGGCCGCGCGGCATCGCGACGACCCCTCCGGCGCTGGGCCGGATGGCGGGCTGGCTGGGGAGCGTGGTCACCCCGAGGTCCCTTGGGACGTGCAGCCCTGGGGCGTCTTGGGCGCGGCCGGGCGCTGCACCGGCTCGGTGCGCACTACCTTCTTGCCCTTGACCGTCACCGTGACCTGGCGCGTCGTGGGCAAGGCGGCCCACTTGGCGTAGGCAGCGTTGTAGGTGTCGCAGGTGATGGTCTGCCGGATGTTGCTCACGGTCTTCTGGGCGTCAGCCAGGCTGCTGGCCGTGATCGTGCTCCTGACCTGAGACAGGTCGCTGGCGGGCACGTGAGCCAGCGGGATCCCGGTCTGCTGGTACACGCTGGACAGGCTCATGCCCAGCA
This sequence comes from uncultured Actinomycetota bacterium, assembly GCA_963795055.1. Classification (GTDB taxonomy): domain Bacteria; phylum Actinomycetota; class Actinomycetes; order Streptosporangiales; family Streptosporangiaceae; genus JASHPR01. Next base: position 22,735 of record CAWCGJ010000017.1, read on the forward strand.
CCCGCTCGTTGACCCCGCGGTAGATGATCACCTGCCTGCCGTCGGTGCCCACGTAGTACTGGCCCTGCGTGTAGCGCCAGGCCGCGTAGCCAGCGCCCACGATCACCAGCAGCAGGACGACCAGGACCGAGGTGACCACGGGCCAGCGGCGCCGCGCCGCCCGGTGATCCGGGGGGCCGTCCTCGTCTTCGGCGTGCCCGGTGCCCGGATCCTCGGCCGGTTCCGGTTCGGCGGCGGTGAGGGTCGGCCTCGCCTGGGTCAGCAGGTGGGCGCGCCCGGCGGGGCTGTCGGCGTGCGTCCGGGGCCGGCCGTCGCCGTTCGATGCCGCGCCCACGACCACGGAGACCTGCCCGGTCGGCGGGTTCGCGCCGGAGTCCACGACGTCGGCGACGATGCAGGTGATGTTGTCCGGGCCGCCGCCGCGGATCGCGAGCTCGATGAGCTGGCCCACCGCCTGGTCCCGGTCGGTGCACCGGATCAGCGTCTCGCGCAGCGTCTCCTCGCTGACCACGTCGGACAGCCCGTCCGAGCACAGCAGGTACCTGTCCCCGGCCGCGGCCTCGATGGTGGACAGGTCGGGCTCGGCCTCGGTGCCGCTCTGCAGCGCGCGCATCACCAGGGAGCGCTGCGGGTGCGTGGCCGCCTGGGCCGGGCTGAGCCTGCCGTCGTCGACCAGCGACTGGACCAGCGTGTGGTCCCGGGTGATCTGGCGGAACTCGCCGTCGCGGAGCAGGTAGGCCCGCGAGTCGCCGATGTGGCAGATGGCGATCGTGGTCCCGGACCACAGCAGCGCGGTCAGCGTGGTGCCCATCCCCTCGAGCGAGGGGTCCTCGACGCTCATCTTGTGCAGGGTGCCGCTGGCCGTGGCCACCGCCGCGGCCAGCGCGTCGAGCAGGTGATCCGCGGGCACCTCGTTGTCCAGCCCGGTGAGGGCGGAAATCGTAACCGAGCTCGCGACCTCGCCCGCGACATGCCCTCCCATGCCGTCGGCGATCGCCAGCAGGTGCGGGCCCGCGTACGCCGAGTCCTCGTTCCCCTCGCGGAGGAGGCCGACGTCGGAGCGGATCGCGTAGCGGAGTGCAAGTGTCATCTGCGCAGTTCCAGGACGGTCTTACCGATGCGGATCGGCACACCGACCGGTACCGGGGTCGGCTGGGTTACCTTCTGGCGGTCGAGGTAAGTGCCGTTGGTTGAGCCGAGATCCTCGACAATCCACTGACCATCCTGCGGGAACAGCCGGGCATGCCGGGTCGAAGCGTAGTCATCGTTGAGCACCAGTGTGGCATCATTCGCGCGGCCGATGGTGATCTGTTGATCAGCCAGGCCCAGGCTGGTGCCCGCCAGCGTGCCCGCCGTGACCAGCAGCTGCTGCGGCGCGGAGCGCGGGCCGCGGCCCGGCCGCGGGGGCCGGGCCGGCTGGGGCGGCCTGGCCCGTGCCTTCTGCTTCCTGGCCTGCCGGCGCGACGCAGTGGTCGAGGTGCCGAAGAGGTCGGTGCGCACCACGCCCACCGCGGCGATCACGAAAAGCCACAGGACAGCGAGAAACGCGAGCCTGATGAGCGTGAGCGTGAGCGCGTTCATCGGGTTAGGCCTTCGCTGCCTTCTGGTCCGTGGCCGACGAGGCCGCCCCTGCGGGGCGGCGGCGTCGGCCGACTGCTGTGGTGCCGGCGCTGGTGGAGTCGTGCGGTCATACGCTGTCAGTAGATACCGTCCCTGCGGAAGACGAGGGTCGTACGGCCCAATGTGACGCGGGTGCCGTCGGTCAGGGCCACACGTCGCACCGGCTGGCCGTTAACGAACGTGCCGTTGGTGGAGCCGAGGTCAACGAGGACGACCTCCCCGTCTTCGACGCGCAGCTCGGCATGGTGGCGCGAGACACCCGGGTCGACCAGGCGCAGGTCGCAATCGGTGCCGCGGCCCAGGATGGTCAGCGGCGCGCTCAGCTCGTACGTGCGCTGCGTGTTGCCGTCCGCGCCGGGCTCCGGCCCGGAGACCAGCAGCCGCGGCGTCCCGGCGAAGCCGCCGGCCGGATGCTGAAGATCGCTGGCGGGCCGGCGGATCTCGCCGTCCTCGACCGTGGTGCCGCGGATGACGCCGGACCGGATCCGGAACGTGCCCGTGGTGAGCTCGGGAACGCCCTCGAACCGCATCCGCACCGGGCCGACGAAGGAGTAGCCCTGCTCCCTGGCGTGCTCCCGGGCGAGCGTGGCCAGCTCGATGCCGAGGCTGTCCGCGTAGACCTCGAGACGCTCGTAGTCGGGCTCGGCCAGTTCCACGACGAAGTCGTTGGGAACCAGGGTCCGGCCCTGCGCCACGATGGCAGCACGGTCGTCCATCTCGCGCTGGACGGCGCTGGCGATCTCGACTGGCTGCAGCTCAGATTTAAACGCGCGCGCGAAGGCACCCTCGACCATCCCCTCAAGCCTGTGCTCGAAGCGCTGCAGAACTCCCACCGGGTACCCCCTCCCCCTCTCGTGCGTGCTCGCCTCCGATCGTATCGGCGACGTGGCATTGCTCGCGGACGTGCTACCCTGACTCCCTGCCCAGGGCGGGTGGCGGAACGGCAGACGCGCACGGTTCAGGTCCGTGTGTCCGAGAGGACGTGAGGGTTCAAATCCCTCCTCGCCCACATCGTTTGGTGCCTGCTCCTCCCGACCCGCTGAGGTCGCTGGCCGAAGCTTAGGCGTCCGGCCGGTTTCTTGCCACCGGACGCCGGGGATGCGCCTTTACCCGCCGGACCAGGCAGAATCAAACTGTGCCAGAACTACCCGAGGTGGAAGCTCTCGCCGCGGACCTGCGCGAACGGGCCGCGGGCCGGGTGATCGACCGCGCGGACGTCGCCGAGATCTCCGTGCTGAAGACCTACGACCCCGCCCTGACCGCCCTGCGCGGCCGGGTCATCACCGGGACTAACCGTTACGGAAAGTTTCTCGACCTGGCAACAGAGCCGGCGCAAGCCACGGCGTCGGGAGCACCGCTGCACCTGATCGTGCACCTGGCCCGGGCGGGCTGGCTGCGCTGGCGGGACAGCCTGCCCGACCAGCCGCCGCGGCCGGGCAAGGGCGCGCTCGCGTTCCGGCTCCGGTTCACCGACGGTTCCGGGTTCGACCTCACCGAGGCCGGGACCCGCAAGCGGCTCGCGGTGTACCTGGTGACCGACCCGGCGGCGGTGCCCGGCATCGCGTCGCTCGGGCCCGACCCGCTCGACGAGGCGTTCACCCCGGACGCCCTGGCCGCCATCCTCGCCGGGCGCAGAACGCAGATCAAGGGGGTGCTCCGCGATCAGTCGGTGATCGCCGGCGTCGGCAACGCCTACTCGGACGAGGTGCTGCACGCGGCCAAGATGTCGCCGTTCCGGCTGGCCGCCAGCCTGACCCCGGACGAGGTGAAGGAACTGCACTCCGTGATCGTGGGCACCCTGCGCGAGGCGGTCGGCCGGTCGGCCGGCCTGGCCGCGAGCGACCTGAAGGCGGAGAAGAAGGCGGGCCTGCGGGTGCACGCGCGGGCGGGCCAGCCCTGCCCGGAGTGCGGCGACACCATCCGCGAGGTGTCCTTCGCCGACTCGGCCCTGCAGTACTGCCCGACCTGCCAGACCGGCGGCAAGCCCCTGGCCGACCGCCGCCTCTCCCGGTTGTTGAAGTAGGAGCGCGGACGGACCCGCCGAAGCGGGCCCGCCCCGCCCGCGCCGAAAGGCGCCTTGTTCGAGCCAAAGGGGCGCGCCGTTAATTTCCGAGCCAAAGGGCGCGCCGCCGTCTGGACTGACGAGCGAGGGCGCGAGGAACGAGCGCCCGAGCGAGGAGGGAAGACGGCGGGTTAAAGCGCCCGGAGGCGAGCGAAATTAGTTGAAGATCTGCCCGATCTTCGCCCAGCGCCCGAGCTGGCATCCGCCCTGTATGAAGGTGGTGTCGACGTGCTGGCCGAAGTAGGTTCCGGTGACCTTCGCGGTCTTCGAGCTCGCCAGGATCATCGGGCATGCGACGCCCTTGGCCACCGGCGCGAACGGGGTCTTCGCCTTGAGCAGGGTCGCGCAGGCTTTCGCCGGATCGGGGTGGGTGCCGCCGGCCGGGTCGCATTGCAGCGTCCAGTGCTCGGTCGGCTTTCCTGGACCGCCGCTCACCCTGATGTCGAGGGATACCTTCGGCGGCGCGGGGTTGGCCGAACCGGCCGCGCCGGCGGGCGCCGTGGTGCTGCCGCAGGCGGTGGCCGCGGCCGCGCAGATCGCGGCGATCAGGAGGTACCGGGCGCCGGTACGCGCCCGAAGGATGTCTGGCCTCATGCCCGGTTGGACGCGTGGTTCGGCCCGCCGGTTCCTTGCTTTCCGGGCCCGGGCGGCGGAAGACGCGGCCCCGGAGGCCGGGCCGCCGCCAGGAATTCACCCCGGCGCCGCCCGGCTTGGGGATATTTCTCCGCAGGCGCCAGGTTGGCGCGGAGCGGCCGGCCGCGAGAAGCTCAGGTTTTCGTTCCAATCAGCCACCCGACGGTGGGATCATGAGACGTGGCCCTGAGGCTGTCACCGGCAAGCGGCCGCGACCGGGAGCGGATTGACGCGACCGCGCGCGCGGTCATCGAGTGCGCCGCCGACGCGATCGTCGCCTTCGGCATGGACCGGACCGTCACGCTGTGGAATCCCGCCGCCGAGCGCCTGTTCGGCTGGAAGGCCTCCGAGGTCGTCGGGCTGGAGCTGGCGTTCATCCCGGAGGAGCTGCTAGCCGAGAACCACGCGGTCATGGAGCACGTCGCCAGCGGCGGCCAGGTCTCGTTCGCCACCCGGAGGACCCGCAAGGACGGCACCCTGCTGGACCTGCGCATCGACACCTCCGCCCTGGTCAGCGCCGCGGGCGAGACGACCGGCTGGGTCAGCGTCTGCCATCAGACTGCGGGAGACGAGGCCGTCAAGCACTACATGGCCGAGCGCGCCCGGGTGGTGCGCCGCCTGGGCGACGTGGTCGCGGACATGAACGCGCAGCTGGAGCTGCCGGCCGTGCTGGACCGGATCGCGGCCAGCCTGCGGGAGCTGACCAGGGCGGATGCCGGCGGGTTCGTGCTCATCGAGAAGGACCGGCTGCGCCTGGTCAGCATGGACGGGCTGCCCACGGCTCTGCGCGGCCGGACCGCGGACCTGACCAGCAGCATGGTCGGCGAGCTCATGCGGTCGGGCAAGACGGTGATGATGGCCACCAGCGAGTCGGGCCGCTTCGACGACACGATCTGGTCCGCGCTGCCCGGGCTGCACACGGTCACGCTGAGCCTGTCGCACGTGGCCGGCCGTCCGTACGGCGCGCTGTACGCCCTGTACTCGCGGCGCAAGGTCGGCCACGTCGAGCTGGAGCTGCTCGAGCTGCTGGCCGGGCACGCGAGCGTGGCGCTGTCCAACGCGACCGCGTTCGAGGAGGTCGTCAGGCAGCGGGCGCACGAGCGGGCGGTGATCGACGGCAGCGCCGACGGTATCGCGGTCCTCGACGGCGACGGCCTGGTCCAGCAGTGGAACCCGGCCGCGCACCGCCTGACCGGCGTCTCGGCCGCGGAAGCCTCGGGCCAGCCGCCGCCCTTCCCGGTGCCCGAGCCGGGCGCCAAGCTGACCCACAAGCTGGACTCCGGGCGCTGGCTGGACGTGCTGTGCACCGGGCTGGACGGCCGCGACGAGCAGGTGGTCGACTTCCGTGATGTCACGGCGGCCAAGGAGCTCGAGGAGGCCAAGGACCTGTTCCTGGCCACCACCAGCCATGAGCTGCGGACCCCCATCACGGTGGTGCAGGGGTTCGCCAGCACGCTGGCGAACCGGTGGGACAAGCTGAGCGACGCGGACCGCCGCAGCGCCGTGCAGACGATCGTCGACCGGGCGGGTGCGCTGGCGAAGCTGGTGGAGCAGCTCCTGCTCGGCTCCAGGGCCGGGGCCGACCAGCTGGCCATGAGCAACGGGCCGTTCGACCTGGCCGGGCTGGTACGAGGGGCGGCGGTGGCGTTCCGCCCGCTGTCGGACCAGCACACGCTCACCGTCGCGATTCCCGATCAGCTGCCGAAGGCCTTCGGTGATCCGACGGCGACCGACGTCATCATCGGCCAGCTGCTGGAGAACGCCTTCAAGTACTCGCCCGACGGCGGGAACGTGACCGTCGGGGCCCGGGCGTCCGGGGACCAGATCGAGCTCACCGTCGAGGACGAGGGGATCGGCATCCCGCCCGCCGACCGCGAGCGGGTCTTCGAGCGGTTCGTCCAGGGCGAGACGGGCGACCGCCGCAGGTTCGGCGGTATCGGGCTGGGGCTGTATATCGTGCGCCAGCTGGCCCGGGCCCAGGACGGCGAGGTCACCGCCGACGGGCGCGAGGGCGGCGGCACGGTGATGCGCCTGCGGTTGCGCCGGGCGTGACGGGCAGGCTCAGGTCTTGGCCGGCACCCGGGAGTGGATCCGGGCGCCGGTGGCCGCGTCGCGCTCGACCGGCGTGCCGCCGGAGGCTTCGATGTAGCGGTCGATGATCCCGATGACGTCCTCGCCCTGGGTGACGATCTGGCCCCGCTCCATCCAGATCACCCGGTTGCACGTCAGCTCGACTTCCTCCAGGTTGTGCGCGACCAGGAAGACCGTGCCGGCGTCCTGGCGCAGTTCCTCGATCCTGGCGTGGCTCTTGACCCGGAACTCCGCGTCCCCGGTGGCCAGCGCCTCGTCGACGAGCAGGATGTCCTGGCTCTTGGAGGCCGCGATCGCGAACCGCAGCCGGGAGCCCATGCCGCTGGAGTAGGTCTTCATCGGCAGGTCGACGAACTCGCCCACGCCGGAGAAGTCCACGATGCTCGGGTACTTCTCCCTGGTCTCCTTCTTGGTCATGCCCATCGCCAGGCAGCCGAGGACCACGTTGCGCTCGCCGGTGAGGTCGTCGAGCAGGGCGGCGTTGACGCCGAGCAGCGCGGCCTCGCCATCGGTGTAGACATTGCCCTGCTCGGGGGGAGCAGGCCGGCGATCGCGCGCAGCAGCGTGGTCTTGCCCGACCCGTTCCGGCCGATGACCCCCACGGCGTCGCCGCGGTAGGCCACGAACGAAACGCCCCGGATCGCGTGCACCTCGCGGATCGAGCCCCGGGTCTTGCGGCCCATGATCCGCAGCAGCGCGGTGGCCGCCGTGCCCTTGTCGCCGCCGGCGCCGTAGACGCGGTAGACGACGTGCAGGTCGTCCACGACCACCATCGGCTCAGCCGCGGCCATATTTCGCCTCCGCCCGCCAGAAGAAGTAGAACCCGACCACCAGGGCGAGCACGGCCCAGGCTATCCCGTAGTACCAGTAGTGGTCCGGGTTGGTGACCGGGTGGCAGTAGGCGCTGAGCATCTGCTGCTGCTTCGTCGCGTGCGCGCCGTGACCCAGCGTGTGCCATTCGCCGCAAAGCCGGGCGTTGTACGGCTGGGCGCCCGGCTGGCTCTGCCGCTGGGTCTCGAGTATCGCCTCGCGGACCAGGGTGATGTAAATGGCCGCGGGGTTGAGCTGCAGGATCGCGATGTACTTGTGCGCGATGTCCAGGGTGCTGATGTTGAACAGCACGCCGGACACGTACAGCCAGGTGCGCATGAGGAACGGCAGCAGCTGGCTGAAGTCGTTGACGGTCGACCCGAGCCGCGCGACCGCGAGGCCGGAGCCGACGTTGAAGATCGTCTGCAGCAGCAGGGCCGGGATGGCCAGCAGCCAGTACCAGGTGATCGGCTCGCCGGTGAACAGCACGATCACCGCCAGCACGACCATGGACAGCAGCATCTGCTCGAGTTCGATCATCACGTAGGCCAGCGGGAGCGCGGCGCGGGGGAAGCGCAGCGCCCGGATCAGCGGCAGGCTCTCGGTGATCACGGTGGAGCTGGAGATGTACGCGCGCTGCGTGAAGTTGAAGACGAACACGCCGGTGACCAGGAAGCCCAGGTAGTTCGGGATGCCCCGGTTGATGTGCAGCAGCAGGCCGAAGATCAGGAAGTAGACGCCCGCGTTGAGCAGCGGGGTGAGCACCTGCCAGAGCTGGCCGAGCCTGGCCTCGGTGTACAGGGCAATGTTCTTCGCCGTGGCGAAGGCCAGGATGAAGTGCCGGCGCTGCCAGAGGTTGCGGAGGTACCGGCGGACCGGCGGGCGCTCGGCGCTGGCCCGCAGCCCGTGCTTGGCCGCGAACTCGGCCAGCGGCTCATCCGGGAGTTCCGCGGTCGCCGTCCCGGTCGCCGCCAGGTCGTCACCGGCCGCGAGCTGCCCCGGCGCGCTCAGCCGTCTGTCGCTGCTCACGCCGCCCGGCTCCCGGCCCGGCGGCCGGCGCGCCGACGGCGCGCCGGTGAGTTGTACGGGGCAACTGACACGCCGCGACTGTACCACCCGCAGGGTTGTGCGGTACAACTGTTGTTGTGAACAACGCGCCGGACGACGCCGAGCTCGGGCGGCTCCTCACTCAGTTGCTGCGCCTGGTCAGCCCGGCGACCGGGGATGGCGCCGGGAACGGTGCGGCCGCGGTCGCCGGGCCACCGGACGGCGCCGGGCCGGCCTGCCCGGCCCCGACGGCGTGCCCGTTATGGGCATCCCGCAGGTGTCCGGTTCCGAAGCGCGCGCGCTGATCGAGCTGGTCCAGGCGCGCGGCATAGCCCAGGGCGAACTGGCCGGCCTGCTCGGCCTGGAGAAGAGCACGGTGAGCCGCCTGGCGGCCGGCCTGGAGCGGAAGGGCTGGGTCCGGCGCGGCCGGGACGAGGGCAACCAGCGCTACGTGCGGCTCTACCTGACGGCGGAGGGCGGGGTGGTGGCGGCCCGGCTGTGGGACGCCTGGCAATCCCGGCAGGCGAGGATCCTGGGCGCACTGACCGCCGACGAACGGGCGGGCCTGTCCGCTGGCCTGCGCGGCCTGGTGCGCGGCCTGACGGCCGAGGGGCTGCTCGGCGAGGCCCCGCCGGCGTCCGCGGCGCGCCAGCGGGAACCGAGCCCGGCTCCCGCCGGATCCCCCGCGGGACCGGCTCCGGCCAGCTGAGCAGCCGGCCCAGGACCCCGCCGGGGACCCGGGCCGCGCCACGCGGGGGCGGTCGGCAGGCAATCGGGCTCCTACCAGGTCGGCCGGTACACGGCGGCACCGTCCGCCCGGTAGTCGAGGCGGAAGCCGGTCGCGATCAGGTACCGGGCCTCAAGCGGGTTCGTGGACCAGACCAGCACCCAGCCGATGCCCAGGCGCCGGGCGTCCCGGCGGGCGGCCGCCAGCTGGGACGGCGTGGCGTGCAGGGTCACGGGCTGGCCGGCGATGTAGTTCGAGGAGCTGACGAGCAGCGTGTAGAACGGATGCTCCCTGATCCCGCGCAAGGTGGCGGCGGGAACCCACGAGGTATAGGAAACGGCCCGCGGGTGCCCGTCGCTGGTGGCCAGGACCAGGGACTGCGCCGCAAACTGCCCCCCGTACAGCGGGATGCCGCCGCGGAGGCCGAACGGCACGTCGACGACGATGGAATCGGAATGGTCGGCGGCGATGGGGCCGTCCAGGGCCGGCAGCGTCGTCGGCATGATCCCGATTTTCGGGCCGCCCGGGATGTTCGCGCCGCCCGACCATCCGGCCTCGAACACCGCGAGCGCGGCCACCACGACGATCAGGGGCCGGGCGTGACGCCAGAGCCAGTCCACCGCGGCCCCGGCCAGCAGGGCCGCGCCGACCAGCCCGAGTAGGGCGAACCGGTCGGCCTCGCGCAAGTCCGACAGCCACGGGATGCGCATGAACCACGTGTAGGGCATGATCAGCGACACCCGCTCGCCGTGCCACCGCACCAGCCAGGGCACGCGCGGCTTCCGGCCGACGTAGAGGGTCGCGCCCAGGGCGAGCCAGGCGCAGCCCAGCCAGAGCGCGGCGAGCAGCCAGGCGCTGCGTCGCCGCCAGGAAACGGCCAGGCCGAACAGCGCCAGCACGCTGAGCACCACGCCGAACATCGGCATGCCCTCGCCGATGCGCCCGTCGGCGTTCGCGGCCGCGGCGGCCAGGCCGTGCAGCCCGAAGTTGGCTACCCGCTGCGACGGAGCGAACAGATCGAAAAGCCCCACGCCGTAGCTCTTGCCGGTATGGGCCAGCACGTGCGCGCCGACCGACGCGCCGCCCGCGGCGGCCTGCTGGATCATGGCGATGAGCTGCGGGCTGGCGATCACGACGGCGACGGCGGCGCAGGCGCCCAGGGCCCGCAGCCGGGCGGCCCGCGGGTGGCGGATCAGCCAGGGCAGCAGCGCCGCGGCGGCCAGCAGCCCGGCCATCACCGCCGATTCCTGGTTGACCAGCACGCTGGCGCCCAAGACCACGCCCAGGATCACGCCCTGGCGCAGCCCCGGAGTCCGCCGCAGCCGCACCGCGGCCTCCAGCGTCATCGGCAGGAACAGCGTGCCGACAGCGATGTTGAGGTGCTGCCAGTCTTGCCAGGCCACCATCGAGGACAGGCCGAACAGCGCCCCGGCGGCGATCGCGCCGGGCTCGGCGAGCCAGAGCCGGGCGGCGCGGTACATGACGTAGCACAGCAGCCCGGGCAGGACGATGGTCAGCAGGCTGAACGCGGCGCTGGGCCCGAAGATCAGCGTGACCGGGGTCATGATGAGGCCGGCCAGGGGCATGGTGGTGTCGAAGCCGAGCTGGATGCCGACGGGCGCGGCCATGTGGTTGGTGAACCAGGGGTTGCCCAGGTGGACGATCTGGTGCGCGGTCCACCACAGGTCCCAGACGTAACCGGAGACGTCGCGGGTCTCGGGCAGCAGGTGGTCGGTCAGGTAGCTGGCCCTGGGCCAGGTCGCCGCGATCCCGGCGGCCAGGTAGATGACGATCAGCGCCAGGTGCCGCACCACCGGGCGCGAGGCGGCCGTCCGCAGGCGCCCGTGCGGCACCTGGGCCCGGGGTGGCTCGGGATCAGGCCGCGCGGTGCCCGGCGAGCCGCCCTCGGCGTCACCCTCCCGGACCGCGTCACCGGGCCGGACGGCGGTGTCCTGCGGCTCCAGCATGCCGGCCTCGTCCCGGCCGGCGGTTTCCAGCCGGCCGGGCCTACTCGGGCCTGCATGATTCATGGGCTCACCTGTCCAGCGCCTGTCCAGTCATCTGTCGGGCAGATCGTCGCCGTGATGATGGTCATGACGTTGATGACGTTGGTCCGGCGCAACGAGATCCGGGCCAGGGCCGGGGGCCACCAGCACCGCGGAGTTGCCCATGATATCGGCTGGACGACAGCGGCGACGCAGTCGCGCGCCAAGGCGCCCCGGGCCGGCCCCGGGCCGCTGGCGTCCGCCCGGCTAGATCCGGCGGTTGCCGCGCCGGCCCGCCCGGCGGCCCAGCGCAAACACGCCGAAGCCCACCGCTGCGAGCAGCGCGATGAAGAAGGCGTAGTACACGATGACGTGGACCACCGCCAGCACCAGCATGATCACGATGAACGCGGCCACGAGGCCGAGGATGAGTCTGAGCATGCTTCCAAGGTACGGTCAATCCGGCCGTGCTACCTATCGGGACACTCAAGCCGGCTCGAGGCCGGGGGCGAGCACCTCGTCCAGGATCCGGAACGTGGGGCACGGCCACCGCCACATGCAGCTCCGGCACCGCTGGAACTGCCCGGCCGGATCGCTGGTGATCGCGCTGGCCTCCAGCGGCTGGTGCAGCTCGGCCAGCCGCAGCCCGAGCTCGGCGAACAGGAGCACCTCCTCGCGCGCCCGGGCCAGGAAGGCCAGGTCCTCGGCGCTGAACTTGGCCGTCACCGGGACCACGCCGTCGCGGTTGATCAGCCGCGCGAAGTGACGGCTGCTCTTGAACCAGGAGGTGGCGGCCTGGGCTCGCAGCCGCACCTCCTCCAGGTACTGCCGCAGGGACTCGGCGCGTCCTGCGGGAATCAGCGCAGGTTGCGGTGGCTCCGGCAACTCCGCACTGACCCGCCTTCCTCCTCCCCGGCGAGGCTGACCTGGCTGAGAGTGCATGCGAAAGGCTCCGGCTCCGTGCGGCGGGTTGCGGATGTGTGCTCATCCAGCTTTGCGCACTACTACGGTGCCACACAGCGAGTTAGCCATGTGCACGGCCATCTGGCCGGCGGCGTCCGGGACCGGTAAGGTGCGGCACGTGGAGCTTAAGGTCTCGACCCGGTCTCAGGGCGGTTGCGTCGTTATGTCACTGGGGGGAGAGATCGACCTCTATACCGCGCCACGGCTGCACGGCGAGCTGGTCACGGTGCTGTCCGGAGACGGACCGGTACAGGTCGTGGTGGACATGTCCGGGGTCGATTTCTGCGATTCAACCGGGATGAACGTGCTGCTCGCCGCGCACCGCCGGGCGCGTGAGCAGGGCGGCGACCTGGAACTGGCCGCTCCGCGCCCGGCGGTCAGGAAGATCCTCCAGGTAACCGGGCTGGAGAGCGTCTTCACCGTGCTCGACGACCCGGCGACGGTGGCCGGGCCGTAAGCAGCATGGTGCCGCCGCCGGCCGGCGACGTGGCCGTCGTCATCCCCGCCAGGAACGAGTCCGACCGGATCGCTGCGACCGTGCGGGCGGCGGCCGGGCTGGCGGGGGTGGACCTCGTCGTCGTGGTGGACGACGGATCCGGTGACGGAACCGCCGACCTCGCCGAGGCCGCGGGCGCCTCGGTGATGCGGCACGCCCGCCGCCGCGGCAAGGCCGCGGCCATGGAGACCGGGGCCGAGGCTGTCCGGCTGCTCGAGGCCGGGCCGGGCCGGGCCCGCCCGCGTCACCTGCTGTTCCTGGACGGCGACCTGGCCGAGACCGCGGGCGAGGCCGGGCCGCTGGCCGCGCCGGTACGGGCCGGCCGGGCGGACATGACGATCGCGGTGTTCAGCAACCGGGTCAAGCAGGGGGGCCACGGCTTCGTGGTGGCCCTCTCCGGCTCCGGGATCATGCGGGCGGCCGGCTGGCGGCCCGCTCAGCCGCTGAACGGCCAGCGCTGCCTGACCCGCGCCGCGTTCGAGGCGGCCCGGCCGCTCGCGCCGGGGTTCGGCGTGGAGACCGGGCTCACGATCGACCTGCTCCGCCAGGGCCTGCGCATCGAGGAGGTCGAGGTCCCGCTCGCGCACCGCGCGACCGGCAGCGACTGGCGGTCCCAGGCGCACCGGGCGCGCCAGTTCGCGGACGTGGCGCGGGCGCTCGCGGTCCGGCAGGTGCGCCGGCCTGGCTACAGATCCGGCTGAAGACTCCGTCTACAGATAGGGCCCCGGGCTGCGCTGCGCCTGCTGGGCGTCCTCCTGACCTGGCACCTGCCCGGGCATCATGCCGGGCGGCAGGGCCCGCCGCATCTGTTCGAGCTGCGCCCGCGCGGCCATCTGCTGGGCGAACAAGGTGGTCTGGATCCCGTGGAACAAGCCCTCCAGCCAGCCGACCAGCTGCGCCTGCGCCACCCGGAGCTCGGCCTCGCTCGGCACCTCGTCGTCGGCGAACGGCAGCGAGAGCCGCTCGAGCTCCTCGACCAGCTCGGGCGCGAGCCCGTCTTCCAGCTCCTTGATCGAGCTCTTGTGGATCTCCTTGAGCCTGGCCCGGCTCTTCTCGTCCAGCGGCGCCGCCTTGACCTCGTCCAGCAGCTGCCTGATCATGCTGCCTACCCGCATCACCTTGGCCGGCTGCTCGACCATCTCGGTCACCGGGCGCTCGCGGCCGGGGAGGTCCGCCATGTCGGTCTCCATGGCGACGCCGTCGGGGCCGACCACGACCACCCGGGCGGGCTGCTCGGGCTCGGAGTTCGTCTGGTCGCTCATGTGCCTAGTCTGTCCGAGCGACCGCGGGCGCCGCACGCCAGGGCCGGCCCGCCGCGGGTCAGGCCGCGAGCAGGATCTTGCCCACGTGCGCTCCGGCCTCCATGAGCCGGTGCGCCTCCGGCGCGTCGGCCAGCGGCAGCACCCGGTCGATGACCGCGGTCACCCGCCCGGCGGAAATGAGCGGCCAGACCTGCTCACGGACCGCGGCCACGATCGCCGTCTTCTCCGCGGTGGGCCGGGACCGCAGCGTCGCGGCTTGCACGCTGGCCCGCTGGCGCAGCAGCACGCCGAGGTCGAGCTCCCCGCGGCCGCCGCCCTGCAGTCCGATCACGACCAGGCGGCCGCCGGTGGCCAGGGCGGCCACGTTCCGCGGCAGGTAGACCGCGCCCATGATGTCCAGGATCACGTCCGCGCCCTGGCCGCCGGTGAAGTCGCGGACGGCCTCGACGAAATCGTCGCTGGTGTAGTCGATGGCCAGGTCGGCGCCCAGCTCCCGGCACCGGTCCAGCTTGGCGGGCGAGCCGGCGGTGCAGGCCACCCGCGCGCCGTGCGCGTGAGCGAGCTGGATGGCCATCGTGCCGATGCCGCTGGCCCCGCCGTGCACGAGCAGCGTCTCCCCGGGGGCCAGCGCGGCCCGCTGGAACACGTTCGAGTGCACGGTGCAGGTCACCTCGGGCAGGCCGGCGGCGTCCGTCAGCGTCACCCCGGCGGGCACCGGCAGCAGCTGCCCGGCGGGAACCGCGACCTTCTCGGCGTAGCCGCCGCCCCCGAGCAGCGCGCATACCTCGTCGCCGACCTGCCACCCGTCCGTTCCCGGGCCGAGCCCGGCAACCCGGCCCGAGCACTCGAGCCCGGGGTACGGCGGCGCCCCCGGTGGCGGCGGGTACAAACCTTCCCGCTGCATCAGGTCGGCCCGGTTGATGCCCGCGCCAGTCACCTCGACCAGCACCTCGCCCGGGGCAGCGACCGGGTCGGGCACCTCGGCCAGCTTCAGGACGTCGGGCCCTCCGGGCTCGGAAATGACGACGGCTCGCATCTGTCGCTCCTCGCTGCTCGCGTGCCTGCGCTGCACCAGCCTGACAACTGTGCCGAACGGGCCGTCCGACTCCAGCCTGGCCCCCTCCGCGCCCCCTGGCGGCAGGGGTGACGGTAGACTTTGCCCTATTCTGCACGGAAAAATCTGGTTCGGAGCATGTCTAGCCGTGGGTCCATTATTTGGTAGGGATGACATTGGTGCCCGCACCCGGGCGGCTTGCCTCCCCGCCGCAGGTAGCGTCAACTGTTACCGGCCCGCGAGCAACGGCCCGGCTGTGGTGATCATGAAAGGGAGTCGCAGGTTGGCGCGTGCGGCCTTCCTGACAGGACGTTAGGGGAACGATCGTGGCCAGCAACGATCGAGACAGCGCGGCGAGAACCGAGCAGGACGGGCCCGGCGGCGGCGAGCGCGCCGCACCGGGCACCGCGGGACCGGCTCCCGGCCAGCGCGCGGCGGCGCCGCAGGCCGCGGACGAACTCGCGCCCCTGCCGCGCGCGTCGTCCAGCCCGCAGCCGCCGCAGGCCCAGGACCCGAGCACCGGCGAGGATGCCGCCGGCGCACCGCATCCTTACGGGCTCCCCGATGACTCCGGGCCGCCGAATCCCTACGGCCCGATCCGTTATGACCCCGTCGGCCGTTACGGCACGCCCGGCGAGTACGAGGACGACAACCCCTACGGCGCGCTCGGGGCGGTCGGCCGTTACGGCCCGGCCGGCCAGAACGCCGCGCCGGGCGCGCCCGACCCGCCCGGCGCGCCGGGCCCCGGGGCTTCCTCGGACGGGGGTTCATCGGGCCGGCCTACCCCGTCGGGACCGCCCGGCCCGGCCGCCTCGCCGGGCCCGCCGGGTGCCGGGCGCACGTCAGGTGCCGCTTCGGCCCCGCCTCCCGGCCCGGGCGCGGCCGATCCCCGCGGGAGCGGGCCGGACGGCAACCATGTTCCGCCCGACCGGCCCGAGCCGCCGGAGAGGTACGACCCGTTCGGCCTGCACGGGCAGGCGGATCCCTACGGGCCCGAGGCGTACGGCCGGGCCGACCTGTACGGCACGGCCGACCCGTACGAGTCACCGGAGGACTACGACCCGGCGGACCCGTACGGGCCGGCGGACCCGTACGGATCCGAAGCGTACGGCCGGGCCGACCCTTACGGCCCCCGCGACTACGAGGCCTCCGACCCGTACCGGGCGTCGACCCCGTACGGGCCTGCGAGCTTGCCGCGCGCGCCCGGGCCCCCCGGCGCATCCGGTCCCGGGGCCACGGCCCCACCGGGAACCGCGACGGCCCCGGCCACCACGGGCCGCGGCCGCTCCGGGAACCCCGGCGTCGGCGGGCGCGACCGGCCCCGGAACCGCGGCCCCGCCGGGAACCGCAGACCGGCCGGGAACCGCGGCCCTGCCGGGAACTGCAGACCGGCCGGGAACCACGGGCCCGCCGGGAACTGCGGCCTTGCCGGGAACCGCGAGCCCGCCGGGAACGACGGCCCTGCCGGGAACCGTGGGCCCGCCGGTTACGGCCCCCGTACCGGGCACGTCGGCGCCTCCAGGAACCGCGGTCCGCCCGGATCCCCTCGGTCGGCCGGGCAGCTCGGCCCCGCCGGGCGTCCCCGCAGCGGGTGCCCCGGCCCCGCCGGGAACTTCCGCCCCGCGCGGCTCCGTGGCCACGCCGGGAACCGCGGCCCCGCCCGAAGCCGCGGCCCCTGCGGCGCCGCCCGGCGCTGCCGGCGTCCCGGGGACCCAGGTGCCTCCGGGGCCCCCGCCCGGCATCCGGGCCCCCGCCCCGCCGCGGGCTCCGGGCGGCCCCGCCGCCCCTGGTCAGGCGCCGCCCGGCTCGCCGGCGCCGCCCGCCGGGACCTGGCCGGACGCCGGCACGGCGCCGCCCGATGCCGACGGGGCCACCGACGACGCGGGCGGCCTGACGCCGGAGTTCCTGCTTCCGGGACGGCGCCCGGCGCCCTCCCCGGGCTGGCGCCGCGCGGTCTACCGCGCCACCGGCGGCCTGATGCGGGTGCCGTCGTCCGCGGCGGAGTTGCGCCGCCGGGACATGATCAACCGCGTCCGGACCCCGGTCGCGGGCGGCCACCACCGGGTCGCCGTGCTCAGCCTGAAGGGCGGGGTCGGCAAGACCACGACCACAGTGGGCCTCGGCGCCACGCTGGCGTCGCTGCGCGGGGACCGGGTGATCGCGGTCGACGCCAACCCCGATCGGGGCACCCTGTCCGACAAGGTCAGGCTGGAGACCGCCGCCACCGTCCGGGATCTGCTCAACGAGCGCGGCCACATCAGGCGCTACGCGGACGTCCGGACGTTCACCTCGCAGGCGCCGAGCAGGCTGGAGGTGCTCGCATCCGACCGTGACCCCACGGTCTCGGTGGCGTTCAGCGAGCAGGACTACTGCCTGGTCGCCCAGGTGCTCGAGCACTACTACTCCATCTGCCTGACCGATTGCGGAACGGGCCTGCTGCATTCGGCCATGGCCGGGGTCCTGCGCCTGGCCGACCAGATCGTGCTGGTCAGCTCGCCCTCGGTGGACGGCGCGCGGAGCGCGAGCGCCACCCTGGACTGGCTGGCCGCGCACTCCTACGGAGACCTGGTACGCAACGCCGTCGTGGTGCTGTCCATCGTGCGGCCGCGCAACAAGAGCACCGTGGACCTGAACCGCCTCGAAGAGCACTTCGCGGCGCGCTGCCGGGCCGTGGTCAGGATTCCCTACGACTCGCATCTCGAGGAGGGCGCCGAGGTCGAGCTGGACTTGCTGTCCCGGCCGACGGCCGACGCCTACCTCGCGCTCGCGGCCGTGATCGGCGACGGCCTGGCCATGCCGGCCCGGGCCAGGAGGGTCTAGCTGTATCGGTAGCCGCCGCCGTGACCGGGGTGGCGGGCCTGGTCCGCCGGCCTGGCCAGGAAGGCAGTACCCGGCGACCTGGCCGACCGTTAGCCGTTATAACTATCTCGTCTCATCTGTGCGGGTAATCCCGGCCTTAGCCACCAATTACGGGCAGACGCGTCGCTTATCGGGCTTGATCTGTGTAATCCCGGATCTCATCAGCAACGTCGTACTGGCGAGCGTCCACCTTTGTTCGCGCTCACATCGCATCGGGGTGATCTGAGGAGGAACCTGCATGAGATTGAATCGGCCGCGCGGCGCGGCCAAGAACCCCGTTCCCGCAGGGGGAACGGGCGGCCTTCGCGGTCTTCGCCCCGGCGTCGTAACCGTCCGGGCCGTGGCGGTGACGGCGGCGGCCGCGGCGGCCTGCGCCCTGTGGGCGCTGCCCGCGAGGGCGGCACAGAGCGGCCACCACCGTGTCGGCCAAGCCCACGACGGCCTAGTCGACAGCCGTGAAGCTGTCGGCGAGTCAAGTCGACGGGCAAGACCGACGGAACGTTAGTTCTGGTTCGGGACCAGGAAGGGCGTGGTCATGTCAAGGGATGAGTGGAAGTAGAAAGAGGTGAAGGGGGAGGAAGGGGGGGGGGGGGGGCGCCCGGGTCGGTCGCGACGACCACCACGGTCACCAAGCCGGCCTACATCGACACCGTGCAGGCTGGCACTCCGGAAACGCTGACCGCCACGGTGACCGCCGCCGACGGTACGACCCCGACCGGGACCGTGGAGTTCGTGCCCACCAACCTCGGTAACGGTCCGTTCCCGGGTTACATCGTGTGCAACGCCACGCTGAATGCGACCGGGACCGGCTCGTGCACGGTCGATCCGCCCGTGGAGACCTGGGGATTCGTCCTCTATGAGGCCACGTACGTGCCCACGGGGGGCAGCGAGTGGGCTGGTTCGGTCTCGACAGGTGAGCACAAGCTGATCACGCCGGACCCCACGTTCACGACCGTGGAGGGCCCGGCGACCGCCGCTGTAGGCAACGTGACGATCACCGCGGACGTGGTGCCGGACACGTACGGCGGCCCCGGTTACAACATCCTGGCCGGCTTCAGCGAGACCGGCGGCGACACCGTGGCGTTCGCGGTTGACGGCACCGCCGTTTGCGGCGCTTCTGCGCTGCAGTGGAACAACACGGTCAACTACGCCACCTGCACGGCCAACCTGGCTGCGGGGACCCACCAGGTGGTGGCCACGTACTCCGGAGACGAGTACACCAACGGGTCAACGAGCAAGACGTTCACCCTCGTCGTCGGGGGCGGGCAGGCGACCAAGCACACGTCGACGACCACCGCGTCCGCCAGTCCCAAGACCGCCTACACCCGCCAGGACGTGAAGCTGTCGGCGTCCGTCAAGTCGTCGGGCAAGACCCCGACCGGGACCGTGACGTTCTGGTTCGGCACGAGGAAGCTGTGCGTGGCCAAGGTTTCCAAGGGTGTGGCCTCCTGCAAGGCCGCCTTCTTCGTGGCTAGTAAGAAGACCATCACAGCCAGGTACTCCGGCGACTCGACGCACAAGGCTTCCTCGGGCACCGTCACGGTGACGATCAAGAAGCGGTGACGATCAAGAACACGCCAGTCAACTGATCTAGTACGTGAGTCGGCCCCGGCCGACTCTCATCCACCGCGTGCGGCCCTACGGGCCATGAGGATCTAAGCACGAAGCAGCCACCGGGCCGCCCCTTGCCGCGGCGGCCCGGCGCTGCCATACCCGGCCTGTCTCCCGGGCCAGAACCTCAAGATCACGTAGCGCGGACGCCTGTCAGTCGTATTGACTGACAGGCGTCCGCGCTAATCGATCAGGTTGGCTTGCTTTGGGGCTGTGCGGAGGGTCAGGGATTCGAACCCTGGAGGACGCGTCAACGCCCTAGTAGTTTTCAAGACTACCGCCATCGGCCACTAGGCGAACCCTCCTGAACTGCGGTAACGCCTGGATCAGGGTCTCGTGCCACCCGGCCCGTGGCTGGTCCGCAGCCTCGGCATCGGGCTGCCGCGGCGGCCCGACGTCGGCTCCTACCCTCTCATATCGCGTCGTCTCCTGGCTCCGGCCGGGCGCCAGCCCATAACCCCGCCATCGGGGATCTCGGCGGGTAGGTAGGCTCGCGATCGGAGGAGGTTCCATGCTGCGCCCGTTCGGCTGGCAGGCGGTCGTCACGGTCTGGCAGTTCGCGCCGATCGTCACGGGTGCCGTCGTCGTGCTGGCCGCGCTCTATCTCTGGGGCGTGCTGCGGGTCGCCCGCCGGCATCCCGCCCGGCCATGGCCCGCCTGCCGGACCGCGATGTTCCTCGGCGGCCTCGCGGTGGTCGTGCTGGCCACCGAGAGCGGCATCGGGTCCTACGACGACGTGCTGTTCTGGGACCACATGGTGCAGCACCTGATGCTGATCATGATCGCCCCGCCGCTGCTCATTTTCGGCCAGCCGATCACGCTGCTGCTGCACGCGAGCAGGAACCCGCTGCACACCTGGGCCAAGCGGGTCGTGCGGTCCCGGGTGGCCAGCTTCCTTACCTGGCCGGTCTTCGGCGTCGTGGCCTACACGGCCGCGGTCACGGCCGCGCACCTGACGGCTTTGGCCAGCCTGGTGGAGACCAACCAGACCCTGCACAACGCCGAGCACGTCGCCTTCCTGGTGATCGGCTACCTCTTCTTCCTGCCGATCCTCGGCACCGAGCCGATCCGCTGGCGGCTCAGTTACCCGGTCCGGTTCATCATCCTCGTCCTGGTGATGCCGGTGGACACGTTCACCGGCCTGGTGCTCGGCTACGGCACGGCAGGCACGCCGGGGGTGGTGACCGGCCTGCGGCCGGCCTGGGCCCCGGGGCCGGTATCGGACCTGCACACCGGCGGCGCGGTGATGTGGGTCGGCGGCGACGCCATCATGTTCGGGCTGATGATGCTGGTGTTCTTGATGTGGAGCATGGACGAACGGGCGGTGGCGAGCGGCCGCGGGTGGCTGGAAGCGGCCCGCCGGGCCAGCCTGGCCAGCCTGGTGGCCAGCCACCCGGCGCCGGGACCGGCCGGATCGGCGGGCGTGCCGGGCGCCGGCTCCGCGGCCCAGGGCAGCCAGGGCGCGGCCGCCCCGGCGGCCGTCAACTGGGACCAGCGCGGCGGAATCGACGATGACGAGCACCTTGCCGCCTACAACGCCTTTCTCGCCCGGCTGAATGATGCCGAATCCGGCCGTAAGCCATGAAATCTCTTTATCCGCTCTATTAGCTACCGCGTGCCTCAGAGCGCGAGATCGCCGGATGAAAGAGATTCAAGCTGTCATACCTGAACCGGGACGGCTTCGCATCCGTTACCGGTAACAGCGACGCGAGATGGGGCCTTCTCGTGCCGCTGCCGCGTCTGCCAATTGGCGGCGGCCGGAGCTTTCACTTTCCTTGGGGAGCGTGCGCATGTCGGTAGTTAACCGGGCGGTAGCGTGCGCGCTTGCGGCGGTCACGGCCGTAGGCGCGGGACTCGCGATGATGGCTCCAGCGTCGGCAGCAGTCCAATCGCCGACGCCATTTATCGGGCAATTTCATAGAATAACGAACATTGCATCCACCGTTCCGGCCAACGGGGACGTCAACCCGTACGGAATCGTCGTGATCCAGAAGAGCCAGGGCAAGCTGCACCGCGGCAACATTCTGATCAGTAATTTCAATAACCAGGCCAACCTGCAGGGCACCGGAACCACCCTTGTGGAGATCTCACCGGGCGGCCGCCTGACCCAGTTCGCGCGCATCACCAGGGCCAAGCTGACCGGGCGGTGCCCCGGCGGCATAGGCCTGACCACCGCGCTGGCCGTGCTGCCCGGCGGGTGGGTGGTCGTCGGCAGCACGCCGTCGAAGAACGGGTCGGTGACCACGGCCAAGGCCGGCTGCCTGATCGTGCTCGACAGCCAGGGCACGGTCCGGGAGACCATCTCCGGCCACGGCATCAACGGGCCGTGGGACATGACCGCGCTCAGCGCGGGCGGGTTCAGCGACCTGTTCGTCACCAACGTGCTCAACGGGAACGTCGCCGGGACGACGGCCGTCGTCCGTAAGGGCACGGTGCTCCGGCTGCGGCTCCGGGTCTTCGCGAACCGCCCGCCGCAGCTGCGCACGGTGACCAGGATCGGCTCCGGTTTCTTCCAGCAGGCCAACGCGTCCGCGTTCGTGCTCGGGCCGACGGGCGTGGGCCTGGGCCGGGGCGGCACGCTCTACGTCGCCGACACCGGCGAGAACCGGATCACCGCGATCCCGCGCGCGGTGACCCGCATGACCAGCGCGGGCACCGGGGCCGTGGTGACCTCGGGCCGCTTCCTCAACGCCCCGCTGGGCCTGGCCATCGCGCCGAACGGCAACGTGCTCACCGTCAACGGCGGGAACGGCCGGATCGTGGAGACCACGCCGGACGGGGCCCAGGTGGCGCACCGTTTCCTGGACACCTCCGGTAGCCCGCCCGGCTCCGGGGCCCTGTTCGGCCTGGCCGTGGCCATGCACGGCAGCGGCGTCTGGTTCGTGGACGACGCGGCCAACACGCTGCGGCTGTTCCACTAGGCCAGCGCACCGGACCGGCGCGCGGACCTGAACGCAACGGGCCCGCGCGCCAGCCCGCCGGCGGAAGACGTCCGTCCGGGCCGCGCTGGGGACGAGTGGCCCCGCCCTTGGTGCGGTCCGGCGGGCTCGCCGCCGCGACACGCCGGCCGCGCTTTCTACGCCAATCTAACGAAAGCGCTAGAACAGCCAATAAGCTCCGATGGCGTGGACCCGG
This sequence comes from uncultured Actinomycetota bacterium, assembly GCA_963795055.1. Lineage (GTDB taxonomy): Bacteria > Actinomycetota > Actinomycetes > Streptosporangiales > Streptosporangiaceae > JASHPR01. The sequence goes on from CAWCGJ010000017.1 coordinate 45,090, forward strand.
TTCGCAACCCGTACGCTCCGGGAGCAGGCCAGCGCCCGCCGGAACTCGCCGGCCGTGATCGCGAGATCGGCCAGTTCGAGGTCGTCCTGGAGCGCGTCGCCCGCGGCCGGCCCGAACGAAGCATGGTGCTCACCGGGCTGCGCGGGGTCGGCAAGACCGTGCTGCTGAACGCGTTCCGCTCGATGGCGATGCAGCGGCTCTGGGGCACCGGGAAGATCGAGGCCCGGCCCGACCAGTCGATCCGCAGGCCGGTAGCCGCCGCGCTGCACATGGCGGTTCGAGAGCTCGCTCCGCGGCACCGCGCGCCCGACCGGATCGACCAGTTTCTCGGCGTGCTCAAGGCCTTCTCCATGCGTGACCCGAAAGCGCCGAAGGGGTCGTACTCGGCGCAGCTGGGCATCGACGTGCCGGCCGTGCGGGGCCGGGCCGACTCCGGTGACCTCGAGATCGACCTGACCGAGCTGCTGGCCGACGCGGCGTCGGTAGCCGCCGATCTCTCCGTGGGCATCGCGCTGTTCGTGGACGAGATGCAGGACGTGCCCGCCCCCGACATCTCGGCGCTGTGCGCCGCCTGTCACGAGCTGTCACAGACGGGCGGCCCGCTGATCGTGGTCGGGGCTGGCCTGCCGCACCTTCCGTCGGTGCTGTCGGCCAGCAAGAGCTACTCCGAGCGGCTGTTCCGGTACGTGCCGATCGACCGCCTGGACCGGGAGGCCGCGGACTACGCGTTGCTCGCCCCGGCCCGGCGCGAGGGCGCGGACTTCGAGCCGGCCGCCCTGGACGCGCTCTACGCGGCGGCCGACGGGTACCCGTTCTTCGTTCAGGCTTACGGCAAGGTGACCTGGGACGTGGCCGCGGCGAGCCCGGTCACCGCCGCCGACGTCAGCGTGGCGGGCCCGGTGGCGGCCAGCGAGCTGGCCGTCGGTTTCTTCGGCAGCAGGTACGAGCGCGCCACCCCGGCGGAGCGCGAGTACATGCGGGCGATGGCGCAACTCGGAGACGAGCCGGTGCCGACCGCGCAAGTGGCCGATGAACTGGGCCGCAAGCCCTCCAGCGTCTCGCCGGCGCGGGACAGCCTGATCAAGAAGGGCCTGATCTACAGCTCGGAACGCGGCCTGATTGCCTTTACCGTGCCGCACTTCGGCCGCTTCCTGCGGGCCCAGCCGGCGTGATGCGGGCCTTGTTCTGCAACATTCTTGGCCCGTCTACGGGTTCAGCTAGAGATTGCTAGAAATTGGCAGATCTTCCGGGTTTCCTGCGGCCGGGAGGAGCGGTGGCGAGCCTGGCTGGGCGGTGCTGAGTTCAGCGAACCTGGCCCGCAAACGGTCAGCGTCCGCGTCGTGCTGCTGGTCGGGCAGGTCGAGGGCCCGCGCCCGGGTTGTCCAGCGCCGCGCCCCTCCCGTTGCGTAATCAGGTCATGGCCGGCGATTCCGGGGAGTGACGTTTGGTCGCGAGCGTGGCACTATCCCCCCAGGGATGTTGCGGGCCATCCCGGGCGGGGTAGCTGCCGGGCAGGCACACAGGAGGTGGCCAGTGCAGAGCACGATGATGGACGTTCCGCTGACCGTGACGGCGATCATGCGTTACGGCACGTCGGCCTATGCCGACCGTGAGGTGGTGACCTGCACGGGAGCGGGCACGCGGCGGCAGAGCTACGGCGTGACCGGCACCAGGGCGGCCCGGCTGGCCAACGCGCTGCGCCACCTGGGCATCGACGGCGACCAGCGGGTCGCCACGCTGATGTGGAACAACGCCGAGCACCTCGAGGCCTACCTGGCGATCCCGTCCATGGGCGCGGTGCTGCACACGCTGAACCTGCGCCTCGACCCCCAGGTGATCGGCTACATCGCCACGCACGCCGGGGACGACGTGGTCATCGTGGACCCCTCCCTGGTGCCGCTGCTGGCTGAGGTCCTGCCGCACGCGCCCGGGATCCGGCACGTCCTGGTGACCAGAGAAGGGGACGCAACGGACAGCCGCGACATCGTCGAGCTCCTCGGCGGCGGCCGTCAGGTGCACTCCTACGAGGAACTGCTCGCGGCGCAGCCCGACTCGTTCGACTGGCCGGATCTTGACGAGCGGTCCGCGGCGGCCATGTGCTACACCAGCGGCACCACCGGGAACCCGAAGGGCGTCGTCTACAGCCACCGGTCGGCCTACCTGCACTCGATGGGCGCTTGCCTGGGCAACACGTTCGCGCTGTCGGAGCAGGACAAGGTCCTGCCGGTCGTGCCGATGTTCCACGCGAACGCCTGGGGGCTGCCGTACGCGGCGGTGATGGCCGGCGCCGACCTGATCATGCCGGACCGGTTCCTGCAGCCCGAGCCGCTGGTCCGGCTGATCGAGGCGGAACGGCCCACGCTCGCCGGCGCCGTGCCGACGATCTGGAACATGCTGCTGGCGCACGTGCGCGCGCACGGCGGCGATCTCTCGTCGCTGCGGCTGGTGCCGTGCGGCGGGTCCGCGGTGCCGCACGCGCTGCAGGAGGCATACCGAAGGAGCTCGGGGTCCGGATCGTGCAGGCCTGGGGGATGACCGAGACCTCGCCGCTGGGCAGCGTGGCGCACCCGCCCGCCGGGACGCCCGAGGACGAGTCGTGGCGCTACCGCGACACCGCGGGCCGGCTCATGTGCGCAGTGGAGGCCAGGCTGGTCGGCCCGGACGGCACGGTACTGCCGCACGACGGCGAGGCGGTCGGCGAGATCGAGGCCCGCGGCCCGTGGGTGACCGGCAGCTACTACCAGGACGACGACCCGGCGAAGTTCCACGACGGCTGGCTGCGCACCGGCGACGTCGGGACCATCGACCGGCTCGGCTTCGTCACGCTCACCGACCGCGCCAAGGACGTGATCAAGTCCGGCGGCGAGTGGATCTCGTCGATGGAGCTGGAGAACGCGCTGATGGCCCACCCCGCCGTGGTCGAGGCGGCGGTGATCGGGGTTCCGGACGAGAAGTGGGGCGAGCGGCCGCTGGCCACCGTCGTGGTCAAGCCGGGCGCCTCGGTGACCGCCGCGGAGTTGCGGCACTTCCTGGCCGGGAAGGTACCGCGCTGGCAGCTGCCCGAGCGCTGGTCGTTCATTACCGAGGTGCCCAAGACCAGCGTCGGCAAGTTCGCCAAGACCAGGATCCGCGAGGCGTACGCCAAGGGCGACTACGAGGTGATCGAGGCTCGCTGAGGCGTCACCGCCCGGCGTTCCGCAGCCGTTCGTTACCGGGTTCACGGCGGAACGGCAACTGCTTTGCTGGCGCTGGGACGGTACCGGTACCCTTGGTCGGACCCGCTGGGTCATCGGGAGGCTTCGCCTAGTCCGGTCTATGGCGCCGCACTGCTAATGCGGTTTGGGTTCGCGCCCATCCGGGGTTCAAATCCCCGAGCCTC
>CAWCGJ010000018.1:0-427653 GCA_963795055.1 uncultured Actinomycetota bacterium
TCGCAGCGACAATGAAGGTCCCATGGCGCGGCTCCCAGCGCCCGGCTAGACGACGACCTCAACCGATCAAGGAGCTTCCGGCGTCAGCGAGCAGCCACCCCCGATTTTCAGCCCGGAACGGGCGTCCACGCAGGGATATCTGTGGCTAGACGACCTATTCCAAGGTCAGTGATCGTATGCGGTCAGGGATCGATGTACCGGTGCGCCGGTCTTGTCGTTGTGCCAGATCGCGGCGGTCAGGGCCAGGATGCGCTGCAGGATGCGGACCATGACTCCAGCAGGGGTGTGTCCGCCGTGTCGTTCCAGGTCGAGCTGGCCCTTGAAGGTGTCGTTGACCGACTCGATGACCTGCCGCAGCGGCTTGAAGAGCCGGGTGCCGGGCCGGCCGGGCTCGCCGCTGCGGGCCGGGCGCAGCAGGGTTAGCCCGGCCTCGGCCAGGCTGGCCTCGAAGCTGGCGCCGTAGTAGTTCTTATCGGCGATCAGGATCTGGCCGGGCCTGCTGGCCACCAGGGCGGGGTCGGCGTCGAGGATGCCCAGCAGGATCTGCCGCTCGTCGGCCTTCGCGCCGGTGAGCGCGAAGGCGACGGGCAGCCCGCCTAAGGCGGCGACCAGGTGCAAGCGCATTCCCCAGAAGTAGCGGGAATGGCTGGCGCAGTACCCGTACTCGGCCCATCCGGCCAGCTCCGACCGCTTGGCTGTTTCCGCGGACCGGCCGCATTCGACCGGCGTGGAGTCCACCACCCACACGTCGTCGGTCCACAGGCTGGTGTCGGCGGCCAGCACCCTGATCACGCCGGTGACCAGCCGGCCGCCGCCCGCAGCCGCTTGTTGTACCCGGGCTGGCCCGGCAGGTAGCCGAACGGGTGCCGCAGGTGAGCCCGGGCGAACCGCAGCCACCGGGACTCCGACGTGAAACCCAGCAGGGCCTGCATCACCGCTAGCGTCACCAGCTCGGCATCGGTCAGCCTCGGCGCTATCCCCACCCGGGGCCGCCACGGCGCCAGGCAGGACGACTCCTTCAGCAAGTCATCGGCCTTCACCTACAGTGCGGTAGCGAGGGTGTCTTTGTCGTTCGTCACACAAATGATCATGGACGCCCTCGCCTCATCTTCCCGGGCACTCCTTGGAATAGGTCGTCTAGCGCGGCGTCATCCGGCCGGCGCGCCCGGTGCCTCCTCTATCCCGGGTGCCCCGTCGATTCCCGGCGACCCGGCCGTCCCCGGCCCGCCCGGCGTTCCGGGACTCGTCGCTGCTCCGTGGGCGCCGTCCGCGCCCGGTGCGCCGTCGGCCGTCCACGCGCCATCTGCCGCGGTAGCCACGCCCGGCTCGCCGGCGGCGGCCGTCGCGGTCACCGGGCCGGCCCGCCCGGTCTGCCACCGCTCGCGCCGGGCCAGCGCCACGGCGAGCGCCGGGTAGATCAGCACCGACAGCACGCCGGCGCCGACCATGGCTGCCGCGTTGGACTGCAGCATGACCCCGTCCTGCAGCCCGATCTCGGCCAGCGCGATCAGCAGCGGGAGCGTGGTCGCGGTGATGAAGGTCATCTCGACGCGCTGCCGCCGCGGGAGCGCCCGGCGGTAGATGATCAGGGACGGCAGCCCGCGGACCACAAGCAAGAGAACCAGGAAGGCCAGCACCCGCAGCGGGGCCTTCACCATGGCCGGGACGTCGAGGGTCATGCCGGAGGTGACGAAGAAGATGGGGATGAAGATGCCGTACCCCACGGCGTCGAGCTTCTCCTCGAGCGGATGCACGTCGACGTCTTCCCGCCGCAGCCAGGTGCGCAGGACCATCCCGGCGAGCACCGCGCCCAGCACCACGTCCAGCCCGAACCGCTCGGCCAGCGCGAGCAGGCCCAGCAGCAGCACGACGGACCAGCGCAGCGTGGTCTGCGCGGTCGCGCGCTGGCCCTGCCGGATGATGGCGCGGACCCGCTCGTCGCCGATGATCCTGGGCAGCGTGGTCAGCAGTACCGCCGCCGCGGCGATGGCGACCAGCGACGCGATGGCCACGAACTCGTCGCGCTTGGTCAGGAACAGCGAGATCGCGACGATCGGGAACAGTTCCCCGACCGCACCCGCGGCCAGCACGTAGCGCCCGAACTGCCCGCCGAGCATCTCGTTGTCGCTCAGGATCGGCAGCAGCGTGCCCAGCGCGGTGGTGGTCAGCGCCAACGCGATCGGGACGAAGTCGCGCACGAATCCGATTTTGGTCAGCCCAGCCACGGCGACCAGCGAGATCACGGCGCTGACCACCCAGCCGATCATGGCCAGCCGGCCCTCGTGCGCGCGGAGCAGGCGCAGGTCCAGCTCGTATCCGGCGAGCAGGAACAGGAAGCCGAGCCCTATGTTGGCCAGCAGCTTGACGCTGCTGGTGTCGCTCAGGCCGAGAACGTGCGGGCCGATCAGGATGCCGCTGAAGATGAGCACGACCACCTGCGGGACGCGCCACCTGTCCGGGAGCGCCGAGACGAGCATCGGGGCGATGGCGGCCACCAGCGCCACCACCAGCAGGGTTTCCAAGCTACTGGCGTCCAAGATGTACCTTCCGCCCCCCGCGGACCCTGCCGCCGCCGGCCAGACACGGCTTCCCCGGCTACCCTACTGCGCCCCGTGCCCGGCAGGCCGGACGTGCTACCCCCGTATCCTGGGCGGACCGCGCGCGAATGAGAGGGCCGGCAGGCGTGCAGCGAGACAGGATGGCTAAGGCAGCGGCGGGCGACGTGGCCGCGGGCGACCCGCAGGCGCGGATCGTCACGATCCCGAACGCCATCAGCGCGGCCCGCCTCGCGGGCGTCCCGGTGTTCCTGTGGCTGGTCCTTGGCCCCCGAAGCCAGGCCGGGGACTGGTGGGCCGTGGCGCTGCTGATCGCCGCCGGGCTGTCCGACTGGCTGGACGGCAAGATCGCCCGCGCGTTGAACCAGCAGAGCCGGCTGGGCCAGGTCCTCGACCCGGCCGCGGACCGGCTCTACATCGCGGCCACCGTGATCGCGCTCGCCATCCGGGAGATCATCCCCTGGTGGCTGGTGGCGCTGCTGGCCGCCCGCGAGCTGGTGCTCGGCGTGGTGCTTCTCGTGCTGCGCCGGCACCGTTACGGACCGCTGCAGGTCAGCTTCGCGGGCAAGACCGCCACGCTGGCCCTGCTCTACGCGTTCCCGCTGCTGTTCCTGGGCTCGCACACGGCCAGCTATTCCGAGACCGCCAGAATCATCGGTTGGGCCTTCGCGATCTGGGGAACCGTACTGTACTGGCTCGCGGCCCTGCTCTACGCCGAGCAGGCCCGGCGCCTCGTGCGGGAAGATCGAGAGAACGGGAGGGACCATCCCCCCGGCGAGATACCGCTGGGGGATCCGGGGGGAGACAGGGAGGCTGGGCAGCGGTGAAGGCCGTTGTGATGGCAGGCGGCGAGGGCACCCGGCTGCGCCCGATGACCGCCAACCAGCCCAAGCCGATGCTGCCGGTGGTCAACCGGCCGATCATGGAGCACGTGCTGCGGCTACTGCGGCGGCACGGGTTCGACGAGACCGTGGTCACGGTGCAGTTCCTCGCTTCGATGGTGCGCAACTACTTCGGCGACGGCGAGGACTTCGGGATGAGCCTGCAGTACGCCACCGAGGAGACCCCGCTCGGTACCGCGGGCAGCGTGAAGAATGCCGAAGACGCCATCCGGGACCAGCCCTTCCTGGTCATCTCGGGCGATGCGCTCACCGATATCGACCTGTCCGAACTGGTCCGCTTCCACAAGGACAACGGCGCGCTGGTCACGGTCGGGCTCACCCGGGTACCCGACCCGCTCGAGTTCGGGATCATCATCGTGGACGATGACGGCCGGATCCAGCGCTTCCTCGAGAAGCCCACGTGGGGGCAGGTGTTCTCGGACACGGTCAACACCGGCATCTACGTGATGGAGCCCGAGGTGCTCGCCGAGTTCCCGGCCGGCGAGGTCACCGACTGGTCCGCGGACGTCTTCCCGCGGCTGCTGGACCGCGGCGCGCCGCTGTACGGCTGGATCGCCGACGGCTACTGGGAGGACGTCGGCAACCATGCGAGCTACCTGAAAGCCCAGGCTGACGTGCTGGCCAGACGGGTGCAGACGGAGATTGCCGGGTTCGAGGTGTCGCCGGGCGTCTGGGTGGGCGAGGGCGCCGAGGTCGACCCGGACGCGGCGCTGACCGGGCCGCTGGCCATCGGAGACTACGCCAAGATCGAAGGCGGTGCCCGGCTGCGCGAGTTCACCGTGGTCGGCAGCAACGTGGTGGTCAAGGAGGGCGCGTTCCTGCACCGCGCGGTCGTGCACAACAACGTGTACGTCGGCGTGGGCACCACCCTGCGCGGCTGCGTGGTCGGCAAGAACACCGACGTGATGCGGTCGGCCAGGATCGAGGAGGGCGCGGTGGTCGGGGACGAGTGCGTGATCGAGCCCGAGGCGTACGTCTCCGCCGACGTCAAGGTGTACCCGTTCAAGACGATCGAGGCCGGCGCCGTGGTGAACACCAGCGTGATCTGGGAGTCCCGCGGGCAGCGGACGCTGTTCGGCCCGCGCGGGGTGTCCGGCCTGGTCAACGTGGAGGTCACCCCGGAGCTGTGCGTGCGGCTGGCCAGTGCCTACGCCACCACGCTGCGCAAGGGCACGACCGTCACCACGTCCCGTGACGTGTCCCGGGCCGCGCGGGCGCTGAAGCGGGCGGTGCACAGCGCGCTCAACGCGAGCGCGATCAACGTTGTGGACCTGGAGGCCCAGCCGCTGCCGGTGGCCAGGTTCGAGACGGCGCGCAGCGAGTACAGCGGCGGGGTGGCCCTGCGGACCACGCCGGGCGATCCGCAGTCCATCGACATCATCTTCCTGGACTCCGACGGCGCGGACATGTCGCTGACCGCGCAGCGCAAGCTGGAGCGCGTCTTCTCCCGGCAGGAGTACCGGCGCGCGTTCCCGGGCGAGATCGCGGAGCTGACCTACCCCCCGCGCGTGGTCGAGGCGTACACCCATGCGCTGCTGGCCGCGGTCGACATGTCCGGGGTCCGGGACGCCGACCTGAAGGTCGTCGCCGACTGCGCCGGCGGGACCGCGTCGCTGGTGCTGCCGGGGCTGCTCGGGCGGATCGGCGTGGACGTCCTGACCGTCAACAACCGGCTGGACGAGGCATCACCGACCCAGTCACTGGCCCAGATCCGGGCCGGGATGCACCGGCTGGCGGAGCTTGTCTCGTCGTCCCGGGCGGCGTTCGGCGTCCGGTTCGATCCCGTGGGCGAGCGGATCACCCTGGTCGACGACAAGGGTGCCCTGGTCAGCGACGAGCGGGCGCTGCTCGTGGTCCTCGACCTGGTCGCGGCCGAACGGCGGGCCGGGCGCGTGGCGCTGCCGGTGACCACCACCAGGGTGGCCGAGCAGGTGTCCAAGTTCCACGCGGTCCAGGTGGACTGGACGCCGACGTCACTGCACGGGCTCTACGAGGCCACCGCCGCCGAGGACGTCATCTTCGCCGCGGACGGCCGCGGCGGTTTCGTGATGCCCGAGTTCTCCCGCTCCATCGATGGGATCGCCGCGTTTGCCCGGCTGCTCGGCCTGGTCGCGAGGACCCGGCTGACCCTCAGCCAGATCGACGATAGGATCCCGGTCCCGCACCTGCTCAAGCGGTCCATGCCGACCCCGTGGGCAGCGAAGGGAAGCGTGATGCGAACCGTGGTGGAGGCGGCCGGGGAGCGCAAGGTCGACACCACGGACGGGGTGCGCGTGGAAGAGCCCGACGGGGGATGGATCCTGGTCCTGCCGGACCCGTCGGACGCCGTCACTCATCTGTGGGCCGAGAGCACCGACGGCGACTCGGCGCAGACCCTGCTGGACGAGTGGGCCGCGGTCGTGGCGGGCGCCGGGCGCTGAGCCAGGTCGGGGTAGCAGCCGGACGCATGACCTGCCCGACCTGCCGCCCGGGCCGCCGCAGAGTGTCCCCGCGAACGCCTCCTGGCATGAGAGAATCGCGGGATTGCCGGGAACAGCGGGGGGGTCGGAGGTGCGCCAGCATGTGGCGGAGGCGTCGCGAGAAAGCGCGCGCAGGAGCCGCCCGCACGGACGCTACCGCGCCGGGTGGCACCGGGACCGGCCCGCCCGGCCCGGGATCGGCAGGACGAGGCGCAGAAGGCCTGCTCCGGACCAGGCTGGCGGGGCGGAGCCGGCGTGCGTGGCGCATGGACCGGCGCGGTACGGCGCGGGTAGCGTTGGGTCCACCAGCGGAATTCTCATGGCGAACCACCCAGGACCAGCGGGCTGACATGGTTCCCACCCAGACGGCATGGCCGGCGAACGGGAGGCTAGACAGGGACATGGCCAGCGTGTACTGCATCAGATGCGGTCAGGAAAACCCTGAAGGGGCTCGCTTCTGCTCGCAGTGCGGCAATCCGCTTGCCGTCGGTTCTGCCGAGGGATCTACGGAGACCACGTCCATCATCTCCGTCGGCGGCACCGAATCGGGCGACCCGGAGTTCGGCGACGAGACCGTCGCCGACGCCGCGACCGTGGATACCCTGCCCGCCGGGACGGCCCTGCTCGTCGTCCAGCGCGGGCCGAACGCCGGGAGCAGGTTCCTCCTGGACAGCGACCTCACGCTGGTCGGCCGGCATCCGGACAGCGATATCTTCCTGGACGACGTGACCGTCTCGCGGCGGCACGCCGAGTTTTACCGCGCGGGCAACCGCTTCACGGTCCGGGACGTCGGCAGCCTGAACGGCACCTACGTCAACCGGGAGCGGATCGAGGAGACCGACCTGACCGGCGGTGACGAGGTTCAGGTGGGCAAGTTCCGGCTGGTTTTCCTTCTCGGCCCACGCTCGCAGGCAGAGCTCGGCGGCGGAGGCGCGCAGGTCGGGGGATGAGTGCACAGCCTGCCCGTGCGTATCTCGGCATCAGCGAGGTGCTGGCTCGCCTGCATGCGGAGTTTCCCGACGTCAGCGTGTCCAAGATCAGGTTTCTGGAGTCGGAAGGGCTGATCGCGCCCGCGCGGTCCCCGTCCGGGTACCGCAGGTTCGATGAGACAGACGTGGAGCGCCTGCGCTACATCCTGACCGCCCAGCGTGACCACTACCTGCCGTTGCGGGTGATCAAGGAGCGGCTGGTGCCGCCGTCGGCCGACGGCGCGGGCCAGCCGGCCAGCGCGGAGAGCCCCCCGGCTCCCGGCCCCGCGAGCGCCCCGGCCGGCGGCTCGCTGAGCCGTCGGCAGCTTCTCGACGCGGCCGGGATCGACGAGCAACAGCTGGCCGAGCTTGAGACGTTCGGGCTGGTCCGCCGGACCGGCCGGATGTACGGCCGGGACGCGGTCCAGGTGGCGTCCGCCGCCGCCGTGCTGGGCCGGTACGGCGTTGAGGCGCGGCACCTGCGGGCCGTCCGCGCGGCGGCAGAGCGCGAGATCTCGTTCATCGAGCAGGTGGTCGCGCCCACGCTGCGGCAGCGCAACCCGGAGGCCATCCAGCAGGCGGGGCGGACCGCGCGGGAGATAGCGGCCTGGACCATGCGGCTGCACGGCGCGCTCATCGAAGCCGCCCTGGCCGAGGCCGGATTTCCCGGTGACAGCCTTGCCCCGCCCGGGACCGGGTATGACTCCCCGGCAGGAGGAGCCAGTGCCTGACGTCGCCCGCGGCACCGCGCCCGCGACGGGGCATTCCCGGCGCATGCGATCGGGGCGCGGGCGGGCACGCTCCGGTAGCGGGTGTACGTTGACAAAGGGAGTGGCCTTTGACCAGGGTCCGGAAGTAAGGCAGCGCACCAGGCGCACGTGAGGACGGAGCCGCCGTGAGGCAGATGGAGGTCGTAGGCGTCCGGGTCGAGATGCCCACGAACCAGCCCATCGTCCTGCTGAAGGAAACGCAGGGGGAGAGGTACTTGCCGATATGGATCGGCCCGATGGAGGCGACGGCCATCGCCTACGCCCAGCAGGGTCTCGTGCCAGTGCGGCCGCTGACCCACGACCTGCTGCGTGACATTCTCGAGGCTCTGGACGTTCAGCTGCGGACGGTGAACATCACCGCGCTGCGGAACGGCACGTTCTATGCCGACCTGATCTTCTCGAACGGCAAGGAGGTCAGCGCGAGGCCGTCAGACTCGATTGCCCTGGCGCTCAGGACCGGCGCCACGATCTTCGCGGCCGACGAGATCCTCGAAGAAGCGGGCATCGCGATCCCCGATGAGCAAGAGGACGAGGTAGAGAAGTTCCGTGAGTTCCTCGACACGATTACTCCCGAGGACTTCGGCCGCGCCACCTGAGCATGCGGCCTCGCACGGCACCGGGGTGAGCCGGGGGATGATGGTTGTGGTGACTCCATACCGTTACCGCGACGCGCCGCGGGGGATCGTTGACGACCTCGCCGCAGTCGGCCTACGGTTCGAGACAAGTACCCGGGGACTCCTGGTCCCGGGCCGGAGGTGCGCGTGGCGGTAATCAAGGGCAATGGCCAGTCGGCGGATACGCGCAGCAATGCTGCCCGCCGCGACAGCGCCAGCCGTGCGCCCATCACCAGTGACGGCAGGCCCCGCGCCGACGAGCAGGGCCTGCTGTTTGAGGACGAGCCGCCGGCCAGCCCCGATGACGTTGGTTACCGCGGCCCGACCGCCTGCACCGCGGCCGGGATCACCTACCGCCAGCTGGACTACTGGGCCAGGACCGGGCTGGTGGAGCCGAGCGTGCGCCCCGCGAGCGGCTCCGGGTCGCAGCGGCTCTACGGGTTCCGGGACATCCTGGCCCTCAAGATCGTAAAGCGGCTGCTGGACACCGGGATCTCGCTGCAGCAGATCAGGACGGCCGTGGCGTACCTGCGCGAGCAGGGGGCCAGCGACATGGCGCAGGTCACGCTGATGAGCGACGGCGCGAGCGTCTACGCGTGCACGTCCCCCGACGAGGTGGTGGACCTGCTGCAGGGCGGCCAGGGAGTGTTCGGCATCGCGCTGGGCCGGGTCTGGCAGGAAGTCGAGGGCACTCTCGCCAACCTTCCCGCGGAGCGGGCCGAAGACCCGGGAGCGGCTTCCGGGTCGCGGCCGGGCTCGTCGGCCCCCGGGCCGGACGAGCTGGCCCGCCGCCGCGCGCGGCGCACCGGCTGACCAGCGGGACGGTTAGCCGGCGGGAACGGGCGGGCTCGTCCGCCCCATGGCCGCACGCTCCGTGGTAGCGCGCGCCGCCATCTCCTGCACGCCGGCGATGAACAGGTCGATCCCGAACCGGTAGTGGAATTCCTGGTCCTGCTCGGTGCATGCGGTCATCGGCACCGCGGCCTCCACCAGCCGCGGGTACTGCTCGGGCGGCAGCAGCGCTAGCCGGACCTGGCTGCGCCGCTGCATCTCGGCGCGGTCGGCGTCGGTCAGGCCCGGGCCGGCCATGGCCAACGGCGCGCTCATCACGAGCATGAGGCCAGTCCACAGCGTGGCCTTGGCGACCTCGCTGGCGTGCGCCGGATCGAACCCGCCGCGCTGCAGCACCCCGAGCGCCGTCTCGGTGGCCCGGAGCGCGGAATCGCTGCTCAGCTTCTCGCCCAGCAGCAGGAGCTGAGATGCGCACGGGTGCGCGCGCAGCACCCGCACCAGGGACTCCAACATGCCACGCAGCTGCTGCGGCCAGTCCGCGGCCGGGTCGACGTCGGTGTCGATCTCGGACCAGATGCGGTCGGCCAGGCCCGCCAGCAAAGCCTCCTTGCTGCGGAAATGCCAGTAGAGCGCCATCGGGGTCACGCCGAGCTCGGTGGCCAGCCGCCGGATCGTGAGCGCGTCAAGTCCCTCGGCGTCGGCCAGGGCCAGCCCGCGGTCCACCACCGCGTCCTTGCTCAGCCGCGCCCGCTCGGTGTCGCGCGCCGGTGTGGAAGTCATGACTTGACAACTATACGCCGTACAAGGCAGGCTGAGCTAGTGCTGTACGACGTATAGGAACTAAGTACAGTGACAACGTACAGTCCGGTGTGCCGGACGACCGGAGGGAGCGGGCAGATGCCCAGACGCTGGTGGGCCCTGATAGCGGTGGCTCTCGCCACCTTCATGACCTATCCCGACACTAAGGGCTAGCAGTTCCATGTGGTAAGCTCTGGGCATGAGATTGCTACTAGCAGCGAGGCTGAGCCAGGACCGAGAAGGTCAGACCGGCATTGACACCCAAGACCAGGATGCACGTTCGTGGGCTGAACGCAACGGACACGCCGTGGTTGCGACAGCAGCCGACAAGATTTCTGGCAGGGTAAGCCCGTTCAAGCGTCCCAACCTGGGACCGTGGCTAACCGATCCCGACAAGGTGAGCCAGTACGACGGCGTTCTTTTCGCCAAGGTTGACCGCATGACCCGCGGGCGTGACTGGGGATTCCGCGAGTGGGCAGAGCGAACCGGCAAGAAGCTGCTGATTGTCTCACCCGAGCTTTGCTGGCCACCCAAGCCAGACGACACGACTACGCCAATCCTGTGGGACAACCTCGTCAACATGGCTAGCGCCGAGTGGCAGAACACCTCCCAGCGCTACCGGAGGATGCAGCGCGGACTACGCGATGCTGAGTACCTCGTCGGCCGACCTCCATTCGGATACGCCATCGTGGCGAAGGGGAACCACAAGACGCTTGAGCCAGACCCGGAGGTAGCGCCGCACGTTCTCGGGATGGTTGACAAGTTCTTGGCGGGCGAGACGTTCACCTCCATCTGTAGATGGCTGGAAGCCGAAGGCGTGAAGCCACCCAACGGCGGGATCTGGCAACTGAAGACGGTTCGGGACATCCTCAAGAACACGGCGCTTATCGGGCGCCGTAAGGATGGCAGCGGGAAGACCGTACTTCGGTTCACCCCGATCCTTGACGACCTGGGGAAGTGGCGAGCCCTACAGCACAGGCTCGACTCCATGCCCCGCAAGCAGAGCTTCGCGACCGATGCCGCGATGCTGGCAGGCGTCATCTACTGCGGCAAGTGCGGAGGTGTCATGCACCGGCACCGTGTCTACAACGTCCGCAAGGATGGCTCGCGGCAGTACAACGTGTATTACCGCTGTGGCGGGAAGGTTCGCCATCACAGCAAGTGCCAGAACATGATCCCGCTGGAAGACCTCGACGGCGCCGTTAGCGCGGAGGTGAGCAAGCGCGAGTTGCCCCTAGTCGTGCGGACGCTGATTCCTGGTCAGCGAGACCATCTGGACGACATCGCGGAGATTGACCTTGAGATTGACGACCTCGACAAGGGCGATCCTGGCTACCTAGCGAAGGTGACTGAGCTTGTGGCCGAGCGCGCGAGGCTGGCCGAGTTGCCAGCCACGCCGGATACGTGGGTGTGGGTGCAGACCGGCGAGACCTACGCGGCCCACTGGGAAGCTCTCAGCGACGACCAGGCGCGCCGTGACGCTCTGACGCTGTGGGGAGTGACGGTCCACGCGCTCAAGGGCTCTCAGCTGCGCATCGCGTGGCCTGAAGCGCCGACGACGATTCAGGCGGACCAGGCGTTCAGCTCTGAAGGGCTGCTGTCCGTTCAGGCGTAGCTGTTCAACGCCATGACGCTCGTCCTCATGGACGAGAACCAACTCGTTCTCGTAGTCAACCTTCGGATCAACACGAAGGTCTACTTGCACATGAGGAAGGACATGCGCGCATCTTCTTGGAAGCTGACGAGCACGGATGTCGGTTCAGGCGGACGACACGCTGGGCGTGGTCCGGGCATCTGGCTGCGCCTAGTAGCGTCATGATTGCCCGCCCCGGTGGGGGAGGCGTGAGGTTCCGGAGATGACGATAGAGGGGCACCCCGATCATGCCTCCCGCAGTTACATGACCCTCAAGAACTGCAAGATCGTATCTGTTGCGCTCCCGGAAATGCCTGAATCTGAGAGCCACGCCTAATGCAAGGCAGCAAACAAACGGGCGACGCGGCCAGCAGGGAAAGTCCCGTGCTGGCAACGTAGGTGGCCGTCGTCCTCAACGTCCGGAGCCGGAAGCATCACAGCAGAGACGACAACGGAGCCTTTTCGAGAAAATCTCCCTTTACTCCGGCATCGCGGCAGTGCTCGTTGCGATAGTTGCGGCGGTCTTCGCCATACTGACCTACGTGAACCAGCGCGACGTAAACGAAGCCATTAGCACCAGCACGCGGGAGCAATACGCATCGAAGGTCTCTCAAGAGCGCGTGCTGGGAGCCGGTGCGGCGGGAAGGCGGCCGGCGAGCCGCGGCCGGCCGAGCCGACTACTTAGCGTTATGTCCTGTTATCGTGGCCCGCGTGGCACCGACCATAGCCGTGCGCGACCTGCGCAAGTCCTACGGCCCCCTCAAGGCCGTCGACGGGGTCAGCTTCGAGGTACGCCGCGGCGAGTTCTTCGGGATCCTGGGGCCCAACGGGGCCGGCAAGACCACGACGCTCGAGATCGTCGAGGGCCTGCGGGAAGCCGACGGCGGCGAGGTCAGCGTGCTGGGCCTGCCGGTCTGGCCGCGCAACCCGGCGCTGCTGCCGAGGATCGGGGTCCAGTTGCAGGCGTCGTCGTTCTTCGAGCGGCTCACCGCCCGGGAGCAGCTGCAGACCTTCGCCTCCCTCTACGGGGTGCCGGCGCGGCGGGCCGACGTGATGCTCGGCGTGGTGGGGCTGGAGGACCAGGCGGCCACCCGCACCGAGAAGCTGTCCGGCGGCCAGGCGCAGCGGCTGTCGATCGCGTGCGCGCTGGTCCACGACCCGGAGGTAGTCTTCCTCGATGAGCCGACCGGGGCGCTGGACCCGCAGGCCCGGCGGAACCTGTGGGACCTGCTCCGGCAGATCAGCGCCGAGGGCCGCACCGTGGTGCTGACCACGCACCACATGGACGAGGCGGAGACGCTCTGCGACCGGGTGGCGATCATGGATCACGGCGTGATCCTCGAGGAGGGCCCGCCGGCCGCGCTGGTCCGGCGGCTGGACCAGCCGCTGCGGGTCAGCGTGGAGTCCGGGCAGCTGCCGGACGACGAAGCCCGGGCGCTGGCCGCCCGCGCCGGGGCCCCGCCCGGCAGCGTGACCGACGACGGGGTGTCGCTCACGATCGCCGTCCGGGATCCCGCCGCGGTGCTGGCCGGGCTCGCTGACCGTCACGCGCTCGCGGGCCTGCGCGTGTCCGGCGCCACGCTGGAGGACGTGTTCCTGCACCTGACCGGGCGGGAGTACCGGGCATGACCGCGTTCCGCAGCCTGTCACGGGCCATGTTCCGCGGCTTCGTCAGGGACCGGACGGCGCTGGTGTTCTCGATCCTGATCCCGGTGCTGTTCCTGGTGCTGTTCGGCTCGATCTACAAGAGCACGTCCGCGCCCAAGGTGAGCGTGATCGAGGTCGGGCGGGTCCCCCTGCTCGACCAGGCGGTCGCGGGCAGCCACGGCCAGCTGGGCAAGGTGATGACCATCACCCGGGGCGGCAGCCTGGCCGCGGCGCTGGAGGACGTCCGCAAGGGCACCGACGACGCCGCCGTGCTCCAGCAGGGCCGCAGCCTGGTCGTGCACTACTCGATCGCCGATCAGGTCACCGCGGGCGTGGTCCAGGCCGTGTTCTCGTCGATCGTGCAGCAGGCCAACCTGGCGGCGACCGGGCGGCCCCCCGCCTACCAGCTGACCGTGGCGCAGGTCGAGGACAAGTCGCTGAAGCCGATCCAGTACGTCGCGCCCGGCCTACTGGGCTGGGCGATCGCTTCGGGGGCCACGTTCGGCGCGGCGATCACGCTGGTGAGCTGGCGGGAGAACAAGCTGCTCCGGCGGCTGCGCCTGTCACCGGTGAGCACTGCCTCGGTGGTCACCGCGCGGATCGGGGTGAGCCTGGCCGTGGCGCTGGTCCAGCTGGCCGCGTTCCTGCTCATCGCGACCACGCCGTACTTCGGGCTGAAGCTCACCGCGTCCTGGTGGATGGCGATCCCGGTCGTTATCGTCGGGACGCTGGCGTTCATGGCCATCGGCCTGGTCGCCGGGGCCATCGCCAAGACCCAACAGGCGGCGACGGCCATCGCGAACCTGGTGATCCTGCCGATGGCGTTCCTCGGCGGCGCGTTCATCCCGCTGGACTTCGCGCCGGCCTGGATCCGCCAGATTTCCTACGTGATGCCGCTGCGCTACCTGGTCACCGGCATGCAGAACGTGATGGCGCGCGGTGAGGGCCCGGCCTCAGCGCTGCCGGCCATCGCGGTGCTGCTCGCCCTCACCGCCGTGCTGACGCTGATCGCCGTCCGGGTGTTCCGCTGGGACGCCGTCTGACCGGGCGGCTAACGGCATGGGGTCGCCGACGGCCGTGCCCGCCGCGGCCGGTGGTTCCTGGCCTACCGACCGGCGGAGGAACTCGCGAAGTGACGGGATCTGGTCGGGGCTAGGCAGGCCTCGCTTGAGCAGCGCCTGCTGCGGCGACCCGTCGCGGCCCAGCAGGAAGAAGGCGTCGTCGGTCTCGCGGACGCGCGCGATGGTGGCCCAGGGGGTGAACTGCTCGGTTCCGTCGGGACTGACCGAGGTCACGCCGGCCGGGCTGACCTCGTCCTGGTGGCGCCCGTGCAGCTGGGGGTTACGCCAGGCGCTCCCGGCCAGCCTGCCCG
The DNA here is from genome assembly GCA_963795055.1 of uncultured Actinomycetota bacterium. Taxonomy (GTDB): domain Bacteria; phylum Actinomycetota; class Actinomycetes; order Streptosporangiales; family Streptosporangiaceae; genus JASHPR01. The sequence goes on from CAWCGJ010000018.1 coordinate 14,511, forward strand.
GGCTCATCAGCAAGATGGCCATGGCGGCCAGGCCGATGGCCACGAACCAGCAGAAGGCAGCCAGGACGTACAGAATGCCCGGCGCGCCAACGGAGCCCGGGCCCCGCGCAGGGTGAGACACGGCGACCGAGAGGCCGGTCAACGCGAGGGCGGACAGCAGAAAGGGGACGGCCATCGCCAGCGTGTTCTTGCGCCTGCGCTTCCAACGCTGATCCGCGGCGTAGGTATGTTCGAGGTCGCTGCGCGCCAGTTCATAGGTCAGCGTGAAGGTGGCCTGGCGCATGGTATCCGGCACGACCGGATCATACCGATTTTGCCGACTGACGGAATGGGCCGACTCGCGGCGCCGCAGGTTGGCGGCCAGGAAACCTGATCATGGAACGCCCGCTGACCTGCGGCCGGCCCCGCGGGAGGGTAGGCTCGGGTGCGCTGGTGACACCGCCCGGGAGAGTTCCCGCGCAGCCAGCGCCGGGACGCCGAAGGGGCAACCTCCCCGGAACCTCTCAGGCACCAGGACCGGGCGGGACAAGCGGCTCTGAACCCGCGCGCGGCCGCGGCGGACAGAGGGGGACTCCGGAAACAGCAACTGGCCGCCCGCGCACCGGGCGGGCCAGCCAGGGGAGGCTCCCATGAACTTCGCGCAGCGTCACATCGGGCCGTCCGAGGACGATCAGGCTCACATGTTGAAGACCGTCGGCCACGCCTCGCTCGACGAGCTGACCTCGGCCGCACTGCCCGCCGGGCTCGCCGACCACGCGCTGAGCTTGCCCGGGCCGCTGAGCGAGGACCAAGCGCTGGCCGAGCTGCGCCGCCTGGCCAGCCGGAACCAGGTGCTCACTTCGATGATCGGCCTGGGCTACTACGGCACGGTGACCCCCGCAGTGATCCGCCGCAACGTGCTGGAGAACCCGGCCTGGTACACCGCGTACACGCCGTACCAGCCGGAGATATCCCAGGGCCGCCTGGAGGCGCTGCTCAACTTCCAGACCATGGTCGAGGACCTGACCGGGCTGCCGGTGGCCGGCGCGTCCATGCTGGACGAGGCGACCGCGGCCGCCGAGGCGATGACCCTGGCCCGGCGGGCCGCGGGGAAGGGCCGGGTCTTCCTGGCCGATGCCGACTGCCTGCCGCAGACCCTGGCGGTGCTGGCCACCCGGGCCGAGCCGCTCGGCATCGAGCTGGTCACGGGGGAGGTCACCTCCGACCTGATCGCCGCGCAGCCGGACGGCGAGCTGTTCGGCGTGCTACTGCAGTACCCGGGGGCCAGCGGCGCGGTCCGCGACCTGGCGCCTGCGATCGAGGCGGCCCGGGCCCGCGGGGCCCTGACCGCGGTGGCCGCCGACCTGCTGGCGCTGACGCTGCTCCGGCCGCCGGGGGAGTTCGGCGCGGACATCGCGGTCGGCAGCACGCAGCGGTTTGGCGTGCCGATGGGCTTCGGCGGCCCGCACGCCGGCTACATCTGCGTCCGCGACGCGCTCAAGCGCCAGCTGCCGGGCCGGCTGGTCGGCGTGTCGGTCGACGCGGACGGCCACCCGGCGTACCGGCTCGCGCTGCAGGCCCGCGAGCAGCACATCCGCCGGGAGAAGGCCACCAGCAACATCTGCACGGCGCAGGTGCTGCTGGCCGTGATCGCGGCGATGTACGCGGCCTACCACGGCCCGGACGGGCTGACCGCGATCGCGCGGCGCGTGCACCGGCGGGCCGCGGTCCTCGCCCGGACCCTGCACGAGCACGGATTCGCAACGGGCGGTGACGCCTTCTTCGACACGGTCCGGGTGCTCATCCCGGGGGGCGCCGCGGAGGCGGCGGCCCGGGCCCGCGCGGCCGGCTACAACCTGTATCAGGCCGGGGCGGACGTGGTGCAGATCGCCTGCGACGAGACCACGACCGAGGCGCAGCTGCGGGAGGTAGCGGCGGCGCTGGCCGGCCGCGACGTCGAGCTCGCCGCGGATGTCGCCGACGCGCTGCCCGACGGGCTGCGGCGGCACGGCGAGTTCCTCGCCCACCCGGTGTTCCACGCCCACCGCAGCGAGACCTCGATGCTGCGGTACCTGCGCCGGCTGGCCGACTTCGACATCGCGCTCGACCGGTCGATGATCCCGCTCGGCTCCTGCACGATGAAGCTGAACGCGGCCGCCGAGATGGAGCCGATCACCTGGCCGGAGTTCGCCCAGCTGCACCCGTTCGCCCCGGCCGAGCAGGTCGCGGGCTACCTGGAGCTGATCCGCGGGCTGCAGGACGCCCTGGCCGAGATCACCGGGTACGACGCCGTGTCATTGCAGCCGAACGCGGGGTCCCAGGGCGAGCTGGCCGGGCTGCTCGCGATCCGGCACTACCACGCGTCCCGCGGCGAGCCGGGGCGCGACGTGTGCCTGATCCCCGAGTCCGCCCACGGCACCAACGCGGCCAGCGCGGTGCTGGCCGGGCTGCGGGTGGTCGTGGTCAAGACCGGCTCGGACGGCGCCATCGACGTGGGCGACCTGCGCGCCAAGCTGGAGGCGCACGCCGGGAGCGTCGCCGCGATCATGCTGACGTACCCGTCCACCAACGGCGTGTTCGAGGAGACCATCGGCCAGGTATGCACGGAGGTGCACGCGGCCGGCGGGCAGGTGTACGTGGACGGGGCCAACCTGAACGCGCTGGTCGGGCTGGCCCGGCCGGGCACGTTCGGCGCCGACGTGTCGCACCTGAACCTGCACAAGACGTTCTGCATCCCGCACGGCGGCGGCGGCCCCGGCGTCGGCCCGGTCGCGGTCCGGTCGCACCTGGCCGAGTTCCTGCCCACCCCGTTCCTGCCGGGCCGCCCGGGCGGTCCCGCGGGCCCGGTGGCGGCCGCCCCGTACGGCTCGGCCGGGATCCTGCCGATCTCCTGGGCCTACATCCGGATGATGGGGGCCGAGGGCCTGCGCCGCGCCACCGGCGTGGCCATCCTGTCCGCCAACTACGTAGCCCGGCGCCTGGACCCGCACTTCCCCGTGCTGTACACCGGCCGCGACGGGCTGGTCGCCCACGAGTGCATCCTGGACCTGCGGCCGCTCGCCAACCAGACCGGGATCACCGCCGAGGACGTGGCGAAGCGGCTGATCGACTACGGCTTCCACGCGCCCACGATGTCATTCCCCGTGGCCGGCACGCTGATGGTCGAGCCGACCGAGAGCGAGGACCTGGCCGAGCTGGACCGGTTCTGCGACGCCATGATCGCGATCAGGGAGGAGATCGCGAAGGTCACCTCCGGCGAGTTCGACGCCCGGGACAACCCGCTGAAGAACGCCCCGCACACGGCGAGCATGCTGGTGTCCGCCGACTGGCCGCACCCCTACGAGCGAGCCGTGGGAGGCTATCCGATGCCGGGCGACCGGCGGGGCAAGTACTGGCCCCCGGTGCGCCGGATCGACCAGGCCTACGGCGACCGGAACCTGATGTGTGCCTGCCCGCCGCCGGAGGCGTTCGAGGACTGAGGGAGGCTGGCATGAAGGTGATCAGCGGAGCCGGGCAGTTCACGGCGCCGGCCGGCCAGGACCCGAACTACTGGGTCGAGCAGCTGCGGGTCGCTGACCTGAGCGTCGGCACGTACTCGATTCCGGCCGGAGGGATCGACGACCAGGTGCCGCACACCGAGGACGAGATCTACGTGGTGACCGCGGGCCGCGCGGTGCTGCAGGCCAGCAAGGACAGCGCCCCGGTGGGCCCCGGATCGGTCGTCTTCGTGGCCGCGGGCGAGGAGCACCGGTTCACCGACATCACCGAGGACCTGGCCGCCTTCGTGGTGTTCGCGCCCGCCGAGGGTGCCCGAAGCCCCGGGTAGCCGTCGGCGCCGGGCCTGGGAGCGGGTGCCGGGTTGCGGACCATGTTCTTGACCGCGAGGTCCTCGATCGCGATCAGGTCGTTGCCGCGGACCAGGCCGGTGGTGGTCTTGTCCAGGAAGTCGCGGCGGGCGTTGCGGACCTTCCGGTGGGCCCGCGCAACCTTGGCCCTGGCCTTGGTGTCTTCGCCAGGCGCAGCACTCCGTCCCGCATAGAGAGCGCCGACCGGGTGTAGTGCGCCGACTGGCGGGAGCGGCGGTTTTTGAAGCGAGGGTAGCGAGCCCGCTTGGCGAAGAACGCACCGCTCGATGTCGCGGTCGAGGCGGCACCGCTGGAAGCGCTGCACGCCGACCTGCTCCAGGCGCAGATCCCGGATGGCTCGCGGCTGCACGGCGTGGAGATCTTCGAGCTCCGGCTTCCCGCCCAGGCGAACCTGGCCCTGATCGTCCGCGACGGAAAAGGCTTCGTCCCCGGGCCCACCACCACGCTGCGAACCGGTGACCGGCTGCTCATCGTGGCCTCCGCCGCGGTGCGGGAGCAGACCGAGCGCCGGCTGCGCGCGGTCGGCCGCGCCGGCAAGCTCGCGGGCTGGCTCGGAGAACACGGCCTGTGACCCCGGCCGGCCGCGAAGCAGTATCCCGGCACGGCAGCGGCGCCGAGGGCACCGCCGCGATGGACGGTCTGCGGGCCGCCGACCACTCCGGCACGCTGAACCATGCCGTCTTTCGCGCCGCGGTCACGAGGATCATCGCTCTCAGGCGCGGCCTGCCCGGCCAGTGGTACCCGGGATCGTGCGCCCTTTCCACTGCCCGCCCCGGCCCCGGTGATAGCGGCGCGCGGAATCGGCGGTCATCCCCGCGTACAGCAGGGCGATCAGCGGCAGCACCGGGGCCCGCCACGGCGAGAGCCGGTACAGCCGCAGGACGGGGGCGTAGCTGACCGACATGATCGCCCAGCCGGCCAGCCCCGTCGCGGCCAGCCAGCCCGCGGCGGGGCCGCCGCCCGCGGCCAGCCAGCCCAGCCCGCCGAGGGCGGCGGCCGGCGGCAGGGCGTAGAGCCAGACCAGGCCGACGAGCGTGGCGGCGAGCGCGGCAGGCGAGTACCGCAGCTGGGTGTAGGCGCTCCGGGCGACCATGTCCCACAGGCCCGGCAGGCTCGGGTACGGGCGCCGGCTGGTGACGTCCGTGGTGAACCCGAGCCAGCAGCGCACCCGCGCGGGCGGGCCCTTCAGCAGGCGGCCGAGCGCCACGTCGTCGATGCGGGCGCCGCGGATGCGCTCCAGCCCGCCGACGGCTTCCAGCGCGCTGCGGCGCACGAGCATGCACCCGCCCGCGGCCGCCGCGGTGTGCGCACCGGGCCGGTTGACCCGGCGGAACGGGTAAAGCTGGGCGAAGAAGTAGACGAACGCGGGCACGATCAGCCGCTCCCAGAACGCGTCCGCCCGCAGCAGCGCCATCTGCGACACCAGCCCGCGGTCGTCGTCCTCGGCCGCCCGGACCAGGGCGGCGACGACCCCGGGCGCGTAACCGATGTCGGCGTCGGTGAACAGGATGTACCCGGCGTCGTCCGCGGCGCGCAGCCCCTGCCGCATGGCCCAGACCTTCCCGGCCCAGCCGGGCGGGGTAGGGCTCCCCGGCAGCACGCGCAGCCGCCCCGGCCGGGCTTGCCGGCCGACCGACGCGGCGACCTCGGACGTCCCGTCGGAGCTGTCGTCGTCGATGAGCACGACGCGGAAATCGCCCGGGTAATCCTGGCCGACCAGCGTCGGCAGCGTGCCGGGAAGCGCCGCGGCCTCGTTCCTGGCGGGCACGATCGCCGTCACGCCGGGCCAGGCCGCGGGGTCGCCCGCTTCGCGGCCGAGGGGCGGCAGCCGCTGGTCGGTGCGCCAGTAGCCGCCGTGACCGGTCAGCAGGTACACCCAGGCGACCACGGCGAGCAGGCAGGCGGCGACGGCGACGGGCACCGGCACAGCCTGACACACGAGCGAGCCAAAGGCCGCGGCACTCCGAGCGAGCCAAAAGGCGCGCCGCCGTCTGTGAAGGGGGACGGGGAGGTGGGCGGGGAGCGAGGCCGCGAGGAACGAGCACTCCGAGCGAGCCAAAGGGCGCGCCGCCGTCTGGACTGACGAGCGAGGGCGCGAGGAACGAGCGCCCGAGCGAGGAGGGAAGACGGCGGGTTAAAGCGCCCGGAGGCGAGCAAGGAGAGCAAAGAGCCCGGAGGCGAGCGGGTGAAAATACTGAACCGCCGCGCGATGAGGACGGCCGGCGGCGCGGACGCGCATAGAGTTGCTGCGTGGCAGATCCGCACGCCTACCGGCCGGCCCCGGCTCGATTCCGGAGTCACCGGGGGTCTACCGGTTCCGCGACGAGCGGGGACGCGTCATCTACGTCGGGAAGGCCAAGAACCTCCGGTCCCGGCTCAACTCGTACTTCGCCGACTTCAGCGGGCTGCACCCGCGCACCCAGTCCATGCTGCGCTCGGCGGCCGGGGTGGACTGGACCGTGGTCGGGACCGAGGTGGAGGCGCTCCAGCTGGAGTACTCCTGGATCAAGGAGTTCGACCCGCGGTTCAACGTCAGGTACCGCGACGACAAGAGCTATCCCTACCTGGCCGTCACCATGGACGAGGAGTACCCCAGGGTCATGGTGATGCGCGGCGCGCGGCGCCGCGGGGTGCGGTACTTCGGCCCCTACTCGCACGCCTGGGCGATCCGGGAGACGGTGGACACGCTGCTGCGCGTGTTCCCGGTCCGGACCTGCTCGGCCGGGGTGTTCAAGCGCGCGGGCCAGATCGGCCGGCCCTGCCTGCTCGGCTACATCGGCAAGTGCTCCGCGCCCTGCGTGGGCCGGATCGATGCCGCGGGCCACCGGCACCTGGCCGAGGAGTTCTGCGACTTCATGGCCGGGCAGACCGCGAAGTTCATCCGACGGCTCGAGAACGAGATGCGCCGCGCCGCCGACGCCGAGGAGTACGAGCGCGCCGCGCGCCTGCGCGACGACATCCAGGCCCTGCACCGCGCCCTGGAGAAGCAGGCCGTGGTGCTGGGCGGCGGCACCGACTGCGACGTCGTCGCGCTGGCCGAAGACCAGCTCGAGGCGGCGGTCCAGGTGTTCTACGTGCGCGGCGGGCGGGTGCGCGGGCAGCGGGGCTGGGTGGTGGACAAGGTCGAGGAGATCACGACGGGTGAGCTCGTCGAGCAGTTCCTTGGCCAGGTCTACGGCGAAGACCCGGTGGCCAGCGAGAACGGGACGTCCGGCGGCGGGACGGAGCAGCGTGCTCAGCGCGGGGGCCAGCGGCGGGCGATCGGCGATACGCGGCGGCCGGACGCGCCGGTACCGCGCGAGGTGCTGGTGCCGGTACTGCCGCCCGGCGCGGAGGCGCTCGAGGAATGGCTGGCCGAGCGGCGCGGCGGGCGGGTCAGCCTCCGGGTCCCGCAGCGGGGGGACAAGAAGGCGCTGCTGGAGACCGTGGCCAGGAACGCGGCCGAGGCGCTGGCGCTGCACAAGACCAAGCGCGCCAGCGACCTGACCACCCGCAGCCGCGCGCTGCACGAGATCCAGGAGGCGCTCGGGCTCGACGAGGCGCCGCTGCGGATCGAGTGCTACGACGTGTCGAACCTGCAGGGAACGCACGTCGTGGCATCCATGATCGTCTTCGAGGACGGCCTGGCCCGCAAGTCGGAGTACCGCAGGTTCAGCATCCGCGGCCTGGACGGCACCGACGACGTCGCGTCCATCCACGAGGTCATCTCCCGCAGGTTCCGGCGCTACCTGGAGGAGCGGGAAGCCACCGGTGAGCTCGACGTCCTCGGCGACCGGTCCGAGGATGAGCCGAGGGCGGGCGAGGGCGGGGGCAGGACCGCAGGCTTGCCGGCGCGCCGCAAGTTCGCCTACCCGCCGAACCTGGTGGTCATCGACGGCGGGCCGGCCCAGGTGGCGGCGGCGGCGCGGGCCCTGGACGAGCTCGGCATCGACGACGTCTCGGTCTGCGGCCTGGCCAAGCGCCTGGAGGAGGTCTGGCTGCCCGGCGAGGACAGCCCGGTCATCATGCCGCGAACCAGTGAGGGCCTCTACCTGCTGCAGCGCGTCCGGGATGAGGCCCACCGGTTCGCGATCACCTACCACAGGAAGAAGAGGTCAGCGGCGCTCACGACCAGCGAGCTGGACGACGTTCCCGGGCTCGGCCCGGCGCGCAAAGCCACGCTGCTGCGCCACTTCGGCTCTGTCCGGCGGATCGCGGGGGCCAGCGTGGCCGAGATCGCCGGCCTGCCCGGCATCGGACCGCGCATCGCGGAGACGGTCGCGGCGGCCCTGCACCCAGGCGGTCCGGGCGGCCCGGCGGACGCCGAGAACCCCGGGCCCGCAGGGAGAAACGGGGGAGGTGCGCCATGAGGCCGGACGGTCCCGCGGAGCCGGAGCGCGCCGTGCCGGACATCGTCATCATCACCGGCATGTCGGGAGCGGGCCGGAGCACCGCGGCCAAATCGCTGGAGGATCTTGACTGGTTCGTGGCCGACAACCTGCCGCCGGACCTGCTGCCGACCATGCTGGATCTCGCCCGGCGATCCAGCGGTGCGGTGCCGAGGCTGGCGGCCGTGGTCGACGTGCGCAGCCGCGCATTCTCCACCGACCTGAAGTCCGTCGTCGGCGATCTCGAAGCCAGGGGCACCCGGCCGTACGTCGTGTTCCTCGAGGCCAGCGACGAGACGCTGGTCCGCAGGTTCGAGAGCGTCCGCCGCCCGCATCCGCTGCAGGAAGGCGGCCGGGTGGTGGACGGCATCGCCGCCGAGCGGGAACTGCTGCAGGACGTCCGCGGCGAGGCCGACCTCGTGCTGGACAGCTCCCGGCTCAACGTGCACCAGCTGCGCGCCCGAATGCGCGACACCTTCGGCGGCGACACCGACACCGCGCTGCGCGTGAACATCGTGTCGTTCGGGTTCAAGTACGGGCTGCCGGTCGACGCCGACATGGTGGCAGACTGCCGGTTCCTGCCGAACCCGCGCTGGGTGGACGAGCTCGCCTCGCTGACCGGCCAGGACCAGGACGTCAGGGATTACGTCCTCAGCCAGCCTGGGGCGGCGGAATTCCTCGACGCCTACGTCCAGGCGGTGCGCGTGACGCTGGACGGCTTCCAGCGCGAGGGCAAGCACTTCGTGATGCTGGCCGTGGGCTGCACCGGGGGGAAGCACCGCAGCGTCGTGATGGCTGAGCAGATCGCCGCCCGGCTGGCCGGCTCCCCGACGGGCATCCGGGTGGTGCACAGAGACCTCGGGCGCGAGTGAGGGCCACGGTGGGAGCGGAAGATACCGGCCCGGAAGTGCTGGCGACGGTCCACGCCGGGCGCCCGCTGAGCCGCAAGGTGGTCGCGTTCGGCGGAGGTCATGGCCTGTTCGCCTCGCTGTCCGCGCTGCGCCGGGTCACCCGCCAGCTGACCGCCGTGGTCACGGTGGCCGACGACGGCGGCTCCAGCGGCAGGCTGCGCAGGCAGTACGGCGTGCTGCCCCCGGGCGACCTGCGGATGGCGCTGGCCGCGCTGTGCGGTGACGACGCGTGGGGGACGACCTGGAGCCGCGTCGTGCAGCACCGGTTCGCCGGCGAGGCCGAACTCGGCGGGCACGCGGTGGGCAACGTCCTGATCGTCGCGCTCTGGGAGCTTCTCGGGGACACCGTGCAGGGCCTGGACTGGGTCGGGCGCCTGCTCGGGGCGCACGGGCGGGTCCTGCCGATGGCCGCGGTCCCGCTCGACCTGGCCGCCGAGGTCGAGGGGGCCGACCCCGCCCGCCCCGACGAGATAAGCACGGTCCGGGGCCAGGCCGCGTGCGCGACGACGACCGGGCGGGTACGGTCGATCTCACTGGTACCCGCCGACCCTCCCGCGTGTCCCGAGGCCGTGGCCGCGGTCGGGGCGGCGGACTGGGTGGTGCTGGGGCCCGGGTCCTGGTTTACCAGCGTGCTGCCGCACCTGCTGGTGCCGGGGCTGGCCGAGGCGCTGGTGACCACGAGGGCGCGCAGGCTGGTCGCGTTGAACCTGGCGCCGCAGCCGGGCGAGACCGAAGGGTTCTCGCCGCACACGCACCTGGAGGTGCTGGCCAACCATGCTCCGGAGCTGACCGTTGACGTGGTGCTCGCCGACCGCGGCGCGGCCAGCGCCGCCCTGGCCGAACTGGAGAAGACGGCCGCCATCCTCGGGGCCAGGCTGGTGCTGGCCGACCTGGCCATGGGGGACGGAACGCCGCGCCACGACCCGCGGTTGCTGGCTGGCGCGTTCGCACAGATATTCGAGGGGGAGTGACGCCGATGGCCATGACCAGTCTGGTCAAGGACGAGCTTAGCCGGATCACCGTGCTGAAGCCGTGCTGCCGGAAGGCGGAGGTATCTACGCTGCTGCGGTTCGCGGGCGGCCTGCACCTGGCCGCGGGCCGTATCGTGGTCGAGGCCGAGCTCGACACCGGCGCGGCGGCGCGCAGGCTCCGTAAGGACATCGCCGAGGTCTTCGGCCACTCCTCGGAGCTGATCGTGCTGGCCCCCGGCGGCCTGCGCAAGGGCAACCGGTACGTGGTGCGGGTGCACAAGGACGGCGAGAGCCTGGCCCGCCAGACCGGCCTCGTGGACGGTCACGGCCGGCCGGTTCGCGGGCTACCGCGGCAGGTGGTGTCCGGCACCACCTGCGACTGCGAGGCCGCCTGGCGCGGCGCCTTCCTGGCGCACGGCAGCCTGACCGAGCCGGGTCGGTCGATGTCCCTGGAGATCACCTGCCCCGGCCCCGAGGCCGCGCTGGCCATGGTCGGCGCCGCGCGGCGGCTGAAGATCCACGCCAAGGCCCGCGAGGTCCGCGGTGTGGACCGCGTGGTGATCAGGGATGGCGACGCGATCAGCGCGCTGCTGACCAGGCTGGGTGCCCACGACAGCATGCTCGCCTGGGAAGACCGGCGGATGCGGCGCGAGGTCAGGGCCACCGCGAACCGGCTCGCCAACTTCGACGACGCGAACCTGCGGCGCAGCGCCCGGGCCGCGGTGGCGGCCGGCGCCCGGGTCGAGCGGGCCCTGGAGATCCTCGGCAGCACCGCGCCCGAGCACCTGATCGTCGCGGGCGAGCTCCGCATCAAGCACCGCCAGGCGAGCCTGGAGGAACTCGGCCAGCTGGCCGAGCCCGCGCTGACCAAGGACGCGATAGCCGGGCGGATTCGCAGGCTGCTCGCGCTGGCCGACCGGCGCGCGATGGAGCTGGGCATCCCCGGGACCGAGGCGCACCTGACCGCGGACATGCTGGCGCCCTGAACCGCGGGCCAGGCCGCCCGGCCCGCGCGGCGAGCCGTCGGCCGGAGTTCGGTAGGGTTCGGTCCGGGGGCATAAAGGGCGCCGCGTGGCCGGGGCGAGCAACACGACGATGAGGGAGAACTCAGCGGTGACTGTCCGGGTGGGCATCAACGGATTTGGCCGGATCGGGCGTAACTTCTGGCGCGCGGTGCACGCCGGGGCGGCGAGCACGGCGGGCATTGAGATCGTCGCGGCCAACGACCTCGGCGACGTCGCGACGTTCGCGCACCTGCTGAAGTACGACACCGTGCTCGGCCCGCTCGACGTGGACGTGACCGTCGACGGCGACTCCATCCGGGCCGGGTCACAGACGATCAGGATGCTCGCCGAGCGGGACCCGGCCGGGCTGCCGTGGCGAGAGCTGGGCGTGGACGTGGTGGTCGAGTCCACCGGGCGCTTCACCAAGGCCGCCGACGCCCGCAAGCACCTGGAGGCGGGGGCGAGCAAGGTCGTCATCTCCGCGCCGGCCACCGACGAGGACATCACGATCGTGATGGGCGTGAACGACGACGCGTACGACCCGGCGCGGCACGCGATCATCTCCAACGCGTCCTGTACCACCAACTGTGTCGCGCCGATGGCGAAGGTGCTGCAGGAGAGCTTCGGGATCGTCCGGGGCTTCATGACGACGGTCCACGCTTACACCAGCGACCAGGTACTCCAGGACTTCCCGCACAAGGACCTGCGCCGGGCGCGGGCCGCCGCGCAGAACATCATCCCGACCACGACCGGCGCCGCGAAGGCCACGGCTCTGGTGCTGCCCGAGCTCAAGGGAAAGCTGGACGGCATCTCGATGCGGGTCCCGGTCATCGACGGCTCAGTGACCGACCTGGTCGTTCAGCTGGAGCGCGAGGTGACGGCCGGGGAGGTCAATGCCGCCTACCGCGCCGCCGCGGACGGCCCGCTCAAGGGCTACCTGTACTACACCGCCGACCCGATCGTCTCTTCGGACATCGTCAAGTCCTCGTATTCATGCACGTTCGATTCCCTGCTCACCATGGTCAACGGGAACCAGGTCAAGGTGATCGGCTGGTACGACAACGAGTGGGGCTACTCCAACCGGCTCGCCGACCTGGTCGCCATGGTCGGGGCCAGGCTGCCCGGCCGGGCCGGATAGGCGCGCGAATGCGGGGCATCGACGAGCTGGGGGACATCGCCGGGAAGACGGTCCTGCTGCGCGCCGACCTGAACACGCCGCTGGACGGGACGAGGATCACCGACGACGGCCGGATCCGGGCCAGCCTGCCGACGATCACCAGGCTGGCCGGCCGGGGTGCCAGGATCCTGATCTTCGCCCACCTGGGCCGTCCCCAGGGAGCCGATTACGCTCAGCGCGCCGCAGGCGGCCCCTCGCTGCGGCCGGTCGCCGAGCGGCTGGGCGAGCTGCTCGGCCGGGACGTCCCGCTGGCGGCGGACGTCGCGGGCGAGTCGGCGGCCGCCGCGGTGGCCGGCCTGGCCGATGGCGGGGTCGGGATGGCGGAGAACGTCCGCTTCGAGCCCGCCGAGACCAGCAAGGACGATGCCGAGCGGGCCGGGCTCGCCCGGCGGATGGCCGCGCTGGCCGGGCCCGGCGGGTGGTACGTGGGTGACGGGTTCGGCGCGCTGCACCGCAAGCACGCCAGCGTGTTCGACCTGCCCGCGCTGCTTCCGCACGCCGCGGGAGACCTGGTGCTGGCCGAGGTCTCGGTGCTGCGCCGGCTCACCGAGCACCCGGAGCGGCCCTATGTCATGGTGCTCGGCGGCGCGAAGCCGTCGGACAAGCTCGCGATGATCGCCAACGTGCTCGGCCAGGTCGACCGGCTGGTGATCGGCGGCGGCATGTCGTATACGTTCCTGGCGGCCCAGGGGTACGAGGTGGGCAAGTCGCTGCTGGAGGCCGACCAGATCCCGCAGGTGTCCGCGGTGCTGGAGGACGCCGCCCGGCGCGGCGTGGAGGTGGTGCTCCCGGTCGACCTGGTCGCCGCCACCCATTACGCTCCCGACGCCGAGCACTACGTCGCGCGGGTCGGCGAGTTCCCCGCGGACCGCGAGAGCATGGACATGGGCCCGGCGACCCGCGAGCTGTTCGCGGCGGCGCTCGCGGACGCGAGAACCGTCTTCTGGAACGGCCCGGTCGGCGTGTTCGAGTTCCCGGCGTTCGCCGCCGGCACCCGGGCGGTGGCCGAGGCGGTCAGCAAGGTCAACGGGCTGACGGTGGTCGGCGGCGGCGACTCCGCGGCGGCCGTCCGGATCCTCGGCTTTCCCGAGGGCTCGTTCTCGCACATCTCGACCGGCGGCGGGGCCAGCCTCGAGTACCTCGAGGGCAGGCCGCTGCCCGGGCTGGAGGCGCTGGAGGCGCCTGACAGCGGAACGGCTGGAGCCGCGGGGTGAGCGAGCGGGAGGCGCGGTGAGCCGGGCGGCGGGCCGGAAGCCGCTGATCGCCGGCAACTGGAAGATGCACAACACCCACTTCGAGGCCATTGCGCTGACCCAGAAGCTGGCGTTCGCGCTGACCGCCAAGGACTTCGACGCCACGGACGTGGCCGTGCTCCCGCCGTTCACCGCGCTGCGCAGCGTGCAGACCCTGGTCGAGGGCGACCGGCTGCGGCTGGGTTACGGGGCCCAGGACATCTCCCCGCACGACGACGGCGCCTACACCGGCGACGTGTCCGGGCGGATGCTGGCCAAGCTGGGCTGCCAGCACGTGCTGGCCGGGCACTCCGAACGGCGGCGATACCACGGCGAGGACGACGCCCTGATCAACGCGAAGGTGAAGGCCGCGCTGCGGTATGGCATCACCCCGGTCCTGTGCGTCGGGGAGACGCTGGAGGTGCGCCAGGCGGGCAACGCGCTCAGCCATAACCTGGGCCAGCTGGACGCCGGCCTGGCCGGCATACCCGGCGAGCAGGTGGCGGGCCTGGTCATTGCCTACGAACCGGTCTGGGCGATCGGCACCGGAGAGGTGGCCACGCCGGAGGACGCCCAGGAAATGTGCGCCGGCATCCGCGGGCGTCTTTCCGCGGTTCACGGGGACGTAGTGGCGGCTGGTGTGCGTATCCTGTATGGCGGGTCGGTTAAGTCCGGCAACATGGCTGCGATCATGGCGCAGCCGGACATCGACGGCGGCCTGGTGGGCGGGGCCAGCCTTGATGCCGGGGAATTCGTCAGGATCTGCCGGTATCGTGAGCTGAGCGCCACTATCTGAGCGGGAAGCCCGGAGGGGACGAGAACCAGCAGTGACCATCGCAATCTCGATCGTCCTGATCATCACGAGCCTGCTCATGATCGTTCTCGTGCTGCTGCACAAGGGCAAGGGCGGCGGGCTGTCCGACCTGTTCGGCGGGGGAGTCACCTCTAGCCTGGGGTCATCCTCGGTCGTCGAGCGGAACCTGGACCGGATCACGATCTTCACCGGGATCCTCTGGTTCCTCTGCATCGTCGCGCTCAACCTGCTGCTGAACCGCTGACGGCGGTGACGGAATAGCAGCGGGGCGGGCCATCTCATTACGCACGCCAGAGTTCAGCGGGTCATAAGGCAACAAGGGGTGAGCAGTGAGTAGTGGCAACGCGATCCGGGGCAGCCGGGTCGGCGCAGGTCCGATGGGCGAGGCAGAGCGCGGCGAGGCCGCGCCCCGGGTGCGGGTCTCGTTCTGGTGCTGCAACCGGCACGAGACCGTGCCCAGCTTCGCCAGCGATGCCGCCGTCCCCGAAACCTGGGACTGCCCGCGGTGCGGGTTCCCGGCCGGGCAGGACCAGGCCAACCCGCCGGCGCCGCCGCACGCCGAGCCGTACAAGACGCACCTGGCCTACGTGAAGGAGCGCCGCAACGACACCGACGGCGCCGCGATCCTGGCCGAGGCGCTGGACCGGCTCCGCCGGGGCGCCTGACCGCCCCGGGCGGCCGGGCGAGGGCGGGCGAGGGCGGGCGAGGGCGGGCCGGGCGAGGGCGGGCCGGGCGGGATGATCAGTGCGCGAAGCCTCCGCGCTCCTTGTCCGGCCCGGGCATCAGCGGCGCGGGAGGCTGCGGGTGCGTGGCTAGCAACTGCACCTGCGTACGGAGGTCGGCCAGCAGGCTGTTGGCCAGGTCCATGCTGAGCCCGTTCCGGACCACGATCCGGATCACCGCCACGTCCTGCATGTTCTCCGGGAAGGTGTAGGCGGGGACCAGCCAGCCGCGCCCCCGCAGCCGCTCGGACAGGTCGAACACCGTGTAGCCGACCGAGTCCGGGTCGCGCATCCGGAACGCGAATACCGGCAGGTCGCTGCCGTCGGTGAGCAGCGTGAACGGGCCCATCTCGGCGATCTGGCCGGACAGGTACCTGGCCACGTCCTGGGAGGCCTGCTGCACGCTGCGGTAGCCCTCGAAGCCGAGCCGCAGGAAGTTGTAGTACTGGGCGGCGACCTGCGCGCCGGGCCGGGAGAAATTCAGCGCAAACGTCGGCATGTCCCCGCCCAGATAGTTGACCCGGAATACCAGGTCCTCGGGCAGCGCGTCGGCGTCCCGCCACACCACCCAGCCGACCCCCGGGTAGACCAGGCCGTACTTGTGGCCCGAGGCGTTGATCGAGGCGACCCGCGGGACCCGGAAGTCCCATTCCAGGTCCTGATGCAGGAACGGCGCGATGAACCCGCCCGACGCACCGTCGACGTGGATCGGGATGTCGTGGCCGCTGGCGGCCTGGAGCTTGTCCAGTTCCTGGCTGATCTGTAGCACCGGCTCGTAGCTGCCGTCCATGGTGGAGCCCATGATCGCGACCACGCCGATGGTGTTCTCGTCGCACCGCGCGGCCGCCTCCGGGCCGGTCAGGTGCAGCCGACCGGGCTCCATCGGCACCATCCTGGGCTCGACCTGCCAGTAGCGGCAGAACTTCTCCCAGCAGACCTGCACGTTGGCGCCCATGACCAGGTTCGGCGAGGTGGCCGGGGCCCCCGCGGCTGCCCGGCGCGCACGCCAGCGCCACAGCAGCGCCATCCCGCCGAGCATGCACGCCTCGCTCGACCCGGTGGTCGAGCAGCCGACGCCGGTGGCGAGCGCCGTGCCGTCCGGTCCCGGCTCGCACCCGGGCGCGTGCCACAGCTCGGCCAGGATGTTGACGCATCGCCGCTCGAGCTCGGCTGTCTGCGGGTACTCATCCTTGTCGATCATGTTCTTGTCGAAGCACTCGGCCATCAGCTGCTGTGCCTGCGGCTCCATCCAGGTAGTCACGAACGTGGCCAGGTTGAGCCGGGCGTTGCCGTCCAGGATCAGCTCGTCCCGCACCGCCTGCAGCGCCGTGTCGGGCAGCATGCCGTGCTCGGGGATCCGGTTGCGCGGCACGCGGATCTTGAGCTCGCGGACGTAGACGGGGTTGACGCTGAGCTCGTCGTCCGCGCTGGCCTCGTCAACCTTGCTGTGCAGTGGCATGGATCGCTCCCGTTCATCGCCGGCCGGATGGCTGCCTGTCCTGGTCACGCCTGGTGGTCACGTTATCGGTAAGGCCTCCGCAGGAAGCTCAGGGCCTCTCGTCAGCCCGCAGGTACCGGCACAGCAGGGCCCCGTGGTCCTCCAGCACATGGGCGAGGGTCAGCCTGGCCGCCGCGCCCGGCCCGGCCTGGGGCGCGGCTAGGATCCGGCCCGCAGCGCCGCCCTCCAGCACCGGGCTGACGGTCACGCAGACCTCGTCGAGCAGGCCGGCCGCGGAGACCTGGCCGAGCAAGGCCGGGCCGCCCTCAACGAGCACGCGCCGGTACCCGCGGGCGGCCAGGGCGTCCACGGCCGCGCCCGCCGGGACCGCGTCCCGCCCGGCCACGATCACGTCGGCGTGCCGGGCCACGCGGGCCCGGCGGGCGGCCGGCGCCGCCTCGGTGGTGAGCACGATCGTGCGGGCCCCGCGGGCCGCCCCGGCCAGCAGCGGGGCGTCATCGTTAAGGTCAAGCTTCCCGGTGACCACGGCGATCGGCGGCACGGGCGCCCGCCCGGCGCGCAGCGACGCCCAGACCTCGCCGTCGCGGACCGGGCGGTACCCCTCGGCCCGCGCCGTCCCGGCGCCGACCAGGATGACGTCGGCGAGGCTGCGCAGGACCGAGAACACCAGGCGGTCGGCGTCACCGGACAACCCTCCGGAGCGGCCGCCCAGCGAGGCCGCGCCGTCCACGCTGGCGACCATGCTCGCCCGCAGCCACGGCGCCGCCCCCGGCGCGATATCGGGGTACGCGTAGAGCGCGGCCAGGGCGGTGACCGCCGGCCCGCCGTCGCGCCGCGCGCCTGCGGGCGGGACCGGGCCAATCTCGGGCCCGGCCGCGACCACGGAGAAGATCTGGCGCACGGCAAGCAGTCAACCACTGCCGGGCCGGGCCAGCGGGTCCGGGGTTAGCTTCTCTCGCGCAGGACCATGATCGAACGGCCGACCAGCTCGACACTGCCCCCGGCCGGCACGATGATCGCGGAGCAGGCCGCGGCGGCGGTATCGACCAGCAGCTCCCAGCCTGGACCGAACCGGCTGTCCGGCAGGGCGAAGGTCACCGGCTCGCGGTTCGCGTTGAACAACAGCAGGAAACTCTGGTCCCGCACGGTCTCGCCGCGCGGCCCCGGCTCGGTGATCGCGTCCCCGTTCAGGAAGACGCCGAGCGACCGGGCGTAACCGGTGTGCCAGTCGCTGTCGGTCATCTGATGCCCGGCCGGGGTCAGCCACACGATGTCCTGCAGCCCGCCGCCCGGCTCGTCCCGGGTCCGCGGGGCCTGCCCGCTGAAGAACCGGCGGCGCCGGAACACCGGGTGCGCCCGGCGCAGCCCGGACAGCGCGCAAGTGAACTCGATCAGGTCCTGCTGCTTGCCCGCGGCTTCCCAGTCCATCCACGACAACTCGTTGTCCTGGCAGTAGGCGTTGTTGTTGCCCTGCTGGGTCCGGCTCATCTCGTCGCCGGCGAGCAGCATCGGGACGCCCTGCGAGCAGAACAGCGTGACGAGGAAGTTCCGCACCTGCCGGGCCCGGGTCTCGTTGACCGCCGGGTCGTCCGACGGGCCCTCGGCGCCGCAGTTCCAGGACCGGTTGTCGTCGCTGCCGTCCCGGTTGTAGTCGCCGTTCGCCTCGTTGTGCTTGCGGTCGTAGCTCACCAGGTCACGCAGCGTGAACCCGTCGTGGCAGGTGACGAAGTTCACCGAGGCGACCGGGCGCCGCGCGCTGGTCTCGTACAGGTCGCTGGACCCGGTCAGCCGGGACGCGAACTCCGGCAGCGTGGCCGGCTTGCCGCGCCAGAAGTCGCGCACCGTGTCCCGGTACTTGCCGTTCCACTCCGACCACAGCGGCGGGAAGTGGCCGACCTGGTAGCCGCCCTGGCCGACGTCCCAGGGCTCGGCGATGAGCTTGACCTGGGATACCACCGGATCCTGCTGGACCAGGTCGAAGAAGGTCGACAGCCGGTCCACGTCGTGCAGCTCACGGGCGAGGGCCGCGGCGAGGTCGAACCGGAACCCGTCGACGTGCATGTCCAGGACCCAGTACCGCAGCGAGTCCATGATCAGCTGCAGCGGGTGCGGGTTCCGCACGTTGAGGCTGTTGCCGCAGCCGGTGTAGTCCAGGTAGGCCTGCGGGTTGCCGGGGTCAAGCCGGTAGTAGGCGGCGTTGTCGATGCCGCGGAAGCACAGCGTCGGGCCGAGCGCGCCGGCCTCCGCCGTGTGGTTGTAGACCACGTCGAGGATCACCTCGATGCCCGCCGCGTGCAGCGCTTTGACCATCGCCTTGAACTCGGCGACCTGGCCGTAGGGCGCGCCGGACGAGGAGTAGCGGTTGTCCGGCGCGAGGAAGGCGATCGTGTTGTACCCCCAGTAGTTGGTCAGGCCGCGCTGGACGAGCGCCGGCTCGGGCGCGCACTGGTGCACCGGCATCAGCTCGATGGCGGTCACGCCCAGCCGGGTCAGGTGCTCGATGACCGCCGGGTGGGCCAGTCCCGCGTAGCTGCCCCGCAGCCCCGCCGGGACCGCCGGATGGCGCACCGTCAGCCCGCGGACGTGCGCCTCGTAGATGAACGTCTCGTGGTACGGCGTGCGCGGCGGCCGGTCGTCCCCCCAGTCGAAGTACGGGTTGATCACAACGTTGCGCGGCATGTAAGGAGCGCTGTCGTCGGAGTTCAGCACCGAGGGGTTGTCGTGCTGGTAGGAGTACACCGCCTGATGCCAGGTGACCTGGCCGTCGACGGCCTTGCCGTAGGGATCGAGCAGCAGCTTGGCCGGGTTGCACCGGTGGCCGCGCTCGGGCTGGTAGGGGCCGTGCACCCGGTACCCGTAGCGTTGGCCCGGCTCCACGTCCGGCAGGTAGCAGTGCCAGACCAGCCCGTCCACCTCGGTGATCGCGATACGGGTCTCCCGTTCCGGGCCGTCGGCCGGGTCCGCGTCGAACAGGCACAGCTCCACCCGCTCGGCCACCTCGGAAAACAGGGCGAAGTTCGTGCCCGCCCCGTCCCAGGAGGCACCGAGCGGGTAGGGGGTCCCCGGCCAGACCGGCATCGGCAGGCCTTACCCGAGGGCACCGACCCGGGCCCGGCCGAGCACCGGGTCCAGGTCCAGCCCGTCGGGCAGCATGCCGAACGCGCCGGCCGGGCCGGCGGGCCCGTCGCAGGAGCCGACCCGGGAGGCACAGAACGCGTCAGCGACCGCGGCGGGAGCGTGCCGCACCAGCAGCGAGGCCTGCAGGGTCACCGCGATCAGCCCGGCCAGCCGCCTGGCCCGGTACTGCGCCTCGGTTCCGGTGGCCGCGGCGGCCTCCTTCAGCTCGCGGCCGAGCCGCTCCTGCGCCGCGTCGAGGCGCCGGTCACCGCCCGCGGCCAGGCCGGTCTCGGCGAGCAGCACGTCGGCCGAGCCGGGAACGCGCGCCAGCGCGCGGAGCACGTCGAGGGCGGTCACGTTGCCTGAGCCTTCCCAGACGGAGTTGAGCGGCGCATCCCGGTACAGCCGTGGCAGGCCCGAATCCTCGACGTAGCCGTTACCGCCCAGGCACTCCAGCGCCTCCCCGGTGGCCATCGGCGCCCGCTTGCACACCCAGTACTTGGCCGCGGGCAGGGCCAGCCGCAGCAGCGCCGCCTCGCCCGCGTCGCCGCGCGCCGCCCGGTCGGCGGCGCCCGCCAGGCGCATGGCCAGCGCCGTGGCTGCCTCGGACTCGAGGACCAGGTCGGCCAGGACGGACGCCATCAGGGGGTGGGAGACCAGCGTGGCCCCGAACGAGCGCCGGGCGCTGGCGTAGTACAGGGCCGCGACGACGGCCTGGCGGATCGCGGCCGCGCTGCCCAGGACGCAGTCCAGCCGGGTCGCGCTCACCATCTCAATGATGGTGGCCACGCCCCGGCCGGGCTCTCCCACCGGCCAGGCGAACGCGGCGTCATACTCCACTTCCGACGAGGCGTTGGACCGGTTGCCGAGCTTGTCCTTGAGTCGCTGGATGCGCATGGCGTTGCGGGTACCGTCCGGCAGCACCCGGGGCAGCAGGAAGCAGCCGAGACCCTCAGGCGCCTGGGCCAGGACCAGGAACAGGTCACACATGGGCGCGGAGCAGAACCACTTGTGGCCGGTGAGCAGGTAGCCGTCGGCGCTCGCGGGAACCGCCCGGGTGGTGTTGGCCCGCACGTCGGAGCCGCCCTGCTTCTCGGTCATGGCCATGCCGGCCAGCAGCCCGGCCTTCTCGTCGGGAACCCGCAGGCCCGGGTCGTACGCGCGGGAGGCGAGCAGCGACGCGAAGCGCGACGCCAGCGCGGGCTCGTGCCGCAGCGCCGGGACGGCGGCGTAGGTCATGGAGATCGGGCAGCCGTGCCCGGCCTCGGCCTGCGTCCACACGTAGAACCTGGCCGCCCGCGCCACGTGCGCGCCGGGCGTGTCATCGAGCCACGGCGCGGCGTGCATCCCGTGGCTGACCGCGGTGGCCATCAGCTCGTGCCAGGCCGGGTGGAACTCGACTTCGTCGATCCGGTGGCCGCGGGGATCGTGCGTGCGCAGCACCGGCGGGTACTCGTTGGCCAGCCGGGCCAGCTCGCGGGTATCGGCGGATCCGGCGCGCACGCCGAGTTCGTGGAGTTCGGCTTCCCGCGCCTCCCGTGCCGGGGCCGGCGGGCCAGCCTCCCGCCGCAGCGCCTCGATCAGCGCCGGGTCGTCGGCCACGTCGTACCCGGCCAGCGGCGGGACCTGGTTGAGTACCTCATGGGTGACATGCGGTGTCGTCGGTGTCATGGGCATCCCCCCTAGTCCCATTTCACCACCATCTGCCGCAATCGCGAACACGGCGCCAGGGCCATGGCGGTCAATCAACGACGATCATGAAACCAACGGGCTCCGCGTGCGGGCTGGATCGGCCGACGGCCGCCCAACGACCGCCTGGAGATACCGGTCGACGATCACGTCTGCCACCTCGGGGACGGCGCCCAGCACGTCCGACACGCTGTCGGCCCCGGCGGCCAGCGACTGCTCGTGCACCCGGTCCGCGAACACGCCGGGCGCCAGCAGGTAGGTCGCGACGGCGACCTGCGGCGCGCCGGACCGCCGCAGCGCGTCGACCGCCTGGGCGGGCGTCGGCGAGGCGGCCGAGGCATACGCGGGAACCACGTCGCGCCAGCCCCGGGCGGCCCGCCACGCCTCGGCCAGGCGGGCCACGGCGGCGTTCGCCGCCCGCCGGCTGGATCCGGCGGCGGCGAGGACCACAGCGGTGTCGGCCGCGGCGGCGCGCACGCCGGTCTCGGCGAGACGGCGCTCCAGCGCCCGCAGCAGCCCCGGGTGCGGCCCGAGCGGGCGGCCGTAGTGCAGGCGCAGCCCGGGCAGGCGGCGGCTGGCCTCGCGAAGCACCGCCGGCAGGTCGGTGTCGCTGTGGTAGGCATCGGTCAGCAGCAGGGGCAGTACCACGGCCGCGCGGCCGCGGCCTTCGCCGTGCAGTGCCTCGAGCGCGTCGGGGACCGACGGCAGTGCGTGTCCCAGGTAGGCCGCGCGTACCTGGAGGCCGCGCAGCCCGATCCGGCCCGCCCGGGCCTGCACCAGGCCCGCCAGCTCGGTGACCATGGCTGCGGCCCGGGGGTCGGTGCTGCCGTGCGCGGCGGCGACCAGCGGCGGGGGCCAGGCCAGGGCGGTTCTGGGCCCGCTCAGGTGTGGATACCGCATTCGGTCTTGCCGGTACCCGCCCAGCGGCCGCTCCGGGCGTCGGCGCCTGGTTCCACCCGGGCGGTGCACGTCGCGCAGCCGATCGATGGATAGCCGTCGTAGACCAGCGGGTTGACCAGCACGCCGTTCTCGGCGATGTAGGCGTCGACCTGATCCTGCGTCCAGTCCACGATCGGGTTGACCTTCACCATCTCCCGCCGCGCGTCCCACTGCACGGCGCGGGTGTCGCTGCGGGCGTCGGTCTCCTCCTTGCGGACCCCGGTGATCCACGCGTCGTACGGCTCCAGGGCCTGCTCCAGCGGCACCACCTTGCGCAGGTAGCAGCACAGGTCCGGGTTGCGGCTGTACAGCCGGGGGCCCATCTGCTCATCCTGCTCGGCGACGGTCTGCGCGGGCGTGATGTTAAGCACGTTGACCGGGTAGACGGCGGATACCGCGTCCCTGGTGCCGATGGTCTCCGCGAAGTGGTAGCCCGTGTCGAGGAAGACGACGTCGATGCCCGGGCGCACCCGGGACACGAGATGGATGATCACAGCGTCGGTCATCGACGAGGTGATGCAGATCCGGTCGCCGAACGTGTCCGTGGCCCACCGGATCACGTCCTCGGCGGGCGCCCCGGCCAGTGCCTCGGCCGCCTCCGTCGCCAGCCTCTCCATGCGGATGACGTCCTCCAGACGCGCGCGTTGCGCCGGGTCGGCGGTCACGGCCCGCGTGGCCGTCGGCTCCGTGGTTGGCGGTACAGCCGGCCTGATCGTATCGCGGCTCACCGGACGGCTCCGGTTCCCGCAAAGCGTAGCCGGAACGAGCGGATGCAGCTGCGGCAATGCCATTCGCCGTCGGCCTCCCGCGGGACCAGGTCCTCCTCGCCGCAGTAGGGGCAGTAGAACGGAACGGCGCGCTCCGCTGGGGAGGCGTGAGCGGCGGGCGCGGTACGCGGAGCGCTCATGCTAGGTCCTCTTCCCTGGCCCTGGCCGCCCAGGCGGCGAACGGCTCGCCCGGCATCTTGTCGGCGTCGAAGCGGCGCAACACCCGCTCGACGTAGTCGGGTAGCTGGTCGGCGGTGGTCTTGAGGCCCCTGATCTTCCGGCCGAAGCCGGAGCTTTCCCCGTCTCCGCCGTCCAAACTTCCGCCCAGGTGAACCTGGAACCCTTCCACCTGCTCGCCGCCGGGCAGGGTGAGCAGCGTTCCCTTGAGGCCGATGTCCGCAGTCTGGATCCGTGCACACGAGTTGGGGCAGCCGTTGACGTTGATCGTGATCGGCTCGGTGAAGTCGGGCAGGCGCCGCTCGAGCTCGGCGATCAGGCCGGACGCCCGGGCCTTGGTCTCCACGATCGCGAGCTTGCAGAACTCGATGCCGGTGCAGGCCATGGTGGACCGGCGGAACACGCCCGGGGTGACCGGCAGGTCGGCGCGAGCCAGCTCGGCGGCCAGCTCGGCGGTCCGGGCCTCGGGGACGTCGAGTATCACCATCTTCTGCTCGGTGGTGGTCCTGACCCGCCCGCTGCCGTACTCCGCGGCCAGGCTGGCGACCAGCGCCAGCGAGTCGGCCGACATCCGGCCCACGCGCGGGGCGAAGCCGACGTAGTACCGCCCGTCCCGCTGCATGTGGATGCCCACGTGGTCACGCTGCCCGCTGCCCGGGGCCTTCGGCGCAGGCCCGTCGGCCAACGGGTAGCCGAGGTAGTCGCGCTCCAGCACCTCGCGGAACCGCTCCGGGCCCCAGTCGGCCATCAGGAACTTCAGCCGGGCGCGGTGCCGCAGCCTCCGGTAACCGTAATCGCGGAAGATCGACGTGACGCCCGCCCAGACCTCGGGGACCTGGCCCGGCCGGACGAACGCGCCCAGCCTCTTGCCGATCATCGGGTTGGTGGACAGCCCGCCCCCGGCCCACAGGTCGTAGCCGGGCTCGCCGTCCGGGCCGGGCACGCCGACGAACGCGATGTCGTTGATCTCGTGCATGGTGCACTGCGCCGCGCAGCCGCTCATCGCGGACTTGAACTTGCGCGGCAGGTTGGAGAACTCGGGGTCGCCGACGTAGCGCGCGGCGGTCTCGCGGATCTCCGGCGTGGCGTCGATGATCTCCTCCGCGTCGATGCCCGCCAGCGGGCAGCCCAGGATCACCCGGGGCGTATCACCGCAGGCCTCGGTGGTGGACAGCCCCACCGACTCGAGGGCCTCCCAGATCGCCGGGACGTCCTCGATGCGCACCCAGTGCAGCTGGATGTTCTGGCGGTCGGTCACGTCCGCCGTGCCCCGGGCGAACCGGCGCGAAACGTCAGCCACGGTGACCAGCTGGTCGTGGCTCAGCTGCCCTCCGTCGATGCGGATCCGCAGCATGAAGTGCCTGTCGTCGAGTTCTTCGGGCTCGAGGGTGGCGGTCTTGCCGCCGTCGATCCCCGGCCGGCGCTGGGTGTACAGGCCGAACCAGCGGAACCGGCCACGCAGGTCGGCCGGGTCGATCGAGTCGAAGCCGTGCCTGGCGTAGATGTCGACGATCCGGCGGCGAACGTTCAGCCCGTCGTCGTTCTTCTTGAGCTCTTCGTTCTTGTTCAGTGGCTCACGGTAGCCCAAGGCCCACTGTCCGTTGCCGCGGCCCGGGCGACGACCGGGCCGGCGGCTGGTATCGGGGGGCGTCTCGGTAGGGCCGTCCGTTGTGCTGCTCGGCGCTGGCATTGTGCTGCGTCCCTTCGGTCACGGGGCGCGTGCCTGGATCTCGCGGGCGGGGCCTGCGCGGGGGCAATACTCCCGGTCATGAGCCGGGGGCTGCTTCGCGGCACGCGCTCGTCAGGAATGACGGGCTGTGGTCAGCGGCCGCGGGAGACAGAGCGCGCTCCCGATGCGAAGGAAATCAACATGCCGACGGATGACGAGCAGCGGATCAGCCTCGCCTGGTGCCGGGGACGGAACGCTGGCTCCCATGTGTTACCCCAACCGGGCGGCCGTGGGGCCTATTCCGCCCAGGCGGCCTAGCCTTGCCGGATCCAGCCCAGCCGGGGCTCGGCGTCCGGATGGGGCGGCCGGTGCTGGCAGTCGCACCAGGTTCCTCCTGGGCAATTCTCGTGGTGCTGCTGGCGGCAGGACAAACAGATCATAACTGTATTTTCCCTTGCGGCCTACCCGCCGCACCTCCGGCCGCCATTGCCCGCTGCCGGGCGATGCCCGCCGCCTGCCCCGTCAGGCCGCGTTCGCCCGGCGCATCCGGCGCCGGCGCTCCGCCGACCGCTCTTCCTCGTTCAGCCCGCCCCAGGTCCCGTACTTCTCCGGACGGCTGACCGCATAGTCGAGACACTCGGCTCGGACCGGGCAGGCGGCACAGATCGCCTTCGCCTTACGCTCGCGGATGTCGCGTTCGGGCTGCCGCTCACCATCGGGACCGAAGAAGAGCACGACGTCCTCACCGCGGCACGCAGCATCGTCCTGCCAGCCCCAGTTCGGCCGTGGCATCAAGACGGCCTGACGGCGTACCTCAGACATGGATAACTCTCCTCACCAGCTCACCGTGTCGTTCCTGCCTAGCGGAGCGTCCCGGCTCACTGGACGCATAAATTCTCGCGTGATGCGGCATTCGCCCCGTCGCAAGATGCAACGCATTACGTGAACGTAGTGTTCCCGCCGCTGCGAGCCATCGCCAGGTGCGCGAGGCGGCGGCCGTGGGTCCGACCAGCCAGCGGGCCGACGCATCATCATGTCATCAGTGCCAGCACTCGTGCAGGCAGGAACGGGAAACTGGGCCAACGTGTTCCGCGGTCGCGGGACCCGGTCGCCCCCCGCAACTGTTCACGAACTAGACAAAGCCGATGGTTCAGCGTAACTATGGGCGGCATGTCGGCATCGGATGCGGCCCCGCTGCCTCGTCTGGGCGAGGTCTTCTTCGACGTCCGGGGCAATTCCCGGAGCATGCGGCTCAGCTGGTACGCGGACACCGGAGTCGCGGTCCTGAGCATCTGGCAGGGCGGGATGTGCACCGGGACCTTCCGGCTGGCCATTGCCGACCTGCCGCGAATGGTCGAGACGCTGCAGCGCGGCCCGGGCGGGCGGCGGCCGCAATGGGACTCCGAGGCGCCGGGCCAGACGTTTGCCCAGGTACCGAGGGTAGCGACGGGGCAGGCGGAGGTCATGGACCCGTTGCCCGGCCAGGACCGGGCCGGGCCGGGCTATCGGACCGGGCCGGCGGCCTCCGGCCCGGTGCCGCCGTCCCACCGGCGGTCCGTGCCCTCGGTCCCGGGCGCGGCGCCGCCGTCCCGCCGGACCGGGCCGCCGGAGTACCTGGCGGAGCTGCCGGACGACCCCAGGACCGGGGCGATGCCGCGCCCAAGCGCGCCGCCGGAATACCTGCCCGCGCCACCAGATGACCGCACCAGACCGCCGGGCCACGCGGCGGGCCCCCCGGATTACCCGGCCGGGCCCGGGGGCTACCAGGCCCAGCCGCCGGATCACCGGACCGAGTACCTGGCGGACCTGCCCGGCGCCGGCCAGGCGGGCCCGGCCGACTACGACCGCGTCCCCGACGCGGGCCGCCACTCCGGAGCCTGGAATCCGGAAGCGGGCGCCGACGCGCCTTACCCGCGCGACACCCGCGGAGAGGCCGGCTACCCGGATCCGCTGGCCGGCGGTTCTTATCTCGGCGGCGCGGGCCCCGCGGATTATCAGGACTCGCATCTCGGCGGCGCGGGCCCCGCGGATTATCAGGACTCGCCATACCCGCCCGGGCCTTCTGCACCCGGGCCCGGCGATGTTCCCGCCCCAGGTAGCGCCGATTACCCGCCGCCATACAGCGAGGCCGTCACCGGTGACATCCTGACCGGGCCGGCCCCGGACCCGGCGCCCTCCGACCGGCCGCCGGGCCGGCACGGGGCAACGAGCTGGCACGCCGCGCCCGACGTGCCGTTTTAGGCTGGCCCGGCGGGGTTCGCGCGCCCGGCCGATTGGCTCCGGGGACCGCCGATTGGCGGGCCCAAGAACACCGCCAAAAGAAATGGCCGGGGGGCCGTTACAGATGCCATGAACCTGGGGATATTCGCGCCGGGGGAAGGGGGAGTGGCAAGTGGCGCAGAAGGTGTCAGTCACATTTGCCTGTGACTTCGACTCAAAAGTGATCACGGAAGGCGAGCACCTGACGCGAGCGTTCAGCCTCGACGGCCGGGATTATGAGATCGACCTGTGCGAGACGCACAGCCAGAAGTTCGACGATTCGCTCCGGCGGTTCGCCGACAAGGCGCGCAAGGTGACCGGCAGGGTCACGCGGACCAAGCGCAGGACCGCGGCTCACCGTCGGCACAGCGCCGAGGTTCGCGCCTGGGCCAAGCGCAGCGGCATCGCGGTCAGCGACCGCGGTCGGATCCCGGCACAGGTCATCGAGAAGTACGAGGCCAGCCACCGCTGAGGTTCGGCGGAGATGCCTCAGGAAGGCTGACGGCCGGCGTCGCGCTGGGCCACCTGCGGGTCTGCGGCATGAGGCGGCGCGGGCGCTGAGGAATCCGGCTGCGCCGCGCCGGCGCCGGCCAGCGCGGGCGCGGCCGGGTCCGCAGCGGCCGCTTCCTGGCCGCCCGGCGCTGCTTCCTGGCCCGTCGCCGGTGGTTCCCGGCCTCCCTGGGGTGCTTCCTGGCCGTCTGGCGACGCGTCGGCGCCCGCGGGGGGCGTTCCCGGCGCGGAGGGCGCCGGCACCGCCCCGGCCGGCCCGACGGCGGCCGCCAGGACCTGAGAGTTGGGCACATGGACCGGGCCGTTCTCGGTCTCCAGCAGGACGTACGTGAGGCTGATCTCGGTGACGGTGCCCTCGAGCAGCCCGGACAGTGCGCCGGACCTGATGCCGATGCGGTCGCCGACCCGGAATGGCCGGGCCGAGAGCAGGATCATCCCGGAGAAAACGTTGGCCAGGCTCTGCTGCGCGGCAATGCCCACGATGATGCCGGTTATCGCGCCGCCGACCACGAGCTGCGTGACTGCGATGTCGAAGAGCTGCAGCGTGACGAGGATGGTGGCGATGCTGCCAGCGACGACGATGGCGAAGCGGACCACCGCGGAGTGCGCGTAGCCGAGCTTGGGCAGCAGCACCTCGCGGGCCTTGTTACCGAGCCCGATGCTGGCGTAGAACGCGAGCAGGAAGAACACCACCGCCGCGCCGTAGGACAGGGCCAGGTTCCCGGTTCGGCCCAGCGAAGCGAGCAGCCTGCCGTTGCGGGCCTCGGCGGGCAAGTTGGCGACCAAGCGGGCCTGAACGGATACCGCGGCCGCGATGACGGCGACGACGAGGGCGAAGATGGCCCGCCACGGCCTGGCCCGCGCCTTGACCTTGGCGACGTGCTCGCGGGCCGCGTCGAGCTGACGTCTCTCCTGGAGATCCACGTGCCTACGCTACCCAGGCAGGCACAAACCGATCCTGGGGACTCGCGACGAGTCCCCAGGATCGGAATGGTCCCGGTCGTCAGGTGATGGCGCGGGCGCGGCCGCCCAGGTCGAACAGCGGCTTGCCGACGGGCGCGATGACCCCGCCCTTCATGCCGTTGATCACCCCGGCCGCGGATGTGTACCAGGCGACCAGCGCGGTCAGGACCCCGATGTAGCCGCCGAACTTGTGCACGCCCGAGCTGTTGGCGAAGAAGCCGATGAACAGGATGACCTCGGTGGCCTCCAGCGTCAGGAACACCAGGAACACCGCAGTGTTGAGCTGCGTGCTGAAGATCAGCATGTAGGTGTTGAAGATGGCGAACGCCAGCAGGATCCAGCCGAGGTCCTTCCCGGTCTCCGCGGCGTACGCTGCGGCGGCCAGGGGTGTCTTCGGGCCTGCGTTGGCCACGAGGATTACCCACAGCCCAAGGCCGATCCAGAAGCCGCCGTAGGTGGAGAACGCGGTCGCGCCGAAGACGTTCCGGTTCTTGAACTCCCACATGCCCGCGAGCAACTGGCCCAGACCACCGTAGGCGAACGCGTAGCCGAGCCAGGCGTTGCCGGTGGCGCTGCCCATCCAGCCCGCGTTCGCCGCCGAGAGCAGGAACGTGGTCAGCGCGAACGCGGCCAGCCCGAGCGGCGCGGGATCGGCTATGCCGGGTGGCGGTAGTACGGGAGCGGGAGCATCATTCGTGGTGCTCAATAGATTCCTCCTGTGCGCTTGCGCCGCCCGGACCTGCCGGCA
Source organism: uncultured Actinomycetota bacterium (assembly GCA_963795055.1). Classification (GTDB taxonomy): domain Bacteria; phylum Actinomycetota; class Actinomycetes; order Streptosporangiales; family Streptosporangiaceae; genus JASHPR01. Next base: position 43,851 of record CAWCGJ010000018.1, read on the forward strand.
TGTCGCCCGCGGAGCAAGGCAGGCGCTTGGATGGACGGAAGGAGCCTGACGGGCTGGTCACGCGGAACTGGCCGCCCGGCGGCGGGCACCGGGCCGTGGCAGCCTTGCGACCGGCAAAAGCCCGCAAATGCCGTCATAAGCCAACCTTCCTTTTCTTCACAGATGGCTCAGCAGAACCAAATGGAAGATCTGCCCTGAGCGTAACGCTGGAAGCGTGCTTTAGGGAGACCCAGTTTCGCCACGCGGCAGGCCGCCCGCCGGGGCGCCGGCTACCGCGAACGGCACCGTGCGAGCACCCGGGACAGGCCTGCCCTGGTGGCCACGACGACCAGCCCGGCGCCGGGCATGAGCTCGTCGCCGGGCCGCGGTGACCAGGCCACCCCGGTCTCACCTCGGCGCCGGAGGGCGATCAGCCGCACGTCACTGCCGTCGTGCACGTCATCGACCCGCCCGCCGGCCAGCTCGGCTCCCTGACCGACGGTGACCTCGGCGATGAGCAGCACGTGCCGTCCCACCGGGATCGTGCGCAGCACCTGATGCTCGAGCACGGCCGCGGCGAACGCGGAGGCCGCCAGGTACGACACCGACCGTGAGATCGTGTTGCCGACGGCCTTCTGGACTCGCTCGGCGAGATCGTCGTCGTAGAGCCGGACCACGATGCGCGGCCGCTCGGCGAGCGCCCGGGCGTGCAGCGCGGTCTCCAGGTTCACGATGTCGCTGTCGGTCACCGAGACCAGGGCCTGACAGCTGGCGATGCCGGCCGCCAGCAGCGTCTCCTCCCGGTGGGTCTCGCCGATCACCACCTTCAGGCCCAGGCGGCGGGCCAGCGGCACCCCGGCGGCGTTCTCGCTCTTGTCCACGCAGACCACGCCGACGCCCAGGTCGTGCAGCTGGCCGAGGATGCGGGTGCCGACGTTGCCGAGCCCGGCCACGATCACGTGGTCGCTGATCGGCCGGTCCCTGGTCTGTAGCGAGCCGGTGAGCCTGGCCCCCACGATCGCGGCGGTGACCAGCGGTAGGAAGGCCATGCCGTCGAACGTGAGCAGGAACTGCGCGATCTTCTCCGGTGAGCTCTTCCTGGTGTCGGTCACGGCCGCCCCGGCCGCATCGAGCAGCGTCAGGTAGAGCGAATTGGGGATGGAGTAGCGCGCCAGCGTGGCGAGCAGGACGAAGCCGACGCCGAGGATCGCGGTCAGGCACGCGAACGCGATGCCGAACTTGTGCCAGAACAGCATCCGGAACATCCGCATGACGGCGCGCAGCGGGTGGCGGCGCGGCCGGGCCAGGGGATTGCGGGGCGTGCCGTCGGCCGCCGCGAGCACGAGCCCGGAGCCGGCGTCCTGCGGAGCCGTCAGGCGGGGCGAGCCCCCGTCGGCTCCGGGAGCCACCCCGCAGATCACCTGCCCGGCGCCGGCGCCGTCACGCCGGGCCACGTAGAGCGTCCGGCCGGCCAGGCGGACGTGGCTTGGCGTCGGCTCGCCCAGGGCGGCGGCCACGAAAGAGGGCGCGGCCATCGAGGATTCGGACAGCACCGCGCAGTCGGTGAAGAACGTCCGGATGCGCTCGCCGAGGCCGGTGTTGAAGATGGCGACCACCAGCCGCAGGTCGGAGTTGAGTTCCTGGGCCCGCAGCGCCGCGTGAAAGTTGCCGAGGTCGTCCTGGCGCAGCAGGGCCAGGGCTCGGGCCGAAGGCAGGTCAGCGGCGAGGAAGGCGTGCTGATCCAGGTCGGCTCGCTCGATGAGCCGGACCCCGGGCAGCCGGGCCATGATCGGCCCGTGACCGCGCTGGGCCGAGGGCAGGATCACGGTGACCTGCTCGCCGTACCTGACGCTCAGCTCCTCGACCATGCGCGAGGCGAGGGAGTCGTCGCCGCATACGACGAAGTGGCTGCGATCGGCGCGCATAGGAGGATGTGTCACCACGGCGCGATCCTAGCCAGGCCGGGTCATATCCGCTCAGAGCGACGCGCTCAGGCCCCAGGGGAGCAAGGCCAGGCGGCCTAACTGCGGAGAGACGCGAGCCGCGCCGGGACGTGAGAGGCGGCGGCCCGGTCTAGCAGGAACAGCGTCTGCTGCCTGCCTCGCGCGCCCGCCGCGGGGACCTGCACGGGCCCGGCTCCGGATAGCGCCAGCCGGATGGCCCCGGCCTTCTCCCCGCCGGAGGCGAGGATCCAGACCTCGCGGGCCGCGGTGATAGCCGGGAGGGTCAGTGTGAGCCGCGTCGGCGGCGGCTTGGGCGCCCCGTGCACGGCCACGGCCGTCCGCTGCTCCTCGTACAGGGCCGGCATGCCCGGGAACAGCGAGGCGACGTGCCCCTCGGGCCCGATGCCGAGCATCAGCACGTCAAAGGAGGGGACCTGGCTGTGGTCTTCGGGCTGGGACGCGGCCAGCAGCCATCCCGCGTAGCGCGCGGCCGCCGCCTCCGGGTCCGGCCCGTCCGGGCCGTCCGGGCCTGGCATCGGGTGTACCCGCTCGGGGCTGGCGTCGACGTGATCGAGCAGGGCCTTCCGGGCGCCCGTCTCGTTGCGCTCAGGATCCCCGGTGGGCAGGAAGCGCTCGTCTCCCCACCAGATGTCCACGTGCCGCCAGTCCACGGCGTCGCGGGCCGGGGCCGCGGCGAGCTCGGTGAGCACCCGGGTGCCGATGCCGCCGCCGGTCAGCACGAGCGAGGCGTGACTCCGGGCCGCGCAGACATCCACGAGCCTGGTCACCAGCCGGGCGGCCACGGCCTTGGCGAGCAGCTCTTCGTCACGGTGGATGAGAACCTGCGGGGGAGCGGTGATGGCGCTACCTCCCTGTCACGGCGGCGAACCGGGTCAGCGCCTCACCGTACACCTCGTCGGGGTTGAGCCTGCGCAGTTCCTCGGCCAGCAGTTCGGTAGTGTCCCTGCGGTGCAGCGCGACCCGCCGGTCGGGCTGGTCCGGCCGGCTGAGGGTGGCGGTTCGCCCATCCGGCCGGGCGATCGTGATGTCGCCGTCGGTGGTGGTGAACCGCACCTCGGTGATCCCGGGCCCCCCGGACACGTCCCGGGTGAACGGCGCGCCGAGCCGGCCCGAGAGCCAGGCCGCGGTCAGGTCTGCGCTCGGGTTCCGCGGCTCGGCGGTCACCGAGCCCCCGGTGATCTCGCCGTGCGGCTGGTCCAGGGTGGCGGCGAGCAGGGACCGCCAGGGCGTGGAGCGGGTCCAGCTCAGGTCGGTGTCACCGGGCCGGTAGCCGACCGCGAGGGCGACGAGGGCCTCGGCCGGGTCGGGGGCCGACGCCGCATCGGTGACCCGGCGCTGCGCGAGCAGGCCGAGCGGGTCGCCAGACGGTATGGCCGGGCCGTTTCGCGGCCACCAGGTGACGACGGGGGTATCGGGCACCAGCAGCGGCGTGACCACGGAGTCCGCGTGCAGCCCCATCGGCCCGTACATCCGCAGCAGCACGGTCTGGCCCGGGGCGCCCTCGCCGGTCCTGATCTCGGCGTCGAGCCGGGACTCGGCCTCGGGGTCCCGGGCGATCACGCCGAGCACCCGGCACGGGTGCTCGCGGCCCGCCTGGGTCGCCGCGCGCACCGCGTCGTACTGGGCTGACTCATCGGTCATGATGATCAGGTTGAGCACCATGCCGGTGGTCGGGCCGCCCATCTGGTCCCGGGCCCGGGTCAGCGCATCGCGGACGGCATGGGTGCTGGTATCGGTCAGGTCGATCATCATCGCGCCTCTCCCTGTTGGCCTGGTAGCTCGTCGGCCGGGCTCACCCCCCGGCTTACCCGTACCGCGCTCGGGCTAGAGCCGGCGCCAGGCACGGCCGTCGCGGGCGATCAGCGCATCCGCGCTCGCCGGGCCGGGCGTGCCGGCCGGGTACTGCTCGGGCTTGCCGTGCGTGGCCCAGAAGTCCTCGATCGGGTCGAGGATCCGCCAGGACAGTTCCACTTCCTCCTGGCGGGGGAACAGCGGGGGGTCGCCGATCAGCACGTCGAGCAGCAGCCGCTCGTAGGCCTCGGGGCTGGACTCGGTGAACGACTCGCCGTAGGCGAAGTCCATGTTCACGTCGCGTACCTCCATGGCCGAGCCGGGCACCTTGGAGCCGAACCTGACCGTGATGCCCTCGTCCGGCTGCACCCGGATCACCAGCGCGTTCTGGCCGAGTTCCCCGGTATCGGTGGCCGCGAAGGGCAGGTGCGGGGCGCGCTGGAACAACAGCGCGATCTCCGTCATCCGGCTCGGCAGCCGCTTGCCCGTGCGCAGGTAGAACGGCACCCCGGCCCACCGCCGGGTGTCGACCTCCAGGCGCAGCGCCGCGTAGGTCTCGGTGATCGAGTCCAGCGGGATGCCCTCCTCCTCGAGGAAGCCGCGCACCTGGATCCCGCCCTGCCAGCCCGCCGCGTACTGGCCCCGGGCGGTGCCGACCGCGAGGTCTTCGGGGATCTTGACCGCGGAGAGCGTCTTCTCCTTCTCCTTGCGCAGCGACTCGGCGTCAAAGGACACCGGCTCTTCCATGGCGGTGAGCGCCAGCAACTGCAGCAGGTGGTTCTGGATCACGTCCCGGGCCGCGCCGATCCCGTCGTAGTACCCGGCCCGGCCGCCGATGCCGATGTCCTCCGCCATCGTGATCTGGATATGGTCCACGTAGCCGCGGTTCCAGATCGGCTCCCACAGCGTGTTGGCGAACCGCAGCGCGAGGATGTTCTGTACCGTCTCCTTGCCCAGGTAGTGGTCGATGCGGAAGACGGAGGACGCGGGGAACACCGCGTCGAGCATCGCGTTCAGCTCCTGGGCGCTGGCCAGGTCGTGGCCGAACGGCTTCTCGATCACGACCCGCCGCCAGGGCAGGTGGCCGTCGGGGCGGACGTGCGGCGTGGACAGCCCGGACCGCTTCAGCTGCCCGACCACCTGGGGAAAGGCCTTGGGCGGGACGGACAGGTAGAACGCGTAGTTCCCGCCGGTCCCGCGCTCGGCGTCGAGCTGCCTGACCGTCTGGGCCAGCCGGTCGAACGCGGCGTCGTCGGCGAACTCGCCGGGCACGAACCGGACGCCCTCGGAGACCTGCTGCCAGACCGCTTCCCGGAACGGCGTACGCGCGTGCGCCTTGATCGCGTCGTGGGTGATCTTCGCGAAGTCCTCGTCCTCCCAGTCCCGGCGCGCGAAGCCGACCAGCGAGAACCCCGGCGGCAGCAGGCCGCGGTTGGCCAGGTCATAGATGGCCGGCAGCAGCTTCTTGCCGGCCAGGTCGCCGGTCACGCCGAACAGGACCAGGACGCACGGCCCGGCGACCCTGGGGATCCTGCGGTCACGGGGATCGCGCAGCGGATTCGATGTCATGCGGCTCCTCCGCCCCAGCTCGTCAGCTCTTCGGCCCGTCGGCCATCTCGGCCTTGATCGTCCCGAGCAGCTCGTTCCACGATGCCGCGAACTTCTGCACGCCCTCGTTCTCCAGCACGGTCACCACGTCGTCGTAGCCGATGCCGAGGGCCTCCAGTTGCTGGATCACCCTCCTGGACTCGTCGTACGTGCCGTGGATCGTGTCGCCGCGGATCGTGCCGTGGGCCTGGGTCGCGTGCATCGTCGCCTCCGGCATGGTGTTCACGGTGTCCGGCGCGACCAGTTCGACCACGTACATGGTGTCGGCGAAGGACGGGTCCTTGACGCTGGTGGAAGCCCAGAGCGGGCGCTGGACGCGCGCGCCGCGCGCGGACAGCGCCGACCACCGGGGCGTGGCGAACTTCTTCTCGAACAGCTCGTAGGCCAGCCGTGCGTTGGCCAGCGCGGCCGTGCCGCGCAGCGCCGCGGCCTCGGGCGTACCCACCTTGTCGAGCCGGTCGTCGACCTCGGTGTCCACCCGGCTGACGAAGAAGGACGCCACCGAGGCGAGCCTCGTGACGTCGCCGGACGCGTTTTCCAGGCCCGCCATGAACGCGTCGATGACCTCCTCGTAGCGCTGCAGCGAGAAGATCAGCGTCACGTTGACGCTGATTCCCTCGGACAGGCACTGGGTGATGGCGGGCAGCCCCTGCACGGTGGCCGGGATCTTGATGAACAGGTTGGGCCGGTCCACCAGCCACCACAGCGCCCGGGCCTCGGCGATGGTCTTGGCCGTGTCCCGGGCGATCCGGGGGTCGACTTCGATCGAGACCCGGCCGTCCAGGCCCTCGGTCTGGTCATAGACCGGGCGCAGCGCGTCGCAGGCCCAGCGGATGTCGTAGGTGGTAATCGACCGGGCCGCTTCGTCGACGGACACGCCGCGTACCGCGAGGTCGGCGAGCTGGCCCTGGTAGGCCGAGCCGCTGGAGATGGCCTTGGCGAAGATCGTGGGATTGGACGTCACCCCGCGCACGTGCAGGTCGCGCATCAGCATCTCCAGGTTGCCTGTGGTCAGGCGCTCCCTGCTGATGTCGTCGAGCCACACCGACACGCCCGCGGCGGTGAGCTGGGCCAGTGCGTCGTCAGGCCGGGAATTCATGACTTTCCACCCCTTGCTGTCAGTGGGCTTGCTGTGACGTTCAGCCTGGCGAGGCTGGTCCGGGCCACGTGAGCGGCCCGCCGAGTTGTCGTGCCGATCCCCGCCTCGACGCAGCCCCTGGCCCTGATCGCGTGCGGCAATGCTTCCTCCTGGTAGGAAGCCTCCTGCTCAGCAAACCATTCCGCGCACGGTATGGAAACCACGAGATCGGGTCGATTCGGCGGGCTGCTCACCGCGACATCGGTCTCCTTTGCGCGCAGCGGGGCTATGAGACCGACCCTATCTCGCGGCGAGGCGGTCCCATCGGCCTCGCGGGTTAACCGCGGGTGAACAGCGCCGTGGGGTCGCCTCAGCCGGCGGCCTTGGTGAAGTACCACTCCTCCGGGTTGATGAAGCCGTACGCGTTCGGCAGGAACCCGTGCAGGTTGGACTGGACGGTGACCAGGGTGCCGGGGCTCGGCTGCCAGAAGTCCGGCAGCTGCAGCCTGACCTGGTCGGCGTATGCGTTCAGGGCGGCCTGGGCGCCGCTCGCCGGGGTCCTCGTGGTCGCGAGGATCAGCTGGTCGACCGCCGGGTCCGAGTAGTTGTTGACGTTACCGAGGGCGCCAGTCTGGAAGATCTCCTCGCCGCTCGGGTAGTGGTCCGGCGCGAAGATCCACGCCGTGCCGTAGTTGCCGATCTCCCAGCTGCACGCGGCCGACTCCGGGGCGCAGGACAAGATCGTTGCGGCGATCGTGGCCGACGTCACCTGGTCCAGCGAGATCTCGATGCCGACCTGCTTCGCGGCGGACTGCAGGTCGGCCATGGAGCCGTCGGTGTAGGGCTGGCCGGCCGGGTACATGAGGGTGAACTGCAGCGGCTGGCCCGCCTTGACGCCCGCGCCGCACTCGCCGGCCGCCGGCCGGGGCGGGCGCAGGTGCTGACCCCGTTGGGGACGACCCGCCAGCCGTGCGCGGCGAGCAGGGCCCGCGCGGCCGACACGCTGAACGGGTACGGGTTCACCGACGCCCTGGCGTCCGCGTACGGGTTCGCCGGGCGAGCGGGCACCGGGCTGTAGGTGGGCAGGCCCAGGCCGTTGTAGTAGGCGCTGATCCACCCGGACTGATCGATCAGGTGCTGGAAGGCCTGGCGGAAGTAGAGCTGCCGGAAGATAGGCCCGACCGTCGGGTTGTTGAAGTTCGGCTCCAGGTAGTTGAAGCCAAACGGGAACGCCGTGACCGTCCGGTAGCCCTGCCCCTGCAGGGCGGGCTGCTGCGGCACGTCGTTGTTCGGTAGGTAGCCGACCGAGATCTGCTGCCCGGAGGTGCCGGGCCCCCCGGTGGCCTGGCCGGCCCGCAGCACGGAGAGCTCGGCGGCGGCGGACGTGAACGGCAGCTCGACGAACGTCGCCAGGTGCGGCTTCTGCGGGCCGGAGTACCTCGGGTTGGGCACGAAGCTGGCGGTGCCGTCGCTGGTCAGGCTGGCCAGCTTCCACGGGCCGTCCACCACCGACCAGATCGGGCTCGAGGCGTACCCGGTGATCTTGGTCGCCTGGGCGTTCAGGAAGCTGTACACGGCCTTCGCGCCCGGGGCGGTCGTGTCCGGCAGGCCCGCGGCGGCGGGGCCGGCGCCGGGCGGCTCAGGGAGGTGCGGTCCCAGGCGATCGGCAGGGGAGTGATCTGGGATAGCTCGTTGTAGGTGAACCAGAACGGGTTGTAGCTGGCGTTCAGGCGGAGCTGGATGGTCGTGGGGCTGAGCGCCCGCCAGGAGACGACGTTGTCGGGGAACCCGCCGGGAACGTAGGAGGCCCAGTTGAGCTTGTTGGCTTTGAGGAGATTGATCCAGAATCCGACGTCACGAGCGCTCACGACCTCGCCGTCGGACCAGACGTAGTGCTTGAGGGTGATCGTGACCACCCGGTTGCCGTCGCTGTAGGCCGGCGGGTTGCCGATCGACAGGTGGTAGTCGATGGAGGTGTTCCCGCCGTCGCCGTACCAGTAAAGCGGCAGGTAGAGCAGGGTTTGCAGGTTGCTGGTGTTGGCGACGGTGTAGTACTGGCCGGAGATCAGCGGGAAGATGTAGGTCGGCGGGGACAGCGGCTGCTCGGCGAAGTACGCGGTGCCGCCCTGGACCGGCGGGCCGACGGCCGGCGAGGCCGTCCCGCTGCGCGAGGCGCAGGCGGCCAGGCCCAGGGCCACGGTGACGGCGAGCGCGAGCGCCCCGAGCGCGGTGCGGCGATGTCCTTGGCTGGTGGCCGTCATGGCTGCCTCCCTACGCCGGCATTACCCGGTCAGGTTCAAACGGTCGGTGGCGCCCAGGCCGCGCGGCCAGCCACCCTCTCAGCCCGGTCAGCCCGAGCTCCCGTGTGGTTTGCCTTTATGTTACCGCCCTGCTACCTGCCGGAACGGACCCGTGCCGGACACGATGAGATCGAAGGACGAGGGCGGGCGGGCCTGGCCGAAGTAGGCCTGCTCGGCGGCCAGCCAGTCCTCATCCCACTCCTCGGGCGCCACCAGGCGCTGCAGCCGCCGCAGCCGCTCCGGTTCCGGCGTCTGCACGAACACCGACCGGTCCACCAGGTCGGAAAGCTCGGGCGCAGCGGAGAACACGCCCTCCACCAGCACCAGGTCGCTCGGCTCGACCGCGACCGTGCCGTCCAGGCCACGCCCGCGCTCCCAGTCGAACCGGCGGAACGTCGCGGCGCGGCGCGCCCGCAGCGGCTCGAGCGCCTGGGCCCGCAGCCTGTGCCAGTCGTAGTAGCACGCCATGGCCGGGGCGCCGGGCGCCGCGGGACGTGGCCGGACGGCCGGGGACCGGAAGAAATCGTCGGTGTGGACGAGCGCGGCTCCGGTCGCGTGCGCGACGGCGGCGGCGATGGTGGACTTGCCCGCGGCGCCGTGACCGTCGATGGCGAGGACCAGCACCCCGTACCCCCCCGGCGGCGCGGCCTGCCACGTGGCGGCCGCCCTGATCACCCGCCCGGCGCTACCGCTGCGGGACATCCGCCGGCAGCGGCCCGCCGGCCGGGGAGGACGCGGGCGAGGCCGGCGTGGCGTCCGCGACTTCCGCCGGGCCGGCCCGGGCCTGGTCCCCGGCAACCACCGTTCCGCGGTCGCGCAGCGCGAACAGCAGCCTGAGCGCGGTGATCCAGATCAGCACCGCGTCGGTGACGTGCACCCAGACCAGCCCGGCGGGCAGCCCACTGAAGTACTGCGCGTAACCGATCGCGCCCTGCGCGCCGATCAGCACCAGCAGCAGCCAGCTCAGCCGGACGGCCCGCCGCGGGGCGCGGACCAGCCGCAGGACCACGACCAGCGCGATGACCAGGCCGGCCAGCAGCCAGCCGATGTCCGCGTGCAGCTGGGTGACGCCGGTGAGCGGCAGGTGGAAACGCTTGACGTCGCCGGCGCCGGCGAGCGGGCCGGTGCCGGTGACCACGGTGCCGGCGGCGATCATGAGGCCGAGCACGGCCACGGCGCCGAAGGCGAACAGCCGCACCTCGCGCGGGACCAGGAGACGGGCCGGCCCCGCCCTCCGTGCACCGCACGTGCAGCGCCACCGCGGCGGCCACCAGGGCCATGGAGAGCAGGAAGTGCACGCTGACCCAGACCGGGTCGAGCTTGGTCAGCACGACGATCCCGCCCAGGGCGGCCTGGGCCAGGATCCCGGCGGGCTGCGCCGAGGCGAGCCAGACCAGGTCCTTGCGGCGGCCGGCGCGGTCCGGCCGGTACCGCCAGGCCGCGATGAACACGGCCACGGCGACCACGAAGATCGCGACGGTCACCAGCCGGTTGCCGAACTCGACCCAGCGGTGGATGAGCGGGTCCCCGGTGGTCCCGCTAGCGACGATGCTGGTGGCGGTGCATCTCGGCCAGTCCGGGCAGCCGAGCCCGGACTCGCTCAGCCGGACCCCGGCACCGGTCATGATGATGGCGGCGGACGCCACCACGCCCGCCAGCGCGAGCCGCCGCATCGAGGTCGGTGACGGCGCGAGCACCGCATCCGCCCAGCGGCGAGGGAGGCCAGGCACGGATCCCATCGTAAGAGTGCACCTTCATCCGTCGATTGCCGCCCAGATTACGTGGACAGCCGCCGGGGAGGATGAGAAAGGCTCACTGTGCCGCGCCCGCCCAGCCCAGAAGGCGCTAGGGCGCCGACGGGGGAGGCAGCGTCCCGGGATCCTCCGGCGGCGGTGACCGCGGGCTCCCCGGCTACTCCCACCGGAAGAACCGCACGGCCAGGGCGATCCCGGCCACCGCCCAGACCACGAGGACCAGCAGGTCACGCGCGGGCAGGCCGCTGCCGTACTGCAGCACCGACCGCAGCCCGGTGGACAGCGCCCCGGCCGGCAGCAGCCGCAGGATCGGCTGCGCGGCCGCCGGGAACTTGGTCAGCGGGAACAGTACGCCGCCGATCCCGAGCATCACCAGGTACAGCAGGTTCGCGGCGGCCAGGGTGGCCTCGGCCCGCAGCGTCCCGGCCAGCAGCAACGCGAGCCCGCTGAACGCGGCCGTCCCCGCGACCATCAGCAGGACGACCGAGGCTACCGCGCCGGCGCCGCCGTGCGGCTGCCAGCCGAGCGGCAACGCGACGACCACGATCAGGACGGACTGCAGCACCTCGACGGCCAGCACGGTGAGCGTCTTCGCGGCGATCAGGCCGCGCCGCGACAGCGGCGTCGTGCCCAGCCGCTTGAGCACCCCGTACCGGCGCTCGAACCCGGTGGCGATGGCCTGGCTGGTGAACGCGGTGGACAGCACGGCCAGGGCCAGGATGCCTGGGGCCAGGAAGTCGATCCGGCGGCCCGGCCCGTAGCTGACCAGGTTCTCCTGGCTGAACGCGGCGAGCAGCAGCACCGGAATGATCAGGGTCAGCACCAGCTGCTCACCGTTGCGCAGCAGCGTCCGCAGCTCCAGGCCGGCCTGGGCGCCGACCATCCGCGGCAGCGGCGCCGCGCCGGGCGCGGGGGCGGGCCAGGCTTCGGTGATCTCGGTCACGAGCGCAGCTCCTGCCCGGTCAGCTCGAGGAAGACATCCTCCAGCGTCCGGTTCTCGATCCGCAGGTTCTGCGCGAGCACCCCGTGCTCGGCGCACCACGCGGTGACCGCCGCGAGCAGCTGCGGATCGACCCCGTCGTGCACCTCGACCACGTAGTAGCCGGCCGGGGACTCCTTGGCGGCGCTATCCGGCGGCAACGCGGCGAGCAGGCTGTCGGTGTCCAGGCCGGGCTCGGCCCGGAACCTGAGCTGCCCCGCGGTGCCGGTGAGCTCCGCCGGGGTTCCGGCCGCGACCAGGCGCCCGTGGTCGACCACGACCACCTGGTCGGCGAGGCGTTCGGCTTCCTCCATGTAATGCGTGGTCAGGATGACCGCGGCCCCCGCCGCACGCAGCCCGCTGATCAGGCTCCACGTGGCGTGCCGGGCTTGCGGGTCGAGTCCGGCCGTGGGCTCGTCGAGGAACACCAGCTCGGGGCGGCCGATCACGGCCGCGGCGAGCGACAGCCGCTGCTGCTGGCCGCCGGACAGCCGCCGGAACGGGGTGCGGACGCAGCCGGCCAGGCCGAGCCGGTCCAGCAGCAGCGCCGGGGCGATGGGGTGGGCGTGGAAACTGGCCATCACGCGCAGGTACTCCCCGGCCCGGGCCGCGGTCGGGATCCCGCCGGACTGCAGCATGACGCCAACCTTGGGCCGCAGGACTTTGGCGTCCCGGATCGGGTCCAGGCCGAGCACCCGCACGGTGCCCTGGTCCGGCCGCCGGTAGCCCTCGCAGATCTCGATCGTGGTGGTCTTCCCGGCGCCGTTCGGACCCAGGATCGCGGTCACCTGCGACCGCTCGGCCCGCAGGGACAGGCCCGCTACCGCGGACGTGCGCCCGTAGCTCTTGACCAGACCGTCGATCTCGACGGCCAGAGCGGAACACACGCTCGCGAGTCTACGGGGCGCCGGGTGGCCGTCGGCCTCATTCGGCGTTGAGGAGGAGGCTCGCCGGGCGCGACCGCGCGGCGGCCAGCGACGGGCCGATCGCCATCGCGTTCGCGACCAGCACGGTGCCCAGCGCGATCGCCGCGATGACCCAGGCGGTCACGACCGTTACCGGCACCACGCCGAGGTTGGCCGCGAACGCCTGCCAGATCAGCCGGCCCGCGGCGACCCCGGCCGGCACGCCGATGATGATCCCCACCAGGGCGACGGTCGTGGCCTGCCACAGGACCGAGAACGCCACCTGCCGGCGGACGAACCCGAGCGCCTTGAGCAGGCCCAGCTCGGGCCGGCGCCGGGCCACGCTGACCAGGAGCAGGTGCATCAGGGTGGCCACGCCGAACAACACCAGGATCACCCCCAAGATGAGCGGGAAGTTCACCGCCTGCCCGAAGTTGGCCAGGTTGGCCGGGGTGGCCGGGAACTGCACGGCGTCCGGGTAGACCCGGGCCAGCCGGGCCAGGGCAGCCGCCCGTCCGGGCCCGGGCGTCACGCGCACCAGGAGCACTCCGCCCGCCATCGTCACGGTCCGGATCTGGCAGGCCTGGCCGGCCCGGCCCCGCCCGCAATGGTCGCCGAGCAAGCCGTTCAGGGTCAGCACGGCGCCGGTGCCCAGGCCCGCGGTGCCGACGTTGGGCGCGAACACGGCCGTGCCGACCACCCGGTCGAGCGAGGTCCGGGCCTGGCCTTGGATACCGGGGGCGGTGACCCGGACAAGCGAGCCGATGCGGGCCCCGATCTGCCGGAGCGTGGTCGCGCCCAGCGCGACCTCATCGTCGGCCTGCGGGAGGCGGCCGCTGACCGTGGTCAGCAGCAGCCGACCGCGCAGGCTCTGGCCGGCGATCCCGGAGACGGTCCGGCCGTTGACGGCCACGGGTTCGCCGACGCCCAGGTTGACGTCCGAGACGCCGCGGTCACCGGTAAGACGGGTGGCCAGCTGGCCGAACGAAGGGGGTCCGTTGCCGGGAGAGAACGCCAGGTCGAATGGCTGTCCGTAGAGAGCAGGGGTCCTGGTCAGGTGGGAGAGGCTAGCCCCGAACACCGCCGTCGCACACAGGGCCGTGACGGCCAGGACCGATCCCAGCAGGGCCGAGCCGACCGGGATGGCCACGCGGTCGCGGCCCCGTTCCAGGGCGTGACGGACTCCGATCAGCGCACTGGCGGGGATCCCGGCCCCGGTTAGCGTGGTGACAACGCGGGATGGCCGCGCGAGCACCGCCGTCGGGGCCGGGCGCATCCGGGCGGCCCGCGCGGCCGGCCACACCCCGAGGGCGAGCACCACGAGGACCGCCACCGCCGCCCCGGGCAGCAGGACCAGCGCGTCGAACGCGAATCCGGGGGAAGGGTCGGCGATCCGGGCCTCGCCCACCGGGGTGAACGCGGAGAGCGCGACGGCCAGGGCCACCCCGCCGACCACGCCCGCCGTGGCGATCAGCAGGGTGGTGGTCATGGTCAGGCCGGCCAGCTGGCGTCGCGAGACGCCCAGCGCGCTCAGCTTGGCGTAGGGCTCGGACTCGATGACGGCCTGGCGGGCGAGGGCCTGGGCCACGACGATGATCCCGGCCAGCGCGGCCAGGCCGGCCAGGATCCACCACCCCACGGCCTGGGGACGGATCGAGGACGTGACCGCGGTGGTCTGGGCGTCCAGGTCGGTGATGGCCGCCACTCCGAGCGCCCGGGCGTGGGCTTCGAACCGGGGCAGGTCGGCCGAGCCGTGGCGCAACCGGACGAGATAGGAGGCCAGGATTACGGTCTTCGGGTTGACGGTCCGGGCGAAGGCCGGGGTGGTGTACACGTTGTGGTCCGGGGGACCGGTGCCGGGGAATTCTCCGTCGGCCGCCTCGAAGCCGACCACGCGCAAGTTGAGGGTGGGGCCGCGCGGCTTAAGGCTGACGCCGCTCAGCAGCGCCGCCCGCTGGGACGCGGCGTAGAGCGGGACGCGAATCACCGTGCCGATGTGCAGGCCGGCGTCCTGCTGCAGGGAGAACGACGCCAGTACCTGGTGCGGGTCCGACGGATCGGGCATCCGGCCCGCCACCAGCTTGACCACGTGGGGCAGGTCCTTCGGCGCCACCTCGAACACGGCGACGTCGCTGCTGGCGATCGGACGGGAGCATGCGCAGGTCGGCGTGCCGATTCCGACCGCCCCCACCGGCGTGGCCGAGGCCACCTCGGGCGGGGTCGCGATCTTGGGCTTCGGCGTCACGGTGAACAGGAACGCGTCGTAGCCGTGCGCCGCCTTGAACCGGGGAAACGCCGAGGCGGTGCGGCGGGCGGTGGCGGCGCTCGCCAGCACCAGCCCGCTCACCAGCGCCACGAGCAGGCTGAGCAGCAGCCATGACCGCCACCGATGGCGGAACATGACTCGGAGCAGCATCGCCAGCGCAGTCACCACGTACCCCCTGGTGCGAGTCTGGTTGGCCGACGCCGGCGCGCCAAGATGGCCAGCCGGTCGCCCGCCCGTGGTGCTAGCACGAGGCCCGGCCCGCACCCCAGGCGGATAGCATGCGCTGGTGGCAGGCCCCGATGTCGTTCTCCGGCGGGCCGGCCGGGTACTGCCCATTGACTCGCGCGGGCGGGTGCTGCTGCTGCGCGGGTTCGACCCGGCCGACCCCGGACACCCGTTCTGGTTCACCGTCGGCGGCGGCGCCGATCCGGGCGAGAGCCTGGCCGAGGCCGCCGCGCGGGAGCTGCGCGAGGAGGTGGGTATCGCTGCCGACGCGGCCTCGCTCGGCGCCCCGGTGTGGCGCCGGGTGGCCAGGTTCGGCTTCGACGGGACGCGTTACCAGCAGGAAGAGGAGTACTTCCTGTTCCGCGTCAGCTCGTGCGAGGTATCCCTGGACGGCATGGACGACGTCGAGAAGCAGACCGTGACCGGCTACCGCTGGTGCAGCGCGGACGACATCGAGTCGCTCGCCGAGCCGGTCGCCCCCGCCGACCTGCCCCGCATACTCCGCGAGCTGACCGCTCCGCCTGGACCCTGAGCGGCGGCAGGCCGGGGCGGGGGCGGGCGCCCGGCCCGGGGGCGGTGCCCGGGTCAGGCGGGGGCGGGGGTGCGGGCCCGGGCCGCGGTGACCAGGGCACGGAACAGGCTCGGGTCGTCGCCGGCCTCGGGATGCCACTGGACGGCCACCAGGAACGGGCCGTCGCCGTCGAGCTCGAAGGCCTCGATGGTGCCGTCGGCGGCCCACGCGGTCGGGATCAGCCCGTCGCCCAGCTGGTCGACGGCCTGGTGATGGTGGGTCGGCGTGCTGATCGGAGCGTTGATCTCCGCATGGCCCAGGATCTCGCCGACCCTGCTGCCGGACGCGACGTGCACCGCGTGCGTGCCGAAGGACCCCGGCACCGGGGCGTGGCCGTCATGGCCGACGACGTCCGGCAGGTGCTGGTGCAGGCTGCCACCCCGGGCCACGTTGATGACCTGCATGCCGCGGCAGATCCCGAGCACCGGAAGGTGCCGCGACATGGCCGCGGCCAGCAGCGCGAACTCCGCGGTGTCACGCTCCTCGCGCACGCTGGTGACCTGCGGCGCGGGCTCCGCGCGGTAGCGGGCGGGGTCGATGTCCCCGCCCCCCGACAGCATCAGCCCGTCCAGCCGGGCAAGCGAGTCCTCGATACCCGGCACCGGCGGCAGCAGCACCGGAATCCCGCCGGCCGCCGAGACGCGGTCGGCGTAGCGCCGGGGCAGCACCATGGCCTGCGCCTCCCAGACGCCCCACCGGGCCTGCTCGCAGTACGCGCTGATCCCGATCAGCGGTGCGCCCACGCCCTCAGCCATCACCACAAACCTCCGCTCCCTGGCCGGCCGCTACAAGGGTGTCACATAAGCGCCGGTGAGGCCGCCGTCGACCAGGAACTGCGATGCGGTAATGAACGACGCGTCGTCGCTGGCCAGGAAGGCCACCGCGGCGGCGATCTCCTCGGGCTCGGCGAACCGGCCGAGCGGGATGTGCACCAGCCGCCGGGCCGCGCGCTCGGGGTCCTTGGCGAAAAGCTCGCGCAGCAGCGGCGTGTTCACCGGGCCCGGGCACAGCGCGTTGACCCTGATTCCCTCCCGGGCGAACTGCACGCCGAGCTCGCGGCTCAGGGCCAGCACCCCGCCCTTGGAGGCGGTGTAGGAAATCTGCGAGGTGGCCGCGCCCACCACCGCGACGAACGACGCGGTGTTGATGATCGATCCCTGGCCCTGGCGCTGCATGTACGGGATCACGTACTTGCAGCACAGGTACACCGAGGTCAGGTTGACCTCCTGGACCCGGCGCCAGGCCTCCAGGCCGGTGGACAGGATCGAGTCGTCCTCCGGGGGGGAGATGCCCGCATTATGGAACGCGACGTCAACGCGTCCGTGCCGGTCCGCCACCGACTCGTACATCCGCTGCACGTCGTCCTCGTTGGACACGTCGGCCGCGATGAACGTGCCGCCGGCCTGCTCCGCGGCGGCCTTGCCCGCGGCCTCGTCGATATCAACCGCCACGACCATGGCGCCCTCGGCCGCGAGCCTGCGCGCGCTGGCCAGGCCGATGCCGCTGCCGGCCCCGGTGACCACCGCGACCCGGTCCTGCAAGCGCTGCATGCTGCGGCTCCCTTCCCGGCTCGCGCCGCTGCTGATCACGGTTCGGTGGCGATGAAGACGTTCTTGGTCTCGGTGAACGCGTCCGGCGCGTCGGGCCCGAGCTCGCGGCCGAGGCCGGACTGCTTGAACCCCCCGAACGGGGTCCAGTAGCGCACCGACGAGTGCGAGTTCACCGACAGGTTCCCGGTCTCCACGGCCCGCGCCACCCGGATCGCGCGACCCACGTCGGAGGTGAAGATCGACCCGGACAGGCCGTAGGGCGTGTCGTTGGCGATCGTGACCGCCTCCGCCTCGTCCTCGAACGGCGTCACGGTGACCACCGGGCCGAAGACTTCCTCGGTGTAGGCCGGGTCGTCGGCGCCGACCGGCGCCAGCACGGTGGGCGGGAACCAGAAGCCCGGCCCGTCCGGCGCGCTGCCGCGGAACGCGACCGGAGCGCCCTCGGGCACGTAGGAGGCGACATGCTGCCGGTGCGCCGCCGAGATCAGCGGGCCCATCTCGGTGCCGGGCGAGGCCGGGTCGCCCACCGCCACGCCCTGGACGGCGGGCTCGAACAGCTCCATGAACCGGTCCAGGACCGAGCGCTGTACCAGGATCCGGGACCGCGAGCAGCAGTCCTGCCCGGCGTTGTCGAAGACCGCATACGGCGCGGTGGCGGCGGCGCGCTCCAGGTCGGCGTCGGCGAACACGATGTTGGCGCTCTTGCCGCCGAGCTCCAGCGTGACCCGCTTGATGTGCCGGGCGCATCCGGCCATGACCTGGCGGCCGACCTCGGTGGACCCGGTGAAGACGATCTTCCGCACGGCCGGATGGTCGACCAGGCGCTGGCCGACGACGCTGCCCTTGCCGGGCAGCACCTGCAGCACGCCCTCGGGCAGGCCCGCCTCGAGGGCCAGCTCGCCGATCCTGACCGCGGTCAGCGGGGTCAGCTCGGCCGGCTTGGCCACCACGGTGTTCCCCGCCGCCAGGGCGGGGGCCATCCCCCAGGCGAAGATCGGCATGGGGAAGTTCCAGGGCACGATCAGGCCGACCACGCCGACCGGCTCGTGGAAGGTGACGTTGAGCCCGCCCGGCACCGGGATCTGCTTGCCGATCAGGCGCTCGGGCGTGGCGGAGTAGTACAGCAGTACGTCGCGGACGTGCCCGGCCTCCCAGCGGGCCTGCCCGACCGGATGGCCGGAACCGGCCACCTCCAGGCTGGCCAGCTCTTCGACGTGAGCGTCCACGGCGGCCGCGAACCGGCGCAGGAGGCCGGCCCGCTCGCCGGGGGCCACGGCGCGCCAGCGGTCCTGGGCCGCGGCCGCCCGGGCGATCGCCGCGTCGGCGTCCTCGGCCGAGGGCTGGGTCAGCGTGGTGACGATCTGCTCGGTGGCGGGATTCAGCACCGTGAACTGGGACATGGCTGGGCTTCTCCGATCGTCGGAGGCTGGGCTAGAGGCGCTCGAAGCCGCGCCGCAGCTCCCAGTCGGTCACCGCGGCGTCGTAGGCCTCCAGCTCGACCCGGGCGTAGTTGGCGTAGTGCTCGACCACCTCGGCACCGAACGCCTCGCGGGCGAGGTCGCTCTTGCCCCACAGCTCGAGCGCGTCGCGCAGGGTGTGCGGGACCCGGGCGCTGGTGTCCAGGTACGCGTTGCCCTCCACCGCCGGCTCCAGCGGCAGCTCGTTGTCGATGCCGTGCAGCCCGGCGGCGATGATCGCGGCGACCGCCAGGTACGGGTTCACGTCGCCGCCGGGCACGCGGTTTTCCACCCGGAGCGAGAGACCGTGACCGACCAGGCGCAGCGCGCAGGTCCGGTTGTCCGGGCCCCACCGGACCGCTGTCGGCGCGAAGCTACCGGGCACGTAGCGCTTGTAGGAGTTGATGTTCGGCGCATAGCAGAGCGTGAGCTCCCGCATCGCGGCGAGCTGGCCGGCCAGGAAGTGCTCGCCGAGCTCGGCGAGCCCGTACGGGCCGTCACCAGCCATAACGGGCGTGCCGTCTTGCCCCCGGATCGACAGGTGAATGTGGCAGGAGTTTCCCTCGCGGGCGTTCGGCTTGGCCATGAACGTGATACTGGTCCCGTCCTGGGCCGCGATCTCCTTGGCCCCGGTCTTGTAGATCGAGTGGTTGTCGCAGCTGGCAACGGCTTCCGCGTACCGGAACGCGATCTCGTGCTGGCCGAGGTTGCACTCGCCCTTGGCCGACTCCACGTACAGGCCGGCCCCGGCCATCTCGTTGCGGATCCGGCGCAGCAGCGGCTCGATCCGGGAGGTGCCCAGGATCGAGTAGTCAACGTTGTACTGGTTGGCCGGGACGAGGTCGCGGTAGGCCTTGGCTGCGGCCTCCTCGTAGGAGTCGTTGTAGACGATGAACTCGAGCTCGGTGCCGACCATCGCGGTCCACCCGCGCTCGGCCAGCCGGGCGGTCTGCGCCTTGAGTATCTGCCGTGGCGAGGCCAGCACCGGCGCGCCGTCCAGCCAGGTCAGGTCGGCGGTGACCATGACCGTGCCCTCGTGCCACGGAACCCGGCGCAGCGTGCTCATGTCCGGCACCAGCACGAAGTCGCCGTAGCCGCGGTCCCAGGACGACATCGTGTACCCGTCGACGGTGTTCATCTCCACGTCGACCGCGAGCAGGTAATTGCAGCCCTCGGAGTAGTGCTCGGCCACCTCGTCGAGGAAGAACTCCGCCGACAGCCGCTTGCCCTGCAGGCGGCCCTGCATGTCGGTGAAAGCCAGCACGACGGTGTCGACCGTGCCGTCGCTGACCTCGACCCGCAGGCGCTCGAGGGTCAGCATGCCGCGGTGCTGCGTGGTAGGCCCGGGACCCCGGTATTTCTGCATTGGCATCCCATCAGGTTAAGCGCGGGAGATCCCGGCGCCCGGCGCCGGTCAGCTCGCGAGCTCGTGCTCGATCGCCGCCAGTTCCTCCGGCGTGCCCTGGACCTTCGGCCCGGTGAACCAGTTCTTTGCGGAGACCGCCCAGTAGATGCCGGCAAAGCCGAGCACGACGATGACGGCCACAACGGTGTAGTTGAAGTTACCCCAGCCGATCGGGCTCACCGTGGGCAGCATGAACAGGATCGTGATGAACACCACCCAGATCACCGCGATCCAGCCGACCACGTAGCTCCACCGGCCCAGGTGCCAGGGCCCGCGCCGGAAGTTCTCGCCCTGCCGCAGCCGCAGGTACGTGGGCATGACGTAGGCGATGTACAGGCCGATCACCGCGATCGAGGTCACGGCCGCGTAGGCGGCGGAGTTCCACAGGTACGGCAGGCCCAGGATCAGCGCGCCGGCGGCGGCCAGCCAGATCGCGTTGGTCGGCGTCCTGGTCCGCTTGTTCACCTGGTGCCAGAGGTTCGATCCGGGCAGCGCCCCGTCGCGGGAGAACGCGTAGATCATCCGCGAGTTCGCGGTGACCGAGCTCATCCCGCAGAACAGCTGCGCCCCGATGATGACCAGCAGCAGCAGCTTGGCCCCGGTGTCCCCGATCGCGGTGGCGAAGATCTGGGCCGGTGGCACCAGCGCGCCGGTGTACAGCGTGTAGTGGGTCTCCTGGATCGCGAACGTGATCCCGATCAGCAGCACCCAGCCGGCGATCAGCGACACCAGGATCGACATCACGATCCCGCGCGGCCCGCTGCGCGCGGCGCTGTGGGTCTCCTCGGTCATGTGCGCCGACGCGTCGTACCCGGTGAAGGTGTACTGGGCCAGCAGCAGGCCGAGCAGCAGCACGTAGAACGTGCTGTGCCAGCCGGTGTTGTTGACGATGTTGGTGAACACGTAGGTGGTCGACGCGTGCTTGGAGGGCACGAACGCCAGCACGGCCACGATGATCAGCACGCCGAGGATGTGCCACCAGACGCTCACGTCGTTCAGCAGCGCGACCAGCCGGATGCCGAACTGGTTCATCACGCCGTGCACGAACAGCACGATCGCGAAGATCAGGATCGTCACCCAGTGCGCGGTGCTGACCCCCCAGACCAGGTTCAGCAGCGCGTTGATGAAGAACGCACAGCCGAAGTCGATGCCCGCGGTGACCGCGACCTGGCCGAGGAAGTTGAACCAGCCGGTGAACCACGACCAGGCCGGGCCGTTCTTCGGCGCGAGCTTGGCCGACCAGTAGTACAGGCCGCCCGCGGTCGGGAAGCTGGAGCAGACCTCGGCCATGGCCAGCCCCACGAACAAGGTCATGATGCCGACGATCGGCCAGCCCCAGACGATGATGGCGGGCCCGCCGGTGTTCATGCCGTACCCGTACAGGGTCAGGCAGCCGGACAGGATCGAGATGATCGTGAACGACACGGCGAAGTTCGAGAACCCGGACATCCGCCTGCGCAGTTCCTGGGCGTAACCCAGCCGGTGCAGGATTTCCTCGTCGGTACCGGCCGCTGAGGGCGCTTGCTCGTTGACCGCCACGGCGTGCTCCTCGGATCAGGGAATGCCGCCAGGCTGACGCTGGCCGGCCGCGGGCTTTAATGGTTCAATACCGAACCAATGATGAACGGGCGCCAGGGAATGTACAAGACCCCGAGGCCAGATTCACCACACGCGCCCCGTGGGTACCGGTACGCGGGGACGTACGCGCCCGTAGAGTCGGCGAGTGGCTGCCCGGCCGTGCCGGCGGCCCAGCGCAGACCCGAGAGGGCCGGCCCCCGCGGAGGCGATCGTGACGAGCAGCGGGCTTGACCTGACCGGGCTGCTCCGGGCGGTGCGGGAGAACAATGCGTTCGAGGAGACCGTCGAGCGGCTGCTGACGGTCATCAAGCTCGGTTTCATCGGGCCAGGGGAGCGGTTCCCGGCCGAGCGCGAGCTCGCCGCCCAGCTCGGCATCAGCAGGCTGACCCTGCGCGAGGCGATCAGGGAACTGCAGCAGGCGGGTTACGTGGAGTCGCGCCGCGGCCGGTCCGGCGGCACGTTCGTGACCGGCAGGCCGCCCGCGCCCGACCGGGGCGAGCTGCGCCGCCTGGCCCGCGAGGACGGGGACAAGCTGGCCGACGCGCTGACGTTCCGGCTGGCCCTGGAGGCCGGCTCGGCCGACGCCCTGGCCCTGCTGGTGGCCCAGTCCTCGGCGCGGGAGGACACGCAGCAGGTCCTGCAGGCCAGGCTCGCCGACGTGAACGGCGCCAGCCCGCAGGACTACCGCCGGCTGGACACCCTGTTCCACCTGTCGATCGCCGAGCTCACCGGGTCCACCCTGCTCACCGCCGCCTGCGCGGACGCGCGGATGCGGCTGAACGACCTGCTGAACGCGATCCCGGTGCTGCAGCGCAACATCGACCACACGGCCGGCCAGCACGCGGCCATCGTCACCGCGATCCTGGCCGGCGACGCCGGGCGGGCCCGGCACGCGGTGGCCGAGCACCTGGAGGGCACCGCCGCGCTGCTCCGCGGCTTCCTCACCTGATGACGTGACGCTTCGCCATCGTCACGGCGTGTGACTGGCCACGGCGGGGCCACCGCATTAGGCAACCTCCCTTACTTATTGATCCCAAAGCGTTACCTGTCTGCTGCTCCGGTGCTATACCTGCCGTGCGTATGATCCCGGGAGCGTGAGACGTCGGCAGAAGCCGTCAGGGAGGCATCAGATGAGGCTCGTGCGCTCAGTTCACACCGTTGTGACACGTCATCCGTTGCGATGGTCCGGGGCGGTCGTGGTGGCCTTGGCTCTGACGGTGGCGGGCTGCGGCGGCGGCAGCTCGTCGTCGTCCCCGAGTGCTGCCTCCTCGTCCACCGGGAAGCCCGGCGGCACGTTCACGATCCTGGCCAACTCCAACTTCGGCGTGGCCGACCCGGCGCAGAACTACACGCTGCAGGAGTGGCAGCTGCTGATCGACACCCACGACGGCCTGGTGGGGTTCGCGAAGGAGGCCGGCCTGCCCGGGACCAAGATCGTGCCGGACCTGGCCACCTCGATCCCGCTGCCCACCAACGGCGGCAAGACCTACGTCTTCCACATCCGGAAGGGGATCAAGTTCTCCAACGGCGCGGTGCTCAAGCCGAGCGACTTCGTGACGACGTTCGAGCGCCAGTTCACGGTGCCCGGGCCCACGTCGTTCTACTCCGACATCGTCGGAGCGAGCGCGTGCTCGACCAAGGGCTGCGACCTCAGCAAGGGCGGGGTCATCGCCAACGACTCCGCCTACACGCTGACCATCAACCTGACCGGGCCCGACCCCGAGCTCATGGACCAGCTGTCGCTGCCGTTCGCTTTCGCGGTGCCGTCCAACACCTCGCTGAAGCTGCTCGGCAACAACGTGCCGCCCGGCACCGGGCCGTACATGTGGAAGTCGTACAACCCGAACACCGCGGCGGTGCTGGTCCGCAACCCGTACTTCAAGCAGTGGAGCGCGGCGGCCCAGCCAGCCGGCTATCCGAACGAGATCACCGAGAAGTACGGCCAGCTGGTCTCCAACGAGGTGACCGCGGTGCAGAACAACGAGGCCAACGAGGTGTTCGACGGCGACCAGATCCCGTCCGACCAGCTCGCCCAGCTCAACAGCGCGAAGTACGCCAGCCAGGTGCACGTGAACACGCTCACCGCCGACTGGTACTTCGCCCTCAACACCAGGACGCCGCCGTTCAACAACGTGAAGGCCCGCCAGGCCATCAACTACGCGGCCAACCGGGCGGCGTACGTCAAGATCGCGGGCGGCCCGTCGCTGGCCGTCCCGACCTGTCAGATCCTGCCGCCGAACTATCCCTCGTACGTGCCCTACTGCCCGTACACCACGGGGAGTCATAACACCTGGGTGGCGCCCGACCTGACCAAGGCCAAGCAGCTGGTGCAGCAATCGGGCACGGCCGGGATGAAGGTCGTGGTCGACGGTACCAACGACCAGGTCGGCAAGGCCCTGGTCGAGCAGATGGTGTCCGACCTGAACACGATCGGCTACAAGGCGAGCGCGCAGTTGCTGGCCATGGGCATCCAGTACCCGTTCGTGCAGAACTCGGCGAACTCCGCCAAGTGGAACGTCGGCTGGTCGGCCTGGTATCAGGACTACCCGGCGCAGTCGGACTTCCTGAACGTGCTGCTCGGGTGCGGCACCATCCACCCGAACAGCGACGCCAGCCCGAACATCGCCGCGTACTGCGACAAGTCCACCCAGGCGCAGATCAGCCAGGCCGAGACGATGGAGGCCACCGACCCGGCCGGGGCGGCCAAGCTGTGGACGCAGATCGACCACGAGGACACCAACGCGGCGCCGTGGGTCGACATGTACAACCCGAAGCAGATCGACTTCCTGTCCAGCAACGTGCACGGTTACAAGTGGAGCCCGCAGTGGTACATCCTGATCGACCAGCTCTGGCTGTCATAGGCTGGCCGATTCAGGAGGAGGCCCATGGCCGCCATAGTCGAACAGGTTGAGGCGCCCGCGGATCTGCGGCCGGAGGTCGTCGGCCGCAATCCGTGGGCCCTGGCCGTGCGGCGGCTGTGGCGCAACCGCCTGGCGATGGCGGCGCTCGGGCTGTTCCTGTTGATCGTGGTGGCGTGCCTGGCGGCACCGCTGTACGCAGAGCACATCGCTCATGTCAACCCGCTGGTGCCGAACCTGAACGGCACCACGGTCATCAGCGGCAAGGTCGTGCCGGTGATGCAGCAGGGTGGCGGGACGCTGAAGCTCGGCGAGACCCCGATCGGCCCCACCTGGGATCCGTACCATTACGCCCTGGGCGCCGATCTCCTCGGCCGGGACGTGGCCGCGCTGATCCTGTACGGCGGGCGCAGTTCGCTGTTTATCGGCATCGGCGCGGCGGTGATCTGCTGCGTGATCGCCACCGTGATCGCGCTCATCGCCGGCTTCTTCGGCGGGGTCACGGACTCCGTCCTGTCCCGGATCATGGACATCATCTGGGCCTTCCCCGTGTTCCTGCTGCTCTTCTCGATCTCGACCGAACTGCTCACGCACTCCAGCGGCTTCCAGTTCGGGCCGGTGCACGTCAGCGCCAGCAGCCTCTGGCTGCCCACGCTCATCATCGCGTTTATCTACCTGCCGTACGTCTACCGCCCGGTCCGCGGCCAGGTGCTCTCGGTGGTCCAGAAGGAGTTCGTGGAGGCGGCGATCGCCAGCGGCGCGTCCAACCTGCGGCTGGTCTTCTCGGAGGTCCTGCCGAACGTGGTGTCTACCGTGATCGTGCTGCTGCCGCTGATGATCGCCACCACGATCCTGACCGAGGTGGCGCTCTCGTTCCTGTCCATCGGGGTGCAGCCGCCCAACGTCAGCTGGGGCACGGTCATCAGCGACGGCGAGAGCTTGCTGTACACCCGGCCCTGGGTGTCGATCGCGCCCGGGATCATGATCGTGCTCACCGTGCTGGCGCTGAACGTGCTGGGGGACGGGGTCAGGGACGCGCTGGACCCGCGCGCCAAGCTGCGGGTGGAGGGGTAATGGCGGCCGTCCGGGCCCGGAGAGGCCGATGCTGACCTTCATCGTCCGCCGGCTGGCGTGGACCGTGCTGGTCATGTTCGTGATCAGCGCGCTGACCTTCCTGATCTTCTTCAAGACCCCGGGCGTCGACCCGGCCCGCGCGCTGGCCGGCCGCAATCCCAGCCCGCAGGTCCTGGCCGAGATCCGGGCCCAGTTCGGGCTCAACCGGCCGCTCCCGGTCCAGTACCTGCTGATGATGAAGCAGCTGTTCGTCACCCGCAGCCTGGTGTCGTACTCGAACCAGGGCCTTCTGGTGGTGCCGGAGATCGCCGCGGCGGCGCCGGCCACGCTGTCGCTGGTGTTCGGCGCCGCGGTGCTCTGGGTGGTGCTGGCCATCGTCATGGGGGTCGCCGCGGCCCTGCTGCGCGGCACACTATTCGACCCGGTGCTGATGATCCTGGCGCTGATCGGCATCTCCGCACCGGTGGTGTGGGTGGGCACGCTGGCCAACTACATCACCCAAGGGAAGCTGCATAACACGTTCCTGTTCAGCTGGGTGCCGCCGCTCGGGTACACGTCGTTCACGCAGAGCCCCACCCTGTGGTTCGAGGGGCTGATCATTCCGTGGATCACGCTGTCGATCCTGTACATCGGCTTCTACGCCCGGGTGCTGCGGGCCAACCTGCTCGAGATCCAGAACGAGGACTTCGTGCGCACCGCCCGGGCCAAGGGGCTGCGGGAGCCGCGCGTCGTGGTCCGGCACACGCTGCGCAACTCCATGATCACGTTCGTGAGCCTGTTCGGGCTCGACTTCGGCGCGCTGGTGGCCGGCGGGGCGCTGATCACCGAGGTGGTGTTCAGCATCCACGGCGTGGGGTTCCTCACCTACGAGGCCTTTCAGAGCCTCGACCTTCCTACGATCATGGCCGTGGTGGTGTTCGGGGCGTTCTTCATCGTAGTGATCAACGCCCTGGTCGACATCGCGTACGCCTGGCTCGACCCGAGAGTGCGGCCGACCTGATGGCCGAGCCGCTGCTGGAGGTGCGCGACCTCAGGGTGTCGTTCCGCACAGAGGACGGAACCGTCAAGGCCGTGGACGGCGTCTCCCTGGAGGTCGCGCAGGGCGAGACGCTCGGCATCGTGGGCGAGTCCGGCTCGGGCAAGAGCGTGACCATGATGTCGGTGATGCGGCTGATCAACGACCCGAACATGCGCGTCGAGGGCGAGGTGCTCTACAAGGGCCGCGACCTGATGAAGCTGAGCCAGGACCAGATCCGCGCGATCCGCGGCTCGGGGATCGCCATGATCTTCCAGGACCCGATGACCTCGCTCAACCCGGTCTACCGGGTCGGCTGGCAGATTGCCGAGCAGATCCGGGCCCACGAGAAGATCTCCGCCAAGGCCGCGCACGACCGTGCGACCGAACTGCTGCGGGCGGTCGGCATACCGCACGCTCAGGAGCGGGTGGACGACTACCCGCACCAGTTCTCCGGTGGCATGCGGCAGCGGGTGATGATCGCGATGGCGATCTCCTGCAACCCCGACCTGCTGATCGCCGACGAGCCCACCACCGCTCTGGACGTGACGATCCAGGCGCAGATACTGGAGCTGATCAAAAAGCTCCGGGATGACTTCGGCACCGCGGTCGTGCTGATCACGCACGACATGGGCGTGGTGGCCGACATCGCGGACCGGGTGGCGGTGATGTACGCCGGACGGATCGTCGAGCAGGGCGGCCTGCGCGGCGTCTTCTACGACGCCGAGCACCCGTACACCTGGGGCCTGCTCGGCTCCATCGCCCGGCTGGACCGGCCCCGGCCGCCGCGGCTCACCGCGATCAAGGGGATGCCGCCGTCCCTGATTCACCTGCCTCAGGGGTGCGCGTTCGGTCCCCGCTGTCCGTACCGGTTCGATCTGTGCGCGGAGGTCCCGGTGCTCACCGACCGGCTCGGCAACGGCCACCTGGACGCCTGCCACCTCGACGCGGAGCAGAAGAGGGACCTGCGCGAGACCGCCATCCATCCCGAGCTGGTCGGGCGGGGCGAGCCAGAGCTGACCGAGGAGTCACGGTGAGCGGCCCGGAGGCGAGCGGGCCCAACGTGCCCACCCCGGCCTGGGATGGCGAGATGCTCATCCAGGCCGAGCACGTCAAGAAGTACTTCCCGATCCGGAAGGGGATCCTGCAGCGCGAGGTGGCGCGGGTGCACGCCGTGGACGATGTCAGCCTCGAGGTCCGCGCCGGGGAGACGCTGGGCCTGGTCGGCGAGTCCGGGTGCGGGAAGTCGACGCTGGCCCGGTGCATCGCGCGGCTGTACGACCTGACCGCCGGCTCGATCACGTTCGAGGGCCGTGACATCTCCGGCCTGTCCCGGCGCCAGCTGCGCCCGGTCCGGCGCGAGCTGCAGATGGTGTTCCAGGACCCGTACGCCTCGCTCAACCCGCGCAAGCGGGTGGGGACGATCATCTCCGACCCGCTGCGCATCCACAACTACGGGGACCGGGCGAAGATCAAGAACCGGGTGCAGGAGCTGCTGGAGCTGGTCGGGCTGTCGCCCGAGCACGTCAACCGGTACCCGCACGAGTTCTCCGGCGGCCAGCGCCAGCGCATCGGCGTGGCCCGGGCCATCGCTCTTCACCCCAAGCTGATCATCGCCGACGAGCCGGTCTCCGCCCTGGACGTCTCGATCCGCGCCCAGGTGATCAACCTGCTGGACGACCTGCAGGACGAGCTCGCCCTCACCTACGTGTTCATCGCCCACGACCTGGGCGTGGTGCGGCACATCTCCGACCGGATCGCGGTCATGTACCTGGGGAAGATCGTCGAGATCTCGCCCGCCGAGGAGCTGTACCGGCATACGGTGCATCCCTACACCGAGGCCCTGCTGTCGGCGGTTCCGCTCCCTGACCCGGATCTGTCGGCCAAGCGGGAGCGGATCGTGCTGGAGGGTGACGTGCCCAGCCCGGTGGTGCCGCCGTCAGGGTGCCGCTTCCACCCGCGCTGCCGGTACGCCACCGAGGTCTGCCGGCTCGAGGAGCCGCCGCTGGTCCAGCACGGGAGCCGCAGCCACCTGGCCGCCTGCCACCATCCGCTGGACCTGGTCGAGCCGTCCGCGGCGTCGCGAACCGCCGCGGCCTCGCCCTAGCGGATGGCGTCGAAGCCCACGACCAGGCGCGCGGGCCCGCGCAGGTTGAGATTCGGCTTGTAGGCCAGACCCGCCGGGTCAAGTTCCGGTCCGGCCACCCGGATGGCGAACGCCCGCACCGCGATCGTCGCCTCCAGCCGGGCCAGCGGCGCGCCGAGGCAGAAGTGCGGCCCCGCGGCGAAGGCCAGGTGGTTGCCTGCGGCGCGGCGGATATCGAACGAGTCCGGGTCGGCGAACACCCGCGGGTCACGCCCGGTCGCCGCGAGCAGGAGCATCAGCACCGCGCCGTCGGGCGCGCTGACCGGGCCGACCTGCATGCCCCCGCGCGCGACCCGCCCGGTGAACTGCACCGGCGCGTCGTAGCGCAGCGTTTCCTCGACCGCGCCCGCGGCCAGGCCCGGGTCGGCGCGCAGCGCGGCGAGCTGGTCCGGGTGGCGCAGCAGCGCGAGGATCGCGTTGGAGATCAGGCCGACCGTGGTCTCGTGCCCGGCCACGAGCAGCAGCACGCAGGTGGCGATCAGCTCCTGCTCGGTCAGGTGCTGGCCCTCGTCCTCGGCGCGGATGAGCTCGGACAGCAGGTCGTCGGTCGGGCGGGCTCGGTGGGCGGCGATCAGCTCCCGGAAGTAGTCGGCAAACTCCAGCCTGGCCTGCTGCGCCGCCGCCACGGCCGGGGCCCGGTCGGCGGCGATGAACTGCGGCTGCAACGAGTGCGCTAGGCTGGCCGACCACCCGGCGAACCGGGCGTGGTCCCCGGCCGGCACCCCGAGCATCTCGGAGATGATCCGGACCGGCAGCGGGTAGGCGAGCTGGCTCACGACCTCAAGCTGCCGCTCTCCGGTTTCGCCCCCACCCCCCGCCCACCTCCCCGGCCCTCTCCACTCCCCCTGCTCTGCGGCCGCGGTCAGTAGCTCGTCGGCCAGCTCGCGGATCCGGGGCTCCAGCCGCGCGATGACCCGCGGCGTGAACGCCTTGGAGACCAGCCGGCGCAGCCGGGTGTGATCGGGCGGGTCCAGCGACAGGAACGACGGCGCCCGCTGCGCCCGGACCTCGGGCGGCGCCAGCAGCGAGTTGTTCCGCTCACTGCTGGAGCGGGGGTCGCGCAGGATCGCCGAGCAGTCCGCGTGCCGGCCGACGACCACCAGCGCCCCGCCCGCCTCGGTGAACGGCGACGCCTCGCGCAGCCCGGCCAGCACCGGGTAGGGATCCGGCAGCACCGCCGGGTCGGCCAGCGCGGCCAGCGCGGGCCGGGAGGGCGCCCCACCCACCTCCCCTCCCCCCTACACTCTCACCGGGCCGGGGACGCCGACCGGGTTGGGGGAGGGCAGTTCCGCGGCGCACGCCCGGGCCACCGGGGCCAGCAAATCGGCCAGTTCCTCGGTGCCGGCCGTCCCCAGCCGGGCCCACGGCCTCGCCGCCGCCCGGTCCGTCGCGTCCTCCACGGCTTGCCGGGCGGCGGCGCCCTCCGGGGTGACCCGGCCGTCCTCGCCCAGCCAGCCCCGGTCGGCCAGCCGGGCCGCGGCCTGGCCCCACTCCTCGTCGGACCAGCCGCGAATCGGCTGCAGGATCTCGCGGGATAGGTCGAGTCCCGCCTTCAGCACCAGCGCCTCACAGCCGTCGATGTCCGTGGCCAGCAGGACGGCGTTGTGCCCGTCCCCGCGGTGCTCCCGCAGCAGGGTCGCCGCGTGCCAGAGCCGCGCCGCCGGCTCGGCGGAGCCGGCTGCGCCGCGTTCGCCGCGGCCAGCACCCGGCCGGAGCAGTCAAGGCCGTCGGTGGCGCGCAGCAGCCCGTCGGCCAGGGCGGTGAGCCCGGGCGCACTCTCGTCCAGCAGGCGCTGCAGCGCGGCGACCGCGCCTGCCGAGCGCGCGGCCAGCGCGTCCTCCGGCGTGATCAGGTCCCACACCGCCGGCAGGGCCCGGGCGATCATCGGGGGAGCGAAGTTGTAGAACGACGCCGTCACCACCGCCGGGCCGACCCGCCCCATCGGCGCCGCGCGGCCGGCGAAGTAGCCGCGCCAGAACCCGCGCAGGCCCGCCGCCTCGAACTCGGCGCGGGCCTCCGGCGTGAAGTAGGTGACCGCGTGGACCGGCTCGAAGAGGGTCCACATCCGCCTGGCCGCGCCCGCCGCATCATTCATGAGCGTCCTCTCCCCACGATGGGACATATCACTGCTTGAATCGGGACGGCAAGTCCGCTGCACACCGGAGGAGACCGACCGCCCATGCTGAGCCGTACCGTCACGCTGACCGGCTGGGGCCGGCTGGCGCCGTCCTCGGCCGAGCTGGCCGAGCCGGCCACCGACGCCGACGCCGCTGCGGTGCTGCGGGCCGCGGCCCCATCCCGGGGCCTGATCGCCCGCGGCCTTGGCCGCAGTTACAACAACGCGGCGCAGTGCGGGGGCGGCCTGGTGATCTCGACAGCCCGGCTGAACCGGATCATCGCGCTGGACGCCGCGACCGGCCTGGCGGCCTGCGAGGCCGGCGTCAGCCTGGAGCAGCTCATGGTCGCGGGGCTGCCCGCCGGGTGGTTCGTGCCCGTCTCTCCCGGTACCCGGCAGGTCACCGTCGGCGGCGCCATCGCGGCCGACGTGCACGGCAAGAATCACCATGTGGCCGGGAGCTTCGCCCGGCACGTGCCGTCGTTCGAGCTGCTCCTGCCCAGCGGCGAGCTGCGCACGGTGACCCCCCGCGCCGAACCCTCGCTGTTCTGGGCGACGGCGGGCGGCATGGGTCTGACCGGGCTCATCGTGCGGGCCACGGTGCAGCTCAAGCGGGTAGCTACCTCGCGGGTGCGGGTGGACACCGTGCGCACGGCCGACATCGACGAGACGATGACCGTGCTGGCCGAGCATGACCGCGCCTACGGCTACACGGTGGCCTGGTCGGACAGCCTGGCCCGGGGGGCCAGCCTGGGCCGGTCGGTGATCACGAGCGGCGACTTCGCCGAACTGGCCGACCTGCCGTCCGATGAGCAGGCGCACCCGTTCGCGTTCCGGCCCGGGGCCCGCCTGGGCGTACCGTCCGGGGTCCCGCCCGGGCTGGTCAGCCGATATACCGTGGCCCTGGCCAACGAGGCGTGGTACCGCAAGGCACCGCGGCTGCGCCGGGGGGAACTGCAGCCGATCGGGAAGTTCTTTCACCCGCTGGACGGCGTGCGGAACTGGAACCGGGTCTACGGCCCGGGCGGCTTCCGGCAGTACCAGTACGTGGTGCCGTTCGGCCAGGAAGCGGCCGTGCGCAGGTCATTCGAGCTGGTCTCCGCGGCGCGCGCGCCCTCGTTCGTGACCGTGCTCAAGCGGTTCGGCGAACAGGACCCGGGGCTGCTCTCCTTTCCCATGGCGGGCTGGACACTCGCGCTTGACTTTCCCGCGCGCACCCCCGGTCTGGCCACGCTGCTCGGCGCGCTCGACGACCTCGTGGCCGGCGCCGGCGGCCGCGTCTACCTGGCCAAGGACTCACGGGTGCCCGCCGACACGCTGGCGCGGATGTACCCAAGGCTGGCGGAATTCCGGGCGTTGCGCGCCAGCCTGGACCCGAAAGCTGTCCTGGCCTCAGATCTGTCCCGGCGGCTCGGCCTCTAGCCGGCGAATCGTTTGCGGGCGCGGAAGCATTTACGGCACAATGATGTTGTGAAAAACGTGGGACTAGGACTGCAGGACACGGTGTCGGGCGCCGCAGCGGGCGCCGGGCTCAGTGCTGCACCGGCCCAGCCTACGACGGGACATTCCGCCGCGGGGCATCCGGGCACAGAACGGGGGACCCGGGCCAGGATCGCCCGGCTGATCCTGGAGCACGGCCCGGTCACCGCGGCCGGGCTGAGCGGCAGGCTCGGGCTGACCCCGGCCGCGGTCCGCCGCCACCTGGACAACCTGCTGGCCGACGGCATGATCGAGGCGAAGGAAGCTCGCTGCTACGGCAGCCGGGGACGGGGCCGCCCGGCCCGGCTGTTCGCGATCACCGACGCGGGCCGCAGCGCCTTCGAGCATGCCTACGACGACCTCGCCACCAGCGCGCTGCGCTTCCTGGCCGAGCGGGCGGGACCCGGCGCGGTCGCCGAGTTCGCCCGCAGGCAGATCGCCGACCTGGAGAGCAGGTACCGCCCGGTGGTCGACGCCGCGCCCGCCGCCCGGCGCGTGCAGGCTCTGGCCGAGGCGCTGACGGCGGACGGCTACGCCGCCTCGGCGCACGCGGCCCCGGCGGCCGGCTCGGGGGAGCAGCCGGGCGAAGAGCTCTGCCAGCACCACTGCCCGGTCGCCCACGTGGCCGCCGAGTTCCCCCAGCTCTGCGAGGCCGAGACCGAGGCGTTCGGCCGGCTCCTGGGCACTCCGGTGCAGCGGCTGGCCACGATTTCCCGCGGCGACGGGATCTGTACCACGCACGTCACCGCGCCGTCGCTCGTGCACACCCCGTCCCTGCGCCACACCGCAACCGAAAACACAACACAGGCCGGAGGCATCTCCGCATGACGGCAATCGCACGCCCCGAGCTCGAGGGGCTGGAGCGTTACAAGTTCGGATGGGCCGACTCTGACGTCGCGGGCGCGTCCGCGCGCCGCGGCCTGAACGAGGAAGTCGTCCGCGATATCTCGGCCAAGAAGAACGAGCCGCAGTGGATGCTGGACCTGCGGCTGAAGGGCCTGAAGCTGTTCGAGCGCAAGCCCATGCCCTCCTGGGGCTCTGACCTGTCCGGCATCGACTTCGACCACATCAAGTACTTCGTGCGCTCGACTGAGAAGCAGGCCGCGAGCTGGGACGACCTTCCCGCCGACATCAAGAGCACCTACGACAGGCTCGGCATCCCCGAGGCCGAGAAGCAGCGGCTGATCGCGGGCGTCGCCGCCCAGTACGAATCAGAGGTCGTATACCACAAGATAAGGGACGACCTCGAGCAGAAGGGTGTCATCTTCCTGGACACCGACACGGGGCTCAGGGAGCACCCCGACCTGTTCCAGGAGTACTTCGCCAGCATTATCCCGGTCGGCGACAACAAGTTCGCCGCGCTGAACACCGCGGTCTGGAGCGGCGGGTCGTTCATCTACGTGCCGAAGGGCGTGCACGTGGAGATCCCGCTGCAGGCCTATTTCCGGATCAACACCGAGAACATGGGGCAGTTCGAGCGCACCCTGATCATCGTCGACGAGGACGCCTCCGTGCACTACGTGGAGGGCTGCACCGCGCCGATCTACTCGTCCGACTCGTTGCACTCCGCGGTGGTGGAGATCATCGTGAAGAAGGGCGGCCGCTGCCGCTACACCACGATCCAGAACTGGTCGGCCAACGTGTACAACCTGGTCACCAAGCGGGCGGTGGCGCAGGAGGGCGCGACCATGGAGTGGATCGACGGGAACATCGGCTCCAAGGTCACGATGAAGTACCCGTCGGTGTACCTGATGGGCGAGCACGCCAGGGGCGAGACCCTGTCGGTCGCCTTCGCCGGCACCGGCCAGCACCAGGACGCCGGCGCCAAGATGGTGCACTGCGCGCCGAATACCTCGTCCCAGATCGTGTCCAAGTCGGTGGCCCGGGCGGGCGGCCGGACCTCCTACCGCGGCCTGGTCCAGGTGCAGGAGGGCGCGGCCCACTCCAAGTCCACCGTGAAGTGCGACGCGCTGCTGGTGGACACGGTCAGCCGCTCCGACACCTACCCGTACGTGGACGTCCGCGAGGACGACGTGGAGATGGGCCACGAGGCGACCGTGTCGAAGATCTCCGAGGAGCAGCTGTTCTACCTGATGAGCCGGGGCATGACCGAGGACGAGGCGATGGCCACGATCGTCCGGGGTTTCGTCGAGCCGATCGCGCGTGAGCTTCCGATGGAGTACGCGCTCGAGCTCAACCGGCTGATCGAACTCCAGATGGAAGGAGCGGTCGGCTGATGTCGTCGGCTCTGCAAGGGGCGGTCGAGTCCGGCGCCCCGGTCTCCAGGCTGCACGAGCGGCAGTCTTACGACCCCGCGGATTTCGGCGTGCCCACCGGGCGCGAGGAGGAGTGGCGGTTCACGCCGCTGCGCCGTCTGCGGGGGCTGCACGGTGACGCTGATCTGGCCCCGGGCAAGGTCGGGGTCGCAGTCGATGCCGCAGCCGGGGTCGCCGTTGAGCTTGCGCAACACGGCGACCCACGCCTGGGCGTCGCCTACGTACCGGCCGACCGGGTCAGCGCCAGAGCTTTCGCGTCGTTTGGCGAGGCCACCATCGTCACCGTGCCGGCGGGAGTGGAGAGCACGGAGCCTACGTGGGTCTCGGTTCGCGGGGAAGACGCTGCTGGAGCGGCCTTCGGGCACCTCGTGGTGAACGTCGAGCCGAACGCGCGGGGCGTGGTGGTGCTGGAGTACGCCGGGTCGGCGACCTACGCGGACAACGTCGAGCTGGTCGTGGGGGACGGGGCGGCGCTGACTGTGGTGTCGCTGCAGGACTGGGCGGATGACGCGGTGCACCTGTCGCATCACCATGCGCAGCTCCGGAAGGACGCGAAGCTGACGCACACGGCGGTGACGCTGGGCGGGAGCCTGATACGGCTGGCGCCCTCGGTGCGGTACGTGGGGCCCGGCGGCGACGCGGAATTGCGCGGGCTGTATTTCGCCGACGCCGGCCAGCACCTGGAGCACCGGCTGTTCGTGGACCATGCCGAGCGCAACTGCCGCAGCCGGGTCAGCTACAAGGGCGCGCTGCAGGGCGAGGAAGCGCATGCCGTGTGGATCGGCGACGTGATCATCCGGGCCGAGGCGACCGGCACCGACACCTACGAGTACAACCGGAACCTGGTGCTCACCGACGGCACCCGGGTCGACTCGGTGCCGAACCTGGAGATCCTCACCGGCGAGGTGGTCGGGGCGGGTCACGCCAGCGCCAGCGGGCGGCTGGAGGATCATCACCTGTTCTACCTGATGGCGCGCGGGATCCCGTACGCCGAGGCGCGGCGCCTGGTGATCAAGGGGTTCTTCGGGCAGATGATCGACCAGATCGAGGTGCCCGAGGTACGGGACCGGGTCACTAGCGCGATCGACACCGAACTGGCCCGGTCGCTGGAGCGTGCCTCGTGACCGAACCGATCCGTTACGTGCGGGCCTGCGCCCTCGCCGACGTTCCCGAGGAAGGGGCGCTGGGCGTGGAGCTGCAGGACACGCCGGTCGCTATCATCCGCGCCGAGGGGGAGATCTTCGCGCTGCACGACGTGTGCTCGCACGAGGAGGTCCCGCTGTCCGAGGGCGAGATCTACGACCACACGGTGGAGTGCTGGCTGCACGGGTCCTGCTTCGACCTGCGCACCGGCAAGCCCACCGGCCCGCCGGCCACCAAGCCGGTGCCTACCTACCCCGTGAAGACCGAGGGCGGCGACGTGTACGTGTCCCTGCCCGACCAGGAGAGATAAGAGATAGATAATGGCCACACTTGAGATCCGCGACCTGCACGTCAGCGTGGAGGAGGCGTCGGGCGCCAGCCGGGAGATCCTGCGCGGCGTGGACCTGACCGTCCGGGCCGGGGAGACTCACGCGATCATGGGGCCGAACGGCTCCGGCAAGTCCACCCTCGCCTACGCGATCGCCGGCCACCCCAAGTACCGGGTGACCCAGGGGTCGGTCACCCTGGACGGCGAGGACGTGCTGGCCATGAGCGTGGACGCCCGGGCCAGGGCCGGGCTGTTCCTCGCCATGCAGTACCCGGTGGAGGTGCCGGGCGTCTCGGTGTCGAACTTCCTGCGCACGGCGGTCACCGCGGTCCGCGGCGAGGCGCCCAAGCTGCGTACCTTCGTCAAGGAGCTGCGGGCCAGCATGGACGCGCTGTCGATCGACCCAGGCTTCGCCGAGCGGAACCTGAACGAGGGCTTCTCCGGCGGCGAGAAGAAGCGGCACGAGATCCTGCAGATGCAGCTGCTCAACCCGAAGATCGCCATCCTGGACGAGACCGACTCCGGACTGGACGTCGACGCGCTCAAGGTGGTCGCCGCGGGGATCAACACGTTCCGCCAGGAGCCCGGGCACGGCGTGCTGCTGATCACCCACTACAACCGGATCCTGCAGTACGTGCAGCCCGACTTCGTGCACGTGTTCGTCGGCGGCCGGATCGTCGAGGAGGGCCGCGCCGAGCTGGCCGAGGTGCTGGAGCGGGAAGGCTACGAGAGGTTCCTGAACGCGGGCGCGCCGGCATGACCTCTTCCACTTCCACGACCGGGCAGCCCGTGCTGGCCAACGGGGCGCTGGGCCACGGTGCCGTACGCCCGTTCGACGTGGCCGGGATCCGGGCCGACTTCCCGATCCTCGGCCGGACCGTGCGCGGCGGGAGGCCGCTGGTCTACCTGGACTCCGGCGCCACCTCGCACAAGCCGCGGCAGGTCCTCGACGCCGAGCGCGATTTCTACACTGCCCACAACTCGGCCGCGCACCGCGGGGCGCACCTGCTCGGCGAGGAGGCCACCGACGCCTACGAGGGAGCCCGGGCGCGGGTCGCGGCCTTCATCGGCGCGGATCCCGGCGAGATCGTGTTCACGAAGAGCGCGACCGAGGCGCTGAACCTGGTGGCGTACGCGATGAGCAAC
The DNA here is from genome assembly GCA_963795055.1 of uncultured Actinomycetota bacterium. Classification (GTDB taxonomy): domain Bacteria; phylum Actinomycetota; class Actinomycetes; order Streptosporangiales; family Streptosporangiaceae; genus JASHPR01. The sequence continues at coordinate 80,842 of CAWCGJ010000018.1, forward strand.
GCGGCCACCGCCGGGCCTCAGGCGCAGCGGTTCCGGGTCGGCCCCGGTGACGAGGTGCTGGTCACCGAGATGGAGCACCACGCCAACCTGGTCCCGTGGCAGCAGCTGTGCCAGCGTACCGGCGCCACGCTGCGCTGGTTCGGCGTCACGCCCGAGGGCCGCCTGGACCTGTCCCGCGCGGACGAGCTGATCAGCGGCCGGACCAGGGTCGTGGCGGTCACGCATCAGTCCAACGTCACCGGTACGGTCCCCCCGGTCGGCGAGATCGCCGCCCTGGCGCATGCCCGCGGGGCCCTGGTGGTGGCCGACGGCGCCCAGTCGGTGCCGCACCGGCCGACCGACGTCGCGGCCCTGGGCGCGGACTTCCTCGCGTTCTCCGCGCACAAGATGCTCGGGCCGTCCGGGATCGGCGTGCTGTGGGGACGGCGTGAGCTGCTGGAGGCCATGCCGCCGTTCATCTCCGGCGGGTCGATGATCGAAGTGGTCAGGATGGAGGGCTCGACCTTCCTGCCGCCGCCCGAGCGGTTCGAGGCCGGGGTCCCCCCGGCGGCTCAGGCGGTCGGCCTGGCCGCGGCCTGCGACTATCTCGACGCGCTCGGCATGGAGAACGTGGCCGCGCACGAGGAGGCGCTGACCGCGCACGCGCTCGGCGCGCTGGGGGAGATCCCCGGCGTGCGCGTTCTCGGCCCGCTGACCACCGACCAGCGCGGTGGCGCGGTGTCGTTCACGATCGACGAGGTTCACCCGCACGACGTCGGCCAGGTGCTCGACGAGCTTGGCATCGCGGTACGGGCCAACCATCACTGCGCGTGGCCGCTGCACCGGGCGCTTGGCGTGCAGGCCAGCACCCGGGCGACGTTCTATGTGTACAACACCCACGACGAGGTCGACGCGCTGGTCGAGGGCGTGCGGCAGGCGCAGCGGTTCTTCAGCTGATGAGCGGTACCGGCGGGAACAGCCCCCGGCCGGCGGCGTGTTGAAGGCGGTGTCATGGAAGTCGAGTCGATGTACCGGGAGATCATCCTGGATCACTACCGCCACCCGCACAACAAGGGCCTGCGGGAGCCCTTCGACGCCCAGGTGCACCACGTCAACCCGCTCTGCGGCGACGAGGTTACGCTGCGGGTGGCGCTCAAGGACGCGGGCGGCGAGGTCGCCGTGGCCGACGTGTCGTACGACGCGCTCGGCTGCTCGATCAGCCAGGCGAGCGCGTCGGTGATGACCGAGGCCGTGATCGGCAAGACCGTGCGCGAGGCGATGGACATCAGCGGCGCGTTCCTCGAGCTGATGCAGTCCCGGGGCGCGGCCGAGCCCGATGAGGACCTGCTCGGCGACGCGGTCGCGTTCGAGGGCGTGGCCAAGTACCCGGCGCGGATCAAGTGCGCCCTGCTCGGCTGGATGGCCTGGAAGGACGCGACCACGCAGGCCCTGGACGGGTCGGCAACCCTACGATCAAGCGGGGAGCAGACATGACGACCGACAACGCGTCGGGGACGACCGGCGAGCTCACCCCCGACACCGAGGACGTGCTGGAGGCGCTCCGGGACGTCGTCGACCCCGAGCTCGGCGTGAACGTCGTCGACCTCGGCCTGGTCTACGGGGTGACCGTTTCCGAGGACCGCGTCGCCACCATCGACATGACGCTGACCAGCGCCGCGTGCCCCCTCACCGACGTGATCGAGGACCAGGCCCAGTCGGCGCTCGACGGGCTGGTGGCCGACTTCCGGATCAACTGGGTCTGGATGCCGCCGTGGGGGCCTGACAAGATCACCGAGGACGGCCGGGAGCAGCTCCGCGCGCTCGGCTTCAACGTTTGACGGCCGCGGGCTTGCCCTGAGCCCCGGAGCCCTCCGGCGTCTCCGGGCTGCCGGAAAGCGGGAAGTGGCAGGCCACGAGGTGCCCGTCGCCGCCGAGGGCGCGCAGCTGCGGCGCTTCCGCCGCGCACCGCTCCTGAGCCCGGGGGCAGCGGGTACGGAACCGGCAGCCGCTGGGCGGGTTCAGCGGTGAGGGCAGCTCTCCGCGGATCACGGTGCGGGCTTCGCGCTTCCCGGCTGAGGGGCCCGCGCTCGGTATCGAGGTCAGCAGGGCCAGCGTGTAGGGGTGCAGCGGCTGGCGGTAGATGTCCCGGACCGGACCGATCTCGCACAGCTTGCCGAGGTACATGACCGCCACCCGGTCACTGACCTGCTTGACCAGCGCCAGGTCGTGCGCGATGAACAGGTACGAAAGGCCCAGCTCGCTGCGCAGTTTCTCGAGCAGGTTGAGCACCTGGGCCTGCACCAGGACGTCGAGAGACGAGACCGGCTCGTCGCACAAGATCAGCTTGGGCTCGAGCACCAGCGCCCGGGCGATCGCCACTCGCTGGGCCTGCCCTCCCGAGAGCTCGCGGGGCTGCCGACGCCCGTAGCCGGCCGGATCGAGTCCCACCCGCTCGAGCAGGGAGTTCACCCGTTCGCGGCGCTCGCGGCGGGAGCCGAGCCCGTAGGCGGTCAGCGGCTCGCCGACGATCCGTGACACGGTCCATTTCGGGTCCAGCGACGTGAACGGATCCTGGAATACCATCTGCAGGTCCCGGCGCACCGGCTTCATGGCCCGGGGCGGGAGGCCCACCAGTTCCTGCCCCTGGAAGATCACCGCGCCCTGTTTCGGGGGCGGGGCCTGGATGACCGACCGGGCCAGCGTCGACTTCCCGGACCCGGTCTCGCCCACGATGCCGAGGGTCTCGCCGGCGCGCAGCTCGAACGAGACGTCGGACACGGCCTGGAGGACCCCGCCTTTGGCCCCGCCGTAGTCACGGAGCACGAACTCCTGCACCAGGTGGCGGACGTCAAGCAGCAGGTCGCCACCGGGCCCGGGGGCCGGTCCGGTCCCGGCCGCTGCGGTCACTGGGGTCGCCCCGGGAGTCACGTCGGCGCCTCCGTTCCGCACGGATGCCAGCACGCCCACCAGTGGCCGATCTCGTGCTCCTCGAGCGGCGGAGCCTGCTGCCGGCAATCCTGCTGCGCGTCGGGACAGCGCGGCGCGAAGGAACATCCGGGCATGACCGCGGACAGGTCGGGGGGCCGCCCGCCGATCACCGGGAGCAGTACGTGCGATTCCTGGTCGGCCCGCGGGACGGCGTCGATCAGGGCCCGGGTGTAAGGCATCCGGACGCTGTCGAACAGGTCCGTGGCCGACGCGCGTTCGACCACCCGGCCGGCGTACATCACCAGGATCTCCTCGGCGTAGGACGCGGCCAGGGCGAGGTCGTGGCTGATCATCAGCAGCGCGGTACCGAGTTCCCGCTGCAGGTCAAGGAGCAGATCCATGATCTGCGCCTGGGTCGTGACGTCGAGCGCGGTCGTCGCCTCGTCCGCGATCAGCAGCTGGGGCTCGCAGGCCAGGGCGATGGCGATGACCACGCGCTGGCGCATGCCGCCCGAGAGCTGATGCGGATATTCGTGACAGCGCCGCTCGGGCGCTGGTATGCGCACCATCCGGAGCAGCTCGACGGCTCGGCCGGCGGCCTGCCGCCGGCCGAGCGGGAGATGCTCCCGGACCGCCTCGGTGATCTGGGCGCCGACCTGCATCGTCGGGTTCAAGGACCGCTCCGGGTTCTGGAACACCATCGCGATGTTCCGGCCACGATGATCCTGCAGCGCCCTCTCGCCGAGTGAGACGATCTCTACGCCCTTGAACCGGATCGAGCCGGAAACCTGCGCGGTGCGCGGCAGCAGACCCATCAATGCGTACGCGCTGACCGTCTTTCCTGAGCCGGACTCGCCGATGATCGCCAGCGTCTGGCCGGGCTCGATACTGAAGCTGATGCCCTGCACGGCGTTCACGAAGCCACCGCGAGAGCGGAAGCGCACGCGCAGGTCGGAGACCTCGAGCAGGGGAGCGGCGTCCGGGCCGGAGCCCGGGGACACCGGCTCACCGCGCTCCGCGCTCGACGCGCCCGCCGGCGGCGCGGCCCGGCGGCGGACCCGCTGCCCGGGCAGGCCGGTCATCAGCGCACCTCCCAGCGGGCCCGCAGGCCGTCGCCCAGGAGGTTCAGGCAGATGACGGTCACGAACAGGAAGATGCTCGGCACGATGACGAGACTGGGGCGGACCGACAGCATGGTCTGTCCGTTTGCGATCATCTTGCCCCAGCTCGGGGCGGGGTCCGGGATGCCGTAGCCCAGGAAGTCGAGCGCCCCCTCCAGGATGATCACCACGGCGGCGCCGAGCAGGCTGAAGGTCACCAGCTGGGGCATGAGGTTGGGCACGATGTGACCGGAGATGATCCGCCACGTCTTCACGCTGGAAAGCCGGGCCGCGACGACGAAGGGCTGGTCGCGCAGCCGCAAGGTCCCGGCCCTCGAGACGCGCGCGAAGGCCGGGATGCTGAAGGCGGCCAGCGCATAGATCACGTTCAGCTCGCTTTGGCCGAGACTGTCGACGATGGCCAGGACGAGCACCAGCGAGGGAAAGGCGATGAACACGTCGAGTACCCGCATCAGCACTCCGTCCACCGGCCCGCCGAGATAGCCGGCGATCACGCCCATGGCCCCTCCGACGACCAGGCCGATGACCTGCACCGCGGCCGCCACCTCGAACGACACCTGGCCGCCGTAGAGAATCCGGGACATGATGTCGTTGCCGATATTGTCGGTACCGAAGATGTGACCGGGGGACCACATCGGCAGGCCGGAGTCGAGAATCGACCCGCCCGTCGGCTTCGGCACTGGGTAGATATGCGGCCAGACAAAGCAGAAGAACAGCAGCAGGAGCAGCACGGCGGCGGGGATCGTGATCTCGAGCGTCCGCAGCAGGCTGCGCGTCCGGGATCCCCGGTCGGCGGCCGGGACGTCACCGGCCGGCGGCGCGGGGGACAGCGCGTCAGCTACGGGAACGGCCATGGCGGATCCTTGGGTCGAGCCCGTCGTAGAGCAGGTCGGTGGCGAGGTTGGCCAGGACGACGATGGTGGCGAAGACCAGCACGATGCCCTCGACGAGCGGGACGTCCCGGTTGTTGATCGCCCGGAGTAGCTCGTACCCGATGCCGGACAGCCCGAAGATCTGTTCCACGATCACGGTGGCCCCGATGAGCGTGGCGAGGTTGAGCCCGATGACGGTGACCAGCCCGATGAAGGAGTTCCGCAGCGCGTGCCGGCTCAGGACCTTCCACCGGGACAGGCCCTTGGCCAGCGCCGTCACGGTGTACTCCTCGGACATCTGCTCGAGCAGGTCGGCGCGCAGGAACCTGACGTAGAAGCCGATCAGCGGGATCGCGAGGGTGATCGCGGGCAGCGTCAGGTCCCTGACGTCTCCTCCGGTTCCCGACGCGAGCGCGGGGAACCACTGCAGGTTGACCGCGAAGACCAGGATCAGCAGCAGGGCCAGCACGTAGGGCGCGACCGACAGGCTGGCCATGCTGAAGACCATGCTGGTCCGGTCGACGACGCCGCGCGGCCGGCGGGCGGACAGGATGGCCAGCGGGACCGAGACCACGAACGTGATGACCAGCGCGTACACCACTAGTTCCAGGGTGACCGGGAGGCGCTGGGCCAGGATCGACGTCACGGGCTGGTTGTAATACAAGGACGTGCCCAGGTTGCCGTGCAGCACGCCGACGAGCCAGTCCCAGTAGCGGACCAGCAAGGGCTCGTTGAGGTGCAGCCTTATGGTCTCGGCCCGGATCTCGGCCGGGGTGGCGTTCGTCCCGAGCAGCGCCGTGGCGGCGTCGCCGGGCAGGGCGTTCAGCACTACGAACGTCAGGAACGTCACGCCGAACAGGACAGGTACGGCGATGAGCACCCGCCGGCCGACCACCCGCAGGGCCGGCGAGCCGGCCAGGCGGCGGGATGCTGCACCGCCGCCCGGCCGACTCGGCTCGACGCTGGAGGTCCCTGGCTCTCCTGCGGTGACCGAGGTGTTCATAGTGTTACAGTCTGCGCCTCATTTGTTACTTGTTGGTGGTGTAGACGTCCTGCCAGAGGATTCCCGGCAGCACCACGATGGTCGGAATGGCCGTGGTGAGCCCGGGTCCGTAGACGCCCTTTTCGGCGATGTTGTATCCGGCGATGGGGAAGAGGAACGGCCCGTAAGCCATCTTGGCGATGTAGGCGTTCAGCTGCGCGTAGTCGTTGGCCCGGGCCGAGTTGTCCACGGTCGAGGCCGCGGCGTTGATGAGCGCGTCGACCTTCGGATCCCAGACGCCCGTGAACGGGGAGACCGACGCGAACCGGAAGGCTACGCCGACGCCGGTACCCGGGTCGTACGCCCCGGCCGTCTGCAGGAACGACTGCCACTTGTGCGACTGGAAGACGGCGATCAGCCCGGTCAGGTCGAAGGTCTTGAGGGTGACGTGCATCCCGGCCGCCTGCCACTGCGTCTGCAGCGCCTCGTCCAGCGCCTCGGCCACCGGGCTGGTGATGGTGTACAGGGTGATGTTCATGCCGCCCACCTGCTGGACCAGCGACTTGGCCTTGGCCAGGTTGTAGCCGATGTACCCCGGCACCACCGGCTCGTAGAACAAGCCGGCCTTGGCCGTGAACGACTCGGTCACCGGATAGGTGTTGTTGAACAGCTTCTGGTCGATCTGCGCGGCATTGGTGGCGTAGTAGACCGCCTCCCGGGCCTTGATATTGTTGAACGGCGCGGCCCTGGTGTTCAGCTGGATGTCGTAGGGCGACGTCGAGGGCTCGGCGGTCACCGTGAAGTGTGACGCGAACGTCTTCACGAGCTGAGGCGTCGACATGCCCTCGTAGACCTGGCCGGAGTTGGCCAGCATCGCCTCGTACGCGGGCTCGTCGGCCGAGACGGGCTTGAAGGTCAGGGAGTTGAGGTACGGCTTGCCCTTCTCCCAATAGTGCGGGTTCTTCTTGAGCACCAGCTCCGAGCTCGGGGCGTCGCTGACGACCACGAACGGCCCGGCGCCGACCGGCTTCAGGGCGAACGCCTTCTCACCCATCTTCTGCTCGGCGGTCGGTGAGGCGATCCAGTTGAAAATGTCGTCCTGGATGCCGTTGATGAATGGCGCGTCGACGTAGGGCAGTGTGAGCGAGACGGTGTAGGGCCCGGTCTGGGTGATCACCGGCTTGGCGAGGAAGACCGGCTTGCAGGTGCAGGTGCCCGCGAGGTCGCGGTTCCAGTTCCACACCACGGCGGCCGCATTGAACGGAGTCCCGTCGGAGAACGTCACGCCCTTGCGGAGGGTGATGATGACCGTCTTGTCGCCGTTGGCGTACGAGTATCCCGTGGCCAGGTCGTCGATCAGCTTCCCGCCGGTGCCCAGCTCGAACAGCTCACCGAAGATGGAGTTCATGTAGCTCTGGTTCGCCGCCCCGTCGGTGTTCGTGGCGGGGTCGAGACCAGGCCAGGCCCCGGCGTAGCTGGCGCCCTCCAGTACGGTGAGCGATCCGCCCTCCTGCGGCGCCGCCGATGCTGAGGGTGCGGACGAAGAACTCGATGATCCGCAGCCTGCCAGCGCGAGGGCCGCGGCGGTCGCGAGAATGGCCGGGGCAGACAGGATAAACCTTCGTCTGTGGTTCGTCTTGGGTCTCACGGCGACGCTCCTGCTATGAATGCTCCTGCTATGGATAGGCGTTGACGGGCCAGGACGCTGCGCTGCCCCGGTCGCCGGGCAACGCAGCCCCCGGCAGTCCCTGGTGCGGTGAGCCGGCCTCACCAATAAACAGCGCCAGCTTCGAGGACGGGCCTGGTCGGAGTCCATGGCGCTTCCACCGGGCGAAAGGAAAAGAGGCGGGGCCACCGGGCCGGGGTCCCAGGCCGGCGGCTGGGCGACTTGAGTGCGTTGACGCAGGCCGGGCGGGTTACGGCTGTATTTCCAGTGTGTCCATATCGTTTCCTGATATTTCTTGCCGGACCCACCCCCGCGTGTAACCATGATCTGGTTACCGCTCGTGCACCCGGCGGTACCCGAGCAGCACCATTCGCGTCACTTAAGCTCGCTCACCGCACGGCACGGCCGACAAGGGGTTTGAGCATGCCGGAATCCCTGGATGTCCCGGAGGAAGCGAGCGCCGGGGCCCCCCGGACGAACGCAGCCGGACGGCTCCTGGCGGTGCTCGACGCCTTCGGCCCGCAGCAGCGCTCGCTGTCGCTGAGCGAGATCGCCCGGCGGGCCGGGCTGAGCCTGTCCACCGCGCACCGGCTGGTGTGCGAGCTCGCGAACTGGGGCGCGCTGGAACGCGGCCCGAGCGGCCGTTACTCCATCGGGCTGCGGCTGCTCGAGCTGGCGGCCCTGTCCCCTCGCGGCCTGGGCCTGCGCGAGGCTGCGTTCCCCTACCTGGACGAACTGCATCACCGCACCCGCGCCAACGTGCACCTGGGCGTGCGTGACGGGATACAGGTCGTGTACGTCGAGACGATCACGGCTTGCGCCACGCATCCGACCAACGGCCGGATGGGGGACCGCTGGCCTATGCACGCCACCGGCACCGGCCTGGTGCTGCTCGCGTACGCCGACCGGGAGCTGCAGGACCAGGTGCTGCGGGGCCCCCTGGAGCGCTTCACGCCGCTGACCGTCACCGACCGCGGCCAGCTGCTCCGCGAGCTGGCCCAGGTCCGGCAGGTCGGTTTCGCGGTCGCCCGGGGGCGGATCACGCTCCCGGACCTGGTGGTGGCGGTGCCGGTCTACGACCAGTTCGGCGAGGTCGCCGCGGCGATCAGCGCGGTGGTCGAGGCCGAGCGGGCCAGGCCGCTGGTCCTGGCGAACATGCTCACGGTCGCGTCGGGAGCGATCACCCGGGGGCTCGCGCCGCAGCCCGGACAGCGCCTGGCGGCGGCCGCACGCCGGCACCCGGGCTGCGCGCCGGCGACCGCGACGATGGCGGGGAGGGTCAGCGCGTCGGTGTGATCCCCAGCCACCGGAACGCGTTGTTCCAGGTGATGTCCTCGATCACGTCCGGGGGGAGGTTCATCGAGCGGAGGGTGCGCCCGGCCGGCTCCTCGCGGAGCATCGCCGGGAAATCCGAGCCGACCAGCAGCCGGTCGGAGCCGAGCACGTCGATGAGGTAGCGCAGCGCCCGGCGGTCGAAGACCAGCGAGTCGTAGTAGAACCGGCGAGCGTACTCCCACGGCGAGGGCCCGTCGTCGGGCATCACCGCGCGCTCGGGCACCGCAGGCTCCTCATTCCAGGCCCCGCTCCAGAAGTACTGGGCCCGCGGGATCATCAGCGGATAGCCGCCGGCGCCGTGGCTGAACGAGACTCGCAGCCCCGGGCACTTCGCCGCGGTGCCCCCGGTCACCAGGGACGCGGCCGCCAGAGCGCCCTGCACGCCGACCGCGTACGTGCCCCGGGCCTGGGACGGCAGACCGCCGCCGGCGGTCGGCATGGCGTGCACGAAGATGGCCAGGCCGAGGCGCTCGGCCTCGGCGAAGAACGGCAGGAACCGCTCGTCGCCGATCGGGGTGTCCAGCACGTTCGAGGCGATCTCCACGCCGCGCAGGCCTAGTCCGCCGATGGCGGTCAACTCGGCCGCGGCCGCATCCGGGTCCTGCAGCGGTACCATGCCCAGCCCGATCAGCCGTGTGGGGTCGATGGAGCACATCTGCGCGACGAACTCGTTGACGTGCCGGGCTAGGGCCAGGCCGTCGGCAATCAGCAGGTCGTAGCGCAACAGCGGCGGCATCGGCGAGAGCACCTCGGCGTCGACGCCGGACGCCGCGGCCTCCTCCACCCGCCGCTCCGCCTCGAAGAACACGTCCCGGGCCCGGAACCGCATGGCGCCGAACACCAGCGTCCGCGCGGTGTCCCCGTCCACCGGCTCCATGCGGGGGAAGCACTCGGGCGCGTCCGGCGGGTAGTCGCCGGGCAGCACGTGAGCGTGGGCGTCGACCAGCACGGCTACTCCCCGGGGTGAACCGAGACGTGGATCGCGGACTCCCCGGGTACCTCGCCGCCGAGCGTCTCGATGGCCAGCGCGGCGTCGTCCAGCCCGAACGTGTGGGTATGCATCTTCTCCAGCGGGAAGCGGCGGGACTCGATCAGCGCGATCGCGTCGGCCATGCCCTTGCTGTCCACGCCGAAGGCGCCCCGGACCGTGAGCGCGCGGTTGATGATGACGTCGGTCCGCAACGGTATCTCGCGGTTGCCCTTGAGCCCGGCCAGCACCACCCGGCCGCCGCGCCGCACGGCCTGCAGCGCGTCCGAGACCGGCGCCGCGGCCAGCGGCGTCAGCTCGAGCGCGACATCGGCCATCTCGCCGTCGGTGATCTCCTCGACCCGCTGCACGGTGTTCTCTGCCGCGTCCCCGTCCACCACGATCGTGTGGTCGGCGCCGAACTCGCGCGCGAGCGCCAGCTTGTGCGCGTCGGCGGCCAGCCCGGTGATGATGATCGTGCCGGCCCCGGCGGCGCGCGACGCGATCACGGCGCCGATGCCGCGCTGCCCGGCGCCGAGCACCAGCACGGTGTCGCCGAGCCGCACCTCGCCGAGGTGGCAGGCCCAGCGCACGCCGGCGCCCAGCGAGTTGAACATCGCGGCCAGCTCGACCGGCAGGCCGTTATCGACGCGGTGCAGCACCGAGGTGGGCGATAGGTACATGTGCTCGGCCAGCCCGCCCCACAGCGCCGGCTCGGTGTCGATGCCCGTCACCCCGTGGCCGTACTTCCGGTTGCGGCAGAACTGGTACCGGCCGGTCAGGCAGTCCGTGCAGGACCGGCACGGGACGATCACCTCCAGCGCGACCCGGTCGCCGGGCTGTACCCCCCAGCGCTGCGCGGCGCGGTCGCCGACCTCTTCCACGATGCCGAGCGGCTCATGACCGGGGATGAAGGCCGGCCGGGGGCCGCCCAGGTGGCCCCGGTAGGTCTCGACGTCGCTGCCGCAGATGCCGTTGGCCTCCACGCGCAGCAGCCCGTCGTCCGGCCCGGTCTGCGGGCGCGGGAACTCGCGCAGCTCGATCTGCCGCGGTGCTACCTGCACCGCCGCGCGCACCATGGCGCTGCTCATGACGGCTCGTGGACGATGACGCCGCGGATGTTCTTGCCGTCTTCCAGGTCCTGGTAGGCCTGGTTGATGTCCTCCAGCCGGTACCTCTGGGTAATCAGCTCGTCCAGCTTCAGGTCGCCGGAGCGGTACAGGCCGAGCAGCATCGGGATGTCGTACAGCGGGTTGCTGTCGCCGAACAGGGCACCGCGGATCTGCCGCTGGTAGCCGATCAGCAGGCCGGCCCGCAGGTGGACGGCGCGCTCGTCGGCGTGGCCGACGGCGGTGATGGTGACCTTGCCGCCCTTACCGGTCATCTCCACGGCGGCGCTCACCATTTCCTCGGTGACCACGGAAGGCGTCAGGATCGCGTGGTCGGCGAGCTGGCCCCACGTGGTCTCGACGACGAACTCCTGCGCTTCCTTGGCGGTCGCGAACGCGTGGGTGGCGCCGAACACGCTGGTGGCCGTGTCCCGCTTGAACGCGACCGGGTCCACCACGACCACGTTCTTCGCCCCGGCGTACCGGGCGCCTTGCACCGCGTTGCTGCCCACGCCGCCCGCGCCGAAGATGACCACGGTGTCGCCGGCCCGCACCCCGGCCGCATGCACCGCCGAGCCCCACCCGGTGGGGACGCCGCAGCCGACCAGGCACGCGACCTCCCACGGGATGTCGTCGGCGACCGGGACGCAGGCCCATTCCGACACCACGGCGTACTGGGAGAACGTGCCCAGCGTGCAGAAGCCGCCGAGGTCCTCATCGCCCAGGTGGAACCGGAAGGTGCCGTCGAGGAACATGCCGGTGCCGGCGTTCAGCCCCTTGACGCACATGTTCTGATGCCCGCTTACGCACGGCCGGCAGGCCCCGCAGGCCGGGATGTAGGAGCAGATGAGGCGATCGCCGGCCGTGACCCGGCGCACGTCCGGGCCCACGGACTCGACGATTCCGGCGCCCTCGTGGCCCCCGACGATCGGGAACCGCGGCCGCGCGTCGCCCTTGGTGATGTGGTTGTCGGAGTGGCATAGCCCGGCCGCGTAGAACTTCACCCGGACCTCGTGCGCCTTCGGCTCGTCGAGCTGCAGGTCGGCCAGTTCCCAGCCGATGTGGGGGCCCCGGGCGATGGCGGCGCGCGTCGTGATGCTCATGGAATCAGGTCCTTCCTCGCGGCGCGCAGTGTGGGGTGCTCACGGACCGTGTGTCGGGGGGTTATAGGGGGGTTGTCCCCCCTAGGGCTAGCCATGCTCGTGGATGATCACGCCGCGGATGTTCTTGCCGTCCAGCATGTCCTGGTAGCCCTGGTTGATCTCGTCCAGGCGATACCGGCGGGTGATCAGCTCGTCGAGCTTGAGGTCGCCGGACCGGTAGAGGCCGAGCAGCCGCGGTACGTCGACCAGCGGGTTGCAGGCACCGTAGATCGCGCCTTGTATCCGGCGCTGGTAGCCGATGAGCATGCCCGGGTTCTCGTCGATGAACCCACCGCCGACCGCGGTGATCGTGACCTGGCCGGCCTTGCCCACCACCTGGATCGCATTGTGGATGACCTCGTCGTGCAGGATGCCGACCGTGATGATCGCGTGATCGGCCAGTTCGCCCCAGGTGGTCTCGACGACAAACTCGTGGGCCTCCTTGGCGGTCGCGAACGTGTGGGTGGCCCCGAACACCGCGGCCATCTCCCGCTTGAACTCCACCGGGTCGACCACGATGACGTTCTTGGCGCCGGACAGCGCGGCGCCCTGGACCGCGTTGCTGCCCACGCCCCCGGCCCCGTAGATCACCACGGTCTGGCCGGGGCGCACCCCGGCGGCGTACACGGCCGAGCCCCATCCGGTCGGCACGCCGCAGGCGACGAGTGCGGCCACGTCGAAGGGGATGTCGTCGGGGATCGGGATGCAGGAAAACTCGGAGACCACCGTGTGCTGCGAGAACGTGCCGAGCACGCACATCCCGCCGAAGTCCTCGCCGTTCTGGTGGAACCGGAACGTCCCGTCGGCGAACATGCCGGTGCCGGCGTTCTTGCCCGCGTCGCACAGGTTCTGCCGGCCCGTCGAGCAGTAGCGGCACGAGCCGCAGGCCGGGATGAACGAGCAGACCAGGTGGTCCCCGACCTTGACCCTGGTCACGCCCGGCCCGACCGCGTCGACGACGCCGGCGCCCTCGTGGCCCCCGACGAAGGGGAGGCGCATCGGCGCGTCGCCCTTCTGAAGGTGGTCGTCGGAGTGGCACAGCCCGGCCGCGTAGAACTTGATCCGGACCTCGTTGGCCTTCGGCTCGTCGAGCTCGAGGTCGGTGATCTCCCACGGCAGGCCCGGCGCGCGGCAGACCGCGGCCCGGGTGGTCATGCTCAATGTGGCCCCCTTTCCCGGTGTGCGGGCGGCTGGCGGGTCACCCCGCGTCGTCCGCGGCCGGGTCCACGATGACCCGGCCGCGATGGCACCCGCCATACCCCTTTTCACTTCGCGGAAGACTGTGTAATCCGGGGGATAACCCCCGGACCCCCAGACCGGGGGGCTTCGCCCCCCGGAACCCCCCAGCGTCTGCTCGGGCCAGCCTTCGGCCCTCGCATCCGGCATCTGCCCGCGGGCCCCACGCTGCGCGTCCCGTTGTCGCCACGCCCCGGCCGGCTTCTGCGACGTGGAAGAGGCTGTTCCCCCGCTGCGCGCCGCCGTGCTAACTTCCGCGACATCTGACCCGTGGAAGGACACGCGGTGATCGACAAGTTGCGCGCGGACGTGATGTCCGTGCTCGACGCGGTGCCCTCGGGGGCCTCACTGGCCGTCGGCGGCTTCGGGAGCTCGGGACGGCCGGACACGCTCCTGGACGCGCTGTGCGACCTGGACCGCCGCGACCTGCACCTGATCGTCAACAACGTCGGCAGCGACTTCACCGGCGTCGGCCGGTTGCTGGCCGAGGGCCGTATCCGCCGCCTCACGGCGTCGTTCCCGGTGCTGCCGGAGTTCTACGACGAGTACTTCGCCGGCAAGGTGGAGCTGGAGCTGGTTCCGCAGGGAACGCTGGCGGAACGGCTGCGGGCCGGCGGGTCGGGCATACCCGCCTTCTACACACCGTCCGGCGCGGGCACGATGCTGGCCGACGGCACCTTCCCGCTCAGCTACGCCGCCGACGGGGCCGCCGCCGAGCGCATGGCGCGGCGCGAGACCCGCGACTTCGGCGGGCGCGAGCATGTCCTGGAGTACGGCATCGTCGCCGACTTCGGCCTGGTCAAGGCGCACCAGGGCGACCGCAAGGGGAACCTGCGGTTTCGGCTCTCCGCCCGGAACTTCAACCCGCTGGCGGGCATGGCCGGGCGCCGCACGTTCGCCGAGATACAGTACCTCGTCGAGGTGGACGAGCTGCATCCGGACGACATCCACCTGCCCGGGGTATTCGTCGACGACGTGCTGCTCGCATCCGGCGCGTCGCCCAAGCAGCCCACGATCGCGGGGCAGGTGTCATGACAGAGACCATCGGCCCGGCCGCGGTTCGCGGCCTGTCCCGGGAAGGCATCGCCGAGCGGCTGGCCAGAGACCTGCGCGACGGCTTTGTCGTCAACCTGGGCGTCGGCATCCCGCTGCTGATCCCGCGGTTCATCCCGGCCGGCGCGGAGGTGGTCCTGCACGCCGAGAACGGCGTCCTGGGCCTCGGCCCGGCCCCGCCTCCCGGCCAGGAGGATCCCGACCTGACCGACGCCGGCAAGCAGCCGGTCACGCTGATCAGCGGCGCGGCGATCGTCGACTCGGCGACGTCGTTCGCCATCGTCCGCGGCGGCCATCTGGACGTCACCGTGCTCGGCGCGCTGCAGGTCTCCGCGCACGGCGACCTGGCGAACTGGTACGTGCCCGGCAAGAACCCCGCGGTCGGCGGCGCGATGGACCTCGTGGCCGGCGCGCGCGAGGTCTGGGTGGTGATGGAGCACGTCGACCGGGCCGGGCAGCCGAAGATCGTCAGGGAGTGCGCGTTCCCGCTCACCGGGCGCCGGGTGGTGACCCGCGTGTACACCGATCTCGCCGTCTTCCACCTGGCGGACGGGCAGTTGCGGCTGAAGGAGTGCGCTCCCGGCGTGCCGCCGGCGGCCATCCGCGAGCGGACGGCCGCACCGTACGTAGAGGATTTCCCGGGGTAATCCTCACAGCAGGATCGGCCTTCCAACTACCAGGACGGGAACGCGACCGTGTCAGTGGACGTCACCAGGATCACCGCGATCGACGTGCACACCCACGTGCACCGTTCGGTCCGCGCCGCGCCGGACGAGACCGCCAGCGGCAACGAGGCCATGGGCGCGTACTTCGGGATCGGGTCGATGCCGCACTACACCGTGCCCGAGCTGGCCGACTACTACCGCCAGCGCAACATGGCGTGCGTCGCGTTCACCATCGACAGCGTCTCGGCGACCGGCGAGGAGCCGGTACCGGACAACATCGAGATCGCCGAGCTCGCCGCCGGGCACGCGGACGTGGTCATCCCGTTCGCGAGCGTCGACCCGGCCCGCGGCGCGGCCGGGGTGCGCCTCGCCCGGCGCCTAGCCGACGACTTCGGCGTCAGGGGGTTCAAGTTCCATCCCAGCGTGCAGGGCTTCTACCCGAATGACCGGATGGCCTACCCGCTCTACGAGGTCATCGCCTCCCGCGGCCTGGTGGCGCTGTTCCACACCGGCCAGACCGGAGCCGGGGCGGGCACGCCCGGCGGTGGCGGGATCCGGCTGAAGTACGCCAACCCGCTGCACATCGACGACGTCGCGGTCGACTTCCCTGACCTGGACATCATCCTCGCCCATCCGTCGTTCCCGTGGCAGGACGAGGCGCTGTCCGTGGCGACGCACAAGCCCCGCGTGTACATCGACCTGTCCGGCTGGTCGCCGAAGTACTTCCCGCCGCTGCTGGTGCGGTACGCCAACACCCTGCTGCGGGAAAAGGTGCTGTTCGGCTCGGACTTCCCGGCCATCACCCCCGACCGGTGGATCAAGGATTTCGAGAACCTGGACATCAAGCCCGAGGTCCGGCCGCTGATCATGAAGGAGAACGCGGCCAGGTTGCTGCGTCTGCGCAGTTAGTCCGCAGCGGGCGTCTCGTCCAGCACGATCAGCGGCAGCGGCCCGGCCAGGTCTTCCGGCGCTGCCGGCGCGTAGGCGAAGTTCTTCGCCCGCGCGCCGCCGTCGACGACCAGGTCGATGCCGGTGATCAGCCGGGCGTAGTCCGAGCACAGCCAGGCGACGGCGTGACCGATGTCGGTCGGGGTCCCGGTGGTCCCCATCGGAACCATCGCCGCCCGCGGCCCGGCCCACCGGGTCGGCCTGCGCCACGGCTCGTCGCCCGTCGGGCCGCCCAGCCCGCCGCCGCGCTGCTGCAGGATCCCGCCCGGGCTCAGCCCGGCCCTGGCCCGTTCCGCGAGCAGCTCCGGGTTGTCCGGGTTCGGAGCGGTCGGGGTGAAGCTGTTGACCCGGATGCCGTACGGCGCCAGGTCCATGGCGGCGGCCCGGACGAAGTTGTTCACCCCGCCCTTGTTGAACGCGTAGGCGATGATGCCCGGCGACGAGGTCCAGCCGTTGGAGGAGGAGATGCAGATGATCGAGCCCTTGATCCCGCGCTCGGCCATCGACCGGCCCACATGCTTGGTGTTGAGGAAGTAACCCAGCGACGAGACCCGCACCGCCCGCTCGAAGAACTCCGCGCTCTCGTCGAGCACGCCCCGGCCGCCCAGCAGCGCCGCGTTGTTGACCAGGATGTCGATGCGCCCCCACCGCTCGAGCACCTCGCCGACGTAGCGCTGCACCGTGGCCTCGTCGGTCACGTCGCCGGACGCGGGCATGGCCTGGCCGCCGTGGCGCTCGATCCGGGCCAAGCACGCCTTGATCGCCGAGGAGTCCACGTCGTTGCAGGCCACCTTGGCGCCGTACCTGGCCAGGGCCAGGGCGATGCCACTGCCGATGTTGGGCCCGACGCCGGTGACGAGCGCCACCTTGCCCTCCAGCGAGATCTCCACGATCAGTGCTCCGATTCAGCCAGGGTGGACTTGGGGGACGGCCGCCGACCGCGTCACGGGTCAGACGCCGGACAGTGCCCGCGACCAGGCGACCGGCACCGAGCGGCCCGACCACGGCGCCCAGCCGAACGGCCGGAACACCATCGAGATCGCGGCGTTGGCGGCGCCCGCGACCAGGATCGGGATGTCCTTGGCCGACGGCATCATCGGGAACGGGGTCCCGGCCCGTGCCGGATCGCCGACCGGGCCGTCGCCCTTGCCCGCGGCGGCCAGGTCGGCGCGGTCGCGCACCGCGTGCTCGAACAGCCACTGCTGCACGTCGGCGCGGCTGTAGCCGTACCGCCCGAACAGCTGCGCGTGCTCGGGGCCGAGGACCAGGCCCCCGCTGGAATGCCCGCCGCCCAGGTAGGCGCCCATCCGGGCCAGCGTGTCGGCGAAGTCGGTGAGTACCGCTTCCGGGTTGTCGGTCCCGCGGTTGTCGACGTACTCGCAGGTCCTGATCAGGACGGCCGAGACCGCGTCGACCCCCCGCTCGACCCCCCCGACCACGCTGAGCGGCTCCCACGGCGAAGCCTCCTCGTTCTCGCCGAGGCACACCGACCACCGCCCGGGCAGGCCCTGGGTCGCCTGCTCCAGCTCGTGCGGGCGGATTCCGTAGCCGTTGCGC
Source organism: uncultured Actinomycetota bacterium (assembly GCA_963795055.1). GTDB lineage: Bacteria > Actinomycetota > Actinomycetes > Streptosporangiales > Streptosporangiaceae > JASHPR01. The sequence goes on from CAWCGJ010000018.1 coordinate 98,402, forward strand.
ACGATCAGCCCGATGGCCCGCGCGATGGTCGCGTTGGCGCGGAACCCGGGGCCAAACACCCCGCCCTCGCAGTTGATCTCCAGGCGGGAACGGGCCGGGCCGTTGACCACGATGAGCGGGGACGGCCCGCTGGTCGACTGCCAGGCGCCGCGGGCCGACCGCTCGAGGTTCACCGCGTCCCACGCGGCCAGGACCAGCGGGAAGTACTCCGGCTTGCAGCCGGCCATGATGGCGTTCGCCGCCGCCTGGGCCACCGTGATGCTGCGCCCCAGGTGCGGGGCGGTGCCGATGATCTCGTCCGCCCCGCGTGGGGTCGTGGCCAGGAACGTATCGACGCCGGAGCGGGTGGCGGGCACGACCGGGAGCCCGTCGGTCCAGCCCTGGCCGTAGCAGTACTCGATGACGGCCTTGGCCTGGTCGACCGGGTCGGCCGCCTGGCCCGCTGGATCGGCGGACGCTGTCACGAGGCCGCGGCCATGGTGCGGCCGGTCAGCATCGCGACGATCCCAGGCACCGCCGCGGTGGCCTTATCCCGCACCCCCTCGGGGGTGAGGTTGGCCATCGGGTGCGGCACGGTCAGGTAGGGGTAACCCGGGACCCCGCGCACGCGGGCCATCGCGTCGGCGCTGGCCGTGAACGCGTCGGTGCAGATGACCGCGGCCGGGATGTCGGACTGTTCCAGGATGATCCCGTCGGCCACCGCGGACGCGCTGCAGGACCCGCAGTCGCCGACCCCGACCACGACGATGTCGCACCCGGCGCGAAGGTCATCCAGGATTGGCTCCGGGGCGGTGTTCGTGATGTCGGGCTTCTTCCTGGTCAGGACCGTCGTCACCCCGTGCTGGTCCACCAGCAGCTTGCCGACCTCGTCCAGGAACCGGTCGGCGTTGCGTTTGGTGTTGGCGAGCAGGCCCAGCCGGAGGCCGGACAGGCTTTGCGGGCGTCCGGCCCGCGCCGCCGGGCCGCGCTCCGAATCAGCGGCCGGACCGAGCGTGGGGTCAATGATGCTGTCGAACACGGCTACTCCTCGGGCACCCAAAGGCTCACTGACGACGCTACGGGCGCAGCACTGCTCACGGCCAGGCTACTTCCGCGACGCGGAATCCGGCCCGCCGAGCGCCGCGGCGAGCGCATCGTCAGCGGCCAGCGCCTGCCCGGCGGCGTACTCGGCGGCGAAGGCCGCGGCGCCCAGGACGGAGCGAAGGCGCTGGCGGTCGGCGTCACGCAACCGGGCTTCCAGGGAATCAACGGTCTCGCCCAGGGCGGCCAGGACTGCGTCGGCCGCCCCGTGCAGCCGGGCCGACCGGGCCGGGTCAGTGTCGCGGCCGGCCATGGCCAGGCCGATCAGCGCGTAGCCGGTGCCGGCCTTCATCTGCACCCGCCGGGCCAGGTCGAACGACTCGGCGAACAAGGCTTCGGCCGCGCCCGGCGCGCCGCCGAGGTATTCGGCCAGGCCGAGGTTGAAGGTCTCGTAGACCACGCCGTAGGTGTCGTTCAGCTCGCGGGCGATGTCCAGCGACTCCCGCAGGTGGCCGGTCGCGATCTCCAGGTCATCCTGGGATAGCTCGGCGTACCCGAGGTTGCCGAGCATCGTCCCCGCCTCCCGCCGGTCACCGGCCTGGCGGAACAGCGCCAGGGATTCGGCGGCGTCGCGGGCCGCGCCCGCGTGATCGCCCTCGAAGTCCACGGCGTACGACCGGGCGGACAGCAGGCGGGCGACCAGATGCAGCGCGCCGAGCCGTCGGGCCAGGTCCAGGCCCTGCTCGATCAGGGGCAGCGCGGCCGCCTGCTGGCCCTGGCGCAGCCAGACGAAGGCGCGCACGGTCAGCACGTCGGCCGCCAGGTAGTCGTCCCCTGCGGAGCGGGCGATGGCCAGGGCCTCGTCGCAGTACTCCCCGGCGGTCGCGTAGCCGCCCGTCTGCTCCAGCAGGTAGGCCGCGGTGGCCAGCGCCTGCGCGCGCAGCAGCGTCGCCCCCTGGACCGCCGGGAGGTCGAGGAGCGCCCGGAGCGCGTCGACTCCCTCCGAGGCGTGCCCCCGGGCCTTCCAGAAGATCCGCAACGAGGTGACCACCGAGATGCCGGGCGCCGGGTCGGCCTGCTCCAGGCTGAAGGCGACCGCCGCGCGGAGATTGTCGAGCTCGAGGTCGAGCCGGTCCAGCCACCCGGCCTGCTGGTCCGCGACGAGCTGCGGTGCCGCCGCTTCCGCGAGGGCCAGGTAGTGGTCGCGGTGCGCGGTCCTGGTCTCGTTCGCTGCCAGCCGGTCATGCCCTTCGAGCTGACGCGTTGCGTACTGCCGCACCGTTTCCAGCAGCCGGTAGCGGGCCGGGCCGGCGCCGCTGTCGTCGAACTGCACGAGATTCTTGTCGACCAGCGCGCCCAGGTGCCCGAGCACCTCGTCGGCGGACACGATGTCGCCCGCGGTCACAGCCTCGGCGGCGGCCGGGTCGAACCCGCCGGCGAACACCGACAAGCTGGCGAGCACGTGACGCTCAGAGGGAGTGAGCAGATCCCAGGACCAGTCGACCATGGCCAGCAGCGTCTGCTGGCGTGGGAGGCCCGCTCGCGAGCCGCCGGTCAGGATGGCGAAGCGCTGGTCGAGCCGGGCATCCAGCTCGGTCAGCGACATGACCCGGAGCCGGGCCGCGCCCAGCTCGATGGCCAGCGGAATGCCGTCGAGCCGCCGGCAGATGCGGCCGGCCACCTCAGCGGTCGGCCGGTCCCAGGCGAGCCGCACGCCGTGGCGCTCGGCCCGGTCGGTGAACAGCCGCACCGCCTCGGTGTCCCTGATCGTGTCCGGGTCGTCGCCGTCGGCCGGCGTGCCCATCGACGGCACCCGGTAGACCCGCTCGCCGTCGATGCCGAGCGGTTCCCGGCTCGTCGCCAGCAACGCGATATTCGGGCAGCTCCGCAGCAGCGCGTCGGCGAGCTTGGCGCACACGTCGATGACGTGTTCGCAGTTGTCGAGCAGTACCAGCAGGGCGCGCCGGCCGATCGCGTCGGCCAGCGCGGCGATCACCGGTCGGTCCGGATCCACGCTGACGCCGAGCACATTGGCCACGGTGACCGCGACGAGGTCCTGGTCGTGTAGCGGCGCGAGATCGGCAAACCAGACCCCGTCCCCGGAGCCGTCCAGCAGCCCGGCCGCGACCTGGAGCCCCAGGCGGGTCTTGCCCGCCCCGCCCGAGCCGGTGAGCGTGACCAGGCGGGAGCTGGTGATCAGGCGGCGTACCTCGGCCAGCTCGGCGTCACGGCCGATGAAGCTCGACACCTGCACCGGAAGGTTGTTCAGCAGCCTCGGGTTGTCGAGCGACGCCAGCGGCGGGAAGGCCGTCGGCAGGCCGTCGGCGTCGAGCTGGAAGATCTGCTCGGGGCGGCCGAGATCCTTCAGCCGGTGCCGGCCAAGATCGGCAATGCGGGCGCCCGCCGGCGGCGGGTCCGGGAGCAGGGCGGCCGTGGCGGCCGAGAGCACGACCTGGCCCCCGTGCGCGACAGCCGCGATCCGGGCCGCTCGGTGCACCTCGAGGCCGACGAAGCCGACCGCGGTCCGCGATGCCTCGCCAGAGTGGATGCCCATGCGGACCCGGACCTCCCCGCCGGGCGGCCAGGGGTGCGACTGCAGCGCCCGCTGCATCTCGATCGCCGCGGCCACGCAGGCACTCGGCGACGTGAACACCGCGAAGAACGCGTCGCCCTGGGTGTCCACCTCCTGACCGTCGTGCGCGGCGAGAGCGACCCGGATGATCTTGTGGTGATCGGCCAGGACCCCGGCGTACTCGGCCCCCAGCTGCCGCAGCAGTGCCGTGGAGCCCTCGATGTCGGTGAAGAGAAACGTCAGCGTCTGCATGGCCGACGGCCTGGGAATCACCTGTGCCCACCCCCGAAGCCAGTATGACCCGGCCCGCAACCGCGGCGGGGCCCGGCTCGCGCACCGCGTCGGCGTCGGCTAGCATGACCGGAGTCATGATGCGCGTGCTGCTCCTTCGCGGCCGCGGCGAGGCCCGGTAACCACCCGGTCGGCCCCTCGTCGCGGGCTGTGGTGCTGCGCCGACCGATTCCCTTCGGCCACCCGTCAGGAGCAGCAGCGTCATGAGCAACCCAGGCAACCAGCGTCCGTCCGGCATGCCCTGCCACCGCTACCGTCCCTTCCCCGCGGTCGACCTGCCCGACCGGCAGTGGCCGTCGCGCACGATCACGGCCGCGCCCCGGTGGCTGTCAACCGACCTGCGGGACGGTAACCAGGCGCTGATCGACCCGATGAACGCGGCGCGCAAGCGGGCCATGTTCGACCTGCTGGTGCGCATGGGCTACCAGGAGATCGAGGTCGGCTTCCCGGCAGCGAGCCAGACCGATTTTGACTTCATCCGCAGCCTGATCGAGGGCGATGCGGTACCCGACGACGTCCGCATCTCGGTACTGACCCAGGCCCGCGAGGAGCTGATCGAGCGGACCGTGCAGTCGCTGGTCGGCGCGCGGCAGGCGACCGTGCACCTGTACAACGCGGCCGCGCCGATCTTCCGCCGCGTCGTCTTCGGCTGGGACGGCGACGGCCGCGAGCAGTGCCGGGCCGTGGCCGTCGAGGGCACCCGCGCGGTGATGAAGTTCGCCGAGAGCTACCTGCCGGGCACCGACTTTGGCTATGAGTACTCGCCGGAGATCTTCATGGACACCGAGCTCGACTTCGCGCTCGAGATCTGCGAAGCGGTGATGGACGTCTGGCAGCCCGGGGCGGACCGCGAAATCGTGCTCAACCTGCCCTGCACGGTCGAGCGGTCTACGCCGAACGTCTACGCCGACCAGATCGAGTGGATGAGCCGGCACCTGACCCGGCGCGAGCACATCGCGCTGTCGGTGCACACGCACAACGACCGTGGCACCGCGACCGCGGACGCCGAGCTGGCGGTGCTGGCCGGCGCGCAGCGCATCGAGGGCTGCCTGTTCGGCAACGGGGAGCGCTCCGGCAACGTCGACCTGGTCACGCTGGGGCTGAACCTCTACAGCCAGGGCATCGACCCGATGATCGACTTCAGTGACATCGACGAGATCCGCCGCACCGCCGAGTACTGCACCCGCATCGACGTGCACGAGCGGCACCCGTACGCGGGCGACCTGGTCTACACGTCGTTCTCGGGATCGCACCAGGACGCGATCAAGAAGGGCTTCGACGACCTGGAGCGGCAGGCGGCGCAGGCGGGGCGGCCCGTAGCCGAGCTGCCGTGGGCCATGCCGTACCTGCCGATTGACCCCAGGGACGTCGGCCGGTCGTACGAGGCGGTCATCCGGGTCAACTCGCAGTCCGGCAAGGGCGGCGTCGCCTACATCATGAAGACCGACCATCACCTCGACCTGCCGCGCCGGCTGCAGATCGAGTTCAGCCACGTCATCCAGCGCCACACCGAGGATGAGGGCGGCGAGGTGGGCGCGGCGCTGATGTGGCAGATCTTCTCCGACGAGTACCTGACGCCCGGCGCGTTCGAGCTGGTCAAGTTCGGATCGGTCGGCGAGGACGGCGTCGAGCGGATCACCGCGACCGTGCGGGCCTTCGGTGCGGAGCACACCCTGGTCGGCACCGGCAACGGCCCGATCGCCGCGTTCTGCGACGCGCTGTCCGGCTGCGACCTGGGTCTGGGCAGGGGTGGGAGGGGGGGCGATACCGTGCGGGTGCTCGACTACTCCGAGCACGCTCTCACCGCCGGGCGCGACGCCGAGGCGGCCGCGTACCTGGAGATCGCGGCGGGCGAGCGAGTGGTCTGGGGCGTCGGCATCAGCCACTCGATCGTTGACGCGTCGCTGCGCGGCGTGATCAGCGCGCTGAACCGGGTGGCCCGCACGGCCTGAGGAAGCCCCGCGGGCCGTGGGGCGCTCACGCGCGCTGTAGCTCAAGCTCGGGGGTGTACCGGCCGGCGAGCGCCGCGGCGTTCAGGGCCACGCGCCGCAGCAGGGCGCGCTGGCCCGCGCCGACCGCCGCCGGCTCGCCGCGCCAGGAGGTCAGGGCCGGGCCGGCCAGGGCCCGGCCGAAGCAGAACGTCAGCGGCCACAGGCGGGGCATTCGCTGCAGGCCCGCTAGGTTTCCCGTCGCCTGCTCCGGTGCCTGGCCGCCGGACAGGAAGGCCACGCCGGCCAGCACGGCCGGCATGCTGGCCAGGGTAGCCAGGGTGGCCTCGGCGACCTGGCCCTGGGTCACCCGCTGCCCGGAGTCGAGCCCGGGCAGTGCCATGTTGGGCGCGAGCACGACGGCCGCGAAATCGACGCCCCAGTCCAGCAGCGCGGTCACCACCTCGAGCAGCACCAGCGACGTCACGGTCTCGCACTGGCTGAGCGAGTGCGCCCCCGTCATCAGCACCTCGGGCTGCACGACCGGCACCAGCCCGGCCTCCTGGCAGGCCGCCACGTACCGGCCCAGCGCCTGGGCGTTGGCCCGCAGCGCCGTCGCGGACGGGGTACCCGGGCCGACCGTGAACACCGCGCGCCATTTCGCGAACGCGGTGCCGAGTGCTGCGTACTCGCGAAGGCGCGGCGGCAGGCCGTCCAGGCCCTCGGTCACCGTCTCGCCGGGAGCGCCCGGCAGCGGCCCGGCGCCGGCGTCGACCCTGATGCCCGTCAGCATGCCGAGTGCGGCCAGGGCCGCGGGGAACGCCCGCCCGCCCGCCACGCGCTGGCGCAGCGTCTCGTCGCACAGGATCACGCCGCTGATCCCCTCGGCCAGGGCGGGCGCGGTGACCAGCATCTCCCGGTAGGCGCGCCGGTTCTCCTCGGTCGGGGCCACCCGCGCCCGGACCAGGCGCGCCGACATGGTCGGCATGCTCTCGTCGGCGGCCAGCACTCCCTTGCCCGGCGCGACCAGGGTGGCCGCCACGGCAGCGAGATCGGTCATCGGCACGGTTCCATGGGCCCGACGCTAGCCAGCCGACCGCACGGCCCGCATCCCCCGCGGGGTGGAGCCGCCCGGGGAGGCCACGCCCCGCCACGGCGAGCGAGCCGAAAATCAGCGAACGAGGTGCCTGCGCGGCGACCCTCCGCGACGCGGGGGTGGCTTCTCACCCGCGGCCTCACCGCCTGGGGGGAGGCGATTGCGGTGCCCCGCGCCTAGTGTCGTACTCGTTGACCGGATTGCCGGACTGAGGTACCTCCGGATCCGCCGGGCGTGGGTAAGGAGACCGCAGTGCCCCACAAGCTCATCCGGCTGCAGCGCAGCACTTCCGGCCTTCCGTCACGGCGTCCTGTCATGCTCGCGATCGCCGGCGACAGCGCCGCAGGCAAGACCACGCTCACCCGCGGCATCGCCGCCGCCCTCGGCCCGGGCCGCGCCACCACCATCTGCGTCGACGACTATCACCGCTACGACCGGGCCGAACGCCGCGGTGTTCCGCTCACCGTGCTCAACCCGGACTGCAACTACGTCGACATCATGGAGCAGCACCTGCAGCTGCTCGCGCTCGGCCAGCCGATACTCAAGCCGGCCTACGATCACGGATCCGGCCAGCTGGTCCGGCCGGTCCTGGTCGAGCCGAGCGACTTTGTGCTGGTGGAGGGATTGCTGCCGCTGCACTCGAAGCTGGCCCGGGCCTGCTTCGACATCACGGTCTACCTCGACCCTCCCGAGGAGATCCGGCGCAAGTGGAAGCTGCGGCGCGACTGCGCGGAGCGCGGCTACACGCCGGACCAGGTGCTGGCGGAACTGGAGCGTCGGGAACCCGAATCGGCGGCGTTCATCCGCCCGCAGCGGCAGTGGGCGGATATCTGCGTGCGGTTCGCGCCGGTCAAGGGCCGGGCCGTGGCGCCGGGCACGCCGCTGTCGGCGGAGCTGCTGCTGCGCCCCACCATCCAGCACCCCGACCTGACCGACGTGCTGACCGACGACGATCGGCGTACCGTCCACCTCAAGCTGATCAGGGATGCCGACGGCCGCCCCGTGGACGCGCTGCACATCCACGGCTATGCGCCGCGGGAGGACAGCCGGATCGTCGAGAAGGCGATCTGGGAGCAGCTGTCCTCTCGCCACGGGGCGCCGATGCCCGACTCGCTCGGGTGCCTCGCCAACGGCCAGCGCAGCGAGGCGCTGGCCATCGCGCAGCTGCTGCTGGTCTGGCACCTGCTCGAGGCCCTCGATTGACTACTCCTCGCCCTGAAGGACGGGGATTCCAGCCCTCGCGAGCTGGGGTTCCTGTTTCACGGCCGACTGCACCGGAGGGGTCTCCAGGTGTCTGACATCAGCTCCGCAGGCATCGCCCGGGTTGCCCCGGGCTGCGGCAAGACCTGCCGCAAGGATGTTCTTCGCCGCGTTGAGGTCCCGGTCGTGGCGGGCGCGGCAGGACGGGCATCGCCACGCCCGGACCCGGACAGGAAGATCGGCGAGCAGGAACCCGCAGGCCGAGCACGTCTTCGTGCTGGGGTACCAGCGGCCGATCACGACCAGGCGGCGGCCGGCTCGCTCGCACTTGTACTCCAGCTGGCGCCGGAACTCGCCCCACCCGCAGTCCGAAATGGCCCGGGCCAGGCACCGGTTGCGGACCATGTTCTTCACAACGAGGTCCTCGATCGCGATCAGGTCGTTGTCGCGGATCACCTGAGTGGTCGTGCGGTGCAGGAAGTCAGCCCTGGCGTTGCGGACCTTCCGGTGGGCCCGGGCAACCTTGGCCTTCGCCTTAGCCCGGTTGGCCGAGCCGCGCTGGCAGCGGGCCAGCCGCCGCTGGTAGCGGGCGAGGTTGCAGGCCCGCCGCTCCAGATGCCGGGGGTTGGCGATCTTCTTGCCGTCCGACATCACGAGGAAGCTGGTCACGCCAAGGTCGATGCCAGCCGAACGGCCGGCCGCGGGCAGAGGCTCAGGCTCAGAAGCGTCGACCGCGAAGGTCACATACCAGCGCCCGTCGGGCTCTCGCGAGACGATCACCATGGTGGGATCGAGTACGCCGGTGTCGACCTCGGGCCACGACCACACGAAGGCCAGCGGGCCGGCCGCCTTGGCCAGCCGCAGCTCGCCATCGCGCATCGAAAACGCCGACCGGGTGTAGTGCGCGGACTGGCGGCCGTGCCGCGATTTGAACCGCGGGTAGCGTGCCCGCTTGCCGAAGAACGCCTGGAAAGCACCATGCTGATGACGCAGAGCCTGCTGCAGCGGGACGGAGGACACCTCGTTCAGCCACGCCAGCTCAGGGTCCTTCTTCATCACGGTCAGGGCCGCATCGGTCTCGGCATACGTAGTGCCCCGGTGTTCCTGCTGCCAGCGGCGCTGGCGCTCGGCGAGGGTCCGGTTCCACACAACCCGGACACAGCCGAACGTGCGAGCCAGCACCTGCTGCTGGGCTTCATCCGGATAGGCCCGGCACCGGTAGGCGGTCCTCACCACAGCAGGATGCCAGGCGCCGCCGACAAACCCCCGCCACGCTGCGCGCGGCACCGGATTCCTCCCTGGCCAGAAGGCCAGGGCTTCCTCCGGAGGTCCTGGTGATCGTCACGCCAGTCGCGGCGCGACCGGCCTCGCGATGGGTACCGTGCTGGCATGGGCGATGCTGACCTGGACGGGGCCGGCCAGGGCCGTGCTGACATGGGTCGTGCTGGCCAGCGCCATGCGCCCCGCTGGCCGCTGCGCCTGGTGATCATCGACGATCACCAGATGGTGCTGGACGGGCTGACGGCCATGCTGCGGCCGTACCGCGAGCAGGTAGAGATCGTCGGCGAGTCGAGCGACGCGCGGGAGGCCGTGCAGCTCGTCGCCGAGCAGAAGCCGGACGCGGTGCTGCTGGACGTGCGGCTGCGCGGCACCAGCGGGCTGGACCTGTGCACCGAGATCCTCGCCCGGGCGCCCGACTGCAAGGTCGTCTTCCTCACGGTCTACGACGATGAGCAGTACCTGTACCAGGCCCTGCGCGTCGGCGCCGCCGGCTTCCTGCTCAAGCGGATCCGCGGCGGCGAGCTGGTCGACCACCTGTGCCGCATCTGCGAGGGGGAGGTCCTCATCGACCCGGCGCTGGCGGGCCGCGTGGCCCTGTCCGCGGCCCGGCTGCACAGCGGCGAGTTCTGGCCCGGGGCGCATCTCGGCCTGACGCAGCGGGAGAGCGAGGTGCTGTCGCTGCTGGTGGCCGGCCTGAGCAACCGCGCGATCGCGGCGAAGCTGGTGGTCAGCGAGGAGACGGTGAAAACGCACTCCCGGGGTGTCTACCGCAAGCTCGGGGTATCCGACCGGGCCGGGGCGGTGGCCGCGGCCCTGCGCGAGGGGGTCTTTCATTGAGCCTGCCCGGGGCCGCGTGGGCCGATCCCGAGCGCGAGGCGCAGCTCCTGTCCCGGGTGATCGACACCATCTCGGCCGGGCTGGATCTGGACCGGATCCTGCAGGGGGTGGCCCGGCTGGTGACCGAGACGGTCGGGACCGACGTGTGCTTCGTGCACCTGCTCGACGAGCACGGCACCCGGCTGCAGCTGCGCGGTGCGACGCCGCCCTTCGACGACCTCGTGGGGAAGATCGAGCTGTCCCTGGACGAGGGCGTCTCCGGCTGGGTGGCCCGGCACGGCGAGCCGGCCGTGCTGGTCGACCACAAGGCCGATGACCCGCGGTACCGGTACATCCCGGCCCTGCGCGGCGAGGACTTCGCCTCGATGGTCTCGGTGCCGGTGGTCACCCCGCTCGGCCACCTGGTGGGGGTCCTGAACGTGCACACCAGACTCCGCCGCGAGTTCACCAGCGCGGACGTGGAACTGCTGCGGTCGGTGGCCGGCCTCGTCGCCGGGGCCATCGAGAACGCCCGGCTGCACAGCAGGCTCGCGGAGCGAGAAGAGGCGCTCGAGCGGTTCGCCGAGCAGATGGTGGAATGGCAGGAACACGAGAGCCGACGCCTGGCGGGGGAGATCCACGACGGCATCAGCCAGCGCATCGTGAGCCTGTTCTTCCATCTGTCAGCGGCCGCAGACGCGATTCCCGGCGAGCCGGACGTGGCGGCCGAGCAGGTGGCCCGCGCCCAGGAACTCGCCGCCGCCGCGCTCGACGAGACCCGCTCCGCGATCGCAGGGCTGCGCCCGCCGGTCCTTGACGACCTCGGGCTGGCGGCCAGCCTGGAGAGCCTGGGCCGCTCCTTCCCGCAGCTGGACGTCCAGGTCGAGGCGGTCAGCTGCCGGATCGCCGAGCACGTCGAGACCGCGGTGTACCGCACCGCGCAAGAAGCCCTGCAGAACGTGGTCAAGCACGCCCGGGCCAAGGCGGTCCGGGTGCACATGTCCGTGCAGGACGATCGCGTCCTGCTCGAGGTGAGTGACGACGGCCAGGGACTGATCGCCGCCGGGCGGAAGCGGACTCGGGAATCCGCTGGCCCCACCGGCTTCGGCTTGTCCGGGATGCGCAAGCGCGCGGAACTGCTCGGCGGGAAGCTGGAACTGTCCAGCTCGCCCGGCCGGGGGACCACGGTCCGCCTAGTCGTGCCGGCCAACCCGGCCCGTCAGGCCAGTTGATCCGGCGGCCGGGCGGCGGTATCGCTGAAGACCCGGCTGCCGCGGACGTCGGCGTCGGTGATCTCGACCAGGTCGGCCCGGCCGACCCGCCCGCCCGCCGCCACCAGGCGCCCCGCCTGGCGCAGCCGGAGCCGGTCGATGGCGTTCCGGATGCTCCGGGCGTTGGAGAAGCGGGGCTGCCGCCTGCGCAGGCCGATGTACTCGGCCAGCGCCCCGGCCGCCTGGGGGGTGAGCCGGTAGTCCTCCTGCTCCAGCAGGCGCTCGGCGATCCGGATCAGCTCGCCGAAGCTGAAGTCGGGGAAGTCGATGTGATGCCCGATCCGCGAGGCCATGCCCGGGTTGGATCGGAAGAACACCTCCATCTTGTCCCGGTACCCGGCCAGGATGACCACGAGGTCGTCGCGGTGCGCCTCCATGAACTGCAGCAGGATCTCGATGGCCTCCTGGCCGTAGTCGCGCTCGTTCTCCGGCCGGTAGAGGTAATAGGCCTCGTCGATCAGCAGGACCCCGCCCATCGCCCGCCTGAGCACGTCTTTGGTTTTGGGCGCGGTATGCCCGACGTACTGGCCGACGAGGTCGTCACGAGTCGCGGTGACGAGCTGGCCCTGGCGCAGGTAGCCGAGCTCGCGCAGCAGCTCGCCCATGCGCATGGCCATGGTGGTCTTGCCGGTTCCCGGGCTGCCCGTGAAGCACATGTGCAGGCTCGGTCGTGAGGACGACAGCGCGTACCGGGCCCTGATGCGGTCGATGAGCAGCAGCGCGGCGATCTCGCGGACCCGGTCCTTGACCGGGGCCAGCCCGACGAATTCGGCGTCGAGCCGCTCCAGCAGCCCGGATACCTGCAGCGCCCGGCCGGCCTCGTCCAGGTCCACCAGCTCGTCCGCCGCGAGCAGCTCGCCGACGCCGTCGCCGGCCGTAGCCGGGGGGTCGACCGCCGGCCCGGGCGTCCCTGGCGCGGCCTGCTGAGGCCGCCCCGCCGGGCTGCCCGCGGCGCCCCCGGGGCGGGGCATCGTAAACCCGGTCCCCGTCCGGCCGTTCGCGGCGCTTATTTCGGCTCGCTCGCCTCCGGGCGCTCTGGCGCGCCTCCTTCCCTCGTCGCTCGGTCGCAGGCTCCGTCGCTCCTCAGTCCAGTCGGCGCCGCGCCCTTTGGCTCGCTCGCCGTGCTCCTCAGTCCAGTCGGCGCCGCGCCCTTTGGCTCGCTCGCCGTGCTCCTCAGTCCAGGCGGCACCGCGCCCCTTTGGCTCGCTCACTGGCGGTACCGCTCGCCGCTCGGCCGGTCCGTGGCGTAGGCGTGCAGCGAGTACCTGATCCGCCGGTCGGCGGTTTCCTGCCGGTCCAGGCGGAAGCCCGGCTCGTGCTCCGGCCGGCTGACGATGAAGCTCAGCGCCGTGGTTTGCCTGCCGAGCGTGGCGTCATAGGCGGTGACCCGGACGTACTGGTCGGGCCAGGCCTGGATGCACGCGGTTACCTCGTGCATGGCTGCCGATGCGTCCGCGATCTCGAACATGGGCAGGCCCCACATCTCCCACAGGGAGTTGCGCGGGTGCGGATCGTCGGTGAACTCGACCGCTACCGCCCAGCCCTGGTCGATCGCGTACTGGACCTGGGCCCTGATCTCCGCGGGCTCCAGATCAGGCAGATAGGAAAACGTGCCCTGGGTTATCCGCATGGAAGGCTCCTGGTCAGCGAGTCGGGGTGAGGGTGACGTCCGGCGTGTCGGTCGACTCGTAGGTGAACGTGATGCCGCCCCAGGTGTCGATCGCGGCCTGCAGTTCACGGCTGTGCTTAGCCGCCTGGGCGAGGATCTGCTCGCCCTCGGCGGCGAAGTCGCGGCCCTCGTTGCGGGCCTTGATCATCGTCTCGGCCGCCACCCGGTTGGCCGTGGCGCCGGCGGCGATGCCCATGGGATGGCCGATGGTGCCGCCGCCGAACTGCAAGATGACGTCCTCGCCCAGGTAGTCGAGCAGCTGGTGCATCTGGCCCGCGTGGATGCCGCCGGACGCCACGGGCATGACCGCGGGCATGGATCCCCAGTCCTGATCGAAGTAGATCCCGTGCCCGAGGTCCTGCGGCACCCGCGACCCGCGCAGCGTGTCGTAGTAGCCGCGCACCATGGCCGGGTCGCCCTCCAGCTTGCCGACCACCGTGCCGGCGTGCAGGTGATCAACGCCGATCAGCCGGCACCACTTGGCGATGACGCGGAAGCTCACGCCGTGCGACTTCTGCCGTGTGTAAGTCCCGTGGCCGGCCCGGTGCAGGTGCAGCAGGACGCCGTTACGCCGGGCCCAGTTGGACATCGAGTGCAGGGCCGTGTACCCGACGGTCAGGTCGACCATGATGATGATGCTGCCGATTTCCCTGGCGAACTCGGCCCGCTCGTACATGTCCTCCATGGATGCGGCCGTGACGTTCAGGTAATGGCCCTTGATCTCGCCGGTCCGCTGGACCGCCCGGTTGACGCCGTCCATGGCGAACAGGAATCGGTCCCGCCAGCGCATGAACGGCTGGGAGTTGATGTTCTCGTCGTCCTTGGTGAAGTCCAGCCCGCCGCTGAGCGCCTCGTAGACCACCCGGCCGTAATTGCGCGCAGACAGGCCGAGCTTGGGCTTGGTCGTGGCACCGAGCAGCGGCCTGCCGTACTTGCCGAGGTACTCGCGCTCCATCACGATGCCGTGCGGCGGGCCGTGGAAGGTCTTCACGTAGGGCAGCGGGATCCGCATGTCCTCGAGCCGCAGCGAGCGCAGCGCCTTGAACCCGAAGACGTTGCCGATGATCGAGGACGTCAGGTTCGGGATCGAGCCCTCCTCGAACAGGTCGATGTCGTAGGCGATGTAGGCGATGTACTCCCCGTCGCGTCCGGGCACCGGGTCCACCCGGTAGCACTTCGCCCGGTAGTGCTCGTGAGCGGTGAGGCGGTCGGTCCAGACCACCGTCCAGGTGGCCGTCGACGACTCCCCGGCCACCGCGGCGCCGGCCTCTTCGGCAGGCACGCCCGGCTGCGGCACGAACCGGAAGGCGGCCAGGATGTCGGTGTCCTTCGGCTCGTAGTCGGGGTCGTAGTAGCCCATCTGCGCGTACGGGATCACACCCGCGTTCCACCGGTCCTGCACTTCGGTCATGCCGTGTCCCGCCGTTCCTGTCGCTGCCCGTTCCCCCGCCAGCATGACCGGCCGATTATTGACTGTCTAATGAGACTTAGCGGATAACTATCAAGTAATCCTTTAACAGTTGGCGCTGGCGGAAGGGCGGGGGCCGCGTCGGCAAGGCGGCGGGCCTCAGGCGGAAGGGCCGGGCGGGCGGAAGCCGTTGTCAGCCAGCACATGCGCGACGAGCCGGGCGGCGGGCAGGGGCAGGCGCCCCGGGTTCGCGAGCAGGTACCAGTCGCGGTGCAGCGGCGTGCCGGGAACCGCGATCTCGGCCAGCCGACCGGACGCGAGTTCCTGCGCCACCGCGTCCCGGGACACGAGCGTGACGCCCAGGCCGACCGCGGCCGACTCGCGGATCGCCCCGTTGGACCCGACGGTCAGCGTGGACGGGGCGAGGTCGAGCTCGGCGAGCAGCGCCTCGGTGCTCAGCCGGGTGCCGGACCCCGGTTCCCGCAGCAGCCACGGCTGGCGGGCCAGCCACTGCAGCATCCCGGCTTCCCCGGCCGCGCCGGCGGTACGGGACTGCGCGGCCACGTCTGGCGAGCTCACCACCACGAGCTCGTGTGCGCGGATCGCGTGCACGCGCACGTCCCAGCCCGGCTCCGGCCGCCCGGCCAGCGCGACGTCGACCTGGTGGTGCTCCAGCAGGGCCCGGACCCGGTCCCGGTTCCCGGCCTCGAGCAGCACCCCGGTGCGCGGATGGACCCGCCGGAAGCCGCTGAGCAGCCCGGGAACGATCTGCTCGGCGGCGGTGGTGACCGCCGCGATGCGCAGTTCCCCCCGCTCGGGATCGGCTGCGGCGGCCGCGGCGAGGCGCGCCTCGTCGAGCAGCCCGAGGATGCGGTGCACGTACGCCGCGTACTCCTCGCCCGCGCTGGTCAACCGCAGGCCCCGGCCGTCCGGCCGGATCAGCGGCATCCCGACCGACCGTTGCAGCGCCGCGAGCGAGGCCGACACCGCGGCCTGCGTGACCACGAGCCTGTCGGCCGCAGCGCGGACGGATCCGGTCTCGGCCACGGCCAGGAACGTGCGGAGCTGGTTCAGCGTCAGGGCATGTAATCCTTAACTGTTAGGCTGCATAGTTTAGCTTGTCATTAAGGATCCGGGCGAAACCCGATGACCGCGCTCGCGCGATAAGCCACAATCATCACCTGGGTGTCCTCACCAGGCAGGAAGACGCGGGAGGCGTGGACGCGATGTCAGACAGCACGGCGGGCGAGGCGCGATGGATCGAGGTCAGCCCGGAGCGCCTCGCGGGCTGGCTGGAGTCCTTTACGCAACGCCACGGCGATATCACCAGCGAGGCAGGCCCGGCCGTGGTCACGTTCCGGGCCGCGGACGGGGCGGAGGCCGAGTGCCACGTGCCGTTCCCGCCGCTGCCGGCGGGCACCGACACGGCCGAGGGGATCCGCGCGCACGCGCACGCGGACCGCACCGTGGGCGTGCTCCTGGTCCGGCTCGGCGGCTACGCGGCCGGGGTGTTCACCGGCCCCGCGGCGCACCTGGAGGCGTCGAAGGTCGGCTCCCGGCTGGTGCACGGGCGCAGCGCCGCGGGCGGCACCTCGCAGCAGCGCTTCGCCCGGCGGCGGGAGAAGCAGGCCAGCGAGGCGCTCGGCGCGGCGGCCGCCACGGCGGCGGCGGTGTTCGGCCCGTACGAGGGCAAGCTCGACGCGGTCGTGCTCGGGGGAGACCGGCGCGCGATCGCCGGCCTGCGCGACGACCCGCGGCTGAGGCCGTACTTCAAGCTCGCGGTGGAGCGCTTCCTCACGGTCCCCGACCCCCGGCTCACCGTGCTGCGCGGCACGCCGCGGCTGTTCCAGGCGATCCGCATCCGGCTGACCGAACCGCCACCCGCCGGCTGACCTGACCCGCCGGCTGACCGGTGGCGGGGGAGGGCGGCCGAAAATGCCTTTGCCGGGCCCGGCGGCGCCTCGGGTAAACTGAGCTCGTGCAACCGCTCCTGTCGTAACGGGCCGCCCCGGCACCAAGGGTGCCGTGTGACGCGAGATGCCCGTTATATCCCGTTATGGAGCGATAGAGTGATTACCGCAAACGACCTTGAGTTGCGCGCTGGCGCCAAACTGCTGCTGCAGGCCGCCACGTTCCAGGTCGCGGACGGCGACAAGATCGGCCTGATCGGCCGCAACGGCGCGGGGAAGACCACGCTGGCCCGGGTGCTCGCGGGAGAATCGGCGCCCGCGGCGGGCACCGTACGCAGCACCGGGTCGGTCGGCTACCTGCCGCAGGACACGATGGTCGGCGACCTCCACGGCCTGGCCGTCGACCGGGTGCTATCCGCCCGAGGCCTGGACGCGCTGCTGGCGTCCCTCCGAGAGGCCGAGCTGGCCATGGCGGACGCCGATCCGACCCGGCGCGACGCCGCGGTGCGCCGGTACGGCCATCTCGAGGAGCGGCTGACGGTACTCGGCGGGTACGCCGCCGAGGCAGAGGCGGCGTCGCTCGCCTCCAGCCTGGGGCTGCCGCCGCAGGTGCTCGGCCAGCAGCTACGGACCCTGTCCGGCGGCCAGCGCCGCCGGATCGAGCTGGCCCGCATCCTGTTCGGCGGGTCGCAGACGCTGCTGCTCGACGAGCCGACCAACCACCTCGACGCCGATTCGGTGTCCTGGCTGCGCGACCACCTGCGGGCCTACCGCGGCGGCCTGGTGGTGATCAGCCACGACGTCACGCTGCTCGAGGCCGTGGTCAACAAGGTGTTCTACCTCGACGCCGACCGCTGCTCCCTCGACGTCTACAACCTGGGCTGGAAGAGCTACCTGGAGCAGCGGGAGACCGACGCCCGGCGCCGCCGACGCGAGCGCGTGAACGCGCAGCGCCAGGCCACGGCCCTGCAGTCGCAGTCCGACAAGATGCGCGCGAAGGCGACCAAGGCGAAGGCCGCGCAGAGCATGCAGCGCCGGGCGCAGCGGCTGCTCGCCGGGGTCAGCGCGGACCGGGCGCCGGAGCGGGTGGCCCGGATCAGGTTCCCGGTCCCGGTGCACTGCGGCCGCACCCCGCTGACCGCCCAGGGCCTGACCAAGTCCTACGGCTCGGTCGAGGTCTTCACCGGGGTGGACATGGCGGTGGATCGCGGCGCCCGGGTCGTGGTCCTGGGCCTGAACGGCGCGGGCAAGACCACGCTGCTGCGGCTGCTGGCGGGGCTGGAGCAGCCGGACTCCGGCGAGGTCCGGCCCGGGCACGGCCTGCGGCTCGGCTACTACGCCCAGGAGCACGAGACCCTGGACACCGAGCGGAGCGTGCTCGAGAACATGCGCTCGGCCGCGCCCGACCTCACCGAGGCGGAGCAGCGCCGCGTTCTCGGGTCGTTCCTGTTCTCCGGCGACGACGTGGCCAAGCCGGCCGGCGTGCTGTCCGGCGGCGAGAAGACCCGGCTCGCCCTCGCCCTGCTGGTGGTATCCGGGGCGAACGTGCTGCTGCTCGACGAGCCGACCAACAACCTGGACCCGGGCAGCCGGGCCGAGATCCTGTCCGCGCTGCGCCGCTTCCAGGGCGCGATCGTCCTGGTCACGCACGACGAGGGCGCCGTGGAGGCGCTCGGCCCTGAGCGGGTCGTCCTGCTCCCCGACGGGGTCGAGGACGCGTGGAGCGAGGAGCTCGCCGATCTGGTGGCGCTGGCCTGAGCGCCCGAGGCTCAGCCGACGTCGCGCCTGCCGGCGCCGGAAAAAGAAGAGATCTTTTGCGGTCGTGTGGGTAGCCGATCACGACTTCATGCGTGATCATGGCGAGAGACGGTAACCCAGCGGTCACTTCAGTTCACCGGGAGGTACTCGTGGCCGAGACTCTCAAGAAAGGCACCCGGGTGACGGGTGCCGACCGCACCAAGCTGGCGGCCGACCTGAAGAAGAGATACAACGCCGGCGAGAGCATCCGGTCCCTGGCCGGGTCGACCGGCCGCTCCTACGGCTTCGTGCACCGGATCCTGACCGAGAACGGAGTGTCACTGCGCGGCCGGGGCGGTGCCACCCGGGGCAAGGGCAAGCGCTGAGCGGAGCCATCCCCCGATCGGTCCTGGAGGCCGGCGGGCTGCACCTGGACATCAGCGACTCGGTCGCCACGGTCACGCTCAGCAGGCCGGAGCGCCGCAACGCGATGACCCCCGCCGTGTGGCGCGGTCTCGCCGCGATCGGGGCCGGACTGCCGCCCGAGATCCGCGTGGTCGTGGTGCGCGGCGCCGGGCCGTCGTTCTGCTCCGGGATCGACCTGCGCATGTTCTCGGCGGAGGGAGTGCCTGGCGAGGACCCGCCGCTGTCCGCGGCCGACCCCGCGTTCGAGCGCTCGGTCGCCGCCTGGCAGGAGGGGTACCTGTGGCTGCGCGATCCGGACATCGTGTCGATCGCCGCGGTGCAGGGGCACGCCATCGGCGCCGGCTTCCAGCTGGCCCTGGCCTGCGACCTGCGCATCCTGGCCGATGACGCGAAGCTGTGTATGAAGGAACCCGCGCTCGGCCTGGTACCGGACTTGACGGGTACTAAGAGTTTCACTGACCTGGTTGGCGTGCCGCGAGCGCTGGAGCTATGCCTGACGGCGCGTACCGTGTCGGCCGCTGAGGCATATCAGTTGCGGTTGGCTGAACTGGTGGTGCCCCTCGCCGATCTGGACGCGGCCGTGGCCGACCTTACGGCCGCGCTGCTCACCGTGGAGCCCGCCGTGGCTCGGGCGGTCAAGAAGTTGCTTCAGCAAGCCCCACTCAACACCCTGGAGCAGCAGGCGGCTGCCGAACGACGGACTCAGACCGAACTCCTGCGCTCGCGACTGCCTCAGTGAAGCCTGCGGGCTGCCGACGCGCCGGCGGCGCTTTCAGGGTCGCGTAGGCGCGGTCTGGCGACGCTGCCCCCTGCCGCCGAGCTAGCCGACGAGGTGACTGATCGTCCGCATGGCTAGCGCCGTCGCGCTCTCGGCTGCCCACGTGGGCCGTCGCGTCATGCGCCCGGGGGTCGTGACAAGCTCCGAGCGAGCTCCATGGCGCTGCGGGCCGGCGTGTCGGCCCTTGTGGGCGACGGCTGGCCGTACCGTGATAGTTGCGGTCAGGACGCAGGCACGATGAAGGCAAGCATGGGCACTTTCGATAAAGAAGACATCGCTTTCATGAACAGCCTGACGCAAGACCAGAATCAGGCGTTGGGACGACTTCTCGATCATGTCATTGCGAGCGTCCGAGCCGGCAACAAAGGACTAACCCCCGAGCAACTCAAGCGTCCGGAGGATAAGTGTCGTTATTGCGACCTGCCGATAGCAGAGCGGAGCGACGGCTCATGGGTTCACGTCGGCCCGAATGGCGAGACGGACAGAGGCTGCCGGGCGGCACTGTTCTACGTTGACGAAGATGCTTGGCTCGCAAGCACGGCGAAGACGTATGCAAAGCCGAAGCGGGCCGATGTTTGACCGGCCCGCTTGGTTTGGATGGTTCCTAGCTAGTGCGAGGATGCGGAACCGTCTGCAAGCGCTCGGTAACCTTCGCGCGATAGCGCTTGCCCGCTAGAACGTCGTCTAGGATCACTTCCCCTTGCTCGTCGCGGTGGATATTAAACCGCCATCCGTCATCGAACAGGAACGCGCGACGCTTCCGCTCGTCCCACGCTGGCCACTCTTCCGAGAGATAACGCCCAGTGTGGATTGTCTCGGTACGCGTCCCTTTACGCTCTAGCCCGTCCACGCGGTCATACTCGCTTTGCAGCCTTCCCATGATTTCGTGGAAGTCTTCGCGCACGATGCCCCGGACATACCGCTCTTGGGTAAGGTCCGAAATCTGGTGACCGATATCTGCCAGCAACTTCGCGTTGCCGTTGCCGTCAGTCTTGCGCATCTCGATTATCTCGTACGTCGGATGCGAGGTAATCCACTCATCTATCTTCGCCTCTAGGGCATCCTTCGGGATATAGCGGTTACCGCACGACTTACCCGCCGTGCGCGAACGGCAACGATAATAGAGTTGGCCATTGCCTGCTTGCGTTACGTAGAGCGGTTCGCCGCATACGCAGTAAGCAATACGGAGTAGGTAAGTCCCGCTGCGCCTTTCGCCCCGTAGGGGATTATGCGCGTCGTCCATTACCTTCTGTAGGCGCGCCCACTTTTCGGCCGTTAGAATCGGCTCGAATCGTACGGGCATGCCATCGGCGCCCAGCACGACCGCCCCGTTGTGCCTCACCTCGCCTAGCAGCGAACGCGAGCGCAAAACGTCGCGGACGGTTGCCGGCCACCACTGATAGACCTTCGCTTCCTTTTTTCCCTTGGCCTTACGCGCCTTGCGCGGAGTCGGCACGCCAGTCTCGTTAAGCCAGCGACTAACTGCCGAGAGCGCTTCGCCAGCGATTATCTTATCCGCCATGTCTTCGATAATGTGGGCCGTCTCATCATCCTTAACGAGCGTCCAGTTAGCGCCTGCCTCTTCGGGCCGGTAGCCGAACGGGACTTGACCGCCGCCCCATAGGCCGGCTTCACGCAGGGTCTTTGCCGCTTCTCGGCGACGTTCCTTCATTCGCTCTCTCTCAAACTGAGCGAACGCGATAAGGACGTTGGCGAACATGACGCCTGCCGCCGTGCCGAAGTCCAGGGCTTCGGCTACAGATATGATCGTCTTGTCACGACTGCGGCACCATTCGAGCAACGATCCGAAGTCCATGACACTACGGCCGAGCCGGTCTAGCTTGCTGACGATGATGGCGTCCCATGAGTCGATTAGCTCGGGATCGCTTAGGTACGGGCCTAGTTCCGCACGGTCGAATGGCGATATGGCGCCGGTTACGTCAAGATCGGTAGCCACGGCCACGACCGTATGCTTGTATAGGGCCGCATAGCCGTCTATCTGTTCCCGCTGACTCTTCGGTGACGTCGTCTCGTCCGTCTCGCGGCTGAGCCGTATGGTTGCCAGGAGCCTCTTGCTGTCCAAGCTCCCCACCTCCCAGAACTAGTGTAATACTTCCTCCCGGACCTGACCGGGACCAAGCCGCTGGTGGACATCGTCGGGCTGCCCCGGGCCATCGAGCTGTGCCTCACCGCGCGCACCGTGTCGGCCGCCGAGGCCGGCCAGCTGCGGCTCGCCGAGCTGGTGGTGCCCGCCGCCGACCTGGACGCGGCCGTGGCCGACCTGACCGCCGCCCTGCTGGCCACCGACGCCGCGGCGGCCCGGGCTACCAAGCGGCTGCTGACCCGGGCCGGCGCGAACACCCTGGAGCAGCAGGCGGCCGCGGAACGCCGGGCCCAGACCGCCCTGCTCCGGGCGCGGCTCGCCCGGCAGTGAGCCGGGCCGCGAGGCGGGCCGGGGAGGCGGGCGGGGGGTTCGCCCAGAGCTAACTCGGGAAGAACCCCGGCGGCCGGGAGGTTTCTGGCGCTATGTACGCCAGCCAGTGGCACGCGATGCACGCGTTTTCCCGCGACCGCTCGGTGACCAAGCAGAGGCTGAAGAAGGGGACGGTGCGCCGGATCGCGCATTACGCGCGGCCGTACCGCTGGGATCTGCTGATCTTCCTGCTGGCCGCCGCGCTGGACGCGGTGGTCACGGTGTCGTACCCGATCCTGCTCGGCGTGATCATCGACAAGGGCATCATCCCGAAGCGCACCGACGTCGTGCTGACCCTGGCCGGCGTGGTGGTGGGCCTGGCCGTGTTCGACGGCTTGCTGACCATCGGTTCGCGCTACTTCACCGCGCGCGTCGGCGAGGGCCTGATCTACGACCTGCGCACCGAGGTCTTCAGTCACGTGCAGCGCCAGCCGATCGCCTTCTTCACCCGGGCGCAGACCGGCTCGCTGGTCAGCCGGCTGAACAGCGACGTGATCGGCGCCCAGACGGCGCTGACCTCTACGCTGTCGTCCGTGGTGTCCAGCGTGCTGCAGCTGGTCCTGGTGCTGATCGCGATGTTCTACTACTCCTGGCTGGTCACGGTCATCTCGCTGGCGCTGCTGCCGATGTTCCTGATCCCGGCCCGCCTGGTCGGACGCAAGCTGCAGCGGCTGACCCGGGAGGGGATGCAGCTCGACGCGGCCATGGGGTCGACGATGACCGAGCGCTTCAACGTCGCCGGGGCGATGCTGGTCAAGCTGTTCGGCAAGCCGGACGCCGAGAGCCAGGTGTTCGCCGGGCGAGCGGCCCGGGTCAGGGACATCGGCGTCACCCAGACCATGTACGGCAGCACGCTGTTCATCGCGCTGACCCTGCTCGCCTCGCTGGCCACCGCGGTGGTCTACGGGGTGGGCGGCACGCTGGTCATCAACGGCGCCTTCCAGGTCGGCGCGCTGGTGGCGCTGGCCGGCCTGCTCCAGCGGCTGTACGGGCCGATCACCTCGCTGTCCAACGTGCAGGTCAACGTGATGACCGCGCTGGTCAGCTTTGACCGCGTGTTCGAGGTGCTCGACCTGAAGCCGCTGATCGAGGACCGGCCGGGCGCGACGGCGCTGCGCGTCAGCTCGCAAGAAAACGGGTCGGCCGCCGATCCGGCCGCGGACATCGTCTTCGACCACGTCTCGTTCCGCTACCCGGCGGCGTCCGAAGTCTCTCTCGCGTCGCTGGAGTCCATTGCCCTGCCGGTGCCCGAGCGCACCGACGCCAACCTGGGCGTGCTGCACGACGTGAGCTTCACGGCCCAGGCCCGCCAGCTCACCGCTCTCGTCGGGCCGTCGGGCGCGGGCAAGACCACGATCACCCACCTGGTGTCGCGGCTGTATGACCCGGACGAGGGCGCGGTGCTCATCGGCGGGTCCGACATCAGGGACGTGACCCAGGACTCGCTGCACGAGGTGGTCGGCGTCGTCACCCAGGACGCGCACCTGTTCCACGACACCATCCGGACCAACCTGGCCTTCGCCCGGCCCGGGGCCACCGAGCAGGAACTGATCGACGCGTGCCGGGCGGCGCAGATCTGGGACCTGATCTCGGTGCTGCCCGACGGCCTGGACACGATCGTGGGCGACCGCGGCTACCGGCTGTCCGGCGGCGAGAAGCAGCGCGTGGCCCTGGCCCGGCTGCTGCTGAAGGCGCCCGCCGTGGTGGTTCTCGACGAGGCCACGGCCCACCTGGACTCCGAGTCGGAGGCCGCCGTCCAGCGCGCGCTCGCCACCGCGCTGGCCGGGCGCACCTCGCTGGTCATCGCCCACCGGCTGTCTACGATCCGGGAGGCCGACCAGATCCTGGTCATCGACGAGGGCCGGGTCCGCGAGCGCGGCCGGCACGAGGAGCTGCTCGCCGCGGGCGGCTTGTACGCCGAGCTCTACCGGACCCAGTTCGCCCGTCAGGAGCCCGCGGCGCTGGCCTGAGTCCCGGCCAGCCGGTCGAGGATCTCCTGCAGCATCTTCCCGTGCTCGCTCAGCGTCAGATCGCGCGGAGGGCGCCGCCGTCGATCGGGATCATCGTGCCGCTGACGTAGGAGGCCGCCGGGGACAGTACGAACGCCGCCACCCGGCCGAACTCGTCCGGTTCGGCGTACCGGCGCAGCGGGATCCGCGTGGACAGCTCGGCCCGGACCTGGTCCGGATCACCGCTCAGGGCGTCGACCTCGCGGACCCGGCCGGTCGCGATCCGGCCGGGCAGCAGCCCGTTGACCCGGATGCCGCGCGGGCCCAGCTCGTCGGCGAGCGACTTGGCCACCCCGGCGAGGCCCGGCCGCAGCCCGTTGGAGATGGCCAGGGACGGGATCGGGGACCGCACCGATACCGATAGCACGAACGCGATCGAGCCGCCCTCGCCGAGCTCCGCGGCGACGGTCACGGCCATCCGGACCGCGCCCAGGAACACGCTCTCGAACGCGTCCCGCCACGCGTCGTCGGGCGTGGTGGTGACCGGGCCGCCGGGCGGGCCGCCCACGCTGATCAGGGCGCCGTCCAGCCTCCCGAACGCCTCCTTCGCCACCGCCACCAGCCGCCGCGGCGCGTCCGGGTCGCGGTTATCGGCCGCCACGCCGACGGCGCGCCCGGCGCCGAGCCCGGCGGCGGCCGCCGCGCAGCCGTCGCCGTCCCGGCTGCCGATGACTACCCGGGCGCCGTCGGCCACGAGGGCCTGGGCGGCGGCGTACCCGAGCCCGCGGCTGCCGCCGGTTATCACGTAGGCGCGATCACGCAATCCGAGATCCATGCAGCCATCCTGCCGTGAAGGCGGCGGGCCGCGTATGGTCTTGCTGTGCCTAGCCGTCTCCCTTACCTGCGATATGACGATCTTGATCCCGCTCAGCGGTCGGTGTGGGATGCCATCGTCGGCTCCCGCGGCGCGGACCTGGTCAACTCCGAGGGCGGGCTGATCGGCCCGTTCAACGCCTTCGTGCACGCGCCCGGCGTCGGCCGGCGCCTGGCCTCGCTGGGGCACGTGGTGCGGTTCGAGACCTCGATCGAGCGCAGGCTGTCCGAGGTCGCCATCATCACGGTGGGCGCGCGCTGGAAGGCCGAGTTCGAGTGGTGGGCGCACGCCCGCATGGCCCGCGAGCACGGCGTGGCCGCCGAGGTG
Organism: uncultured Actinomycetota bacterium; assembly: GCA_963795055.1. Lineage (GTDB taxonomy): Bacteria > Actinomycetota > Actinomycetes > Streptosporangiales > Streptosporangiaceae > JASHPR01. The sequence goes on from CAWCGJ010000018.1 coordinate 123,428, forward strand.
GTGGACGCCATCGGCCGGGGGGAGGAGCCGCCGTTCGAGGCCGGCGACGAGCGGGCGGTCTACGCCGTGGCCCGGCAGCTCACCGACCGCGGCCAGGTCGAACCCGGCGCTTACGCCGCCGCCCGGCAGCTGCTCGGGGACGCCGGGATGGTGGAGCTGGTGTCGTTGTGCGGGTACTACACGCTCGTGTCGTTCCTGCTGAACGCGTTCACCGTGCCGCTCCCGCCGGGCGCCGCGCCGGCCTGGCGGAGCCCGGCTGACCAGGGTCAGGCTCCGTAGCCGACCCGGCGCAGGTCGATGCCGGCCACCTGCTCGACGTCCGTGGCCTGCTGCGGGGTCAGTGCCCGGCGCCAGCCGCCGGACGGGATGGCCAGCGAGCCGGCCGCTCCGCGCCCGCGGGCCCGGACCCCGATCGCGGCCACCTCGCCCTCGATGAATCCGGACACGGCCCGGGCCGCCGCGGCGGGCTGCCGGAGCATCTCCTCGTAGCGCAGGGTGGTCAGCCGCTCGGCGGGCATGCTGGTGCGCAGCCTGGCCATGGTCCTGACCGAGCCGCGCCAGCGCATCGCGCACTTCCCGGCCAGCGACAGGCCCGGCCACGCGGCCAGGTCGGCCTCGGTCTCGATGCCGAAGAACGGGTTGGGGAACTCGCTGTCCACGTTGACCACACCCGGCTTGACCCAGGCCAGCGAGTCGGCGTCGGCGAGCATCGCGGCCACCACGTCCCGGCCGTCGCGGATGATCTGCACCAGCCGCGCGTCCGGGAACGCGCAGATCAGGCCCTCGGCGCAGTACATCAGGTCGGGAGTCGCGTCCGCGTACCGGCCGATGTCGCGCCCGGTGACGCAGCTGCCCGCCCCGTTCACGCCGCCCGCGTCCCGGCAGGCCGGCGAGCAGCCCAGGCAGCCGTGCGCGGTGACCTGCCAGGCCTGCGCGAACGCATCGCGCAGCACGGTCGCGGCCGCCTCGCCGTGGCCGCGCTGGATCGACGGGCTGCGCGCGAACGCGTACACGACGCTCAGCACGCTGCGCTGGCCGATCGTCACGTGGAAGCCGGGGGAGCTCTTCAGGGCGCGCGCCAGGAGGTCCACTCCCGAGAACGGGGCGCCGATGATGAAGACCGGCTGGCGGACCTTGTCGCCGTTGACGACCAGGATGTGTGGACGAGGTGCCATGACTAGGCCTAAGTGTCGCATCATCCGGCACGGGTCGCGCTCCTACCAGCGATCTTGCCCGGGTCCGGCGGACGGCCCCGGCGCGGGCAAGATCGCTCCGCCGGCCGCACTAAGCTGACAGGCGTGCCGGAGTCCAGTCGGGCGGTCACCCGCTACCGGGCCCCCTCGGCCGCGGCCGCGGGGGTCGTGGCGCTGGCTCTGGGGCTGGCTCTGGGCGCAGCGGGCTGCGCGAAGTTCGATTCCGCGCTCGGCCAGCAGTGGGCGACGGTGAGCTTCAAGCCGGACACCTCGGTCGCGACCATGCTCAAGGTACGCACCGCCTGCTCACACATTCCCAACGTGCGAGCGGAGGCCCTCCCGCGCCAGCAGAACGCGGTGACCATGGCCGGCGGGGTGACCTACCGCACCGACCACGCCAGCGACGCCAACCTGGCGCAGCTGCAGCAGTGCCTGCAGCGGTACCAGTCGGTGGCCGGGATCGACTTCGAGGACTCCGGCGACGCCGGCGGGTGACCGCCGCGGGGCCCCATGGCCGGAGGATTGTGACCTCAGGCCGTGACCTGAGAGCCCGTGCCCTGAGCTCAGTGGCCTGACCGCCGCGCGAGCGTGCGGGTCCCCGATGGCTGTGGTATAAACGCCTTGCCTATTAAATCGATAATAACGATCGGGAAACAACTGATCGAGGAGGGACAGGCGGACGAGATGAGGGGCGGGCGAACCATGAGAAGAGCGCTGATGGCCGCGGGTGTGGCGGCTGCCATCCTGGTTGCGGCCGGGTGCGGTTCATCCAGCACGTCCAGCTCGGCTGCCTCAGGCAGTTCGTCGGCGCCCGTCACCCTGCGGCTCGGCTTCCTCGTCAACATCACCCACGCCTCGGCGCTGGTAGGCATCAAGGAAGGGTTCTTCACCAAGGACCTCGGCCACGGCGTGACCCTGAAGCTGACGCCGTTCAGCACCGGGACCGAGGAGTCCACGGCGCTGCTGGCCGGGCAGCTCGACGCGGCCTACGTGGGCCCTAATCCGGCGATCAAGGCCTGGCAGACGTCGGGCGGCAAGCTGATCAAGGTCATCTCGGGCGCCGCGTCCGCCGGCGCCGCGCTGGTGGTCAAGTCCAGCATCACCAGCGCCGCGCAGCTCAAGGGCCAGTCGCTGGCCACGCCGTCGCTCGGCAACACCCAGGACGTCGCGCTGCGCTACTGGCTCAAGCAGCACAGCCTGACCAGCACCACGACCGGAGGCGGGGACGTCTCGGTCAAGCCGGTCTCGCCGAACTCGGCCGCCGTCCTGGAGTTCAAGTCCGGGCAGATCGCCGGCGGCTGGGAGCCGGCGCCGTACGACATCGAGATGGTGCAGGACGGCGGGCACATGCTGGTCAACGAGGCCAGCCTGTGGCCGGGCGGCCAGTTCGTCACCACCAACCTGGTCGTGACCCAGTCGTTCCTCACCGCGCACCCGAGCGTCGTCAACGGGCTGCTGCAGGGCCAGATCGACGCGAACAACTTCATCCACACCCACCCGGCCGCGGCCGAGGCCGCCGCCAACGCCGAGCTCACGTCCATCCTGGGCAAGGGCCTGAAGCCCAGCGTCCTATCCGCCTCGTTCCAGCAGATCACCTTCACCAACGACCCGATCGCGTCGTCGCTGTCCACCGACGCGCAGCACGCGGTGGACGTCGGCCTGCTCAGCCCGGTCAGCAACCTCACCGCCCTCTACGACCTCGGCCCGCTGAACCAGTTGCTGACCAAGGCCGGGGAACCAACGGTGAGCCCATGAGCGTGACGCAGCGACGGCGCACGTCCCCGGAGCCAGCTCCGGGGGCGTCAGCCTTTCCGGGGCGGACCGACGACGGCCCGGTGGCCGTGCGGCTGAGCGAGGTCTCGAAGGTCTACGGCCGCGGGCCGTCGGCGGTGGCGGCCCTGGACCAGGTGTCCCTGACCGTGGCCCCGGGCGAGTTCGTCTGCCTGATCGGCGCGTCCGGCTGCGGGAAGAGCACGCTGCTGTCGCTGGTGGCCGGGCTGGACCAGCCGACGGCGGGCTCGATCTCCACCGAGGGAGGGCGGGTGACCCTGATGTTCCAGGAACCCGCGCTGTTCCCCTGGCTGACCGCCGCGCGGAACGTGGAACTGGCCCTGCGCGCCCGGGGCGTGCCCAAGGCGCAGCGGCGGGAGCGGTGCGCCGAGCTGCTGGACCTGGTGGACCTGAGCGGCTTCGGCGACAAGCGGCCGCACGAGCTGTCCGGGGGCATGCGGCAACGGGTGGCCCTGGCCCGGGCCCTGGCCCAGGACGCCGACGTGCTGCTGATGGACGAGCCGTTCGGCGCCCTGGACGCCATGACCCGTGACCTGCTGCACGAGGAGCTCGAGCGGATCTGGGCCCAGCAGACGCTCACGATCCTGTTCGTCACCCACAACGTCCGCGAGGCCGTGCGGCTCGGCGACCGTGTGGTCGTGCTGAGCAGCCGGCCCGGCCGGGTGATCGAGGAGTACCAGGTGCCGCGGCAGGGGCCGCGCCGGATCGACTCCCCGGAGGTCGCCCGGCTGGCCGCCCGGATCACCGACCGCCTCCGCGAGGAGATGAGCCGCCATGGCCACTGAGACGAGGCCCGCCGACCAGCAGGCCGCCGCGATCGCCGGGCTGGACCGGCTCGAGCTCGGGCCGGCAGCGCACCGGCGCGACCCGGGCCGGACGGCGCGGTCAGCCTGGTCGGCCGCCTGGCCTAAGCTCCTGGCGATCGCGCTGATCCTGGTCGCGTGGCAGGTCGTGCACCTCACCGGCTGGAAGTCCTATGTGCTCAAGGGGCCGGGCACGGTGCTGCCCGACCTGTGGGGCCAGCTGCACCACGCGCTGCTGTGGCAGGCCATCGGGATCACCCTGCGCCGGGCCGTGCTCGGATACGGGCTCGCCCTGGTCATCGGCTCGGTGATCGGGCTCCTGGTAGCCAGGATCCCGCTGCTGCGCGCGGCGGTCGGCTCGATCATCACCGGCCTGCAGACGATGCCGTCGATCGTGTGGTTCCCGGTCGGGATCGTCCTGTTCGGCTTGACGACGCTCACGATCCTGTTCGTCATGGTGCTCGGCGCCGCGCCGTCGATCGCGAACGGCCTGATCACCGGGGTCGACTACACGCCACCGCTGCTGCTGCGGGCCGGCCAGACCATGGGGCTGCGCGGCGTCACGCTGTACCGGTACCTGATCCTGCCCGCGTCGCTGCCCGCGTACGTGGCCGGGATGAAGCAGGGCTGGGCGTTCGCCTGGCGCAGCCTGATGGCGGGCGAGCTGCTGGTGCTGATCCTGGGCCAGCCGTCGCTCGGCGTGCTGCTCAACAACGACCAGAACCTGCAGGACTTCGCCGGCGTCGGGTCGATCGTGATCGTGATCCTGGTGATCGGGATCCTGGTCGACACGTTGTTCACCAAGGCCGACCTCGCGATCCGGCGCCGCCGGGGCCTGCTGGCCCCGGGCGCGACGTCATAACGGGTCGCGAGCCGGGCGGAGCGTACGGTAACCGGGCCCGGCCGCGCGGTCAGGAACCGGTGCCTTCCGGGCTGGCGCGCACCAGGCCGAGGCTCCACCCGGGGCGATTATCCGCTGGCGTGCCGCGATATCCTTGGGTCATGGCTTCGGTAACGCGGCGATTCGCCAGCCTCCCGGCCCGCAGTGGGCCGTCGGGAGGTGCCGGCGCGCGCTAGCGAGTGACTCCGATCCGACGGCTGGAGCCGGGAGGCCCATCCCCCAGCCCGCCGTCGAAGAACAAGGAGTCCCGATGCCTGCCCATCTCACCGCCGCGCAGCTTGCGCGCGACCTGGCGATGACCGACCTGACCGACCCCGCGGACGGGCCGCACGCCATCCAGCTCCTCGTGGAGACCGCTATCACCGCGCTGACCAGCGCCTGGGGATGCGAGGCCCGCTGGTGCCGCGGCCCCCGGATCGTGACCATCGCTGACAACTACGACCGCCTCGGCTACCAGCCGGCGGCCGTGACCCGGGATACCCGGTACACGCGCTACGTCGACGACCTGCGCATGCTGCGCAGCCACTCCACCGCGATGGTGCCGCCCGCGCTGCGCCGGCTGGCCGCCGACCCGCCCGACGACGTGCTCCTGGTATGCCCGGGCATCGTGTACCGGCGGGACGCGATCGACTGGCAGCACTCGCCCGCGCCGCACCAGGTTGACCTGTGGCGGATCAGCCGCCGACCCGCCGGCGAGGCGGGCCTGGACGAGATGATCACTACGCTGCTCGGCGCGCTGGCCCCGGGCCAGCCGGGCCGGCAGCAGCCCCGTCAGCATCCGTACACCGCCGGCGGGCGCCAGGTCGACGTGGCGCACGGCGGCGGTTGGCTGGAGGTGTGGGAGTGCGGCCTGGCCGACCCGGGCGTCCTGGCCCGGGCGGGCCTGCCCGGATACGGCGGCCTGGCCCTCGGCATGGGCCTGGACCGGCTGCTGATGCTGCGCAAGGAAATCCCGGACATCCGCCTGCTGCGGTCCGCCGACCCGCGCGTGGCCAGCCAGATGCACGACCTGGCCCGCTACCGGCCGGTGTCCGCGATGCCGGCCGTCCGCCGGGACCTGTCGGTGGCCGTCGGCCCGCAGGAGGACGACGACACGCTCGGGGACCGGGTCAGGGACGCGCTGGGCCCCGACGCGGACAGCGTCGAGGACGTGACGATCCTGTCCAGCACCCCGTGCGAGGACCTGCCCGCCGCGGCGGCCGGCCGCCTCGGAGCCCGCCCCGGGCAGCGCAACCTGCTGCTGCGCGTCGTGCTGCGGCACCTGGAGCGGAGCCTGACCGACGACGAGGCCAACTCCCTGCGGGACCGCATCTACGCCGCGATCCACCAGGGAAGCCGCCGCCAGTGGGCCGTCCCGCCCGTTCCGGCGCCTGCGCCGAGCCGCGCGGCCGGGGCCAGAACGTAGGATCGGAGCATGTCGACTACCGCCGGGATTGTCCTGGCCGGCGGCCGGTCGTCCCGGATGGGCACGCCCAAGGCGGCCCTGGAATGGCACGGCTCGACGCTGCTGCGCCGGACCGTCGGCATCCTCTCCCGGGCCACCGGCGGGCCGGTCCTCGTCGTACGCGCTCCGGGGCAGGCCCTGCCGGAACTGCCGCCGGAGACTGACGTCGTCGACGACCCGACGGAAGGCCTCGGCCCGGTGCAGGGACTGGCGGCCGGCCTGGCGGCGGCCGCCGGCCGGGCCGAGATCGCGTTCGCCTGCTCCACCGACCTGCCCTTCCTGCACCCCGCGTTCGTCCGGCGGGTGCTGCGCGCGGCCGACGAGGGAGCGGACGTGGGCCTGCCCGTCGCCCGCGGCTATCCGCAGCCGCTGGCCGCCGCCTACCGCACCACGCTGGCCCCGATGGCCGAGCGGCTCGTGGCGGAGCGTCGGCTGCGCCCGGCGTTCCTGTTCGAGCAGTGCACGGTCACCCGGCTGGACGAGGCCGCCCTGCGCGCCGACCCGATGCTGGCCGCGCTGGATCCCGACCTGGACTCGGTCGTGAACGTCAACGAGCCGGACGACTACCAGGCCGCGCGGGCCCGCCCGGCGCCGCAGATCACGATCCAGCGGTTCGGCGCCCTGGCCGACGGGCACCGCGGGCCGCAGCCGGCGCGCGCGGCCACCGTGGCCGGGGCCGCGGCCGCGGCCGGCCTGGCCCTGGACCGGCACATCGTGGCCGCGCTCAACGGCGACCAGATCACCCGGGACGGCGATGTGCCCCTGGCGACCGGCGACACGGTGTTCTTCCTGGCCGCGGACGCCGGGGGCTGATCCACGTGGTGGCCGGCGGTTACTTCGGACGGGCGCTCGTCGTGGACGCGGAAACGGCGGCGGCCAGCGTGCTGCCGCTGGGCGATGACCTGCTCCGCGCCTACATCGGCGGCGCCGGCCTGGGCGCCTGGCTGATGCACGCCCTCGGCCCGCCCGGGGTGGACCCGCTGGCCCCCGAGGCGCCGCTGGCCTTCGTGTTCTCCCCGCTGGTGGGCACGCCGCTGACCACGAGCGCCAAGTTCGCGGTGGTGGCCAAGTCGCCGCTGACCGGCATGCTGAACGACGCCCTGTCGTCCAGCCATTTCGCGATCTCCGGCAAGCTCACCGGCTATGACGCGATCGTGGTGCGCGGCGCATGCGCCGGGCCTTCGGTGCTGCTGGTCGACGGGGACGGCGTGCGGCTGGCCGACGCCGCCGACCTGCAGGGCCTGCCGGCCGCCGAGGCGGAGCGCCGGCTGCGGGAGCGCCTCGGCCGGGGCTGGCGGGTGGCCGCGATCGGCCCGGCCGGCGAGCGCGGCGTGCGCTACGCCACGATCTCCCACGACGGGCGGCACGCCGGGCGCGGCGGGCTGGGCGCGGTGCTGGGGGCCAAGCGGCTGAAGGCCGTCGCGGTGAAGGCCGCGGCCAAGGTGGCGCCGGCGGACCCGCAGGCCGTGCTGGCGGCCGCGCGGGACCTGCGCGCTCGATCGTTCGGCCCGGCCACGGCGAAGTACCGCGAGCTCGGCACGCTGGCCAACCTGCTCGCGTTCAACGCCATCAGCACCCTGCCGACCCGCAACTTCCAGGCCGCGACGTTCGCCGAGGCGCCGCAGCTGGCCGCCGAGGAACTGGCGCAGCTGCGCACGGTCACCCGCAACAGCTGCGCCTCGTGCACGATCGGCTGCGAGCACATCTACCGCGCGCGCGGCGGCCAGCAGGTCCGCGTGGAGTACGAGAACGTCTTCGCGCTCGGCCCGATGTGCGGGGTGTCCGACCCCGACGCCGTGCTGGCCGCCAGCGGCCGGTGCGACGAGCTCGGGCTGGACACCATCTCGGCCGGGGGCACCATCGCCTGGGCGATGGAGTGCGCCGAACGGGGGCTGATCGACGCGCCGTGGCTGCGTTTCGGCGACGCCGACGCGGTCCTGCGGGCCCTGGACGAGATCGGCGCCCGGCAGGGCCTCGGCGACCTGCTCGCCGAGGGCACGCGGCACGCGGCCGAGCGGGTGGGGGGCGGCTCGGCCGCGTTCGCCCTGCAGGTCAAGGGGCTGGAGCTGCCGGGTTACGAGCCGCGGACGATGCAGGCCATGGCGCTGGGGCTGGCGGTGAACTCCCGGGGCGCCGATCACAACCGGTCGGGGGCCTACGAGGCCGACCTGTCCGGTGACCTCGACCGGCTTTCCGGCGGCCGGGGGCACGTGGCCGCGGCGGTCGAGACCGAGGACCGGGCCGCGGTCATGGACTCCCTGATCCTGTGCAAGTTCCTGCGCGGCGTGTTCAGCGAGCCGTTCGACGAGTGGGCGGCGCTGCTATCCGCGGTGACCGGCTGGGACACCAGCGGTGCCGAGCTACGGCGGACCGCGCGCCGGATCGTCCTGGCCAAGCGCGTGTTCAACCTGCGCGAGGGCTGGCGGCCGCAGGACGACTGGCTGCCCGAACGGCTGCTGTCCGAGCCGCTCCCGGTCGCGTCGGGCCGGGTCGCGACGCTGACCCCGGAGCGGCTGCGGGACATGATCGACGGCTACTACGCAGAGCGCGGGCTAGACGGCGAGGGCCGTCCGGACCAGGCGCATCTCGCGGATCTCCGGCTGGCCTAGAACTGCAGGGTGAACTTCGACGCGAAGTCCAGCACCACCGCGAACATGAGGTAGAAGAGCCAGAACCCGGTGCCGAGATGGAAGAAGCCCAGCGCCTTCTCGGCCGGGTTCCCGATCTTCGGCAGGTCGGGCTTGAGGCCGACGAAGAAGTCGGTCACGTAAATGCAGGTCAGGCCGATGAACAGGCCGCCGACCTGGTTGTCGTGCGTGTGGCATCCAGATGCCCCACATGCCCGTGGCGAAGTCGACCTTCTCGCTGCGCTCGGGGAAGCCGAACAGCTCCGCGCCCGACGGAACCCGGCACCACCTCGCTAGGTGCGGGCGCCCTTGCGGCGGTAGATACTGAGTTATGGCCATTCATGCTCCCGCCAAGGCCGGAACCGTCACGCTGACGATCGACGGGGTGCCGGTCACCGTCCCGGACGGCACCACGATCTGGGCCGCGGCCAAGGACGCGGGCATCGAGATCCCGGTCCTGTGCCACGACGAGCGTTACGACCCCGTGGGCGTCTGCCGGATGTGCGTGGTGGACGTCGGTGCGCGCGCCTACGCCGCCGCGTGCGTGCGCCCGTGTGAGGACGGCATGGAGGTCAAGACCGCCACGCCCGACGTCGAGCGCAACCGCGCCACGCTCACCGAGCTGCTGCTGGCCGACCAGCCCGCGCGCGAGCGCGACCCCAAGCAGACCACCACCGGCGACAACGAGCTGCTCGTGCTGGCCGACCACTTCGGGCTGACCGGCCAGATCGACCTGCCCGAAGGCTCGGGCCGGGGCGCCGACCTGTCCAACCCGGTCATCGCGGTGGATCACGACGCGTGCATCCTGTGCGACCGCTGCGTCCGCGCCTGCGACGACATCCAGGGCAACGACGTCATCGGCCGCAGCGGCAAGGGCTACGCCACCCGGATCGCCTTCGACCTGAACGACCCGATGGGCGCGTCGTCGTGCGTGACCTGCGGGGAGTGCGTGGCGGCCTGCCCGACCGGCGCGCTGACCAACAAGCCGATCCGCAACATCCCGATCCGGCCGCGCCGCGAGCTGGACCAGGTGGACAGCGTCTGCCCGTACTGCGGCGTCGGCTGCGCGCTCACCTACCACGTCGACCGGGAGCGGCGCGCGATCGCGTTCGCCGAGGGCCGGGACCAGCCGGGCTCGAAGGGCCGACTGTGCGTCAAGGGCCGGTACGGCTGGGACTACGCGGCCTCGCCGCAGCGCCTCACCGTGCCGCTGATCCGCCGCGACGAGGCCTACCCCAAGGGAGCGCTGTCCACCGACGTGCGCGGCGAGATGAACCGCGGCGACCACCTCGAGGACACCGACGAGCGGGCCGAGCGCAGGCAGCTCGGCGCGGGCCGCGACGTCAGCGCCACCGGTAATGGCCGCCGCGGGAACGGCCGGGGCGGCAACGGCGACGGCGGCCGCAGCAACAAGCGCCGCCGCAAGCCCGGCGGCCTGGTCGACTACGCCGAGGTGCTGCCGCACTTCCGCGAGGCCACCTGGGACGAGGCGCTGGACCTGGTGGCCCGGCGGCTCACCGAGGTCTACGCCGCGGGCGGGCCGGGCGCGATCGCCGGCTTCGGCTCGGCCAAGTGCTCCAACGAGGAGGCCTACCTCTTCCAGAAGCTGATCAGGACCGGCTTCCACACCAACAACGTGGACCACTGCACCCGGCTGTGCCACGCCTCCAGCGTGTTCGCGCTGTTCGAGGGCATCGGCTCCGGCGCGGTGTCCACCACCTACGGCGACGTGATCAACGCCGACGTGGCCATCGTGACCGGCAGCAACCCGACCGCGAACCACCCGGTGGCGTCGTCGTTCTTCAAGCAGGCCCGCCGCCGCGGCACGACGATCATCTACGTCGACCCCCGGGCCGACAAGATGGCCGACCACGCCGACATCTTCTGCCAGCTCAAGCCCGGAACGGACGTCGCGTTCTACAACGGGGTCATGCACGAGGTGATCAGGCTCGGGCTGACCGACCGCGAGTTCATCGAGAACCGGACGACCAACTACGAGGCCCTGGCCGAGACCGTCAGGGACTACCCGCCGGAGCGGGCCGCCCAGATCACCGGGGTGGACGCCGACGTGATCCGGCGGGTGGCGCGGGCCTGGGGCGAGGCAGGCGCGGGCGTGATCTTCTGGGGCATGGGCATCTCCCAGCACACCACCGGCACCGACAACGCCCGCTGCCTGATCGCGATGTGCGCGATCACCGGCAACGTCGGGCGGCCGGGCAGCGGGCTGCACCCGCTCCGCGGGCAGAACAATGTGCAGGGCGCCTCGGACATGGGCCTGATCCCGATGTACTACCCGGACTACCAGAAGGCTGACAACCCCGACGTCCGCGCTAGGTTCACGCAGCTATGGAACACCGACGACCTGGACCCCAAGCGCGGCCTGACCGTCACCGAGATCATCGGCTCGGCGCTCAAGGGCGGCGTGCGGGGCATGTACATGCTGGGCGAGAACCCGTTCCTGTCCGACCCCAACATCAACAAGGTCCGCAAGGCCCTGTCCGCGCTCGACTTCCTCGTGGTCCAGGACATCTTCCTGACCGAGACCGCGGAGTTCGCCGACGTGATCCTGCCCGCCTCGTCCTACCTGGAGAAGGATGGCACCTACACCAACACCGACCGCCGGGTCCAGCTCGGCCGGAAGGTGCTCGACCCGCCGGGCCAGGCCCGGGTGGACTGGGAGGTCGTGCAGGACATCGCTAACCGGATCGGGCTCGGCTGGGAGTACTCATCGCCCCGTGAGGTCTTCGACGAGATCGTCTCGGTGATGGCCAGCTATAAGAACCTCAGCTACGACAACCTCGGGCTGACCGGCAAGCTCTACCCGAACCCTGACCCGGAGCATAGCGACGGGACCGTGGTGATGTTCGGCGAGCGGTTCAACACCGACGACGGGCTGGCCCACCTGGTGCCCGCCGAGTGGCTGCCGGCCAAGGAACTGCCCAGCGAGGACTACCCGTTCGTGCTCAATACCGGCCGGCTGCTGCAGCACTGGCACACCGGCTCGATGACCCGCCGGTCCTATGCGCTCGACGCGATCAGCCCGCGGCCCGAGGTGTATATCCATCCCGACGACGCGGCCGAGCTCGGCCTGGCCGACGGCGAGATGGCCCGGGTCACCTCACGCCGCGGCACGATCGTGCTGGCCACCCGCTTCTCCTACCGGGAGGGCCGCGGCAGCTGCTTCATCCCGTTCCACTTCCGCGAGGCCGCGGCCAACCTGCTGACCATCGACGAGATCGACCCGTTCGGCAAGATCCCCGAGTTCAAGTTCTGCGCCGTGCGCATCGAGGCGGCGGCCGGCCCGGACCGGGCCGAGTCGGTCAGCGAGGCCGCGCCCCAGGCCCGGGGGCAGTAATGGCCAAGGCCCAGGCACGGGTGCCGGGTGTCGAGGCGCGGGCGGGCAAGTTCCCCGGCCCGAGCCTGATCCCGGCGCTGCACGCGATCCAGGAACGGGTCGGCTGGCTGCCGCGTGAGGAACTGGAGGCCCTGGCGCGCGACGTGCGCCGGCCGCTGTACGAGATCCAGGGGCTGATCTCGTTCTACCCGCACTTCCGCACCGACCCGCCGGCCAAGGTCGCGCTGCACGTCTGCCACGACCTGACCTGCTGGCTGCAGGGCGCCGACCAGCGCATCGCGGCCCTGCGGGAACGCTACGGCGACGACGCCGAGACCGAGTTCACCGAGGTGTCCTGCCTCGGCCGGTGCGATGCGGCGCCCGCGGTGGCCGTCAACGAGTGCCCGTCCGCGGCCGACGACACCGACGCGATGGTCACCGCGGCCCGGACCGGGCACCGGGCCGAGCCCCTGCCTCGCGCCTACGGCGGCGGCGTGCCCTGGCCCAACGACCCGTACCCGGCCGGGCACGAGCGGTACGGAGTGCTGCGCAGGTTGCTTTCCGGAGAGCTCGACGCCGATCAGGTCGTCACCGCGCTGCAGGACTCGGGGCTGCGCGGGATGGGCGGGGCCGGCTTCCCGGCCGGCCGGAAGTGGGGGCTGGTCGCCGCGCAAACGGCCAGGCCGAAGTACGTGATCTGCAACGCCGACGAGTCGGAGCCGGGGACGTTCAAGGACCGGCAGATCCTCGCCGAGCAGCCGCACCTGGTGCTGGAGGGGCTGCTGCTCGCGATGGCGGCGGTCGGCGCCGAGGAAGGCTGGGTGTTCATCCGGCACGAGTACGGCCCGGAGGAGGCGGTGGTCCGCCGCGAGATCGAGTCGCTACGCGCCGCCGGGCTGGTGGGGCCGGACGCAGCGGGCTCCGGCCGCCGGCTCTCGGTAGAGCTGTTCACCTCGCCGGGCGGCTACATCCTCGGCGAGGAATCGGCGCTGATCGAGTGCATGGAGGGCCACCGCGGGGAGCCGCGCAACAAGCCGCCGTTCCCCGGGACCTACGGCCTGTGGGGCCAGCCGACGCTGATGAACTCGGTGGAGACGCTCGCGCACGTCCCGGTCATCGCCGCGCGCGGGGCCGACTGGTGGAAGCGGCAGGGCACGAACGGCGGCACCGGGCTGAAGTTCTTCGCGGTCTCCGGGCACGTCGAGCGCCCGGGCGTGTACTGCGTGCCGATGGGCAGCACCGCCGCCGACCTGCTGGAACTGGCCGGCGGCGTGAGCGGCGGCCGCGCGGTGGGCGCGATCCAGCCGGGCGGCGCGTCGTCGAACTTCCTCGGGCCCGACCGGCTCGACGTGCCGCTCACCTTCGACGCGCTGGCCGCGGCCGGGTCGATGCTCGGCTCGGGCGCGCTGGTGGTGATGGCCGAGGGCACCGACCTGCTGGCCGCGGCCACGAACGTGCTGCGCTTCTTCCGCAACGAGTCCTGCGGCAAGTGCGTCCCGTGCCGGGTGGGATCGGCCAAGGCACACCAGATCCTGTCCGAGCTGCTCGCGGCGGGCGGCGGGCCGGCCGAGGTCAACGGTCAGATCCGCCAGCTGGAAGAGACCCTGCGCAAGACCTCGATCTGCGGCCTCGGCCAGGTGGCCCTGGGCCCGGTGGCGAGCGTGCTCCGCCTCGGGGAGCGCCGGGAGGAACCACGACAGAGCACATAACGCGCACGCCACCCGGCTCGAGCGGTCCCGGCGGCTCGCGAGGCCGGGAATTCTTCGCCACCCGGACCGTGGCCGAGGCCCTGGCCGGATTCCGGCCGCAGCGCCGCACCCCGGCCGAGACCGTCCCGCTGGGCGAGGCCCTGCACCGGGTCCCGGCGGCGCCGGTCACCGCGCCGCACCCGCTGCCCGGGTTCGCCCGCTCGACCGTGGACGGCTACGCGGTGCGGGCGGCCGACACCTACGGGGTCTCCGAGGGCCTGCCCGGCTACCTTGACGTGGCCGGCGCGGTCCGGATGGGCGCCGAGCCCGGCGTCACCGTCGGCCCGGGCACCGTGGTCAGCATGCCCACCGGCGGCATGCTGCCCCCCGGCGCGGACGCCGTGGTGATGGTCGAGTACACCCAGGAGGTGGCGGCCGGCACCATCGAGGTGGTCCGGCCCGTGGCCCCCGGCGATGGCGTCGTCCGCGCCGACGAGGACGCCGCGGCCGGGGCCGAGCTCGTACCCGCGGGCCGCCCGCTGCGCGCCCAGGACCTCGGCATGCTGGCGGCGGCCGGGGTCACCAGCGTGGCCGTGCACGCGCGCCCGCGGGTGACGGTCCTGTCCACCGGCGACGAGGTGGTGCCGCCGGAGACCGCGACGCTGCGCCCGGGCCAGGTTCGCGACGCCACGGCGGCCGCGCTCACCGCGCTGGTCGCCGAGGCGGGCGGGGAGCCGGCGCGCGGCGGGATCATCCCGGACGACGCCGGCCTGCTCGAGGACGCCCTGCGCGCGGCGCTGGCCGGCAGCGACCTGATCGTGATCTCGGCCGGCTCGTCGGTGGGAGCGCGCGACGAGACCGCGGCCGCGGTCGGCCGGCTCGGCCCGCCCGGCATCTGGTGCCACGGCCTCGCGATCCGGCCCGGCAAGCCCACGCTGCTGGCCGAGTCCGCGGGAGTGCCGGTCATCGGGCTGCCGGGCAACCCCCGTTCCGCGCTCGTGATCTTCCGGCTGATCGGGATGCCGCTCGTGCGGCTCGTCGGCGGGTGCACCGCGCCGCCGACCGAGCCGGTGACGCGGGCGCGGCTGGACCGCGACCTGGCCTCGGCCGCCGGGCGGCTGGATGTCGTGCAGGTCCGCGTGGCCGACGGGGTCGCCAGCCCGGTTTACGGGCTGTCGGCACTGTTGTCGGTGCTCACCGCGGCCGACGGGTACGTGATCGTGCCCGAGGATGCGACCGGGCTCGACGCGGGAACCGAGGTCGACGTCACCCTGTACCGTTGACTGACGTCATGGCCGATAGCCCGTTCCTGCGCGACGTCCCCGCCGACCGCGCCCTCGACGCCTGGCGCGGCGCCCGCGCGGCCGCGGGCTGCCCGTCCCGGCTGCCGGCCGTCCGGCTCCGGGTGCAGGACGCCGCGGGCCGGGTCACCGCCGAGCCGGTGTGGGCCACCCGCTCCTCCCCGCCCTTTGACGCGGCCGGCATGGACGGGATCGCGGTCCGCGCCGCCGACACCCTCGGCGCCAGCGAGACCACCCCGGTCTACCTGGAACCGGACGCCTACGACGTCGTCGACACCGGCGACCCGATGCCCGCCGGGCGGGACGCGGTGGTGATGCGCGAGCACGTGCACTACGCCGGCGCGGCCGCCGAGCTGCGCGCCGCCGTGCCGCCCTACCAGCACGTGCGCTCGGTGGGCGAGGACGTGAGCACGGCCGAGCTGCTGCTGCCCGAGGGCCACCGGCTGCGGGCCGTGGACCTGGCCGCGGCCGCCGCCGCCGGGTCCACGCAGCTGAGCGTGCGGCGCGCCCCGGTGGTCGCGGTCCTGCCCACCGGCGACGAGGTCCGCCCGATCGGCGCGCCGACCGGGACCGGGGAGATCCTCGACACCAACTCGCTGATGCTGGCCACCCAGGCCCGCGAGGCCGGCGCGGTGGCGCACTGCCTGCCGATCGAACCCGACGACCCGGCCGGCCTGGCCGCGGCGGTCCGCGCGGCCGTGACCGACTGCGACCTGCTCATCATCGTGGCGGGCTCGAGCGCGGGCCGGGACGACTACACCGCCCGGATCGTGGCCCAGCTCGGGACGCTGGCCGTGCACGGCGTGGCGGTGCGGCCGGGCCACCCGGTCGTCCTCGGCGTCGTCGACGGCACCCCGGTGCTCGGGGCCCCCGGCTACCCGGTGTCCGCCGCGCTGACCTTCGACATCTTCGCCGCGCCGCTGCTGGCCGACCTGGAGGGAGCCGCCCCCCGCCGCCGCCCGCGGGCCCGGGCCCGGCTGGCCCGCAAGCTCGCCTCCCCGCTCGGCATGGACGACTGGGTGCGGGTGCGCCTGGGCATGGTGGGCGCCGCGATGGTCGCCAGCCCGCTGCCCCGCGGGGCCGGCGTGCTGACCTCGCTGGTCCGGGCCGACGGGCTGCTCGTCGTGCCGGCCGGGCTGGAGGGCCACCACCCGGGCGACGAGGTCGAGGTCGAGCTGCTGCGCGGCCTGGACGAGATCTCCGGCACGATCGTCGCCATCGGATCGCACGACCTCGTCCTGGACCTGGCCGCCTCGGCGCTGCGCGCCGCGGACCCGCAGGTCACCCTGGCGTCCTCGAACGTCGGCTCGCTGGGCGGGCTGGTGGCCCTGCGCGACGGGCTGTGCCACGTCGCCGGGTCCCACCTGCTGGACCCGGCCACCGGCGAGTACACCCTGCCCTACCTCGACCGGGTGCTGGCCGGGCGCGAGGTGTCCGTGATCCGGCTCGTGCACCGTGATCAGGGCCTGATCGTCGCGGCCGGCAACCCCCTGGGCCTGAAGGGGATCGAGGACCTGACCCGCGACGGGGTGCGCTACGTCAACCGCCAGCGCGGGGCGGGCACCCGCGTGCTGCTCGACCATGAGCTGCGGCGGCAAGGGATCAGCCCCGGCGCCGTGGACGGCTACGCGCGCGAGGAGCCCACCCACCTGGCCGTGGCCGCGGCGGTCGCCGCCGGGCGCGGCGACGCCGGGCTCGGGATCATGGCGGCCGCGCGCGCCTTCGGCCTCGACTTCCTGCCGGTCACGCGCGAGCCGTACGACCTGGTCGTGGCCGCGGCGGAGATGGACAGCCCGCGGCTGGCGCCGCTGTGGGCGCTGCTGCGCTCCGGCCGGTTCCGGGCCTCGGTGGAGGAACTGGGCGGGTACGACACCGAGGAGATGGGCCGGCGGATCAGGTAACGGCCGCGCTGCGGTGGTTACGCCAGGCCAGCCAGGCCCGGCCCACCATGAAGGAGAACATCACCAGGCCGCCGAGCACGAAGAGGTTCCAGCTGATCAGCTGAACGCTGCTCAGGTGAAAGATCTCGCTCATCGGGTGCCTGCGAACGTCGAACCCGACCAGCCCGTGCGGGACGAAGGCCAGCCGCCCGGTCCAGTGGGTCGGCCAGTCCGCGAACACCCCGGCCAGCGCCGCGCCGAACCCCCAGTATCCCCACCGGGCCGCGCCGCGGGCGCGGAAGCCCGCGTCCGCGAGCAGCACGAACACCGGCACGATCCACACCCAGTGGTTGTCCCAGCTGATCGGGGAGATCAGCACCCCGGTCACCGCGCAGGTCACCCAGCCCGCCGTCGGCCGGCCGGTCCGGGCGAACAGGGCGGCCGACGCCAGCCCGAGGCCGCCGACGAGGAGGGCGAGCAGCAGCCAGAGCACGGTCACCGAGCCCGCGCCCGCAGGCGTGCGGGTGATCAGGGCCAGCAGCGACTGGTTCAGCAGCGATCCCTGGCTGGTGTTCGAGAAATCGCCCGCGTGCAGGAAGTAGCCGGTCAGCCACCATTTCACCGAATCATGCGGCAGCGCGGCGAACCCGATCACCACGGTGCCGGCGAACACGGCCGACGCGACCGCCGCCTGACGCCGCTTCCCGGCCAGCAGCAGGTACAGGATGAAGATCAGCGGCACCAGCTTGATCCCCGCGGCCAGGCCGACGCCGACCCCCTTCCACTTCCGGTCGTCGCGCTGGCACAGATCCCAGGCGATCAGCGCCATCAGCACCAGCTCGATCTGGCCGACCTGCAGCGAGCGCAGCACCGGCTCGGTCCACAGCGCGACCGAACCGACCGCGAGCACCGCCGCGGCGCGGTCCCGGCCCCGCCAGCCGAGCTGCCCGAACGTCACCCAGACGGTGAACACCATCGCGGCCAGGCTGGCCGCCGTCATCAGCCACTTCAGCACCGCCCAGGGCAGCAGCGAGCCGACCGCGAACCCGAGCGCGGCGAACGGTGTGTAGAGGTACTGGACGCCCGGCAGGAAATGCCAGGTGTAGAGGGTGTCCGGGGCATGCCGGACGATCAGGCCGGCGTGGTTGTAGATGTTGAGGTCAAACCAGCCCATGGTGAGCCTGATCGGGTGGGTCGCCACGTCGGCCGCGTACGCGCCGACCGCCACCGCGAAGGCCGCGGCGGCGCAGGCCAGCGCTCGCCAGCCCGCCCGGCCGCGGGCCGGCTGCTGCGCTTCGACCATGGGGGCGAGACCCGACTCTGCCCGTGCCATTGGCGTCCTTCCCCCGAGGGTAGATATGCCGCCATCCCCGCGCGCTCCCGGCACGCGTACTCCAGGGACACAGGATAGGGCCATCCGGCGGCCCTCGCTGGCGCTCGGCCGGCCGCCGCCCGGGTTCAGCCGGCTCGCAGCCGGGGCTCGGCGGGGACGAGCCGGGCCCGCACCGCCGCCGCCACCGCCAGCGCGAACAGCGCCAGGCCGACCAGCACGTACAGATTCCAGCTGATTACCTGCAGGCCGTACAGGTGATACTTCAGGTGCACGGGGTGCGGGCCGGTGAAGAACCCGAGCAGGCCCTGGGGGACCAGCGCGCCCGGGCCGGCCCAGTGATCCGGCCAGGCAGCGAACAGCGCCGCAACCCCCGCGGCCAGCGCCCCGTACGCCCACCGGGCGGCGCCGCGGGCGCGCACCGCCGCGTCCGCGAGCACCACCAGGACCGGCACGATCCACACCCAGTGGTGATCCCAGCTGATCGGCGAGACCAGCAGCCCGGTCAGCGCGCAGGTCAGCCAGCCCTGGACCGTCCGCCCGCTGCGGTGCAGCACCGCGGCGGCGGCCAGGCCGAGCGCCGTGACCGCGGCCGCGAGCCCCAGCCACACCCCGGTCGCGGCCCGCACGCCCCCGGCCGTCCGGGTGACCAGGCCGAACAGCGACTGGTTCAGCAGCGACCCGGCGTCGCCCACGTTGCCCGAGTGGAGGAAGTAGCCGGTCAGCCACCACTGGGCGGAGGCGTGGGGCAGGGCGGCAAAGCCGATCACCACGGTGCCGGCGAACACGGCCGCGGCCACCGCCGCCTGGCGCCGCTTCCCGGCCAGCAGCAGGTACGGGATGAAGATCAGCGGCACCAGCTTGATCCCCGCGGCCAGGCCGACGCCGGCCCCCTTCCACCTCCGCCCGTCGCTCTGGCACAGGTCCCAGGCGATCAGGGCCATCAGCACCAGCTCGATCTGGCCGAGATGCAGCGCGCGCTGCACCGGCTCGATCCACAGCGCGACCGCGGTGAGGGCGAGCAGGGCGGCCGCCCGGGGCCGGCCGCGCCAGCCGAGCGCGCCCACTGTGAACCACACGGTCCCGGTCAGCCCGCCCAGGCTGGCCAGCGTCATCAGCCACCGCAGCACCGCCCAGGGCAGCAGCGAGCAGGCGGCGAAGAGCACCGCGGCGAACGGCGTGTAGGTGAACTTGATCCCGGGGTGCAGCTGCCACGCGTACAGCTGCCGCGGCAGGCTGCGGGCGATCAGGCCGGCGTGGTCGTAAACGTTCAGGTCGTACCAGTTCAGCATCGGGCCCGGGTGCCAGGCCAGCTCGGCCAGGTACGCGGCCAGCGAGAGCGCGCAGGCCGCGGCCGCGGCCGCGGCCGGCAGGATCCAGCCGCGCCACCGCGATGCCGGTCCTGCGCCGCTGGCCCGGGCGAGCCCGGGCTCGGCAACTACCATCCGGTAATTCCTCCAGGTGCCCGCTGCCCCCTCGCCCGGCGTCAACATACCGACCGTTGGGTCAGCCGAGGGTCAAGCGAAAGTCAGGGTCCGGGCTGCGGATGGTCAGCAGACGTCCAGCCGCCCCCCGCCGGGCCCTGGGCCCCGCATCTTGCGGCGCAGGCGGCGGCATGGTGGCATGACGATCAGGCATCCGGGGAGAGATCCCCGCCGAGGAGGGGGTGGGCTGTGACGGCCGAGATCCTGCAGCAGCGGGCGGACACGGAGGCGGCGGCGGCGGCGAACGGCGCCACCCTGTGCGGCATGCTGGCGCTCACCGCCGAGCGGTCGGGCGGCGAGCCCGCGTACTCCGACCGCGACGACGACGGGCCGTGGCAGACCCTCACCTGGGCCCAGACCCGCCAGC
The DNA here is from genome assembly GCA_963795055.1 of uncultured Actinomycetota bacterium. Lineage (GTDB taxonomy): Bacteria > Actinomycetota > Actinomycetes > Streptosporangiales > Streptosporangiaceae > JASHPR01. The sequence continues at coordinate 143,571 of CAWCGJ010000018.1, forward strand.
AGGCCCTCGAGCTCGCGGCCGGGCTGATCGGGCTCGGCCTGCAGCCGGGTGAGCGGGTCGCGCTGATGCTGCCGAACCGGGTCGAGCACGTGCTGGCCGACCTCGGCGTGGTGCACGCCGGGGGAGTGCCGGTGACGTTCTACGCCACCCTGGCCGCGGACCAGATCGGGTACGTGGCCAGCGACTGCGAGGCCAGGATCGCCGTGCTCGACGGCGCGTCGGAGCTGGCCCGCTGGCAGGCCGCGCTGGCCGGGCTGCCCCGCCTGAAGAAGATCATCGTCAGGGACACGGCGGCCTGCCCGCCCGGCGATCAGTACCTCACCTGGGCCGACTTCGTCGCGCTGGGCCGGGAGCGGCTCGCCGCCGAGCCCGGCGCGGTGGCCGACCGGGTGGCGGCAATCGGCCCCGACGACCCGGTGACCCTGCTCTACACCTCGGGCACCACGGGCAACCCGAAGGGCGTCGTGGTCACCCACCGCAGCGTGCTGTACGAGGTCACCACCGCGGACGTCACCGGGTACGCGATGGAGCACATCCGCGGCGTGTCCTACCTGCCGCTGGCCCACATTGCCGAGCGGGTCCTCGGCATCTACCTGCCGGTGCACTTCGCCGGGCACGCGTACTTCTGCCACGACGCCGCCACGGGCCTGCTCGCCACGCTCGGCGCGGCCCAGCCCACGCTCTTCTTCGGCGTGCCCAGGGTCTGGGAGAAGATCCAGGCGGGCATCCAGGCCCTGTTGTCGGTCGAGCCGGACCCGGCCAAGCGCGCCGCGGTCGAGGCGGCGATGGAGACCGGCCGCCGGTACGTGCACAGCTGTGAGTTCGGCCGCACCACCCCCGACGACCTGGCCGAGGAGTTCCGCCGGGCCGACGAGAGCATGCTGCAGCCGATCCGGGCGCTGCTCGGCCTGGGCCAGGCCGAGGTCGTGTCCAGCGGGGCGGCGCCGCTGCCGCCCGACGTGGGGGAGTTCTTCGCCGGGCTCGGCCTGAAGATCTACGACGTGTACGGGATGACCGAGACCACCGGCGCGTTCACGACCAACCGCCCGGGGGAGTTCCGGCTGGGCACCGTCGGCCGGCCGGTGCCCGGCATGGAGGTCAGGATCGCCGAGGACGGGGAGATCCTGGCCCGAGGGCCGCTGAACACCCCCGGGTACCTCAACCTGCCGGGGCGCACCGCCGAGCTGATCGACGACGACGGGTGGCTGCACACGGGCGATATCGGGTCGATGGACCACGAGGGCTTCCTGTCGGTCGTGGACCGCAAGAAGGAGCTCATCATCACCTCGGGCGGGGAGAACATCTCGCCGGCCGCGATCGAGAACCTGCTGGTCGTCCACCCGCTGATCGGCCAGGCGCTGAGCTACGGGGACCGGCGGCGGTACGTGGTGGCGCTGCTGACCCTGGACGGGGACGTGGCGCCGGCGTGGGCCCGGGCCCGCGGGATCGAGGCGTCCTCGCTGGCCGAGCTGGCCGAGCAGCCGGCGGTCCTGGAGGAGGTGGGCGAGGCCGTGGCCGAAGCGAACGGGCGGCTGGCCCGGGTTCAGCAGGTCAAGCGGTGGCGGCTGCTGCCGGTGGAGTGGACCGCGGAGAGCGAAGAGCTGACGCCCACGCTGAAGCTCAAGCGGCGGGTGGTGCACGCCAAGTACGCCGACGTCATCGACGCGCTGTACGCAGACTGAGCCGAGGCCTGCCGGGCAGGCCCGGGCGGTCAGGGGCGGAAGATCAGGCAGCTGCTGGTCGCGTGCGCGTAGCGCCGGCCGCCGCCGTCGCTGAGGCTGGCCTGGGCCAGCGCGGTGCGGGAGCCGAGGTGGATGACCGTGCCCTCGCACCGCAGCGTGCCGTCGGCGATGGCCCGGAGGAAGTCGAGGCCCGCCATGGCCGGGGCCGCGGCGGCGGAGACGGCGGGGTCCTGCCACTGATAGCCGCGCCGGCGGGGCGAGCCGGCCTGGGGCTCGTCCCGATGACCGGTGCCCGGCCGGTCCAGGCCCTGCCGGTCCAGGTGGGCGTCCGGCAGCACGTCACGCGGCCCGGAGCGCTGCCGCCGGCCACCTCCCTCCGGCGCGGGCGCGCCGCCGGCCAGCGGCACCCGGACGGTCACCGAGCCGCCGCCGTATTCGTACTTCGCGTCCGCCCAGCGGCGGGAGATGATCGCCAGCATCGGCCGGTTCTCGGGCAGGACGTCCATCTCCAGCGCGCCCACCCCGCGCGCCGCCGCCCGCGTGATCACCCGGCCCAGCAGGTCCGAGCCGACGCCGTGGTGCTGCCAGCGGTCGGCCACTACGAGCCCGATGTCGGTGACCCGGCCGCCGTCCGGCGCGACGACGTCGGCCGCCATCGCATGGCCGATGACCGCGCCGCCGGCGGTCGCGACGAGCACGTCGGTGGTGCGCCCGCCCCCGCACAGTCCCCGCAGCACGGCCGGGGTCGGCGGCGAGGCCGGGGTGAAGAACCTGAGGAACCGGGCGCGCAGGGACAGCCCGGCGATGAACGACTTGATCGCCTCGCAGTCAGCGGACGACGCGGCGCGGATCTCGATGCTGCCCGGCAGCTCTTCCTGAGTTCGAGTCACAGACCCAGCATGCTCCGTCGTTGCTAAGTCTGTCAACTAGACTTAGCATGTGGAGATGAACCGTCCCTGGGTCCTCGACTACGACACCGAGAACTGCACGATCGGCGCAGCCCTGGCCATCGTGGGGGAGAAGTGGACCTTCCTGGTGCTCAGGGAGGCGTTCAACGGCGTCCGCCGCTTCGACGACATCCGGCGGCGCATCTGCGCGCCGCGCCAGATCCTCAGCGACCGGCTGGCCCGCCTGGTGGCCCAGGGCCTGCTGCGCAAGGTGCCCTACCGCGAGCCCGGCCAGCGCTCGCGCAGCGAGTACCGGCTGACCGAGAAGGGCCTGGCGCTGTTCCCGCTCATCGTGGCCCTGCTGGAGTGGGGTAACGAGTACGCGGCGAGCCCGGCCGGTCCGGTGGCCGAGCTGACGCACCGGGACTGCGGGGCGCCGGTGCATCTGGAACTGCGCTGCGCCGAGGGGCACCCGGTGCACTCGGCCCGGGAGGTCACCCCGGTGCCCGGTCCCGGGGCCCGGCTGATCGCCTAACTGAGCCCGCCGGGATGCGGGCCGGCGACCAAGATCGTTAACCGGAGATAACCGATATATAACCAGACTTCCGGCCGCCCGTCTGGGCTGCTACTGTTAGCCAGCCCCCGGCCCGTTTACGACGCCGAACGCTTCCCGCGGCTTTGGCCTGCTCTACATCCCAAGCGTCTCCTGCCTCAAAAGGACCGGTCACATGAACAAGATCAGGATTTTGGCTGCCGTCGGTGCCGCCTCGGCGCTCGCGGCGGCCCTGGCTCTCAGCCTGCCCGCGGCCACGGCCGCTAACCGCAGCGTCGCGGCGAGCGCCGCCCCCGCCGGCCTCCCGCGGCTGGGCACGGTGCGGTACGCCGGGTCGATGCACGCCATCTCGGGGATCCATTACCGCACGGCGCTAGTCCAGCGGCGGGGGGTGAAGGCCAGCACGGTTAACTCCACGAACTGGAGCGGGTACGCGCTCACCGCCAAGTCCGGGCAGACGATCAAGCGGGTACAGGTCGCGTTCTCTGTCCCGAGCCTGAACTGCGCCGCCAGCACGATCGGCACCGGGGGGGCGGCCGTGTTCTCCGACTGGACTGGCCTGGACGGGTTCACCAACGGCACGGTCGAGCAGACCGGCATCGGCGCCGAGTGCGCCTCGGCCACGGCCACGTCCGTGCCGACCTACTTCGGGTTCTACGAGATGTTCCCGGCGGTGGCGGTGACGTTCGGCGGGATCAGCGCCGGCGACGCGATGGTCGCCATTGTCCAGAAGGTGTCCACCGGGTGGGAGCTGGTCCTGCAGGACCGCACGACCGGGGCCTCGATGACGACCGTGCAGGCCTGCCCGTCGGGCTCGACCTGCAAGGATGCCAACGGCGAGGTGATTACCGAGGCCTTTAACGGCTCGGTGCCCGCCGGGTTCCCGCTGGCCGCCTTCGGCATGGACAACCAGACCGACATGCTGGCCACCTCCGGCAGCGGGGCCAACGGCAGCTTCGGCTCGGGCGGGCTGTGGACCTCGTCCGGGATCAACATGGTCAACGGGCCCGACCTGATGGCCTCGGCGGGCCCGCTGTACGGTGGCGAGGCGTTCTACGTCGCCTGGCACGCCAGCGAATGATCAGCAGATAGCAAGCGGCGGGTCCCGGCCTCGACCCGGGGGCGGGCGGCCCGGGCTCGCCGCTTGGACGCCTGACCGGCTCGGCCCAAGCCGGTGGCCACACCTGTGCGCCGGGAACGGCTACGGCGCGACGCGCGGCCGCGTCATCCACAGCAGCACGGAGGCGGCCAGGGCCACGACCCCGCCGGCGAACAGCCAGCCGATCAGGTGATCGGCGAGGCTCACCAGGCCGCAGTCCTGCTGCGCCGCGGGGTCGACGAGCTGCCCGATCTGCCCGATACCGGAGGAACACACGCCGTTCCACTGCGGCACCGTGCCGTGGCGGAACGGCACGGTCACCAGCAGGACTCCGCCGATGATCAGCAGGCCGCCGGCCGCCGCCAGGGCCACCGCGGGGCCGCGCCTGAAGATGGTGCCATTCATGCCCTGGTCAACGCCGGGCGGCCGGAGGGCGTTCGCCGGCGGCGCGCAGTTCCAGGATCCTGGAACTGGCTAGCCCGGCTGCTCGTTCAGGCGCTTCCACTCCAGCTGCGCGCCGCCGGACCAGCGCTCGTGCCGCCCGGCGAACAGCCGGGCCGCCTCGAGGCCGCTCCACCGGGCCGGCAGCAGCGCGGCCGGCAGCGCCGGATCGATGGCCGGGAACCGGCGCCAGGCGTGCACCAGCCCGATCTGCCGGGCCAGCACGTCATCCGGCCCGGGGCCGCTGAACTCCCCGATGAACCGCTCGTACTCCCGCTCGATCGCCGCCAGGTCCCACGCCGCGCGCACCATGCCGCTCGCGTCGGCCAGGCCGGACCGGGTCGCGACGAACACGTGAGCGTCCCCGGCCAGGCCGGCCTCGCGCAGCACCGCCGCCGCCTCGGCCTCCCGTTCCGGATGCGCGCTGATCCACAGGCCGGGGCTCAGCGAGCCGAAGCCCGCCCAGCTCAGCCTGGTGCGCACGGCGTGCCGGGCGCTGCGGTCGCCGTCGGGGACCCGCGCCGCCACCAGCAGCCAGCGCCCGTCCCAGTCCTCGGCGCCCGGCCGGAACGAGTAGATGCGCTCGGCGCCGTCGGTCAGCAGCTGCTGCGCGGCTCCGGTGAGATGCCAGCGGGTGCGGCGGCCGTCCTTCTCGGCCCGCAGCCACCCGCCGGCCGCGGTGCGCATCAGCGCCTGCCTGGTCGCCTTCTCCCCGACGCCCAGCCGCGCGAAGGCGGCGATGACCGCCGACGTCCAGGCGGTGCCGCCGCCGGGCAGCACGAACTCGCCGAGCAGGGTGAACAGCAGCCCGCGGGCGCTGGGCGCGCCCGCCGCGTGCCGCCGCGGCAGGCCCGACGGCACCGGCTCGGTGGCTGGCGTCTCGTTACGGCTCATGGCCTTAATATGCTACAGCTACTTGACTGAATGACACCAATATGTAGAGCATGTAGGCATGGGGCTGACCGACCAGATTCCGCAACGGGCCGCGGCGGGGCGGGTCGAGTTCCGGGTGGAGCCGAGCCGGTACCGGCACTGGCGGCTGTCCGTCGACGGGGCGGTGGCGACGCTGGCCATGGACGTCGACGAGCACGCGGGCCTGCGCGAGGGCTACGAGCTGAAGCTGAACTCCTACGACCTGGGCGTGGACATCGAGCTGTACGACGCGGTGCAGCGGCTGCGGTTCGAGCACCCCGAGGTGCGCACGGTGGTGCTGACCAGCGTCAAGGACAAGATCTTCTGCGCGGGCGCGAACATCCGGATGCTGGCCGCGGCGTCGCACCCGTGGAAGGTGAACTTCTGCAAGTTCACCAACGAGACGCGCAACGGCATGGAGGACGCGTCGGCGAACTCCGGCCAGGCCTACCTGGCCGCGCTGAACGGCACCGCGTCCGGGGGCGGCTACGAGCTCGCGCTGGCCTGCGACCACATCATGCTGATCGACGACCGCTCGTCGGTGGTGTCCCTGCCGGAACTGCCGCTGCTCGGGGTGCTGCCTGGCACCGGCGGGCTGACCCGGGTGGTCGACAAGCGGCACGTGCGCCGCGACCGGGCCGACTACTTCGCCACCAAGTCCGAGGGGCTGGGCGGGCCGAAGGCGGCGGCCTGGAAGCTGGTCGACGAGGTCGTGCCCCGGCCGAGGTGGGACGAGGCCGTGGCCGAGCGCGCCGCGGAGCTCGGGTCCCGCTCCCGCCGCCCGGCGGACGCGCCCGGGATCGCGCTGACCCCGCTGGCCAAGCAGCGCGACGACGACCGCATCGGCTACCGGCACGTGACCGCGGCCCTCGACCGCGAGGCCGGCACGGTGACGATCACGATCGCCGGCCCGGAGCAGGACCCGCCCGCCGGCGCGCCCGGGATCCGCGCCCAGGGGGACGCGTTCTGGACCCTCGCGATGACCCGCGAGCTCGACGACCTGATCCTCGACCTGCGCACCAACGAGCTCGAGCTCGGCACCTGGATCCTCAAGACCTCGGGCGACCCGGAACGCGTGCTGGCCTGCGACCGGCTGCTGCTGGAGAACTCCGGCGACTGGCTGGCCAACGAGATCGTGCACTACCTCAAGCGCACCTACAAGCGCCTCGACGTGACCAGCCGCAGCCTGATCGCGCTGATCGAGCCGGGCAGCTGCTTCGCCGGGTCGCTGCTGGAGCTGGCCCTGGCCGCCGACCGCTCGTTCATGCTGTCCGGGGTCTTCGAGGATGTCGACCCGGACGCCGAGCCGGCCGTGGTCATCCTGGGGGAGATGAACCTGGGCCCGCTGCCCATGGGCAACGGGCTGACCCGGCTGCAGACCCGGTTCCTCGGCGACGACGCGGCGCTGGCGGCCGCGCGCGAGGCGGCCGGCCGGCCGCTGGACGCCGAGCAGGCCGAGGACCTCGGCCTGGTCACGTTCGCGCCCGACGACATCGACTGGGCCGAGGAGGTCAGGATCGCGGTCGAGGAGCGGGCCAGCTTCAGCCCGGACGCGCTCACCGGGCTGGAGGCCAACTACCGTTTCGCCGGCCCGGAGACCATGGAGACGAAGATCTTCGGCCGGCTGACCGCCTGGCAGAACTGGATCTTCAACCGGCCCAACGCGTCCGGGGCGGACGGTGCGCTGCGCCGGTTCGGCACCGGGCAGCGCGCCCAATTCGACCGGAAGCGAGTCTGAACCGTGACCTCTGCCCCCGATTACGCCGAGAAGATCCCGAACAACGTCGACCTGGCCGATGACCGGCGGCTGCAGCGGGCGCTCGAGTCGTGGCAGCCCAACTTCCTGTCCTGGTGGGAGTCGATGGGCCCGACGCTGCCGACGCGGGACGTCTACCTGCGCACCGCGGTCAACGTGGGCCGCGAGGGGTGGGCCCACTTCGGGCACGTGGCCATGCGCGACTACCGGTGGGGCATCTTCCTGGCCGAGCGCGACCCGGACCGGCGGGTCGGCTTCGGGGAGCACAAGGGGGAGCCGCCGTGGCAGAAGGTACCCGGCGAGTACCGCTCCGATCTGCGCCGGCTGATCGTCATCCAGGGTGACACCGAGCCTGCCTCGGTCGAGCAGCAGCGCAACCTGGGCGCCACCGCGCCGAGCCTGTACGACCTGCGCAACCTGTTCCAGGTGAACGTGGAGGAGGGCCGGCACCTGTGGGCGATGGTGTACCTGCTGCACGCCTACTTCGGCCGCGAGGGGCGCGAGGAGGCCGAGGAACTGCTGCACCGCAACTCCGGCAGCCAGGACGCGCCGCGCATCCTGGGCGCGTTCAACGAGGAGACGCCGGACTGGCTGTCGTTCTTCATGTTCACGTACTTCACCGACCGCGACGGCAAGTACCAGCTCGGCACGCTGAAGGAGTCCGCCTTCGACCCGCTGTCACGCACCTGCGAGTTCATGCTCAAGGAAGAGGCGCATCACATGATGGTCGGGACCACCGGGGTCGACCGCGTGGTCGAGCGCACCGCGCGGCTGATGACCGAGCACGACACCGACGAGGTGGCGGCGCGCGGCGGCATCCCGCTCGACGTGATCCAGAAGTACCTGAACTTCCACTACTCGGTGTCGCTGGACCTGTTCGGCGGCGAGACGTCGACGAACGTGGCGAACTACTACACGGCCGGGCTGAAGGGCCGCTGGCTGGAGGGCCGGCGGCGGGACGACCACAAGCTGACCAACGACTCGATCTTGGTGGACACTGTCGACGAGGATGGCCAGATCGCGCAGGCCGAGGTGGCCGCGCTGGTCGGGCTGAATACCGACCTGCGCCGGGAGTACATCGCCGACTGCGAGGGCGGCGTCAAGCGGTGGAACCGCATCCTGGAGAGCGCCGGCCTGGAGGCCCGGCTGAAGCTGCCGCACGTGGCCTTCAACCGCAAGGTCGGGGCGTTCGCCGGGATCGAGGCGACGCCGGACGGGGAGCGGCTCTCCGCGCAGGAGTGGGACCGCCGCCAGGTGGGGTGGCTGCCCACCGAGGTCGACAAGACCCATGTGCGCTCGCTGATGCGGCCGGTCCACGAACGCGGCAAGATCGCAGCATGGATCGCCCCGCCGCGCAACGGCATCAACGGCCAGCCGTTCGACTACGAGTACGTGCACCTGACCTGAGCCAGAGTCCCCGGATACGCCAGGAGGCCGGCTGATGCTGGACGGCCGCCCGCTCGTCGACGCGCACGTGCACGCCGCCCGGCTGCCCACGCTCAAGCCGGCCTGGCGGGTGTGGGCGGACCAGTTCGGCGACGCCGCTGTGCTCAAAGAGGTCTACTCGGACACGGGCACGGTCAGCCCGGGCCGTTTCGACGCCTACCTGGCCGGCCAGGGGGTGGACGTGGCGCTGCTGCTGGCCGAGTACAGCCCCAAGGTGACCGGCATCCAGCCGGTCGAGGACCTGCTCCCTTTGACCAATCATCCTGGAGACCGGTGCCGACTGGTCGCCAACGTCAACCCGCACCTGCACTACCCGGTCGACGAGGAGCTTGACCGCCAGATCGCCCTGGGCGCGGTCGCGCTGAAGATCCACCCGGTGCACGGCGGCTTTCCCGCCAACGACCGCGCGCTGTACCCCGCCTACGCCCTCTGCCAGGACGCGAGGATCCCCGTGATCGTGCACTGCGGCACGTCCACCTTCCCGGGCTCGTCGAACTCCTTCGCCGACCCGGTCCTGCTCGACGACGTGTTGCGCGACTTCCGGTCGCTCGAGGTGGTGCTGGCGCACGGCGGCCGCGGCTGGTGGTATGACGCGGCGGCGTTCATGGCCCTGTCCAGCGAGCGGGTCTGGATCGAGCTGTCCGGGCTCCCGCCGTCGCGGCTGCGGGACTACTACGCCGGGCACAGCTGGCCCCGGCTGACCCGGCGCATGATCTTCGGCACCGACTGGCCGGGGGTGCCCGGCATCGCGCGCAACGCCCGGGCCGTGGCCGGGCTGTGCCCCGACGAGCAGACCGCGTCGCTGGTGCTGGCCGGCAACGCGGAGCGGGTCTACAACCTGAAGCCGGAGCCGGGACCGGCGGTGCAGCCGGAGCCGGGACCAGCGGCCTAGCCGGAGCCGGGACCAGCGGCCTAGCCGGAGCCGGGACCAGCGGCCTAGCTGAAGCCGGGCCGGCGGAGCGGCCCGGTATCAGACGGCGACGGGTTACGGAACGGGCTGGTCGTCGGGGGGAACAGGTCGGACGGCGGCTGCGGGCGTTGCGTCGGCGCCTGCTGCGTCGGCGCCTGCTGCGTCGGCGCCTGTTCTGCCGGTGCCTGTTCTGCCGGTGCCTGGGTGGCCGGCGCCTGCTCCGTCGGCAGCTGCTCGGTTCTCGTCTGCTCGGACGGCGGATACTGGCTGCCCGCGGCGGAGTACCGGCCGCCGGCGGCGGGGGAGGCCAGATCGTCACGGGTGGCGTCCGTGGCCAGGTACGCCGGTGCGGAAGCCGCCGGATACGTCTCCTGGTACTCCCCGGGCAGCTGCGACGTATCGTCGCCCGCGGCCAGCGCCGCGTCCCTGACGCCGACCACGGAGAACCGGCCGAGGGCGAGCGCCCCGAAGAACAAGATCAGCACGCCGGTGGCGGTGAAGAAGCCGAGGCCCTCGAAGAACTGCCATTTCGTCACGGAGATCGACCCGACCGAGCGGGCCAGGGGGGTCCCCGGGCTGATCGAGGAGTTGACCACCACGACCTTGGTGACCGCGCTGCCGACGATGAACCAGGCCCCGCCCAGAGCGGCGAGCACGGCGCCGAAGATGCCGACCGCCCGGTGCGAGGCAAAGGTCACCAGCAGGCCGCCGATCAGCGCGGCCGCGCCGGGCACGATCGACAGCCACAGCCGGCCGGAGGTGTACGCCCACGCCCGGTCCGGCGTGTAGGCGAAGTGGAAGTAGGGGCCGACGAACGGGGCCAGGGCCCCCCAGGCGCCCAGCAGGATCAGCAGCACCCCGCTCACACCGCCGCGGGTGCGCGGAATCCGGGTAACGGCCGCCATAGCGCTCACTCCCTCCGTAATCGGAGGATTAAGACTCGCACAAGTCGGGTACCCCGCGGGCCGCCCATTATGCAAAGGCCTGGTAAACCAGCGGATACACCCTCCCAAGCGCCCGCCGATTGACCGCATCTGGCAGGTATGGTCGCGCTCGTGGACCCATCAGATCGCGCCTGATATGCAGGTCATCGCGACCGCGGGGCACACCGATCACGGCAAGTCGACCCTGGTGCGGGCGTTGACCGGGATGGAACCCGGTCACGGGGAACTCGAGCGCGGCCGCGGCCTGGCCATTGACCTGGGCCAGGCCTGGCTGACCCTGCCCTCGGGTGAGCAGCTCGCCTTCATCGACGTGCCAGGCCACGAGCGCTTCGTCGCGAACATGCTGGCCGGGGTGGGCCCGGTGCCCGCGGTGCTGTTCGTGGTGGCCGCGGACGAGGGCTGGAAGGCACAGTCCGCGGAGCACCTCGCGGCGGTCGATGCGCTGGGCATCCGGCGAGGCCTGCTGGTAGTCACCCGGATCGATCTCGCCGATCCCGGCCCGGCGCTGTCCGAGGCGGCGCCGCTGATCGCGGCGACGAGCCTCGGCCAGGTGGAGTCGCTCGCCGTGAGCGCGATCACCGGGGAGGGGCTGCCCGGACTGGTCGACGCGCTCGCCCGCCTGGCCCGCAGCCTCCCGGCGCCGGACCCGGGTGCACCAGTGCGGATCTGGGTGGATTGTGCCTTCGGCGTCGAGGGCGGCGACACGGTGGTGACGGGAACGTTGCCGTCCGGGACCGTGCACTGCGGGGACGAACTGGTCATCAGCCCAGCCATGCGGCCGGTGCGGGTCCGGGCCATCCAGGCCCTGGGCGAGCCGGTGACCGAGGTGACCGGGCCGGCCAGGGCCGCGCTCACCCTGCGCGGCACCAGCTACGAGCGGCTCGCCCGGGGGATGGCCCTGGTGCATCCGGGCCGCTGGACGCTGGCCGACATCATCGACGTGAGGCTGGCCGTGCCCGGGCCGCCGGCGGTCGGCGGGCCGGGCGCGGCCCGGCTGCCGCGGACGCTGACCGTGCACGTCGGCGCGGCGCGGACGTCGGCCAGGGTCCGTCTGCTGGGCGGCCGGATCGCGCGGCTCGCGCTGCGGGAGCCGGTACCGCTGCACGTCGGCGACCACGTGCTGCTGCGCGACCCGGGAGGCGGCCGGGCGGTGGTGCACGGGGCGGTCGTGCTGGACGTGGCGCCGCCGTCGCTGTCGCGCCGCGGCGCGAGCGCATCCGCGGCCGCCGAGCTGGGCGCCTGGCCCGACCGGCCAACCGCGGCCAACCTGCTGCGGCGGCACGGCCTGCTACGCGCCAGCGCCGTGCTGGCCATGGGCGTCAGCGACCACCCGGACCCGGTGACCGGCGAGTGGCTGGCGGACCCGGGCCACTGGGCGGACCTGGCGGCCCGCCTCGGCGAGGCGGTCACCGCGCAGGTCAGCCGGGAGCCGCTGGCGCCCGGCCTGCCGCTCGAGGCGGCCCGCGCGGCGCTCGGCCTGCCGGACCGCCGCCTGGTCGACGCCCTGGTCAGGCCGCCGCTGCGGGTCCGCGACGGCCTCGTCCACATCACCGCGGCCGACCACGCCGGAGGCGCCGCCGCGCAGCTCCCGGCGAGCGTCACGGCCGCGGTGCAGGTGCTCCTGGCCGACCTGGCGGCCGCACCGTTCGCCTCGCCCGACGCCGACCGGCTCCGCCATCTCGGCCTCGACCTGCGGTCGATCGCCGCGGCCGAGCGGGCCGGGCTGCTCATGCGGGTCAGCGAGCAGATCGTGCTGGCGCCCGGCGCCGATGCCCTGGCGGGCCGGGTACTGTCCGACCTGCCGCAGCCGTTCACCGCGGCCGAGGCCAGGCAGGCGCTGCAGACCACCCGCCGCGTCGCCATACCGTTGCTGGAATTCCTGGACCGGGCCGGCGTCACCCAGCGCCTGCCCGACGACCGCCGCAGGCTGGTCAGCCGGCCAGCCGACTGAACCGGGTCGCCGACCAGGTGCCCGGCTCGGCCGGGGGCTGGCCGACCGAGATCCAGCGCGCGAGGACCGACGCCGTGGCCGGGGCGTTGAGTATCCCGGTCCTGAAGTGCCCCGAGGTGAGCCAGGCATTGTCCAGGCCGGGAACCCGGTCGATGACCGGCCGCCGGTCGGGATGGCGGGGCCGGAAGCAGCACCACTGGTACGCGATCCCCAGCCCCTTCGTGGCCGGCAGCGCGGCGACCAGGCCATCCATGATCGACTCGATCACGTCGGGCTGGACGGCGGGGTCCTCGTCCCCGATATCGAAAGTACCGCCGACTAGGAGCCGCCCGTCCTCGAGCTGGGTGGCGACGGGCGCGACGATGCCGGGCAGCCGGACCGGCGTGGGCTCGGTGACCAGCAGGTGGCCCTTGACCCGGTCCGAGGGGATGCTCAGCGGCAGCCCGTCGAGCACCGGAGGCTGGCCGGTGGCGAAGACCACGGCGCCGGGGGCGATGTCACCTGCCGACGTGCTCACCGTCACCAGCCGGCCGCCGCGGACGGTGACCGCGGTGGCGGCGACTCCGGTCGCCACGTCCGGCAGCCCCGCGGCCAGCCTCGCCACCGCGCGCAGCGGGTTGACCCGCGCCTGGTGCCGGATCAGCGCGCCCTCCATCGGCCGGGCCAGGTTGGGGACGAGCCGCTCTACCTGCCCCGGGGCCAGCCACTCCACGGCCGGGGGCTGGTGCGCGGCGAACCCGCCGGGATGCGGCGCCAGCCCGATCCAGTCGATGTCCACGAGCCCGACCCCGCCGGGCAGCCGCTGCTCGAGCTCCCGCCACCGCTCCAGGCTGGCCTGCTCCAGGTCCACGAGCGGTTCCGGATCGCTCCACCGGTGCGGCTCCGGTATCAGCAGGCCGCTGGCCCCTCCGGTGGCACCGGTGCCCAGGCGGCCGGTCTCGATCAGCAGCACCGAGCCGAGCCCGGCCTCGGCGCAGGCGGCCGCGGTGGTGACGCCCATGACGCCGCCGCCGACGACCAGGATGTCCGGGCGCGGATCGGGAATGGACCCGTGGCCGCGGCCGAGGGCCGCCCGCTCCGCCGCGGTGAGCTGATCACGCCAGACGGCGCCGTCCACAGTGAACTCTTTTCATCCGTCGTTGTCAGGCCAACAGTACGTGGGTCGCGCTGAGAGGGACGAAAGGGTTCAGTCAAGATCCCCGTTATGTGGTCATCCGCCGATAACACCGATTTAACGGCGGCCGAACCCGGGTGCCGCAGAGTGAACCTCATGACCTCAACCAGAATTGACGAGCCGGTCCGGTGCCGGATCGCCCTGATCGCCCACGACCACAAGAAGGCCGACTTGCGGGACTGGGCGAGATTCAACCGCGGGCTGCTGGCCCGGCATGACCTCTGCGCGACCGGGACGACGGGCCGACTGCTCGGCGACGAGCTCGGCCTGCCGATCACGTGCTTCCAGAGCGGCCCGCTGGGCGGCGATCAGCAGATCGGCGCCCGGATCGCGGACGGCGACATCGACCTGCTGATCTTCTTCTGGGATCCGCTGGAGCCCCAGCCGCACGACCCCGACGTCAAGGCGCTGCTGCGCCTGGCGATGGTGTGGAACATCCCCGTGGCGTGCAACCGGGCCAGCGCCGACTTCCTGATCTCGTCCCCGCTGATAGACCGCGGCTACCACCGCCGGGAACCCGACTACGGCCCGGGCGCCGGGCGGTCGGCCCGGGTAGCGTGATAATGCCCTCGGCCCGGGCCGCGGCGCGCCTCACCTGACCCCGTCGGCCCCAGGCGCGCCGCTCCCCGCCTCACCTCGGCGGCGCCAGGCGGTAAATGTACCGGAAGGTCGGCTATTATCAGCCTTCGGGGACATTTACGAGATTCCGGCGGCCAGCCGACTGCACGCGTGTCGTCGTTCGGCGGACACGATGCTGGGTAGGCTGGACTCTTATGGCAGCGTCAGGGAGGTGAGGCCATGTTGACCGACTCCTACGGTCGCGTGGCTACCGACCTGCGGGTCTCGCTCACCGATCGCTGCAATCTGCGGTGCAGTTACTGCATGCCCCCCGAGGGCCTGGACTGGCTGCCCAAGCCGGAACTGCTCACCGACGACGAGGTGGTGCGCCTGGTCCGGATCGGCGTGGAGATGCTCGGCATCACCGAGATCCGGTTCACCGGGGGCGAGCCGCTGCTCCGCCGCGGGCTGACCGGGATCGTGGCCGGCGCCGCGGCGCTGCGCCCCCGGCCGCAGATCTCGCTCACGACCAACGGGATCGGGCTCGACCGGCTGGCCGGACCGCTGCACGCGGCAGGCCTGGACCGGATCAACGTGTCGCTGGACACGCTGCGCCAGGAGACCTTCGTCGCGCTCGCCCGGCGCGATCGCCTCGACGACGTGCTGGCGGGCCTCGAGGCGGCCGCCGCGACTGGGCTCGCGCCGGTCAAGGTCAACGCGGTGCTGATGCGCGGCCTGAACGACGACGAGGCCGTGCCACTGGCCCGGTTCTGCCTGGAGCATGGTTACCAGATCCGGTTCATCGAGCAGATGCCGCTGGACGCGCAGCACGGCTGGCGCCGCGACAACATGGTGACCGCCGACGAGATCTTGTCGGCCCTGTCGCAGGAGTTCTCGCTGACCCCCGACGATCCCGCCGCGCGGGGGTCGGCTCCGGCCGAGGCGTTCCTGGTCGACGGCGGCCCCGCCCGGATCGGCGTGATCGGCTCGGTGACCAGGCCGTTCTGCGGTTCCTGCGACCGGGTCCGGCTCACCGCCGACGGCCAGGTCCGCAACTGCCTGTTCGCGACCACCGAGAGCGATCTGCGCGGCGCGCTGCGGGCCGGCGCGAGCGACGCCGAGATCGCGGAGCTCTGGCGCCGGGCGGTCGCATTCAAGCTGCCTGGTCACGGCATCAACGACCCTGGATTCCTGCAGCCCGCCCGGCCGATGTCGGCCATCGGCGGCTGACGGGCCCCGGCCGGACGGGAGGCGCCGATGAACACGCTGGAGAGCTGGACCGAGGCGGTCTGCGCCGAGTTCGGCATCGATCCTTCCGACACCGCCACCAGGGCCGTCCTGGACGTAACCCGCGACGTGGCGCATCAGGTAGCGCGGCCCGCCGCCCCGCTGACCGCCTACCTGCTCGGCATCGCGGTCGGCCGCGGGGAGCCAGTCGAGGCGGCCGCGGAACGGCTCCGCGAGCTCGCGGCCCGCTGGCCCGCACCGGTGACCGACGCCTGAGCACCGCACGCCCCGCCCGCGGAGCCAGCTGAGCTGGTCACATCCGCGGATGCACGGCCGGATTCTCTGCGGGCTCGCCGCCCCCACCTTTCCTGAGTTGGCTCTGCCCATCCCCTGAGGCTTGCCGCCCGCACTCCGCGGACTTGCCAGGCCAAAGTTAACGATATATCGTTGACCTATCTAGACAGTCCGGCGATAGTCCAGGATAGGCCTGAGGCCAGACACCGGACCGGCGATAGGAGACAACCGATGCGAGACGAAGGCAACTGGAGGCGCGGCCCTGAAGAGCGCTGGCGCGAGGGTCCCGAGGACGATTTCATGTGGCGGCGCAAGGTCCGCCGCCACCCCCGGCCGGGCTTTCCCGGCAAGGGCTTCCCGGGCGGCCCGCCCGGGCCGCACATGTTCGGGATGTGGGCCGGCGAGGGCAGGCGCGGGATGCGCGGGCCCCGGGCCAGGCGGGGCGACGTCCGCGCCGCGGCCCTGGCCCTGCTGGCCGAGGAGCCGATGAATGGCTACCAGATCATCCAGGCGATCGCCGAGCGGAGCGACGGCGTGTGGCGGCCGAGCCCTGGCTCGGTCTATCCCGCGCTGCAGCAGCTCGAGGACGAGGCCCTGATCCGCGCCGAGGCGGCCGAGGGCGGCCGCCGGGCCTACCAGCTCACCGATGAGGGCCGCAGCTACGTCGAGGCGCACCCCGACGAGGTCCGCGCGCCGTGGGACGCGGTGGCGGGCGCGGTCGGGGACACGGCCATCGAGATGCGCAATCTCGTCGGCCAGGTCAACATGGCCGCGTTCCAGGTGGTGAGCGCGGGCACCGAAGGGCAGATCAACCAGGCCCGCCAGGTGCTCACGGACACGCGCAAGGCGCTGTACCGGCTGCTCGCGGCCGACGACGACGACACCTCCGCCGACACCAGCGAGTGAGCCAGCGGGCGGGGCATTGCCTCCGCGGCTACGCTCAAGGTGACAAAGCAAGGAGGCAGCGGCGTTGGTGACGCACACCAGCACGAACACCGGCGGTGCGGTGGCCCCGGACGGGGCCACCGCGGCCGCCCCGCGCGTCCAGGACCCGGTGATCTCGGTCTCCGGCCTGACCAAGCAGTACGGCGAGGTCCCGGCCGTGCGGGGGATCGACTTCGAGGTGGCCCGGGGGGAGACTTTCGGGTTCCTCGGGCCGAACGGCGCGGGCAAGACGACAACGATCAAGATCCTCTGCACCCTGGCGAACGCCACGTCGGGCACGGCGCGCGTGGCGGGCCACGATGCCAAGACCGAGCGCGACTCGGTCCGCCGCAACATCGGCCTGGTCTTCCAGGACACCACGCTGGACACCTACCTGACCGCGGAGCAGAACCTGCGCTTCCACGCCGAGCTCTACGGCGTGCCGAAGGCCGCCGTAGAGCCCCGGATGCGCCAGGTCATGGACATGGTGGGGCTCTGGGACCGCAAGGACAGCCTGGTCAGCACGTACTCGGGCGGCATGCAGCGGCGGCTGGAGATCGCCCGCGGCCTGCTGCACGCACCGCGCGTGCTGTTCCTCGACGAGCCGACCGTGGGGCTGGACCCGCAGACTCGCTCCTCGATCTGGACGTACATCAACGAGCTCAAGCGCCGCGAGGACATCACCATCTTCCTCACCACCCATTACATGGACGAGGCGGAGAACTGCGACCGGATCGCGATCATCGATCACGGCAAGATCGTGGCGATCGACACGCCCGAGGCGCTGAAGGCCAGCGTGGGCAAGGACCGGGTGCAGATCCAGACCGCCGATGACCCGGCCGCGATCGCCGCGCTGGCGGAGACGTTCGGGGTCGAGGCCGCCATGCACGAGGGCGCGGTGACGTTCTCGGTGGCGGCCGGCGAGCAGTTCGTGCCGCGCCTGTTCGCCGAGTTCTCCGTGCCCATCCGTTCGGTCAGCGTGTCCAGGCCGTCGCTGGACGACGTGTTCATGTCCTACACGGGCAGCACGATCCGGGACGCCGAGGCGTCAGGAACGGACGCCATGCGGCAGATGGTCCAGCGGTTCCGCGCGGGGAGGCGATGAGCGATGGCCACTCAGACCACTGACGTCACGGCCGCTCCCGACCAGGGACTGCTGGTCGACGAGATCCGGGTCGCGGTGCCCGAAGGCGGCCTGCGGCACGACCTGCGCGCCGCCGGGATCGTCTGGCGGCGGGAGCTGATCAGGTTCCGCACCGACCGGCTGCGGGCCATCACCTCGCTGATCCAGCCGGTCCTGTTCCTGTTCGTGCTCGGCACCGGCCTGGGCGCGCTGGCCGGTCACAGCCTGCCGCCGGGGGTGAGCTTCAAGACGTTCATCTTCCCGGGCGTGCTGGCGATGTCGGTGCTGTTCACCGCGATCTTCTCGGCCGCGTCCATCGTGTGGGACCGGGAGTTCGGCTTCCTGCGCGAGATCCTGGTCGCCCCGGTCAGCCGGGCCTCGATCGTGGTCGGCAAGTGCCTGGGCGGGGCCACGATCGCCACCTTCCAGGGGATCATCTTCCTGGCCCTGGCCGGCTTCGCCGACGTGCCCTACAACCCGGTGCTGATCCTCACCCTGATCGGCGAACTGCTCCTGCTGTCGTTCACGCTGACCGCCTTCGGCGTGATGATGGCGGCCAGGATCAAGCAGTTCCAGGCGTTCATGGCGCTCACCCAGATGCTCGTGATGCCGCTGTTCTTCCTGTCCGGGGCGCTGTACCCGCTGACCGGGCTGCCGGCCTGGCTCAGCGTGCTCACCAGGATCGATCCGCTCACCTACGTGGTCGGCCCGATGCGGCACGCGGTGTTCAGCCACCTGGACATCCCCCCGGAGTTCCAGCAGCACCTGTCGCCCGGCATTACCTGGCTGGGCTGGCCGGTCCCGATTGCCCTGTCGCTTGGGCTCGTTGCGGCCATGGGGCTCGCCATGATGGGGATCGCGATCGTCGAGTTCCGCAAGACGGAGTAAAAAAAGGGAAAAAGAGCGACGCCGGGTGGCTACGGGGGCAAACCACCCGGCGTCGCATTCATCGGCGCTCCGACGGGGGCCCGGAACGCCGGCATCGGTGCCCCGGCGGGGGACCAGAGCACCGGCAAACATGTTACACCGAACTCCCCCCTTGTGCGTCAAGAGTGGATTTCCTGCCAATCTCAGGATGAGACCGCTGACCGGGGCTGACCAGGGGTTTTCCCGGCGATCATTTGACCGGGCCGACCACGCGCTTTCCCGGCGATCACTGAACGCTGTTCAGCCGCTGGACGGCCGCTCACCGATACTCCCGTGCCGTTGGGGAAGATCCCGGTCGCGGTTCTATCCGTGCTTAGCTAACTGCCCGTATCTGTTTCCCGGTCCTCGGCCGGCGGAACGTAACGCTGCGGCAGGTTCGGCTCGTAAGGGCGGAACCTCGAGCGACCGCTAGGCTCGCGTCCGCCATTGGCGAACACGACCGCGAAATAGGGTATGACGATCGCGCCTACGGCCGGAATGGCGGTGAGCCACCGTCCCCCGTTCACGAACAGCAGCACCGCGATCACGAAGCAGATCAGCCGGATGCCCATCATGATGAGGTACCGGCGCTGCCGGTAGGCAATGTCCTCCGACATCGACCGTGGCGCCTCGGTGACCACGTAGGGGGCGTCCCGCCGCGGCCGGCGCGTGGCTTTCACAGTTCCACGGTATGCCCGCGCCGGCGTGCACGTCACATCCGGCCCCAGATCAGCGCGGTAGCCGCCCGGCCGCCCGCTTCGAGCGAGCCGGGGCGGCGCTGTGAATCGGCTACGGGGAGGTGGACGGGGCCCCGTAAACGAGCGGGGGACACCGCGCGATCCCCGCGGCTCCCGCGAGGGACGGGGCGCCGGCCAGGGCCAGCGCATGGCTCAGGTCGTCGGTGAGGCCGGCCAGCAGCGCCCGGACTCCGTCGGCGCCGCCGCAGGCGAGGGCCCACAGCACCGGCCTGCCGAGGAACACCGCCTGCGCGCCGAGCGTCAGCGCCGCCAGGGCGTCCTCACCGGTGCGGATCCCGCCGTCGGCGTAGACCTCGCCGCCCTGCCCGGCCGACGGGCGGCCCAGCGCCGCCGCCACCTCCGGCAGCGCGAGAGCCGAGGGCAGCGCGCCGTCAAGCTGCCGCCCGCCGTGGTTGGAGACGACCACCGCGCTGGCGCCGACCGCCTGGCAGGCCGCCGCGTCATCGCCGCGGAGCACGCCCTTGACCACGACCGGCAGCCCGCCGCCTGCCTCCCGCAGCCAGCCGACGTCGGCGAAGGTCAGGTCGGCCGCCTGCTCCGCGGCGCCCAGGTCCTCCAGGGGCCCCAGATTGGTCAGGAAGGCCTCGTCATTGACCACGCCATCGGCGGAGTTCCGCCGCTTCCGGCCGACGACCGGGGTATCCGCGGTCAGCACCAGGGCCGCCGCGCCGGCCGCCGCGGCCCGCCGCACCAGGCCCGCGGTGAGCTCGCGGTCCCGCATCAGGTACACCTGGAACCACCAGGTGCCGCCCTCCGCGGCGACCGCATCGGCCACGTCCTCGATCCGCCGGGTGCTCCTGATGGAGAGCACGAACAGCGCTCCCGCCCGGGCCGCCCCGGCCGCGGTGGCCACCTCGCCGTCGGGGTGCGCCAGGCCGTGAAAGCCGGTCGGCGCCACGCCCAGCGGGGTGGCGAACTCGGTGCCGAGCAGCCGGGCGGTCGTGTCGACCGCGGACACGTCGCGCAGCACCCGGGGCGCCAGCCAGACCTGCCGCCAGGATTTCTCGTTCGCGCGCCGGGTACGCTCGCGCCCCGACCCCCCGGCGTAGTAGTCGTAGACATCGCGGGGCAGCAGCTTCCGGGCGCGACGTTGCAGCGCTGCGCAGTCAGGAGTCACCGATGACCAGTATGGAGGCACAGATGACCGAACGCACCTACCGCGTTACCGAGATCGTGGGCACCTCCCCGGAGGGAGTCGAGACGGCCATCCGCAGCGCGCTGCACCGCGCGGCGCAGACCCTGCGGCACCTCGACTGGTTCGAGGTGACCCAGATCCGCGGCCAGATCGTGGACGGCGAGGTCGCCCACTACCAGGTCGGGCTCAAGGTCGGCTTCCGCCTCGAAGATGCCTGAGTTACCCGGGGGATAACCCCGGAACCGCTATTACCCGGGGGATAACCCCCGGACCCCCAGACCGGGAGGCTTCGCCCCCCGGAGCCCCCCAGCCGTCTGCTCGGGCCAGCCTTCGGCCGGCCCTCGCATCCGGCATCTCCGCACCGGGCCTCGCATTCGGCGTCTCCGCACCGGGCCTCGCATCCGGCGCTTCGGCGCCCTCCGCCTCATGCGGCGTACCGGTGATCTCCGTTCTTAACTGGCCTGGCTGACCGAGGACATGTTGAAGCCGTCCACACGCAGCGGCGGCATCGCGGAGTGGGTGAAGTAGTCGCTCCACTCCCGCGGCAGGGCCGGGCCGGTGACGCCGGCCTCCGTGATCCGCCCCAGCATGGCGACCGGGCTCTCGTTGAACCTGAAGTTGTTCACCGCCGCGGCGACCTCGCCGTTCTCCACGAGGTAGACGCCGTCCCTGGTCAGGCCGGTGAGCAGCAGGGTCTGGGGATCTACTTCCCGGATGTACCACAGGGACGTCAGCAGCAGCCCGCGCCCGGTGCGGGCGATCATGTCGTCCAGCGACGCCACGGCGCCCGGGGCCTCCAGGATCAGGTTGTCGATCGCCGGGGTGACCGCCAGCCCGGACAGGCCGGCCGAGTACCGGGTCTGGGTCAGGGCGGCCAGCTCGCCGCGGCGGATCCAGTCGGTGGGGTCGAGCGGCAGCCCGTTGTCGAACACCGACGAATGACGCGTGGAGGCGTGCGCGATCACGAACGGCGGGCACTGCAGGCCGGGCGCTCCCGGATCGCTGCGCAGCGTGACCGGCAGGCTGGCGAGCTGCTCACCGACCCTGGTGCCGCCGGGCTTGCTGAACACCGTCCGGCCGTCCACGGCATCCTTGGCGCCCAGCGACCAGTAAAGGTCGATGAGCAGGTCGGCGACGGCGGTCGGCGGCAGCAGCGTCTCGTAGCGCCCGGCGGGCAGCTCGACCTGCCGGGCGGCCCAGCCCAACTGCCGCGCCAGGCCAGCCTCCAACCCGGCCACGTCCACGTCGGAGAAGTCACGGGTCCCGGCGCCCGCCCAGGCCGAGCGGGTCAGGTCGGCCGTCTTCGCGTTCAGCTCGACCTTCCCCGACGGCTGGTCGTGCCGCAGCCGCAGCCCGCTGGAACTGCCGAGGAACAGCGAGGTCAGCGAGTGCTCGGCGAACCCGTACAGGCGCCGACCACCCGAGGCCGCGACGGCGAACGCGTCACCGAGGGCCCCGGCGAAGCCGCGCAGCACACCGATCTCGGTGCGGCCCGGCGGGTCGTCCCAGGCGGGCCCGGGCCTGGCGCCGCCGCCGGACGGCGCCACCAGGGGCTGCGCGTCCTCGGCGGGGGATCCCTCCGCGGCCGCCTTCTCGGCCTCGGCCACCAGGTCGGGAATCTGCTCGCGGCTGACCCCGGCCCGGGACACCGCGCCCGCCCTGGCCTGCTCGCCGTCGCGGATGATGGCGATCACGGTGAGCCTGCGCGAGGCGGAGACGCCGTTCGTGGTGAGCGAGTTGCGGGCCCAGCGCAGGTTCGCCGATGAGCTCTCCTCGGCGATCACGACGCAGTCGTCGCAGGTCGCGGCCTTCAGGGCCCGCTCGACGGCGTCCTGCGGCGAGATCATGGTCATGACAGGCCCGCCTCCTGCGCGGTGTTGAGGATCCGGATGCCGCGCAGGAGCACCGCGGGGCATCCGTGGCTGACCGGCGCAATCTGGCTGGGCTGGCCCTTGCCGCAGTTGAACGCGCCGCCGAGCACGTAGGTCTGCGGGCCGCCGACGGCTTCCATCGAGTTCCAGAAGTCAGTGGTCGTCGCCTGGTAGGCCACGTCGCGGAGCTGGCCGGCCAGCCGGCCGCGGGAGATCTTGAAGAACCGCTGGCCGGTGAACTGGAAGTTGTACCGCTGCATATCGATCGACCAGCTCTTGTCGCCGACCACGTAGATCCCGTCTTCCACCCCGGCGATCAGCTCGGCGGTGGACGGGCCGCCGGCCGCGGGCTGGAGCGAGACGTTGGCCATGCGCTGGATCGGCATGTGCCCGGGGGAGTCAGCGAACGCGCAGCCGTTCGAGGCGCCGAGCCCCTGCAGCCGGGCTATCCGCCGGTCCAGCTGGTAGCCGGTCAGCACGCCGCCGGTGATCAGGTCCCAGGACTGCGCAGCGACGCCCTCGTCGTCGTAGCCGATGGTGGCCAGGCCGTGGCCGACGGTCCGGTCCCCGGTGACGTGCATCAGCGGCGAGCCGTATTGCAGCCGGCCCAGCTGGTCCGGGGTGGCGAACGAGGTGCCCGCGTAGGCCGCCTCGTAGCCGAGCGCCCGGTCCAGCTCGGTCGCGTGCCCGATCGACTCGTGGATCGTCAGCCACAGGTTCGACGGGTCGATGACCAGGTCATAGCGGCCGGCCTGGACCGAGGGAGCGGCCAGCTTGGCGGCCAGCAGCCCGGGGATCTCGGCCAGCTCGGCGGCGAAGTCCCAGCTCCCACCCGCCTCCCCTTCCCCCTTCACGGGCCCACCGAATCCCGCGCTGGGCGGCGCCAGGAACTCGTAGCCGCGGCCGACCGGCGGCGCGAGCGTGCGCATGGTCTCGAACCTGCCGCCGGGCTCGACGGCCACGGCGGTCACGCCGGGATGCAGCCGGACCCGCTGCTGGGTGGCCGTGGTGGCGCCGTCGGAGTAGAACTTGCACTCCTTGACCTGCAGCAGCGAGCTGTCAACGTGGTCGATTCCGTCGTGGGCGAGCAGCGCGGAGCTCCAGTCGGCCAGCAGCCCGATCTTCTCGGCGACGCTGACGCTGAACGGGTCCACCTGGTAGGCGGACACCCAGCTGACGTCGCCGTACGCCAGCTCGCCGGCCAGCTCGATCGGCTCGGTGTTGATCGCGGCGGCTACCCGGGCGACCTCGACCGCCTCCGCGGCCGCGCGCGCCGCCGCGTCCGGGGTCAGGTCGATCGCCGAAGCGAACCCCCAGGTCCCCTCGACCACCACCCGGACCGCCAGGCCCAGGTCATCGGCATCGAACAGGGTCTCAAGCTTCCCGTCCGACAGGCCGATCTGCTGGCCCTTGATCCGTTCCGCGCGGAAGTCCGCGTGCTCGGCGCCCAGGTCGGCGGCCCGTTGCAGCGCGGCGTCCGCCAGTTCCCGCAGCGGATACGCGGTGAACTCCGGGTCGATCGGCCTAGATGCCTGGTCTGCGCCATCCCCCACGACAGGTCAATCTATCCTGTGCATCTGATCCGCCATCCAGACCTGCGGAGGGACCCGAGATGAGCCGATCTGTCCTCGTGACCGGCGGGAACCGGGGCATCGGCCTGGCCATCGCCCGCCGGTTCGCGGCCGGCGGAGACAAGGTCACGATCACCTCCCGTTCGGGAGAGCTGGAGGGGGCCGGGGAGGTGGGCGGGGGGCTGGCGGTGGCCCGGTGCGACGTGCGGGACGCCGCCGCCGTGGACGAGGCGTTCGCCGTGGCCGAGGCGGCGCACGGGCCGGTCGAGGTGCTGGTGGCCAACGCCGGGATCACCCGGGACCAGCTGCTGGCCCTGATGAGCGAGGACGACTTCACCGCGGTGCTCGACACCAACCTGACCGGCGCCTACCGGGTGACTAAGCGCGCGGTGCGTGGCATGATCCGGATGCGGCGGGGACGGATCGTGTTCATCTCCTCGGTCGTGGGCCTGCTCGGCTCGGGCGGCCAGGCCAACTACGCGGCGGCCAAGGCGGGGCTGGTCGGGCTGGCCCGCTCCCTGGCCCGCGAGCTGGGCAGCCGGTCCATTACCGCCAACGTGGTCGCACCCGGGTTCGTGGACACGGACATGACCGCGGCGCTGCCCGAGGAACGGCGGGCGGCGATCCTGGCCAATGTGCCGCTCGGCCGCCTCGCGTCCGCGGACGAGGTCGCGGCCGCGGTCGCGTTCCTGGCCTCGCCCGACGCCGGGTACATCACCGGGGCCGTCATCCCGGTGGACGGCGGCCTGGGCATGGGTCATTGATATCGGGCCGCAGGGCCACGGCGAAGGGCAGCGGGATGGGAATCCTGGACGGCAAGCGGGTACTGGTGACCGGCGTGCTCACCGACGCGTCGATCGCCTTCCACGTGGCGCGGATCGCGCAGCAGGAGGGCGCGACGGTCGTGCTCACCGGGTTCGGGCGGCTCAGCCTGGTGCAGCGGATCGCCCGGCGGCTGCCGGACCCCCCGCCGGTCCTCGAGCTGGACGTGACCGACCCGGGCCACCTGGCTTCGCTCGCGGAGCGGGCGTCCGAGCACGTCGACGGCCTGGACGGGGTGGTGCACAGCATCGGCAACGCGCCGCAGTCCGCGCTGGGCGGCAACTTCCTGCACACTCCGTGGGACGACGTGGCCACCGCGGTGCACGTCTCCACGTATTCGCTGAAGGCCCTGGCCGTGGCGGCCCTGCCGCTGATGAGCGCGGGGGGCGCGATCGTGGGGATGGACTTCGACGCCCGCGTGGCCTGGCCGGGCTACGACTGGATGGGCGTGGCCAAGGCGGGCCTGGAATCCTGCGCCCGCTACCTGGCCCGCGACCTCGGGCCTCGCGGGATCCGGGTGAACCTGATATCCGCGGGGCCCCTGCGGACCATCGCCGCGAGGAGCATTCCCGGATTCGACGAGCTTGCGCAGCCGTGGGGGGAACGGGCCCCGCTCGGCTGGGACACTTCTGACCCCCGGCCCGCCGCGCGCGGCTGCGTGGCGCTGCTGTCGGACTGGTTCCCCGCCACCACGGGCGAGATCGTGCACGTGGACGGCGGCGCGCACGCGGTCGGCGGCTGACCGGAACCCACGTGGGCCGCCCGCCCGGAGTGCTCTCGCGGCGCGCAAAGCGGGGTAGTCTCGCACGCCGGCGCCACCCGCGCATCGTATTTTTCGCGACGCCGATGGCCATAACGGACGGCCCGCCCGGCTAGAGGAACGTTTGCCCTATTCGCAGTAATCGGGTAATACCGGCGTAACACCGGCGGGCAGGCCGACAGGACCAGCTATGGCCTGCGATGACATCGATAGGAAGTTGTGACATTTACTGCTGGAATCTGGCTGATCAGTGAAACTACGCTCGGACCGAACCGTAGCCGGGACAAAGGTGTCGCCGGCGCGCGGCGGCCATGCCGGGGCGCAGATCGATACGCCGGGCGGGCTGGCAGAGAGGCGGCGAGCGGGTGACAAGATCAACGTCACACGAAGCCGGCCACAGTGGCCCGCGGCAGCGGGGCAGAACAACTTGGGATATCGCAGGTTGGCCCGCATGCGCACGGGTAGTCGGAGCGCCTGAGCAGGAACCGGTATGGCATCGCGCGCGCTTTCGCGGCACGACGAAGGAGCACACATGAACCTATGGAGACCTAAGCTGCGCTTCGCGGCGGTGGCCGTCTTGGCCGCGGTCGCGATGGTCGTGGCGGCCTGCAGTTCCAGCAGCAGCCCCGCGGGTAGTTCCACGAGCAGCGGCACGCCGGTCACGGGCGGGACCGCGACCGTGGCGCTGCCGGCGGGCGTTACCTACAACTGGATCGACCCGTTCTACGCGATCACCAACGCCAGCGTCTACGACGACGAGCAGTTCCAGTGGCTGATGTACCGGCCGCTGTACTTCTTCGGCAACAACACCAACACCAACGTGTCCATCAACTACTCGCTGTCGCCCGCCAACGCCCCGGTGTACAGCAACGGCGGCAAGACCGTCACCCTCACCATGAAGGGCTGGAAGTGGTCCAACGGCGAGACCGTCGACGCCAACTCCGTGAAGTTCTTCCTGAACATGGTGGTCGGCAACAAGGCGGACTGGTACGCGTACGCGCCCGGCCTGCTGCCGGACAACGTAACGTCCTACACGGCCAGCGGGAACACGCTCACGCTGCAGCTCAACAAGGCCTACTCGTCCATCTGGTTCACCTACAACCAGCTGGCCGAGCTCAACCCGATGCCCGAGGCCTGGGACGTCACCAGCCTGGGCGCCAAGCCGGGCAGCGGCGGCTGCCTCACCGACAGCGCCGCCGACGGCTGGGCCAAGTGCAAGGCCGTCAACAACTTCCTGACCGCCCAGTCGAAGATCGCCAACACCTACGCGACCAGCCCGCTGTGGTCGGTGGTCGACGGGCCGTGGAAGCTGTCCAGCTTCAGCACCACCGGCAACGTCACGATGGTGCCGAACACCAAGTACTCCGGCGCCCCCAAGCCGAAGCTGTCGGCGATCAAGTTCGTGCCGTTCACCGACGACGCGACCGAGTACACCGCGCTGAAGACCGGGCAGGTCGACGTCGGCCAGATCCCGTCGGCGGACCTGCCGCCGAGGACCGGGAGCTCGGTCCTGCCGTCCACCAACCCGCTGGGCAGCAGTTTCACCCTGCAGCCGTTCTACTCGTTCGGGATCTCCTACGCCCAGCCCAACTTCAACAACCCGCAGGTGGGCCACATGGTCCGCCAGCTCTACATCCGGCAGGCCCTGCAGGAGGTCTTCGACCAGCTCGGCATCATCAAGGCGATCTGGCGCGGCTACGCGATCCCGAGTTCGGGGCCGGCCCCGAACTCGCCGCCGGGCAACCAGTGGATACCGAACATCCAGACCGAGAACAACAACCAGGGCCCGTACCCGTTCAACATCGCCAAGGCGAAGTCGTCGCTGGAGAACCACGGCTGGTCCGAGGTCGGCGGCGTGATGACCTGCCAGGACCCGTCCAAGTGCGGCACCGGCATCGCCAAGGGCCAGAAGCTGCAGATGACGTTCGTCTACTCGACCGGCGTGGCCGCGACCACGGCGACGTGGCAGACCTACAAGTCGGACGCCAGCCAGGCCGGCATCGACATCAACCTCGTCGGGCAGACGTTCAACACGATCATCGGCGAGGCCGCGCCGTGCACGCCGATGTCCGCCAAGTGCGCCACCCAGGTGTTCGCCTACGGCGGCTGGGCCTTCAACGGCCCGGGCTTCGAGCCGACCGGCGAGCCGCTGTTCGCCACCGGCGCCGGGTCCAACTCCGGTAACTACTCCGACACGACGATGGACAACCTGATCACCGCGACGCACACCGACAGTGCGATGTCGACGTTCGTCCAGTACGCCACGTACGGGGCGCAGCAGCTGCCCTACATCTGGGCCCCGCAGAACTACGGGATCCAGGCGGTAAGCAACAAGCTGCACGGCGTCTCGTTCAACGCGCTGTGGATCCTGCTTCCCGAATACTGGTACTTCACCAAGTAGCCGGGAAGTAGTAAGGCAGTAGGTAGGAGGCCTTGGCCGCCGCACCGCCCGCAGGACCGGGCGGTGCGGCGGCCGCGGCCGGAACGACACGCGGCGGGAGAGGCTGGCCGGAACGGGAGGGACTCATGAGACCACGGCGCGGCCCCGGCGATAACCGGCGCGCAGGCGGGGGGGTGGCGCGATGACCGGGTTCCTGATCCGCCGGACCCTACAGGCCCTTCTGGTCGTCTTCCTGGTGACCGTGTTCACGCTGGCGCTCGTGCACCTGTTCCCGGGCGGCCCGATCCGGTCGCTGCTCGGCCCGCGGGCGACCCCGCAGCAGGTCGCCTACTACAACCAGCTGTACGGCTTCGACCAGCCGTTCTACGTGCAGTACATCAAGTGGGTCGGGCAGATACTGCACGGCAACCTGGGCTTCTCGACCAAGCTCAACCAGTCGGTCACCAGCCTGATCGCCCAGGACCTGCCGAAGACCGTCATCCTGGTCGCCCTCGGCCTGGTGGTCTCGCTGCTGTTCGGCATCCCGCTCGGCCTCTACCAGGCCGTCAAGCGCTACACGGCCGGCGACTACATCCTGACCGGGATCTCGTTCCTCGGATACGCGACCCCCACCTTCTTCGTCGGCATCCTGCTGGTCGAGTGGTTCTCCATCGACATCCACCTGTTCCCGCCGTTCGCCCCGCAGGGCACCACGGTCGGCCAGATCCTGTCCCAGCCCCGGGCGCTGGTGCTGCCGGTGGTCGCCTACTCGTTCGTGCTGTACGCGCTGTGGAGCCGGTACATGCGCTCCTCGGTGATGGACAACCTGGTACAGGACTACGTCCGCACCGCGCGAGCCAAGGGCGCCAGCGAGCGGCGGGTGCTGTGGGGGCACGTGCTCCGGAACTCGCTGATGTCGATCGTCACCCTGCTCGGGCTGTCGCTGCCCACGCTGGTCGCCGGGGCGCTCTTCATCGAGGTGGTGTTCAACTACCCGGGCATGGGGCTCGCGTTCTACAACGCGGCGCTGAACGTCGACTACCAGGTCCTGCTCGGATTCACGCTGATCGCCACGCTGGCGACGATCGTCGGGAACCTGCTCGCCGACGTGAGCTACGCGGTCCTCGACCCGAGGGTGAGGTACAACTGATGACTATGCACCCAATGGGCGCAGACCCCGGCGAAATGGACGTCGCGACCCTGCCGACCGAGACCCCCGAGGCCATCGAGAAGGCGCTAGAAGCCGGGCCCGCCAGCCGCGGTCTGCTGCGCCGCGGCTGGGAAGTGTTCGCCGAGAACAAGCTCGCGCTGGCCAGCCTGGCCATACTCGTGTTCATCATCCTGTTCTGCTTCGTCGGTCCGCACCTCTACCACACCGACCAGGTGCACACCAACCTGGCCAATACGCTGTGCCCGCCCGGTTCCGCGCACCCGCTCGGGTGCGACAACCTCGGCTACGACCAGCTCGGCCGGCTGATGATAGGCGGCCAGACCTCACTGGAGGTCGGGTTCGCCGCCGCGATCGTGGCGGTCTTCATCGGCACCCTCTACGGGGCCTTCTCCGGATTCATCGGCGGCCCGGTCGACTCGTTCCTGATGCGTATCGTCGACGCGGGGCTGTCCATCCCCTACATTCTGATAGTCATCATCCTGTCGGTGGTCTTCCACCCGGACACCGCGGTCATGATCTTCATCATCGCCGCGTTCTATTGGCTGGGCGTGGCCCGGCTGGTGCGCGGCGAGACGCTTTCACTGCGCACCCGGGAGTACGTGCAGGCGGTCAAGGTGATCGGCGGCACACGACGCCGATCTGTGGTGCTGCACATCGTGCCGAACGCGATCGGCACGATCATCGTGCAGACCACGTTCGCGATCGCGGACTCGATCCTGATCCTGGCCGGCCTCGGCTTCCTCGGCCTCGGCGTCCAGCCGCCCGCGACCGACTGGGGCGACATGCTGTCCGGCGGCCTGACCTACATACAGTCCGGCACGAACTACTGGTGGCTGATCTACCCGCCGGGCATTGCGATCATCCTGACCTGTATCTGCTTCAACTTCATCGGCGACGCGCTCCGGGACTCGTTCGAGACCCGGCTGCAGCGCCGGTAGGGTCGGCAGGGTCGGAAGAGGGAGAGACCTGGTGGCGCCGCTACTTGAGATCAATGACCTGCGCACGGAGATCCGGCTGAAGCAGGCGGTCGTGCACGCGGTCGACGGGGTGTCGCTGCAACTGGAGCCGGGGGAGACCCTCGGCATCGTGGGCGAGTCGGGATGCGGCAAGACCATGACCGCGCTGTCGATCATGAACCTGCTGCCGACCGGCGGGTCCATCGTTAGCGGCAGCATCAAGCTTGACGGCACGGAGATCAGCTCGCTCTCCGACGAGGACATGCGCCGGGTCCGCGGCAACGAGATCGGCATGATCTTCCAGGACCCGCTGACCTCGTTGAACCCGACGATGACGGTGGGCAAGCAGATCGCGGAGACGGTCAAGCTGCACCGGGGCGTCAGCAACGAGCAGGCCCTGGACCGGGCCACCGAGGTGCTCAACCTGGTCGGGATGCCGCAGGCCAAGGAGCGCATCGGGGAGTACCCGCACCAGTTCTCCGGCGGCATGCGCCAGCGCGTGATGATCGCGATGGCACTGGCCTGCGAGCCGAAGCTGCTCATCGCCGACGAGCCCACCACCGCGCTGGACGTGACCATCCAGAAGCAGATCCTGGAGCTCATCGACGACCTGCGCCTGCGCCTGCGCATGTCGGTCATCCTGGTCACCCACGACCTGGGCGTGATCGCCGGCCGCGCCGACCGGGTCGCGGTGATGTACGCGGGCAGGATCGCTGAGACCACCGACACCGGGACGCTGTTCGTCAACCCGCGGCACCCCTACACCGAGGCCCTGTTCCAGTCCCTGCCGGACAAGGCTGCGGAGAGCAAGGAAAAGCTGTACTCGATACCCGGGATACCACCCGACCTGACGCACCCGCCGGCCGGCTGCCGGTTCGCCGCGCGCTGCCGGTACGTCACGGACAAGTGCCGGGAAGAGGACCCGCTCCTGGGCGGCGAGGTGGCCACGCACCAGTTCGCCTGCTTCCACCCGGTGGGGGCGGCCGAGTTCAGCCGCGCTGTCGCGCGGGCCGAGCACGTGCGGCCGCGCCTGCCCGAGTTCGCCCCGACCGATGGCTCCGCGGCCCCGGTGCTGCTGAACGTCGAGCACCTGGTCAAGAACTTCCCGGTGACCAGGGGAGCCGTCTTGCAGCGGCGGGTCGGCTGGGTCAGCGCCGTCGCCGACGTGAGCTTCACGATCCGCGCCGGCCAGACCCTCGGCCTGGTCGGGGAGTCCGGCTGCGGCAAGACCACGATCGGCCGGCTCGTCGTCGGCCTGGAGAAGCCGACCAGCGGGGCGATCAACTTCCAGGACCGGAACCTCGCGAAGAGCAGCGGCCGCGAGTACCGGCGGGAGCGCCTGGACATCCAGCTGATGTTCCAGGACGCCTACGCGTCGCTCGACCCGCGGATGCGGGCCGGCGCGGTCCTGAAGGAGCCGCTCACCGTGCAGCACATCGGCTCGCGCCAGGAGCGGAACCAGAAGGTGGCGGAGATGCTGGACCACGTCGGGCTGCCGCGCGCGTCGACCGAGCGGTACCCGCACGAGTTCTCCGGCGGCCAGCGCCAGCGGCTCGGCTTCGCCCGCGCGCTCATGCTCAACCCGAAGCTGATCGTGGCCGACGAGCCGGTCTCCGCCCTGGACGTGTCGATCCAGGCCCAGATCCTCAACATGATGAGCGACCTGCAGCGCGAGCTCGGGCTCACCTACCTGTTCATCTCCCACGACCTGGCCGTGGTGCGCTACGTATCCAGCCAGATCGGCGTCATGTACCTGGGCAAGCTCGTGGAGATCGGGCCCGCCGACGAGGTGTACCTGCGGCCCGCGCACCCCTACACCAAGGGGCTGCTCGACTCGGCGCCGGTCGCCGATCCCGAAGCCGAGCAGGCCAAGGTCAAGGCCGGCATCTCGGGTGAGCTGCCGAGCGCCATCCATCCGCCGTCGGGCTGCCGGTTCCGTACCCGCTGCCCGCTGGCCGAGGACATCTGCGCCGAGGTCGAGCCGCCGCTGCGGCCGTTCCCGGGCCTCGGGCACCTGGCCGCCTGCCACTTCCCGCTGCAGAACCCGGTCGGCGAGGTGAGCCCGGACGCCGCCGAGGTCCCGGCGCCGTAACGCTCTTCGGCTTGTGCCCGGCCGGGGCGGGCCCGATACTTCTGGCTATGCGGGCGTTTGCTGGCCGACCGGCGGACCGTCCGCCCGCGGTGCGGGTCTGCGATGCCGACCGGGACCTGGTCATTTCCCAGTTGCGGGACCGTTTCGCCGACGGGTTCCTGTCCCACGAGAGCTTCGAGTTCCGGGTGGACGCCGTGCTGCGCGCCCGCTGGCACGACGACCTCGCCGGGGTGCTGGCCGACCTGCCCGCCCCCCGGCCGTCGCTGGCCCGGGCCGCCCTCGGCCGCCTGGCCCAGGCCCGGCACGCCGCCCGGCGCCGGCTGGCCGGGTACCTGCAGCCCCCGCGGCCGCGGGCGCTGATGCTCCCTTCCGGCACCAAGGACAGCTTCACGATCGGCCGCGACTCCGCCTGCGACCTGGTTCTTTCCGACATGACCGTGTCCCGCAGCCACGCTGGCCTGCGACGTGAGGCCGGGGGTTGGGTGCTGAGCGACGCGGGGTCGATGAACGGGACCCGGCTCAACGGCTGGCGGGTCACCGAGCCGGTCCCGGTCCGCGCGGGCGATGAGGTCATGTTCGGCGCGCTGACCCTGGTGGTCACCGAGCATGCCCAGGATCCGAGTACGGCCGGCACCCCGTAGAGTCGGGGCGTGACCCTGGTCTTCCTGGTACGGCACGGCCTGACCGCGACCACCGGCAACGTCCTGACCGGTTGGACGCCTGGCATCGCGCTGGATGACCGGGGCCGGCAGCAGGCCGAGGCCCTCGCGGCCCGGCTCGCGCCGGTGCCGCTCGACGCGATCATCAGCAGCCCGCTGGAACGGTGCAGGCAGACGGCGGACGCGATCGCCGCCACCGGCGAGGGCCGCCCCTCGGTCGTGCTGGAAGACGACCGGTTCGGCGAGTGCCACTACGGGGACTGGACCGGCCAGCCGCTGAAGCGGCTGGCCAAGGAACCGCTGTGGCGTGTCGTCCAGTGGCACCCGGGCGCGGCGCGGTTCCCCGGCGAGGACGGCGAGTCCCTGATGGACATGCAGCACCGCGCGGTTGGTGCGGTCGGGGACTGGAACCGCCGGCTCGGGGGGCAAGCGGCGTACCTGATCTGCTCGCACGGCGACGTGATCAAGTCCATCATCGCCGACAGCCTCGGCATGCACCTGGACATGCTGCAGCGGATCCAGGTCGACCCGTGCTCGCTCACGGTGATCCGGTACACGCCGCTGCGCCCGTTCGTGTTGCGCATGAATGACACCGGCGGGGGAGTTGCCAGCCTCAGGAAGCCCGAGCCGCAGCGGTCCCGGGCCATGGCGCGCCGCGAGACCGACGCGACGGTCGGCGGCGGAGCGGGAGGATAAGACATGGCGGTCTATACGTATGACCCGCCGACGAGGTTCGTCGCCGGGGCGGTCGGCCAGCCAGGAGAGCGCACGTTCTATCTGCAGGCCAGCGGTAGTGGCCGGGTCACCAGCGTGGCGCTGGAGAAGGCCCAGGTGAGCCGGCTCGCCGAGCGCCTGGACGAGTTGCTCGACGACGAACTGCGCAACAGCGGCGGCCAGTCCTCGGTCCCGGCGGCCGCACCCGCCAGCCTGGCCGACGACGGCCCGCTCGACCTACCGCTTCTGGAGGAGTTCCGGGTAGGCGTCATAGCCCTCGCGTGGGACGCTGAAGAGGAGCGCGTCGTGATCGAGGCGCAGGAGGAATCGGAGACGCCGGTCGAATACCTGTCCGACGACGTGCCCGAAGACGGCCCGGGCGTGCTGCGGGTGCGGATCACGGCTGCGGTGGCCCGGGCATTCTCCCAGCGGGCGCTGCAGATCGTCAGCCAGGGCCGGCCGCCCTGCCCGCTGTGCGGGCTGCCGCTCGACGCTTCCGGGCACGTCTGCCCACGGCAGAACGGGCACCGGATCAGCAATGCGTGATCCGACGCCGCGGGGCCGCGGGCAGCGGCAGCGTCGGGCCGCCGCCCGGCCCGCCGGCCCCGCCGACCCGGCCCACTCCCGGGGCGGTGCCGCGGCAGACGGGGACGCGGCCGCGCTCGACCTGCTGGCCAACGGCAGCCTCGAGGTCGAGGGCAGGCTGGTCGTCGCCTCCAACGCCACGCTGTACTGCACGGTGCGCAACGGCAGCCGGGAAGCGGCCTGCGTCTACAAGCCGGTAGCCGGCGAGCGGCCGCTCTGGGACTTCCCGGCCGGCAGCCTGGCCGGCCGGGAGGTCTCGGCTTACCTGGTGTCCTCGGCGGCGGGCTGGCACCTGGTTCCGCCGACCATTTTCCGTGACGGCCCGTTCGGCCCCGGCATGTGCCAGCTGTGGATCGAATCGGACGAAACCGTCGATGTCGTCGCGCTTGCCCGCAGCCACGACCATCCGGCCCTGCGGGAGATGGCCGTCTTCGACGCGGTGGTGAACAACGCCGACCGCAAGATCGGCCACTTGCTGCCCGATCGCGACGGGCGACTCTACGGCTGTGACCACGGCGTCTGCTTCGGCGAGGACTACAAGCTGCGCACCGTGCTGTGGCAGTGGCGCGGCCGCGGCCTCCCGAAGCCCGCCCTCGAGGCGCTGCGCCGGCTCCAGCAGGCGCTGGCCGGAGGCGAACTGGTCACCGAGCTCGGCCGGTGGCTGTCCCCGGCCGAGCTCGAGGCCACCCGCCAGCGGGTCGAGTTGCTGCTCCGGCACCGCATCCACCCGTTCCCGCCGGAAGACTGGCCAGCCGTCCCCTGGCCGCCGGTATGACTGGGTTATCCCGGGGGATAACCCCCGGACCCCCAGACCGGGAGGCTTCGCCCCCCGGAGCCCCCCAGCCGTCTGCGTGGGCCGACCAAGGCCGGCCCACGCATCCGGCATACACCTCACGCGCGCCAGCA
Organism: uncultured Actinomycetota bacterium; assembly: GCA_963795055.1. GTDB lineage: Bacteria > Actinomycetota > Actinomycetes > Streptosporangiales > Streptosporangiaceae > JASHPR01. Next base: position 178,738 of record CAWCGJ010000018.1, read on the forward strand.
GCAGACCAGCCGGCCCTCGCATCCGGCGTACAACTACGCGCGTCTTGCCTTAACGGACTGATCGTCGTAGCTGACGGAGTCTTTAACGCTCGCCGCGGTCGCCGCGGCGCCTGAGGTAGCGCTCGAATTCACGGGCGATGGCGTCGCCGCTGGCCTCCGGCAGGTCGGCCGCGTCCCGGGCCTCCTCGAGGGTCCGCACGTACTCCGCGACCTCGGTGTCCTGGTCGGCCAGCTCGTCTACCCCGCGCTCCCAGGCCCGCGCGTCGTCGGGCAGGTCGGCGAGCGGCAGCGTCACGTCGAGGATGTCCTCGACGCCCCGGAGCAGCGCGAGCGTCGCCTTGGGGCTGGGCGGCTGGGCCACGTAGTGCGGCACGGCCGCCCACAGCGACACCGAGGGGATCCCGGCGGCGTGGCACGCGTGCTGCAGCACGCCGACGATCCCGGTAGGTCCCTTGTAATCGACCGGGTCGACGTTCAGCCTGGCGGCCAGCTTGGCGTCGGAGGCCGCGGCGCTCACCGGCACGGGGCGGGTGTGCGGCGAGTCGGCCAGCAGGGCACCGAGCAGGATCACCAGCTCCGCCCCCAGCTCGGTGAACGCAGCCACCAGCTCGTCGCTGAACCCCCGCCAGCGCATGTTGGGCTCGATGCCGTGCACCAGGATCAGGTCGCGGCCGACGCCCTCGGGCCGGGCGAGCGTCAGCCGGGTGGTCGGCCAGACCAGCCGGTCGGTGCGCCCGCCGGACACCTCCATGACGGGCCGCGTCACCTGGAAGTCATAGAAGTCCTCGGGATCGATGGCGCCGACCGGGGCGGACTGCCACGCATCGGCGAGGTGCCCGATGACCCCGCTGGCCGCCTCCCCGGCGTCATTCCAGCCTTCGAAAGCGGCAATGACTGCGGGCGAGCTGAGCTTCCCGACGCTGTCGAGCTCGATCTGGGACCACCTCCTAGAGTTCCTCCGCGTCAAGGTTACGTGCATGGCCATATTCGCCGCGTAACATGGTCGGCCGGGGCGAGCCGCCGGGGTCCCGGGGCCGGCCGCGGCGTCTCAACGTGGCCGGCGGCGGCTGGCGCCTAGTATTGGGGGACACTATGACTTGTGACACCACACATCCGCAGCCTGCCAGTCTAAGAGCGGCGCTCGCCGAGCGCCTGGTGATCGCGGACGGAGCGATGGGCTCCATGCTGCAGGGCAGCCCGATCACCCTCGATGACTTCGCCGGGCTTGAGGGCTGCAACGAGATACTGAACGTCACCCGGCCGGACATCGTCAGGTCCATCCACGAGGGCTACCTCGACGCCGGGGTCGAATGCATCAGCACCAACACGTTCGGCGCCAACCTCGGCAACCTCGGCGAGTACGACATCGCCGAGCGGGTCGAGGAGCTGGCCGAGGCGGGGGCGCGCATCGCCCGGCAGGCCGCCGATGACTGGTCCGGCCGCGACCGGACCCGCTGGGTGCTCGGCTCCATCGGCCCGGGCACGAAGCTGCCCACGCTGGGCCATGTGACGTTCGCCGAGCTGCGCGACACCTACCAGGCCTGCGCCGCGGGCCTGCTGCGCGGCGGCGCCGACGCGCTGATCGTGGAGACCTGCCAGGACCTGCTCCAGGCCAAGGCCGCGATCATCGGGACCCGGCGCGCCATCGCCGCCGTGACCGCGCAGTCCGGCGCCGACATCATGCTGATCGCCCAGGTGACGATCGAGACCACCGGGGCGATGCTGCTCGGCTCGGAGATCGGCGCGGCGCTCACGGCGCTGGAGCCGCTGGGCATCGACGTCATCGGCCTCAACTGCGCGACCGGGCCCGCCGAGATGAGCGAGCACCTGCGTTACCTCGCCGCGCACTCCGCGCTGCCGCTGTCGTGCATGCCGAACGCCGGCCTGCCCGAGCTGACCTCCGACGGCGCCTACTACCCGGTGACCGCCGCCGAGCTCGCCGACGCCCACGAGGTATTCGCCCGCGAGTTCGGCCTGGCGCTGGCGGGCGGCTGCTGCGGCACCACGCCAGAGCACATGGCCGAGGTGGTGCGGCGGCTGCGGGACCGGCCGCTCACCCCCCGCGAGCCGAGGCCGGAGCCCGGCGTGGCCTCGCTCTACCAGCACGTGCCGTTCCGCCAGGACACCGCGTTCCTGGCCATCGGGGAGCGCACCAACGCCAACGGGTCCAAGGCGTTCCGCGAGGCCATGGTGGACGAGCGCTACGACGACTGCGTCGAGATCGCGCGCGCGCAGACCCGGGACGGCGCGCACCTGCTCGACGTGTGCGTGGACTACGTCGGGCGGGACGGCGCCAGCGACATGCGGCAGGTGGCGGGCCGGCTGGCCACGGCCGCGACCCTGCCGCTGGTGCTCGACTCCACCGAGTCCGAGGTGATCCGGGCGGGCCTGGAATTGCTCGGCGGCCGCGCCGTCGTGAACTCGGTCAACTACGAGGACGGCGACGGGCCGGAGTCGCGGATCGCGCGGGTCATGCCGCTGGTGCGCGAGCACGGCGCGGCCGTGATCGCCCTCACCATCGACGAGCAGGGCCAGGCCCGCACCGCCGAGTGGAAGCTCGCCGTGGCCACCCGCCTGATCGAGGACCTGACCGGCCACTGGGGGATGCGGCGGTCCGACATCATCGTCGACTGCCTCACGTTCCCGATCGCCACCGGCCAGGAGGAAACCCGGCGGGACGCGATCGAGACCATCGACGCTATCCGGGAGCTGAAGCGCCGCTACCCGGAGGTACAGACCACGCTCGGCGTCTCCAACGTCTCGTTCGGCCTGAATCCCGCCGCCCGCGCGGTGCTCAACTCGGTGTTCCTCGCCGAGTGCACGGCGGCCGGGCTGGACTCGGCGATCGTGCACGCCTCCCGGATCATGCCGATCTCCCGGATACCCGAGGACCAGCTGCAGGCGGCGCTCGATCTCGTCTACGACCGGCGGCGGGAAGGGTACGACCCGCTGGCCCGGCTGCTCGAGCTGTTCGAGGGCGTCGACGCCGCCGCGGTCAAGGCCAGCCGGGCCGCCGAGCTGGCCGGGCTGCCGCTCTGGGAGCGGCTGAAGCGGCGGATCATCGACGGCGAGAAGGCCGGGCTGGAAGCCGACCTGGGCGAGGGGCTCGCCGAGCGGCCCGCCCTGGAGATCGTCAACGACGTCCTGCTCGACGGGATGAAGACCGTCGGCGAGCTGTTCGGCTCCGGCCAGATGCAGCTGCCGTTCGTGCTGCAGTCGGCCGAGGTCATGAAGGCGGCCGTCGGCTACCTGGAACCGCACATGGAACGCTCCGGTGAGGCGGGCAAGGGCAAGATCGTGCTGGCCACAGTTAAGGGCGACGTCCACGACATCGGCAAGAATCTCGTCGACATCATCTTGTCGAACAACGGCTACGACGTGGTCAACATCGGCATCAAGCAGCCGATCTCGGCCATCGTGGAAGCCGCGGACTCCAGCGGGGCCGACATCATCGGCATGTCCGGCCTGCTGGTGAAGTCCACCGTCGTGATGCGGGACAACCTGGCCGAGCTGAACACGCGGCACCTGGCCGGCCGGTGGCCGGTGCTGCTCGGCGGGGCCGCCCTCACCCGGGCGTTCGTGGAGCAGGACCTGGCCAGCCTGTTCGAGGGCGAGGTCCGCTACGCTCGCGACGCGTTCGAGGGACTGCGCCTGATGGAGGCGTTCATGGCGGTCAAGCGCGGGGAGGAGGGCGCGCGACTGCCGGCACTGCGCGAGCGGCGGGTGCCCGTCGGCCCGCGGCTGCGGCTCACCGAGCCCGACGCCATGCCCGCCCGGTCCGATGTGGCCGCGGACAACCCGCTGCCGGCCGTGCCGTTCCTCGGCGACCGGATCGTCAAGGGCATCCAGCTCGCCGACTACGCGGCCTTCCTGGACGAGCGCGCGACGTTCCTGGGCCAGTGGGGCCTCAAGCCGTCCCGCGGCGAGGGCGGCCCGTCCTACGTGGAGCTCGTCGAGTCCGAAGGGCGACCGCGGCTGCGGATGTGGCTGGAGCGCATCCAGACCGAGGGCCTGCTGGACGCCGGGGTCGTGTACGGGTACTTCCCCGCCGTCAGCGAGGGCGACGACCTTGTGGTGCTGGACGAGAACGGGAACCAGCGCGAGCGATTCACCTTCCCGCGGCAGCGCCACAACCGGCACCTGTGCCTGGCCGACTTCTTCAGGTCCCGGGCGTCGGGCGAGACCGATGTGGTGGGATTCCAGCTGGTCACCGTGGGAGCGAAGATCAGCGAGGCCACGGCGGAGCTGTTCGCGAAGAACGCCTACCGTGACTACCTGGAGCTGCACGGCCTGTCGGTGCAGCTCGCCGAGGCCCTGGCGGAGTACTGGCACGGCCGCGTCCGGGACGAGCTCGGCATCGGCGGCGAAGACCCCGTCGACCTGGATGGCATCCTCAAGGTGCGGTACCGGGGCTGCCGCTACTCATTCGGCTACCCGGCCTGCCCGGACCTGGAGGACCGGGCGAAGGTCATGCGACTGCTCGACCCGGGGCGCATCGGGGTCACGCTGTCGGAGGAGTTCCAGCTGGCCCCGGAACAGTCCACCGACGCCCTGATCACGCATCACCCAGAAGCCAGTTACTTCAGTACCTGACCATGCTGCGCCAGCCCACGGAGCCGGCCGAGCCGGCCGCGTCCAGAGAACTGCAGGGCGTCCTGTTCGACATGGACGGGCTGCTGGTCGACTCTGAGCCACTCTGGTTCGAGGTCGAGTGCGCGGTCATGGCGCGGCTGGACGGCCGGTGGAGCGAGGCCGACCAGCAGGCGCTCATCGGCGGGTCGCTGCCGCGCACGGTCTCCTACCTGCTGGCCCGGGCGGCCCGCCCGGCCAGCCCGGAGGATGTCGGCCGCTGGCTGGTGGAGGGCATGACCTCGCTGCTGATGTCGCGGCCGCTGACCATGCTGCCCGGGGCGGGCGAGCTGCTGGCCGAGGTGCGCGCCGCCGGGATCCCGCATGCCCTGGTCACGTCCTCGGAGCGGCCCATCATGGACGCCGTGCTGCGGCAGCTCGGCGTGGGCTTCACCGCGACGGTGTGCGCGGACGACGTGACCCGCGGCAAGCCCGATCCCGAACCGTACCTGCGGGCGGCCTCGCTGCTGGGAGCCGATCCGCGAGCCTGCGTGGCGCTCGAGGACTCGCCCAACGGCGTCGCCTCGGCCGAGGCCGCCGGGTGCAAGCTGGTCGCGGTGCCGAGCCTGGTGCCGATCCGCGCCCGGGACGGCCGGACGGTCGCCGCCTCGCTCAGCCAGGTCAACCTCGCCCTGCTGCGCGACCTCGTCGCCGCCGGGTAACCGGCTCCCGGCCCGGGATGGCCCGCACCGCGTCCCCACCGCGGCCCGGGCGGCCTGCCATGGTCGGGGGCGGTCCCGGCGTATGCGTACGATGAAACATGGACACGCCTGGCCGCGCGCTCCAGCAGCGAGGCGCGCAGCATGACGGGAGGCGGGCATGAATACCTGGAACAGCATCTCATGGTTCCCGCTCTGCGTCGGGCTGACCGGGGTGGGGCTGGTCCTGAGCTGGTTCACCTGGCGGCGCAAGGGAGCCCGGCGCGGGATCCAGGCCGTCGCGTGGTCCCTGCTGCCGCTCGCCCTCTATCTCACCGGCGCGATCGAGCTGGTCGGCCGGATCGGCTCGGCGGTCGTGCAGTTCGCGAGCTCGTTCGTGTTCTCGCCCAAGACCTGGGCCGGCGTGGCCCTCTTCGTCCTGGCCGCGCTGATCTTCCTGACCTTCGGCGGGATCCCGCTGCTTTCGGGAAAGAAGAGGCGGGCCAGGAAGAAGGAGCTCAAGCAGCAGGCCCCGGCCGGCGGCCCGGCCGCGGCGGCCGGGCCGGGCGGCCGCGAGGTCGCCCAGGTGGGCGCGACCAAGCCAGTCAGGACGGCCAAGCCGGCCAAGCCGGGCAAGAGCGCGCCGACCGACGACGACGGCCTCGACGCCGACGTGGCCGAGATCCTGCGCCGCCGCGGCATCACCTGACGCACGCGGCCGCCGGACGGATCCGGCCCGCCGGGCAGATACCTGGGCCCGGCTGGCTAGCCAGGCCCGGGCGGGGCCTCCTCCGGCGAGCGAGCCGCCGGGGCTTCCTCCGGGGAGCGAGCGGCCGGGGCTTCCTCGGGGGCGGCCGCCGGGGCTTCCTCGGGGGCGAAGGTCCCGGTGCCGGGCAACGGCGGGGGAGTGCCGCCGAAGGCCGGGCATATCGCCTGGTGCGCGCACCAGGCGCACAGCCTGCTGGGCCGCGGCCGCCAGTCGCCTGTGGAGCGGGCCCGGTCGATGGCCTGCCACAGCGCGTCAACCTTCCGGACCGTGGCCCGCAGGTCGGACTCGTCCGGCGCGTACCGTACGATCTCGCCGTTGCCCAGGTACATGAGCTGCAGCAGCTTCGGCACCCGCTGCTGGGTCAGCCAGAGCACCACGGCGTAGAACTTCATCTGGAACAGCGCCTGGGCCTCGTATTCCTCCTTGGGGGCGGTGCCGGTCTTGTAGTCGACGATCCGGATCTCGCCGTCGGGCGCGACGTCGAGCCGGTCGATGTAGCCGCGCAGCAGCAGGCCGGACTCGAGGACCGCCTCGACCGCGTGCTCCCGGTGCCGAGGTTCCAGCCGGGTCGGATCCTCCAGGGTGAAGTACCGGTCGAGCATGTCGCGGGCCTCGGCGAGCCAGGCGCCTTGCTGCTCCTCGCCCTCGAAGAGGCCGGCCAGCTCGGGCTCGTCGGCGATCAGCCGTTCCCACTGCGGCGCGAGCATGGCGTGCGCCGTCTGCGGCGTCCGGTCCGCGGCCGGGGAGTCGAAGAGCCGCTCAAGGACCGCGTGCACCAGGGTGCCGCGTGCGGCGGCGGGGCTCGGCGGCTCCGGGAGCCGGTCGATCACCCGGAACCGGTAGAGCAGCGGGCAGGTCAGGAAATCGCCGGCGCGCGACGGCGACAGCGATGGCGACGGCGGCCCGCTCGCCTCGCCGCCGGTGTCCTGGGTCATCGTCTCGTCGCCCACACTCCGGAGACTAGGGGACGGCACCGACAGTTGCCGCGTTTGGCGCTGGCGCCGGCGCGTCCAATTCCGTGGCGCGCACCACGGCTCACGATGCCCCGCAGCACGTAGCATCGACTACGTGTCAGGCATAAGCCCCGAGCAGGACCACCAGCAGGGCCAGCCGCCCGGTGCCCAGCCCCCGCAGCGGCCCCGGCGCGATGCCAGGTACGGCATCGTCATCGCACGGCCCTTCGGCGTGCCCGTGTACATCTCGCCGTACTGGTTCCTGGTCGCAGGCCTGTTCGTGCTGTTCTATGCCAACAGCCTGAACAGGCCGATAGGTTTGATACATCAGGCCGGGGTCAGGTACGCCGTCGCGGCCACCTTCGTCATCCTGCTGTTCGCCTCCGTGCTCGTGCACGAGCTCAGCCACTGCGTGGTGGCGCAGGCCTTCGGCCTGGCCGTGCGGCGGATCCTGCTGTACCCGCTCGGCGGATTCTCCGAGATCGAGCAGGAGCCGCAGACCCCCGCACGGGAGTTCGCCGTCTCGGTGGTCGGACCGCTGACGTCGCTCGCGCTCGCGGGGTGCGGCTGGGGTCTGGACGTGGCGCTCAACCCCAGCGGGATCCCCCGCTTGCTGATCGACCAGCTGATCCTCGCGAACCTCGTGCTCGGGGTGTTCAACCTGCTGCCGGGCCTGCCGCTGGACGGCGGCCGGATCCTGCGCGCCGGGGTATGGAAGCTTACCGGCCGGCCGGGCACGGCCACGATCGCCGCCGCCTGGGCCGGCCGCGCGCTGGCCGTGGCGTTGGTGGCCGTGCCGGTCCTGATGCTCGGCGGCAGGCTGAGCCTGACCAACACCTACGTGCTCTGGCTGGTCGTCATCGCGGTGTTCATGTGGATGAGCTCGGGGCAGGCCATCCGGGCGGCCAAGGTCCGCGACCGGCTGCCCGGCCTGCAAGCCCGCAGGCTCGCGCGGCGGGCGATCGCGATCCCGGGGAACATACCGCTGGCCGAGGCGATCCGGCGGGCGGACGAGGCGCAGGCGCGCGCGCTGGTCGTGGTCGACCACGACTCCACGCCGATCGCGATCGTCAACGAGACCTCGGTCATGGCCACCCCGCCGCAGCGCAGGCCCTGGATCGAGGTCGGCTCGCTAGCGCGGGCTCTCGAGCCGGGGATCGTGCTGTCCGCCGACCTGTCGGGGATGGAGCTCATCGAGGCGGTGCAGCGCTCCCCGGCCACCGAATACCTGCTCATCGAGCCCTCGGGCCAGGTGTTCGGCGTGCTCGCGACCAGCGACCTGGACCACGCCTTCGCCGGCGTGTAAGGCGGTATTAGCCCGGGGACAACCCCCGGAGCCTCCCGCCAGCCGCTCGGGCCGACCGCCAGGCCGTCGCGGCTGGCCTAGCCTCCGGCTGTCCGGCGCGTTGGCTAGCCTGTCCAGGGTGATCAGGCAGCCGCGCGGCCCGCTCGCCCCGGGCGACCAGGTTCAGCTCACCGACCCCAAGGGTCGCCGCCACCGGGTCATCCTGGAGGCGGGGCGGTCGTTCCACACCCACCGGGGCTCGCTAGCCCACGACGACATCATCGGCAGGCCCGAGGGCAGCGTGGTCGTCTCGTCCGGCGGTACCGCTTACGTGGTGTTGCGGCCGCTGCTGGCCGACTACACCCTGTCCATGACCCGCGGTGCCGCCGTGGTCTACCCCAAGGATGCCGGGCAGATCCTGGCCCAGGCCGACATCTTCGCCGGCGCCCGGGTCGTCGAGGCCGGGGCGGGCTCGGGTGCGCTGTCCTGTTGGCTGCTGCGGGCCGTGGGCGAGGGCGGGCTGCTGGTGTCCTACGAGCGCAGGGCCGACTTCGCCGAGATCGCGCGGCAGAACGTGGAGCGCTACTTCGGCGGCCCGCACCCGTCCTGGCGGCTGGTGACCGGCGAGCTGCCGGCCGACGGTGCCGCGGCCGGGCTGCGCGACGGCGACGCGTTCGACCGCGTCGTGCTGGACATGCTGGCCCCGTGGGAGTACGCCGACGCCTCGGCCCGGTCGCTGCGGGCCGGCGGGCTGGTCTGCTGCTACGTGGCTACCACCACGCAGCTGTCGCGCACCGTGGAGGCCCTGCGGGCGCAGGGCAGCTTCGACGAGCCCGCGGCGTGGGAATCGCTGCTGCGCGGCTGGCACGTCGACGGCCTCGCCGTCCGCCCCGAGCACCGCATGGTCGGCCACACCGGATTCCTGGTCACGGCCCGGCGGCTCGCGGACGGGGTGACCCCGCCGCCACGGCGGCGCCGGCCGTCCAAGGGCGCGCAGGCGGCCCAGGAGCAGGCCGACAGGGCCGGTGACGGGCACGCCGCGGGAGTTGCATCAGGAATTGCACCGGGAAGCTAAAACGCCACCTGGCTGTTCCCGGATCGTAACGGGAAAAGCCGACCCGGGGCCCGCCACAGGTTACGGAAGCTTCGCAGCTAGGTAAGGTCAAGAGTAAATCGGCTCTCGGGAGGGGGTGAGGGGCGTGGCCTCTCGCGACGACGGCGCGCGCGCCGGACGGTACGACGACGAGGTCAAGGTCCTGACCACTCAGATCTCCTTCCTCGAGGAGGAGATCGCCGCTCTGCGCCGCAGGCTCGCGGATTCGCCACGGCAGACCAGGCTGCTCGAGGAGCGGCTTCGTGAGGCCGAGACGAATCTGGCCAGCGTCACCGGTCAGAACGAACGGCTCGTCAGTACCTTGCGCGAAGCACGCGACCAGATCGTGGCGCTGAAGGAAGAGGTGGACCGGCTGGCGCAGCCACCGTCGGGGTTCGGGATCTTCCTGCAGGCTTGCGAGGACGGCAGCGCGGACGTGTTCACCGGCGGCCGGAAGATGCGAGTGAGCGTGAGCCCGGGGATCGAGCTGGCCGAGCTGCGGCCCGGCCAGGAGGTCGTGCTCAACGAGGCGCTCAACGTGGTCATCGCCCAGGGCTACGAGACGATCGGCGAGGTCGTCATGCTCAAGGAGATCCTGGATGACGGGGACCGGGCGCTGGTGATCTCCCATGCCGACGAGGAGCGGATCGTGCGGCTGGCCGAGCCGCTGCGCCAGTCGACGCTGCGCGGCGGTGACTCGCTGCTGCTGGAGCCGCGGTCGGGGTATGTGTACGAGCGCATCCCCAAGGCGGAGGTGGAGGAGCTGATCCTGGAGGAGGTCCCGGACATCACCTACCGCGAGATCGGCGGCCTGGCCTCGCAGATCGAGCAGATCCGTGACGCGATCGAGCTGCCCTACCTGCACGCCGACCTGTTCAAGGAGCACCGGCTCAAGCCGCCGAAGGGGGTGCTGCTGTACGGGCCGCCCGGCTGTGGCAAGACCCTGATCGCCAAGGCCGTGGCAAACTCGCTGGCCAAGCAGGTCGCGGCGCGGACCGCGGAGCAGGCCAGCGCCGACCCGGCCGTGGCCGCGGCCGGGCAGGCCAAGGAGGGCAAGAGCTTCTTCCTGAACATCAAGGGCCCGGAGCTGTTGAACAAGTACGTCGGCGAGACCGAGCGGCACATCCGGCTGGTGTTCCAGCGGGCCCGGGAGAAGGCCAGCGAGGGCATGCCGGTCATCGTGTTCTTCGACGAGATGGACTCGATCTTCCGCACCCGCGGGTCGGGGGTGTCCTCGGATGTGGAGAACACGATCGTGCCGCAGCTGCTGAGCGAGATCGACGGCGTCGAGGGCCTGGAGAACGTGATCGTGATCGGCGCGTCGAACCGGGAGGACATGATCGACCCGGCGATCCTGCGGCCGGGCCGGCTCGACGTCAAGATCAAGATCGAGCGGCCGGACGCCGAGGCGGCCAAGGACATCTTCTCCAAGTACGTGGTGGGCGCCCTGCCGCTGCACCCCGACGACCTGACCGAGCACGGCGGCTCGGCCGACGCCACGATCGAGGAGATGATCCAGCGCGTCGTCGAGCGCATGTACTCAGAGACCGAGGAGAACCGGTTCCTCGAGGTGACCTACGCCAACGGCGACAAGGAGGTCCTGTACTTCAAGGACTTCAACTCCGGGGCGATGATCGAGAACATCGTGGCCCGCGCGAAGAAGATGGCCATCAAGGAGTTCCTGGAGACCGGGCAGAAGGGCATCCGCATCGCCCACCTGCTGGCCGCGTGCGTCGACGAGTTCAGCGAGAACGAGGACCTGCCCAACACCACCAACCCCGACGACTGGGCCCGGATCTCCGGCAAGAAGGGGGAGCGGATCGTCTACATCAGGACCCTGGTCTCCGGCAAGCACGGCACCGAGGCGGGACGGTCCATCGACACGGTGGCCAACACCGGGCAGTACCTGTAGCCGGGCCGACGCGGGATAAGTGCGGGCGCACCTGGGCACGATGGCGGTATGTCGGCACTAGGCTCTGATGTATGAGCGACCCGGAGGGACGCGGCGCCGCCTGGACTGAGGAGCGAGGGAGCTTGCGACCGAGCGACGAGGGAAGGCGGTGCCTCAGGGCGCCCCGGAGGCGAGCGGGTAACACGGCATGAGCGTGCGGCGAGTTATGGGCACGGAGACCGAGTACGGCATCGCCGTGCCCGGTCAGCCGGGCGCGAACGCGATGGTAACTTCCTCCCAGGTCGTCAATGCCTACCAGGCGGCTAAGTCCGCCCGGGCCCGGCGGGCCCGGTGGGATTTCGAGGAGGAGAACCCGCTACGCGACGCCCGCGGGTTCGACCTGGCCCGCGACGCCGCGGACTCGGCCCAGCTCACCGACGAGGACCTGGGGCTGGCCAACGTGATCCTCACCAACGGCGCCCGGCTGTACGTGGATCACGCCCACCCGGAGTACTCGGCGCCCGAGTGCACCAACCCGCTGGACGCCGTGATCTGGGACAAGGCGGGCGAGCGGGTGATGGCGGAGGCGGCCACCCGGGCCGGGTCCATGCCCACCGGGTCCGCGATCCAGCTGTACAAGAACAACACCGACAACAAGGGCGCCTCGTACGGCTGCCACGAGAACTACCTGATGAGCCGGGCCACCCCGTTCGCCGACATCGTGCGGCACCTCACCCCGTTCTTCGTGTCCCGCCAGGTGGTCTGCGGGGCCGGCCGGGTCGGCCGCGGCGCCGACGGCCGGGACGAGGGGTTCCAGATCAGCCAGCGCGCCGACTTCTTCGAGGTCGAGGTCGGCCTGGAGACCACGCTGAAGCGCCCGATCATCAACACCCGCGACGAACCGCACGCCGACCCGGAGAAGTACCGCCGCCTGCACGTGATCATCGGCGACGCGAACATGAGCGAGATCTCCAGCTACCTCAAGCTCGGCACGACCGCGCTGGTGCTGGCGATGATCGAGGACCGGTTCCTCGGCTCCGACCTCGCGATCGAGGCCCCGGTGGCCGAGCTGCGAGCTATCTCCCACGACCCGGCCTGCCGGCACCTGGTGGCGCTGCGCGACGGCCGACGGATGACCGCGGTCCAACTCCAGCTCGAATACCTGGACCTGGCCCGCAAGTACACCGAGGACCGGTTCGGCGCGGACGTCGACGACATGACCAGGGACGTGCTCGACCGCTGGGAATCGGTGCTGACCAGGCTCGGCGAGAACCCGATGCTCTGCTCGCGGGAGCTGGACTGGGTGACCAAGCTGGAGATCCTCGAGGGCTACCGGGCCCGGGACGGCCTGGCCTGGACCCATCCGCAACTGCAGCTGGTCGACCTGCAGTACGCCGACATCCGGCCGGAACGCGGCCTGTACAACCGGCTCGCCGCCCGGGGCCGGATGCTCCGGCTGGTGGACGAGCAGGACGTGACCCGCGCCATGGACTACCCGCCCGACGACACCCGGGCCTACTTCCGCGGCCGCTGCCTGCGCCAGTACCCGGACGCGGTGGCCGCGGCCTCCTGGGACTCGGTGATCTTCGACATCCCCGGCCGGGAGTCGCTGCAGCGGGTGCCGACGCTGGAGCCGCTGCGCGGCACCAAGGCGCACGTGGGCGACCTGCTCGACCGCTGCGAGACCGCCACTGAGCTGGTCGGGGCGCTCACCGGCCAGGGGTGACGGGGCACCGCCGGACCCGTGCCGCGACATCCCGGTTCGGTACCGATGCCGGATGGCAGGATTGGGCAGGCCGCCCGCGGGCGAGGATAGCGTTGAGGCTGCGGGGCGGTTCCCGCGGATCACGGAGGTTGGGGCATGGCGACGAACAACACCGGCGGCCAGCGTCAGACGGCTCCTCGGCGCAGCGAGGAGGAGCAGGATACCGCGCCGCAGGCAACCGAGGACGTCAAGGAGCGCCAGGACAAGCTCACCGACGACGTCGACGCGATCCTGGACGAGATCGACGAGGTGCTCGAAGAGAACGCCGAGGAGTTCGTCCGGTCGTACGTACAGAAGGGCGGCCAATGAGGTAAGGCCCGGGGGGGCCGCGGCCGCGCCGGCGGCAGTAGGGTCACATCATCACCAGACGCGTACTAACGGAAGGATCCGCGTGGGCGCTGATTCTTACGATTCTTACGGACGGTGGCACCCGGGGGCTTACCTGAGCCCGGGTACCTCGTCGTTCACCGACTTCCTCGCGACGGCAGCCCCCGACCTGCTGCCGCAGGCCGCCGGGCCCGCAGGGCCCGGGTCATCGGACGCGGGCGGGCCGAGCTCGCTCGCGCGCGACCTGCCGCACGGGACCACGATCGTCGCCGCGGCCTGCGACGGCGGCGTGGTCATGGCCGGGGACCGCCGGGCCACCGCCGGGAACATGATCATGCAGCGTGACATCGACAAGGTGTTCCGCAGCGACGAGTTCTCCGCCATCGGGGTTTCGGGCGTGGCCGGCATCGGGGTCGAGCTGATCCGGCTGTTCCAGGTCGAGCTGGAGCACTACGAGAAGATCGAGGGCCATGCCCTGTCCCTGGACGGCAAGGCCAACCGGCTGGCCGGCCTGGTCCGCGGGAACATCGGCGGCGCGATGCAGGGCCTGGTCGTGGTGCCGCTGTTCTGCGGGTACGACGAGGACTCCGATCACGGCCGGATCTTCAGCTACGACGTGGCCGGCGGCCGGTACGAGGAGCACCGGTTCTACGCGATCGGGTCCGGCTCGGTGTTCGCCCGCGGCTCGCTGAAGAAGCTCTACCGGGACGGCATGCCGGCCGAGGACACCGTGCTGGCCGTCATGGAGGCGCTGTATGACGCGGCCGACGACGACTCGGCCACCGGCGGCCCGGACGTGACCAGGCGCCTGTACCCGGTGGTCGCGACGGTGACTGCCGACGGCTTCGAGCGGCTGACCGACGAGGCCGCCGGGGAGTACGCCCGGACGGTCGTCGAAGGCCGGATGGCCGACCCCGACGGCCCGCCCGCGCCGCTGCGCGCGGCCCTCACCCCGAACGGGTCGCGCGGCGCGCTGCCCTCGCGTTAACCAGTCCATCCCCGGCCCGACCAGCACAGTCCTGACGAGCACAGTTCCCGACTAGCACAGTGAGGAAGCCCCAGCGGTGACGATGCCGTTCTACGTCTCGCCCGAGCAGGCGATGAAGGACAAGGCGGACTACGCGCGCAAGGCCATCACGCGCATCCGCAGCGGCGTCGTGATGGCCTGCGACGCGGGAATCTTGTTTATCGCGCCGAACCCGTCCCGGGCCCTGCGGAAGTTCAGCGAGATCTACGACCGGATCGCGTTCGCGGCCGTGGGCCGGTACAACGAGTTCGAGAACCTGCGCAAGGCCGGGGTCCGCTTCGCCGACATGACCGGATTCCAGTACGACCGCCAGGACGTCAGCGCCCGCGCGCTGGCCAACTGGTACGCCCAGCTGCTCGGCACCATCTTCACCGACAGCCCCAAGCCCTACGAGGTCGAGATCGTGGTCGCCGAGGTGGGGAAGACCGCCGACGACGACGAGCTCTACCGGATCACCTTCGACGGCTCGGTCGCCGACGAGCGCGGCTTCGTGGTCATCGGCGGCCAGGCCGACCAGGTGGCCGCGGTGCTCAAGGACCAGTACCGCGACAGGATGACGCTGGAGGGAGCGTTCACCGTCGCCATCGCCGCCCTGGGCAGCCAAAGCAACGGCGACCGCCCGGAAGTCACGGCCACGCAGCTCGAGGTCGCCCTGCTGGACCGGGCCAGGCCGCACCGGACCTTCCGGCGGCTCACCGGTGCCCGCCTGGAGGGGCTCCTGGCCGGGACCATCGGGGGCGGGAAGACCGAAGCCATCGCCGGCCAGAAGGCCGAGCAGGCCGCGGAGGACGCCGAGGGCGACGACGAGAGCGCGGGCGACGCGGGAGAGGCCGGGCCAGCGCCTGGAGCACCGGAAGGCAAGGGCTAGGCGCGGGCCGTGCCGGCAGGAACGGGGAGCCGGCCGGGGTAATGTCGAAGGCGTGACAGGCCGCCGGGCCTGCCGCCTGCGACGGAGGAGGGAACGTGACCGCTGACCTCGCCGCCATCACCGGCATCGACGTGCCGACGGACCTGCTGATCGGCGGGCAATGGACCGGGGGCCGGGGCGGCGTGCTGCCCGTGGTCGACCCGGCCACGGAGGACGCCATCGCCGAGGTGGCGAACGCGAGCATCGAGGACGCCCTGGACGCGGTGTCCGCCGCCCAGGACGCGCTGCCGGGCTGGGCCGCCACCGCGCCCCGTCAGCGGGGCGAGTGCCTGCGCCGGGCCTGGGAGCTGATGATCCAGCGGTCCGACGCGCTGGCGCGGCTGATGGTCCTGGAGAACGGCAAGGCCCTCAGGGACGCCAAGGCGGAGATCACCTACGCGGCCGAGTTCTTCCGCTGGTACGCGGAGGAGGCGGTCCGCAACGAAGGGTCGCTGGTCACGGCGCCGTCGGGGGCCAACCGGATCATGGTGCAGCACCAGCCGGTCGGGGTCAGCGTCTTGGTCACCCCGTGGAACTTCCCCGCGGCCATGGCCACCCGCAAGATCGGGCCGGCGCTCGCGGCGGGCTGCACCGTGGTGCTCAAGCCGGCCAAGGAGACACCGCTGTCGGCGTTCGCCGTGGCCGAGATCCTGCGCGAGGCCGGTGTCCCCGACGGGGTCGTGAACGTGCTCACCACGCAGAAGGCCGGCCCGCTGGTGTCGGCGATGCTGGCCGACCCGCGGGTCCGCAAGCTGTCCTTCACCGGGTCGACCGAGGTGGGACGGGCGCTGCTGGCCACCGCCGCGCAGACCATCACGAACTGCTCGATGGAGCTCGGCGGCAACGCGCCGTTCCTGATCTTCGAGGACGCCGACCTGGACGCGGCGCTCGACGGGGCGTTCCTGGCCAAGATGCGCAACGGCGGGGAGGCCTGCACCGCCGCCAACCGGTTCTACGTGCACGAGGCGGTCGCGGACGAGTTCAGCTCCCGGTTCGCCCAGCGGCTGGCCGGGCTCACGGTCGGCCCGGGCCTGGACGACGGGACCGACCTGGGCCCGCTGGTCAACGAGGACACGCGGTCCAAGGTGGCCAGCCTGGTGGACGACGCGGCCAAGACCGGCGGGCGGGTGGTGACCGGCGGGCACGCCCCGGACCGGCGCGGCTATTTCTACGAGCCCACGGTCCTGGACGAGGTCCCGGCCGACGCGGGCATCCTCGATGAGGAGATCTTCGGCCCGGTCGCGCCAATCGTGCGGTTCACCGCCCAGGACGAGGCCATCGCGCTGGCCAACGGCACCGAGTACGGCCTGGTGTCCTACCTCTACACCCGGGACCTGCGCCGCGCGTTGCAGGTTGCCGAGGCGCTGGAGGCCGGCATGGTCGGCATCAACCGCGGCGTTGTGTCCGACCCGGCGGCACCGTTCGGCGGGGTGAAGCAGTCGGGGCTCGGCCGCGAGGGCGCCCACGACGGGCTGCTGGAGTTCACCGAGACCAAGTACATCGCGGTCGACTGGTAGCTAAGGGATAGCTGGGCGCAGATGGACAGGCGGATATTCGGGCTCGAGAACGAGTACGGCGTCACCTGCACGTTCCGGGG
The DNA here is from genome assembly GCA_963795055.1 of uncultured Actinomycetota bacterium. Taxonomy (GTDB): domain Bacteria; phylum Actinomycetota; class Actinomycetes; order Streptosporangiales; family Streptosporangiaceae; genus JASHPR01. The sequence goes on from CAWCGJ010000018.1 coordinate 195,619, forward strand.
GCAGCGGCGGCTGTCCCCGGACGAGGTGGCCAGGTACCTGTTCCGGCGGGTGGTCTCGTGGGGCCGCAGCAGCAACGTGTTCCTGCGCAACGGCGCCCGGCTCTACCTGGACGTGGGCAGCCACCCGGAGTACGCCACCCCGGAGTGCGACAATCTCATCGACCTGGTGACGCACGACAAGGCCGGCGAGCGGATCCTGGAGGGCCTGCTGGTCGACGCCGACCGGCGGCTGCGGGAAGAGGGCATCGCCGGTGACATCTACCTGTTCAAGAACAACACCGACTCGGCGGGCAACTCCTACGGCTGCCACGAGAACTACCTGGTCGGCCGGCACGGCGAGTTCGGCCGGCTGGCCGACATCCTGATCCCGTTCCTGGTCACCCGGCAGATCATCTGCGGCGCGGGGAAGGTGCTGCAGACCCCGCGCGGCGCGGTGTACTGCGTCAGCCAGCGCGCCGAGCACATCTGGGAAGGCGTCTCGTCGGCGACCACGAGATCCCGGCCGATCATCAACACCCGCGACGAGCCGCATGCCGACGCCGAGCGGTTCCGGCGGCTGCACGTGATCGTCGGCGACTCGAACATGAGCGAGACCACGATGCTGCTCAAGGTCGGCGCGACCGACCTGGTGCTGCGGATGGTCGAGGCCGGCACGGTGATGCGCGACCTGACGCTGGAGAACCCGATCCGGGCGATCCGCGACGTCAGCCACGACATGACCGGGCGGCGCAAGGTACGGCTGGCCAACGGGCGCGAGGTGAGCGCGCTCGACATCCAGCAGGAGTACCTGTCCAAGGCCAGGGATTTCGCGGACCGCAAGGGCCCGGACCCGATCACCGAGCGGGTGCTCGACCTGTGGGAGCTGACCCTTCGGGCGGTGAGCAGCGGCGACCTGGGCCTGGTGGCGCGGGAGATCGACTGGGTGACCAAGTACCAGCTGATCGAGCGGTACCGGGCCAAGCACGACCTGCCGCTGTCCTCGCCGCGGGTGGCGCAGCTCGACCTGGCCTACCACGACGTGCACCGCGGCCGGGGCCTGTACTACCTGCTGCAACGCCGCGGTGCCGTCGAGCGCGCCTGCCGCGACCTGGATATCTTCCAGGCCAAGTCGGTGCCGCCGCAGACCACCCGGGCCAGGCTGCGGGGCGAGTTCATCCGGCGGGCGCAGGAACGGCGGCGCGACTTCACCGTGGACTGGGTGCACCTGAAGCTGAACGACCAGGCGCAGCGGACCGTGCTGTGCAAGGACCCGTTCCGCTCCGTGGACGAGCGGGTGGAGAAGCTCATCGCCGGCATGTAGGAACCCTGCAGCCCTTCCCGAACTTCCCGGTGGCCGGGGCGGGTAGGCTGGCTCCGCTCATCACCGAAGACCACGAGGACTCTCATGCGACGCATCGGCGCTGCGCTCTTGCTCCCGCTGGCCACCGCGCTGGCCCTGGCTGGCTGCGGCTCATCGGCTGCGCCACCGGCCAGCCCCAACGCGACGGTCACGGCCACCGGCGGCTTCGGGACCACGCCGACCGTCAAGATCCCGGCCGAGAAGGCAAGCAGCGACCTGTACATCAAGACCGAGGTCCACGGCACCGGGCAGGCCCTGGCCAAGAGCGATTCGTTCCTATCCAACTACAGCGTCTACATCTGGAGCGGCACCACGCACAAGCTCGCGCTGAGCACGTTCACCAGCACGCCTCAGGTGCTGGCCAACACGCTGCTCCCCGGGCTCACCAAGGCCCTGGACGGCCAGAAGATGGGCAGCCGGGTGCTGGTCGTGCTGCCGCCGAAGTACGGCTACGGCGCCAGCGGCAACTCTCAGGTCGGGGTGACCGGCACCGACACGCTCGTGTTCGTGGTCGACATGATCAAGGTCTACTCGGCGACCGAATCGGCCGCGGGCGCACAGGTCTCCGACGGCGGAGGCAGCTTGCCCACGGTCACCTCCGCCACGGGCAAGGCCCCCACGGTCAAGATTCCCGCGACCGCGCCGCCGAGCAGCCTGGTGGTCAAGACCCTGATCAAGGGATCGGGACCGCCGGTGACCAAGGGCCAGTACGTGGTCACCCAGTACGTGGGCCTCAACTGGCGCACCCGCGCGGTCTTCGACTCCTCCTGGTCCCGCGGCACGCCGCTCGGCTTCGAGATCGATGCCACGCCGGAACAGATCATCCCGGGCTGGGACAAGGGCCTGGTCGGCGTGCCGGTCGGCAGCCGGGTCATGCTCGTGATCCCGCCGAAGGACGGCTACGGGTCGGCCGGGGCATCGAGTGCCGGGATCAAGGGGACCGACACGCTGGTGTTCGTGGTGGATGTCCTGGACGCGGTCAGCGGGGCTGTTCATTAGGCTCGCTCGCCTCCGGGCGCTTTGACCCGCCGTCTTCCCTCCTCGCTCGGGCGCTCGTTCCTCGCGCCCTCGCTCGTCAGTCCAGACGGCGGCGCGCCCTTTGGCTCGCTCGCCGTGCTCGTCAGTCCAGACGGCGGCGCGCCCTTTGGCTCGCTCGCCGTGCTCGTCAGTCCAGAGCGGCGGGGTGACCCTTCGGCTCGGTGAGCGCGTCTACGATCAGCCCGAGGCCGATGCCGAGCATCCACACGTCCTTGGCCAGCGCCGTGCCCTGCTGGCTGGGCCGGATCCCGTCCTTAGTCATGCCGGGCGTGCGCAGGTACACACCGAGCAGCCCGCCGGAGAACGCGGCCAGGCCCGCCCCGGCCGCGGCGGCCGGCACTACGGGCAGCAGCAGCGCCGAGCCGAGCGCGATCTCGCCGATCGACAGCAGCCGGGCGAAATCCTTCGGCTTGACCTGGGCCAGGAACGGGTAGGTCCCGACGGCCGTGCCGTGCAGCCGGGCGGCAGTCTCCTCGCTCGCAGACCACTTGCCCAGGCCCGCGTTGAGGATGAACGCGCCGGCCGCCAGCCGCCCGGGCAGCCGCCTCGCCTTCGCCGAGAAGCTCATCGGCCTCGTCACCTTTCGTCGTCAGCGTGATGCCCCCCCGCGTCAGATTCTCCCCCCGCTCGTATCGTCGCCGCGTGCCGGCCGGCCGCCGCCGCCGCGAGGAAGTAAGCCAGGTCCTCGTCCAGCCCCCGGCCCATGGTGGACAGCGGCACCGGGCAGGCCCGCAGCGCGTCGGCCAGGCCCGCGACTCTCACCCGGACCAGGGTGTGCCGGGTGGCCAGCGGCTCCGCCGCCGCCGTGACCCGCGCGCCGAACTCGCCGGGCAGGTCCGGCAACACAACGTCGGCCCGGGCCAGGGCCACCCGCCCATAGCTGGTCAGGCTGTGATGGGAGACGCCGCGATGCCGTTCCCGCGGGTCGGCCTCGCTGATCCGCAGCGAGGCCACCGGCCGGCCGCCGAGCACGGCCACCGCGTTCACGGCCTCGCCCGCGGCCACTCCGGAGAAGCCCCACCGGGTGCCGGTGCCCAGGTTGCCCGGCCCCTGGGCGGCCACCACCAGGCCGGCGCCGAGCACGTGCCGCGCGGCCAGCAGCCCCGTGTGCAGCGTGACCGCTTCCAGGTCGCCGCCGAACGACTGGCCCACGGTCACCGTCCCGGCCAGCCAGCCCGCGTCCCGCAGCGCCGCAGTGGTGCGGGAGAACCAGGCGGGCAGCGCGCCCCCGTCGAGCATGACGTAGACCGCCCGCACCGGGCCGGCCTCGGCGCGCGCGCCGGCCAGGACGGCGGGCAGGGCGGAGTGCAGGTCGGCCACCACGACGGGCATGCCGTCCAGGTCATCGGCCTCCCGCAGGATCTCGTGGTGCGGCGAGCCCTGCTCGTCCGCACTGAGCACGCTGGCCTGCAGCGGCGTGTACCTGGCCTTGACCAGGTGCCCGGGCTCGTCACGGTCCGGCGGCAGCCGGTCGGGCAGCGCCACCACCAGCGCGTACCCGCCGGTGCCCAGCCCCTTCTCGAGCGCGCCGACGTTGAGCAGCACCCGGTCGCCGGGCCTCGGGCGGCCGGTGAGCGCGGGGTAGGCCAGCGCCCTGACCGCCACCCCCGCGACGGTCACGTCGACCTCGACCGCGCCCGCCCACTCCCGCTGCAGGCCGGAAACCACGCCGCTACGCCACCTGATCACGAGGGCAGGCTAGCCGACGGCGGGTCACGGCGCCGGGCGGCCGGCCGCGGGAAACCGCGCTACCGTGCGTCCCGCGTGCGGCGGCGAGGTACGGTCAGGTGCGGGCGGGCGAGGGCAGGGCCGGGCGGGGGACAATAGAGAGCGGGAAGGACCACGATGTCACGGCGGAAGACGGAACGGCTGCTCAGCCTGGTCGTCTGCCTGCTCTCGACCGGCAAGTACCTCAGCGCGGGCCAGATCAGGGAGGCTGTGCCCGGCTACCCGGAGTCCTTCGACGCCTTCAAGCGCATGTTCGAGCGGGACAAGGACGAGCTGCGCGAGCTGGGGATCCCGCTGGAGACCGGGGTGAGCGCGACCCCCGATGAGGAGCCGGGATACCGGATCCCGCGGCAGGCCTACGGGCTGCCCGAGATCAGGCTGGAGCCGGACGAGGCCGCCGTCCTCGGCCTGGCCGCCCGGGCCTGGCGACGCGCCGAGCTGGCCGGGGCGGCGGCCGGCGCGCTGCTCAAGCTGCGCGCGGCCGGGATCGACGCGGAGGAGACCACCCAGCCGGGCATCGAACCGAGGCTGCAGACGGGTGAGGCGGCGTTCGGCCCGCTGTGGGAGGCGGTGCGGGACCGGCGGCCGGTCTCGTTCAGCCACCGCGCGGCCGGCCGCAGCTCGTCCCAGCAGCGCCAGCTCCAGCCGTGGGGCGTGGTGAACCGGCACGGCCGCTGGTACGTCGCCGGCCTGGACACCGACCGCGGCGAGACCCGGGTCTTCCGGCTGAGCCGCATCGACGGGCCGGTGACCTTCCGCGGCCCGGCGGGCTCGGTCACGGTGCCGGACGGCACCGACGTGCGCGAGCTGGTCCGCGAGTGGGACGCCGATCCGCAGCCGCAGCGCACCGCCGTGCTGCAGGTCAGGCAGGGGGCGGGCTACGGGCTCCGGCGGGGCGCCAGCGCGGTCCGGCCGGATCCGCAGCGACCCGGATGGGACCTGGCCGAGGTACCGTTCTCCGACGTCGGCTGGCACAGCGAGCAGCTCGCCGAGTCCGGCGCGGACGTGGTCGTCATCGAGCCCGCCGACCTGCGGGACGCGGTCATCGGACGGCTGAAGGGAGTACTCACGTGACGTCAGCCGCCGCCGCGGCAGGTTCGCCCGCGGCACGGTCCGGGGCCCGGCAGGGCGCGCCGCCGCGGGTGACGCCCGCCACCGACCGGCTGCAGCGGCTGCTCGCCCTGGTCCCTTACGTCGTGAGCCGTAAGGTGGTCGGGCTGGCCGACACCGCGGCCGCGTTCGGCCTCAGCGAGCGCGAACTGGTCGACGACCTCAACATGTTGTGGTGCGTCGAGCTGCGCTCACCCGACCCCTACTGCCCGATCGACCTGTCGTATGAGGGCGGCGAGATCGTGGTCAGCGAGGCCGAGTCGATCGCCCGCCCGCTGCGGCTCGGCGTGGACGAGGCCAGCGCGCTGCTCGTCGCGCTGCGCATGCTGGCCGAGATCCCTGACCTGGAGGACCGCTCGGCGCTCAGCCGGACGATCGCCAAGCTCGAGGCCGCCGCCGGGGCCGCCGCCGCGGCCAGCGCCCAGGTCACGGTGCAGGTCGACGAGCAGGGCGCGGGCAGGGTGCTGGCCCGGGTACGGGACGCGCTGGACCGGGGCAGGCGGCTGCACCTGTCGTATTACGTGCCCGGCCGCGACGAGGCCACCGAGCGGGACGTTGACCCGATGCGGCTGCTGGTCGTGGAGGGCCGGACCTACCTGGAGGGCTGGTGCCTGAGGGCCGAGGCGGTACGGCTGTTCCGGCTGGACCGGGTGCTGGCCCTCGCCGTGCTCGACGAGCCCGCGTCGGTGCCGGCCGCCGCGCGGCCCCGGGACGTGGATCAGGGGCTGTTCCGGCCGTCCGATAACGACGTCCGGGTGGAGTTCGAGCTGTCGGTGGCGGGCCGGTGGGTGGCCGAGTACTACCCGTGCGAGCGGGTTGACGAACTGGGCGACGGCCGGCTCCGGGTCGGGCTCCGCACCCCCGACACCCGGTGGGTCCGGCGGCTCGCGCTGCGGCTGGGCGAGGACGGCCGGGTGATCTCCCCGGCGGACCTCGCCGCCCAGGTCCGCGAGGACGCCACGGCGGCGCTGGCCCAGTACGCCTGAGGTCTGTCGCGTCAGGGAACTATGGTGGCCATATGTCGCGTGTAGACTTTTCGGTGCAAGCAACCCTAGGCGCGGGGACGCGCTTCCCGCTGGATGGGGACTCAGATGAACATAGGTGACCTGTTCGACAGCCCACTGAAAGTGCTGATTATCGCGGTTGTGGTGCTTATCCTGTTCGGCTCCAGGAAGATGCCCGACGCCGCCCGGTCGCTGGGCAGGTCCATGCGCATCCTCAAGTCCGAGGTGTCAAAGATACACGACGACGACGAGCAGCCAGAGCCAGCGACGCAGGCCCCCCAGGCGGTGACGGCACCGACGCAGCAGGCGCAGATCGACGCGCTTCAGCAGCAGATCCGTGACCTGCAGCAGCAGCCGCAGCCCGCTGGCGAGGCGGTTGCCAACGGCGCCCCGGTGACAGAGGCTCCACGGACGCAGCAGCCCAGCTGAGCCCGCCCTCTTTCCCCCAGGTAACGGACCATGCCGAAGCTGGCTGACACCATCACGGGTGCGCGCCTGCTGGGCAACAAGATCGCCCAGTCACAGCGGCAGGCCAACCCCGACGGCCGCATGCCGCTCATGGATCACATCCGTGAGCTGCGCAACCGGCTGATCAAGGCCGTGGCCGCCATACTCGTCGGCCTCGCCATCGGGCTGATACCGGCGGTGCACGACCGGCTCTGGGCGTTCGTATACCACCCGTTCAAGGCCGCTGCTTTCGCCGATCACAGCAAGCTGATCGTCATCGGGGTCCTTGACCCGTTCACGATCTGGGTGCAGCTCGCATTCTGGTTCGCGCTGATCGTCACGTGCCCGTACTGGCTCTACCAGGTCTGGGCGTTCATCGCGCCCGGGCTCTACCGGCGCGAGAAGCGGTGGACCTACGTGTTCGTGTTCACCGCCGCGCCGTTGTTCCTGCTCGGCGCCACCCTCGCCTACTTCGTGATGAGCCGGGGGCTGAAGTACCTGATCGCGCTGGCTCCGAGCGGGATCCAGGTCTATCCGACGGTTTCCAACTACCTGGGCTACTTCCAGGCCATGATCCTCGGTTTCGGGCTGGCGTTCGAGCTGCCGCTGGCCCTGGTGATGCTGAACATGGTCGGCGTGATCAGCCACGAGCGGATGAAGAAGTGGCGCCGTATCATGATCTTCCTCGTGTTCGTGTTCGCGGGCATCGCCTCGCCGAGCCCGGATCCGATCACGATGCTGCTGCTGGCGGTGCCCTGTGTGGTGCTGATCGAGGTGGCCGACCTGCTGATCTGGATGAACGACCGGCGGCGCGCGAGGATCCCGTCCCCGTACGCAGGGCTGTCCGACGACGAGGCGTCGCCGCTCGATCTCGACGTGCGCTCCGGTGACGGCGCCGACATCGGGCGGCCTCCTGGATCAGCCGATTGACCGAGGACGGGCCGGAACTCGGCGCGTTCCAGGCCCTTTATGAGTTCAGCTTCGACGACTTCCAGCTGGAGGCCTGCCGGGCCCTGAACGCGGGCCACGGGGTGCTGCTGGCCGCGCCGACCGGGTCGGGCAAGACGGTGGTCGGGGAGTTCGCCGTGCACCGGGCCCTGGCCGAGGGCCGCAAGTGCTTTTACACCACCCCGATCAAGGCGCTGTCCAACCAGAAGTACGCCGACCTGGTCCGCCGGTACTCGGCCGCCAAGGTCGGCCTGCTCACCGGGGACAACAGCATCAACGGCGAGGCCCCGGTGGTCGTGATGACCACCGAGGTGCTGCGCAACATGCTGTACGCGGGCTCACCGACGCTGGCCGGGCTGGGCTACGTGGTCCTCGACGAGGTGCACTACCTGGCGGACGCGTTCCGGGGCGCGGTCTGGGAAGAGGTAATCATCCACCTGCCCGCGTCGGTCCAGCTGGTCGCGCTCTCGGCGACGGTGAGCAACGCCGAGGAGTTCGGCGACTGGCTGTCGGAGGTCCGCGGCGGGACCACGGTTATCGTGGACGAGCACCGCCCGGTGCCGCTCTGGCAGCACATGCTGGTCGGCTCACGGCTGTACGACCTGTTCACCGGGCCCGACGGCGGCCGTGCGGCAGGACCGCCGCCGGGCCGCGGCACCCCGAAGGTCAACCCGGAGCTGCGGCGGCTGGCCCAGCGCAGTGAAGAGGGATGGGGAGGTGGGCGGGGGGCGGAGCGCAAGGCGCCGGGCCGGGGCGCCCGGGGGGCGCGGCGGCCGACCCGGTTCCGGGTACCCAGCCGCCCGGACGTGATCGACCGGCTCGACGCGGCCGGGCTGCTCCCGGCGATCACGTTCATCTTCAGCCGGGCCGGCTGCGACGCCGCCGTGGCGCAGTGCCTGGGCGCGGGCCTGCGGCTGACCACCCCCCAGGAGACCGCCGAGATCACCGACCTGGTCCGGCGCCGGACCGCGGACATCCCGCCCGAGGACCTGCCGGTCCTCGGCTACCCCGACTGGCTCGCCGGGCTGCAGCGCGGGCTTGCGGCGCACCACGCGGGGATGCTGCCGACGTTCAAGGAGGTCGTGGAGGAACTGTTCGCGGCTGGCCTGATCAAGGCCGTGTTCGCCACCGAGACCCTGGCGCTGGGCATCAACATGCCGGCCAGGACTGTCGTCATCGAGCGCCTGGACAAGTGGAACGGCGAGAACCACGCGGACCTGACCCCCGGCGAGTACACGCAGCTGACCGGGCGCGCCGGACGGCGCGGAATCGACGTCGAAGGGCACGCGGTCGTGCTCTGGCAGCCCGGCGTGGATCCGCTTGAGGTGGCCGGCCTGGCGGGTACCCGGACCTACCCGCTCACCTCGAGCTTCCGGCCCTCCTACAACATGGCGGTCAACCTGGTCGGCCAGGTCGGCAGGCGCCGGGCCGCGGCGCTGCTCGAGTCGTCCTTCGCCCAGTTCCAGGCGGACCGGGCGGTGCTCGGCCTGGCCCGCCAGGCGCGCCAGATCAGGCAGTCCATGGAGCAGCTCGAGGTGTCCTGCGACCTGGGCGACTTCGCGGAGTACCAGGCCGTCCGGCGGGAGCTGTCCCAGCGCGAGGCCGAGCAGGCCAGGCGGCGCTCGGCGGCCCGCCAAGCCGAGGCGGCGGCGTCCCTCGAGCAGCTGCGCCGCGGTGACATCGTCCAGGTGCCCGCCGGGCGGCGGGCCGGCGTCGCGCTGGTGCTCGAGTCTCCCGCCGCCGGCCCGTCGGGGCTGCTCGTGCTCACTGAGGGCCGCCAGGTCAAGCGGCTGAACGCGGCCGACTTCCCGGTGCCAGTAACGCCGATCGACCGGGTGCGGATACCCAGCTGGTTCAGCGCGCGGTCGGCCAAGCACCGCCGGGACCTGGCCTCGACCATGCGCAACAAGCTGGCCGGCCACGACCTGCCCCGGCCGCCGCGGGCCGGCCGGGACAACGGGTCAGACGGCAGGCACGATGCCGAGATCGAGCGGCTGCGGCGGCGGCTGCGGCAGCATCCGTGCCATGGCTGCCCGGACCGCGAGGATCACGCCCGGCGAGCCGAGCGGTACCACCGCCTGGAGCGGGAGGCTGAAGATCTGGAACGCCGGGTCGCGGGGCGGACGCATGTCATCGCGCGGACGTTCGACCGGGTCTGCGCGGTGCTCGAGCAGCTCGGGTACACCGACGGCGACTCGGTGACCGCAGAGGGCAGGCGGCTGGCCGGCCTGTATACCGAGCTCGACCTGCTGGTCGCCGAGTGCCTGCGCCTGGGGCTGTGGGACGGCCTGGGCCCCGCCGAGCTGGCCGCGTGCGTTTCGGCGCTCACCTTCGAGTCGCGCCGGCCTGACGACATGACCCCGCCGCGGCTGTCGCACGGCGCGGTCCGCGAGGTACTGGCGTCCATGGCTGGGGTGTGGGGCGAGCTCGACGCCGTCGAAAAGGAGCACCAACTGTCGTTCCTGCACGAGCCGGACCTGGGCTTCGCCTGGGCTGCGCACGCCTGGGCGCGAGGCCGGCCGCTGGAGCAGGTGCTGTGGCCCGACCTGACCCCTGGCGACTTCGTCCGCGCGGTCAAGCAGCTGATCGACCTGCTGGACCAGGTGGCCGGCGCGGCCGGGACGGCGCCGGTGGCGGGGACCGCGCGCCGCGCGATCGGCGCCCTGCGCCGCGGCGTGGTCGCCTACTCCTCGGTGGGCTAGCGCTGGCAGGATGGCGGAGTGGACTCGCTGATGCTGCTTGATTCCGCCTCGCTGTACTTCCGCGCCTTCTACGGCATTCCCGCAGACAGCATGACCGCGCCGGACGGCACGCCGGTCAACGCGGTCCGCGGGCTGCTCGACATGATCGCCCGGCTGATCCGCGCTCGTCGGCCGAGCCAGCTGGTCGCCTGCATGGACGCGAGCTGGCGGCCGGCGTTCCGGGTCGCGGCGATCCCGTCCTACAAGGCGCACCGGGCCAACCCCGACGGCACCGAGCAGGTCCCCGACGCGCTGACCGCCCAGATCCCCGTGATCGAGCAGGTGCTCGCCGCGGCCGGGGTGGCCATGGCCGGCGCGCCCGGGTATGAGGCGGACGACGTCATCGGCACCCTCGCCGCCCGCGCCGACGGACCGGTCGACGTGGTCACCGGGGACCGGGACCTGTTCCAGCTCGTGGACGCCGCCCGCCAGGTCCGGGTGATCTACACCGCCCGGGGGATGTCCAAGCTCGAGGTGGTCGGCGAGGCGGAGGTGGCGGAGCGCTACCACATCCCCGGCCGGGCCTATGCGGCGTTCGCCGCGCTGCGCGGTGACCCGAGCGACGGCCTGCCCGGCGTGCCGGGCGTGGGGGAGAAGACGGCGGCCGCGCTGGTCCGGGTGTTCGGCAGCGTCGAGGCGATGCTGACCGCGCTGGACTCCGGTCACGGCGGCTTCCCGATGGGCAGCCGGGCAAAGCTGGTCCAGGCCCGGGACTACCTGGAGGCGGCGCTGCCCGTCGTACGCGTGGCCACCGACGCGCCGCTGCCGCCCGCGGGCGGGCAGCTCCCGGTCACCCCGGCCGATCCCCGGCGGCTGGCCGAGCTCGACGGGCGCTGGGACCTGGGCTCCTCACTGGGCCGGATGTCCGCCGCCCTGGCCGCCCGCCCGGACTGAGATGCGTTCGTGCTCTGCGGCTAGCCGCTGAGGCGGCGAGAGCCGGGGCCAGCCGCGATGGCCGGCAGCGCGTGAATATGCCGGATGCGAGGGCCTCGTCGGCCCGAGCAGACGGCAGGGGGGCTCCGGGGGTGAAGCCCCCGGACTGGGGGTCCGGGGGTTATCCCCCGGGCTAATACAGTCACAGCACGTGCAGCGCCACCAGGCAGGTGTCGTCCTCGGAGTCGGTGGCGCCGAACGCCCGCAGCGCGGCGTCGATGGCGCGCTCCGGGTCGGCGATGCCGCGCACGGCGGCCGCCAGCATGGCCACCCCGGCCTCGACGGACCGGTCCCGGCGCTCGATCAGCCCGTCGCTGTACAGCAGCAGCAGATCCCCGGGGACCAGCGCCAGCGTCGCCGCCGCGTACTCCTCGTCGCCCGCGCCCAGCAGGATGCCCGGCGGCGGGTCCAGGGGCCGCGCCCACGAGTCCCGCACCAGAACCGGCGGCGGATGACCGGCCTGGGCCCAGGTCAGGGTGCGGCTGCCGGGATCGAAGTAGCCCGCGATCACCGACGCGGTGTGCTCGGGCGCGACGTGACGGACCAGGTCGTTGAGCCAGCCGACCAGCCGCTCCGGCGGCGATCCGGTGATGGCCAGGCCGGCCAGCGCGCCGCGCAGCCTGGCCATGCCCGCCGCCGCGGCCAGGCCGTGCCCGGCGACGTCCCCGATCGCGATCAGCACGTGGCCGCCGGGCATGTCCGCGGTGATGTACCAGTCGCCGCCGACCCGGCCAGCCGGGGACGCCGGCAGGTACCGCACCATCGTGCGCAAGCCCGGCAGGTCGAAGGCCTCGTCGTGCAGCGGCAGGATGGCCCGCTGCAGTTCCAGGGCCACGTGCCGCTCCTCGGCGAGCTCGGCCGCGAGCCGGGCCTCGGCCGCCGGACCGGATCCGGCGCCGTTTCCCGGCGGGACCGCGAGTCCGGGCGCGGCGGCGGCGCGCGGCGGCATGGCCGCAGCGCTCGGGCCCCCGGCCGGGTAATCAGCAGCCTCAGAAGTCATCTTGTGTCGCGTCAGGTTAGCTCTTGTTCACCTAGCGTGAGACGCCGAACGCGTCAGTGTCTAGATGCGGGCACCATTCTCACGGGTGAGATGATGCCCAGGCAAGCAAGTGTGCCATGGGATTCAACGGCGACGATCGGAGGGCGCGATGGAAACCGACCGGCCTGATCCAAGCCTCTACCCGCCGGACCGGATCGGCCTGGCGGCGGCCGCCGCCCGGGACGCGGGCCTGGCGGTGCTGCTGCTCACCCCCGGGCCCGACCTGCGCTACCTGACCGGCTACGACGCGCACCAGCTTGAGCGGCTTACCTGCCTGGCGATCCCGGCCGCACCGGCCGGCGGGTCGCCGTCCTCCGCGGCCGGGGAGCCGTTCCTGGTCGTGCCGAGGCTGGAGCTCCCCGCGGCCCAGGCGTCGCCCGCGGGCGGCCTGGGGCTGGAGATCATCCCGTGGGACGAGACCGACGACCCTTACGCGCTCGTCGCGGGGCGGCTCGGGGACGCCGCCCGGGGCACGGCCGGCCCGGTCGGCCTGTCCGACCGGATGTGGGCGCTGATGGTGCTCAGGTTCCGCGCCGCACTGCCCGGCGTCCGCCAGGACCTGGCCAGCGCGGCGCTGCGCGCGCTGCGCATCCGCAAGACCCCCGCCGAGGTGGCCGCGCTGCGGGCGGCGGGCGAGGCCATCGACCGGGTGCACGCCCGGGTCCCGGGCTGGCTGCGGGCCGGCCGGACCGAGCGGCAGGTCGCGGCCGACATCGCGGATGCGATCCTCGAGGAGGGCCACGCCCGGGTCGACTTCACGATCGTGGGCTCCGGCCCGAACGCGGCCAGCCCGCACCATGAGGTCTCCGACCGGGCCCTGCGGCCAGGGGACGCGGTCGTGGTAGACATCGGCGGGACCATGCCGAGCGGCTACTGCTCCGACTGCACCCGGACCTACGTGATCGGCGCGCCGCCGCCGGAGTTCACCGCGTACTACCGGGTGCTGCAGGGCGCGCAGGAGGCGGCGTGCGCCGCGGTCCGGCCCGGGGTGGCCGCGGAGGCCGTGGACGCCGCGGCCCGGGACCCGATCACCGCGGCCGGCTACGGCGAGTTCTTCGTGCACCGGACCGGCCACGGGATCGGCCTGGAATGCCACGAGGATCCGTACATCGTGTCCGGCAACGCCGAGGCGCTGCAGCCGGGCATGGCGTTCTCCATCGAGCCCGGCATCTACCCGGGCCGCAGCGGCGCCAGGATCGAGGACATCGTGGTCTGCACCGAGCAGGGGCACGAGCGGCTCAACCACGCCAGCCGCGAGCTGGTCTGCGTAGACGCCCGGTGATTACCCTCGAGCGCGAGTGCCCCGACGAGGAGACCCGTGCCCTGTTCGAGCTGACCAGGGAGCTGGCCGACGCCGAGCTGCGCCCCCGGGTCGACGCGGCCGAGCGCGACGGGACGTTCCCGCGCGACGTGTTCCGGGTTCTCGGCCGGTCCGGCCTGCTCGCGCTGCCCTACCCCGAACGGTTCGGCGGCGGCGGCCAGCCGTACCGGACCTACCTTCAGGTGGTGGAGGAACTGGCCGCCGCGTGGCTGGCCGTCGGGCTCGGGGTGAGCGTGCACACGCTGACCTGCTTCCCGCTGGTCACCGCCGGCACGCCGGAGCAGGCGCAGCGCTGGCTGCCCGGGATGCTCGGCGGGGACCAGCTCGGGGCCTACTGCCTGTCGGAGCCGGCCAGCGGCTCGGACGCGGCCGCCGTGCGGACCACCGCCGAGGCGGACGGCTCCGACTACGTCGTGAACGGGGTCAAGGCGTGGATCTCGCACGCCGGCCAGGCCGACTTCTACACGCTGTTCGCGCGCACGTCCGGTGACCACGAGGGACCGGGCCGCGCCCGGGGGATCAGCTGCCTGCACGTCCCGGCTCAGACGCCGGGGGTGTCGGCCGCGGCGCCCGAGCACAAGATGGGCATGCGCTCCTCGGTTACCGCGCAGATGATCTTTGATGGCGCCCGGGTGCCCGACGACCACCTGGTCGGCGGGGAGGGCAAGGGGTTCGCCATCGCGCTGGCCGCGCTGGACGCCGGACGCCTCGGCATCGCGGCCTGCGCCACCGGCGTGGCCCAGGCGGCCCTGGACGCCGCGGTGAGCTGGGCGCGGGAGCGGCGCCAGTTCGGCCGGCCGATCGCGGACTTCGAGGGTGTGTCGTTCCTGCTCGCGGACATGGCCACGGCCGTGGAGGCGGCGCGGGCCCTGTACCTGTCCGCCGCCCGGCGCAAGGACGCCGGCCTGCCGTACGGCCCGCAGGCCGCGATGGCCAAGCTGTTCGCCAGCGACACGGCGATGCGGGTGACCACCGACGCGGTGCAGGTGTTCGGCGGCTACGGGTACGTGGAGGACTATCCCGTCGCGCGGCTGATGCGCGAGGCCAAGGTGCTGCAGATCGTTGAGGGCACCAACCAGATCCAGCGGATGGTCATCGGCAGGTCTCTGACCCGGTGAGGGGAGCGGAAACACCCGGTACCGGACGGCCGCGCCGGATCGCCAGGCTACGGTTAGCCGGGTGGAGGACACCAACCGAGCCATCGTCTCGCTGCTTTCCCGCGACGGCAGGATGAGCTTCACCGAGCTGGCCAAGCGCACCGGGCTGTCGGTCTCGGCCGCACAGCAGCGGGTGCGCCGGCTGGAACGTCGCGGCGTGATCAAGGGATATGCAGCCCTCATCAACCCCGACGACGCCGGCCTGCCGCTGACCGCGTTCGTCTCCATCAAGCCGTTCGACCCGGCGGCCCCGGATGACGCGCCGGATCGGCTGGCGCACCTGCCCGCGATCGAGGCCTGTCACAGCGTGGCCGGGGACGAGAACTACATACTCAAGGTCCGGGTGGGATCACCGGCGGAACTGGAGGACCTGCTGCAGGAGATCCGCTCCGCGGCCAGCGTGTCCACGCGCACCACCATCGTGCTCAGCACCCCGTACGAGAACCGCCCGCCGAACGTGTGACCCGAGCCGGCCGCCGGGTCACGAGGCGACCGCGAATACCCGCAGCCGTTCGCGGGCGCCGGCCGCCACGCTGCTGGCCGCGATCATCGCGGTGCCGTCGTACCGGTCGGCCGCGCTGGCCAGCTCCTCGGCGCCGACCGCCACGACGGTGGCGCCGGACAGCAGCGCGTGGTCGAGCAGGGCGGTGTAGCACCGGCCGTCGCCGGCCGGCGGGCCCGCCAGGACCACGTCCTTGTCGCCGATCCCGGCCTCGTTGTCCAGCCGGTGCAGCAGGGCGGACATGTCGTGATGGCTGACCGGCGCCGGGCCGAGCCTCCCGTCGGGCTGGCGCGAGTACGGCAGCAGCGCCGGGTCATGCGGCCGTCCCGTGGCCGCCCGCAGGGTGCCCATCCTGAGCAGGGTGCCGAACTGGGTCGCGCCGGGTGCCTCGCCGAACGAGATCACCTGCCTGACCCAGGAGCGGTCCGCCGCCGCGAGCGCGGCCGCGGCCAGCGGCGGCGCGGTGAGCAGCATCCGCGCGCCGCAGTCGGCCAGCTGGCTGGCCATCTCCGGTACCGTCAGCGCGGAGGCGACCGGCGTGGGCACGCCCCCCGCGGCACGTATGGCGTGCCCCGCGAACACGTAGCAGGCCGCGTCGGGAACGTACACGCCGACGACGTCCCCGGGCTGCAGCCCGCGCCAGGCCAGCCCGGACGCCGCGGCCTGCACGGTGCCGGCGAGCCCGGCGTAGCCGCACGCCAGGCCGGCCGGGCCGCCGACGAGAGCCCGGTGCTCCCCCCGGGGCGGGGCCACGGCCAGCAACCGCTGGGTGACCGTGACCTCGCCGAGCGGCGCCTCGGTGCTCATCGTCATCAGCCGCCACCTCCGGTCCGGTCTGGATCCCCGCGGGCCCGACGCTACGGCCTGGCGGCGGCGGGCCGCATCGTCAGGACTATGTAGTCGGGTATGTAACCGGCGGCACAGCGCAAACGGGCCCGGGCAGGCACTTGCCGCGGACCCGCGTTGAGGTCAGGCGGAAGGCCGGCCACCCCCCTCCTGGTGGCCGGAGCATCCGCCGGGCCCCGCCTTTGCGCTCTGGTAGGCACGCTAGGCGAGGCAGGGCCAGCCCCACATGCCCTGAATCATGCATCTGCGTGTGCATTCCGGCGCCCGGTCAGGTATGTAGGGCGGGCCGGGAGGATATGTAGTCCGCCCGGAAGGGCGTGTACGCCGCCGCTAGCTGCCGCCGTCCTTGGGCTCGCGTTGCACGGCCCACGCGGCGACCTGGGCCCGGGAGCTGAACCCGAGCTTGGTGAAGATGTTGGCCACGTGCCGGGCCGCGGTGGCCGGGCTGATCACCAGCTCGTCGGCGATGCCTCGGTTGGACAGCCCGCGTGCGATCAGGGCCGCGATCTCCCGCTCCCGCGCGGTCAGCAGGCTCGCGCCAGAGCCGAGCGGCGAGGAGGCCTGCTCGGGAACGGCGTTCCGCGCGGCGTCGCCCGGGTCGGTGGCGAGCCGCACCGCCTCGTGGGCGCTCATCGCCGCGCCCTCGGCCAGCAGCGTGTCCGCGGCGCTCTCGCCCAGCTGGCTACGGGCGGCCTCCATCAGGCGGCCCAGCCGGCTCCCGGCGGCGGCCGAGGGCACCTGGCCGACGGCCTCGCGCAGGGCCAGCGCGGCGCCCTGGAGCCGCACCGCCCGGGCCGGGTCGCCGCTGGCCGCCGCGAGCGTGGCGGATGCCTCGAGCCCGCGGGCCAGCCCCAGGCGCTGCCCGGTGGCCAGGCTGAGCTGCAGGCTCTCGGCCAGGCTGGCGAAGGCTAGCCGCAGGTCGCCCTGGGCGAGCGCCACCCACCCGATGCCGGCCAGGCACCGGGCGATCTCGGGCCGGGCGTCGATCTCCCGGTACAGCGCCAGCGCCTCCCGGAAGCGGCCGAGCGCCGCGGCGTGGTCGCCGCGGGCCCGCGCCAGGCCGCCGAATCCGTACAGGGTCTGGGCCACGCCCCAGCCGTTGTTGTCCCGCAGCACTTCCAGCGCGTCCTCATAGGTGCGCTGGGCCTCGTCCAGCCTGCCGTCGCGGGTGATGATCGCGGCCCTGACCGCGAGCGCGAGCCCCTCTTCCCAGTCGTTCCCGTCGGCCCGCGCTTCCTTGGCCGCGTCGTCGATGCTGCCCAGGGCGTCATCGAGACGGCCGGCCCGCAGGCTGACCACGGACAGCACCCGCAGCGCGGCGGCCGCGCCCGGGCTTCCCGAGGACCGGCACAGATCCAGGCCCGCCTGCGCGTACCCGGCGGCCACCTGGTAGTCCTGGTGCTCGAAGGCCAGCTCGGCCCGCGCCATGAGGGCGCGGGACCGCACGCCGGGCGGCACGCCGCCGCCCGAGTCCAGGAAGCGGTCGAACCAGCCGATGCCCTCGGTCACGTCGCCGTAGGCGACCCATGGGTTGCGCAGCGCGCAGCACAGCCGCAGGCCCTCCTCGGCGTCGCCGTATTCCAGGCAGGCGGACAGCGCCGCGGCGCAGTTCGCGCGCTCGGCCAGGATCCGGCGGTACAAGGAGACCCGCACCGGCCACGGCGGGTCGCCGCGCAGGAAGGCCACGTCGACGATGCGCTCGCCCAGCCGCAGCATGTAGTCGCGGTGCCGCCGCCGTATCTCGGGGGCCTCGCCGGAGGCGTTCAGGCGTCCGGCCGCGTACTCCCTGATGGTGTCCAGCAGCCGGTAACGGGCGTCAGCCTCCAGTTCCGCGTCGAGCGTGACCAGTGACTTGTCGATGAGGGCCGCCATCAGGTCGAGCACCTGGTCCGCGGGGATCGCCTCATCCGCGCAGACCTGCTCGGCCATCTCCAGGTTCCAGCCGGAGAACACCGCCAGCCTGCGCAGCAGCACCTGTTCCGGCCCGGTCAGCAGCTCGTAGCTCCAGTCCACGGCCGCCCGCAGGGTCTGCTGCCGCACCGGGGCCGTGCGGTCACCCGAGGCCAGCAGGCCGAACCGGTCGCCGAGGCGGGCGGCGATCTGCTCCACCGACAGGGCGCCGACCCGGCCCGCGGCCAGCTCGATCGCCAGCGGAATGCCGTCGAGGGTCCGGCACAGCCGGGCCACCGCCGGGGCGTTGGCCGCGTCCAGCGCGAACCCGGGCCGCACCGCCGCGGCCCGGTCGGCGAACAGCCGGATCGCCTCGTGCCCGGCCAGCTCGCCGGGCGTGAGTTCGCCGGCCGCGGCGGGCAGCCCCAGCGGCGGGACCCGCCACACCGTCTCGCCGCGCACCCGCAGCGGCTCGCGGCTGGTGGCGATCACGCGCAGCCCGGGGCACCCCGCCAGCAGCTGCTTGACCAGCGCTGCGCAGGCGTCGACGACGTGCTCGCAGGTATCGAGGACCAGCAGCAGCCGCCGCGGCCGCAGCGCCACGGTCAGCGTCTCGGCCAGCGGCCGGTCGGGCTCCTCCCGGACCCCGAGCGCGGCCGCGACCCGGCGGGCGACCAGGGACGGGTCCTCGGTATCGGCCAGCTCGACCAGCCAGGCGCCGTCGGGGAAGTCGGGAACGATCTCGCAGGCCAGGCGCAAGGCGAGCCGGGTCTTGCCGATGCCGCCCGGGCCGCACAAGGTTAGCGCGCGGACGTCACCGAGCAGCCTGGCCAGCTCCGCCAGGTCCCGTTCACGGCCGACGAAGCTGTTGGGCTCGGCCGGGAGGTTGCCGTCGCTCATCGCGGTCTGGGTACTGGCCATGGTCCTCGGTGGTCGTCGCGGTGACGGCCTAGGTCGTCGTTGCTACCGCCAGTTTCTCACCACGGCGCCGCCCGTGGTGGTGCCCGCCGGAGTTCACCGGCCGGCATCGGTGATCGTCACGGCCGCGGGCTCGCTGTAGCGGACCCGGCCGAAGTACATCACCTTGACCAGGGCCCACCAGTGCTGTCCCGGGCGTGCCGCGGCCGGGGCCGTCACCGTGAAGCCCAGGGTCACGTCGCGGTCCGGCTCGGCGGTGAAGCCCCGGGTCCACGGCCGGGTCTGCGACCAGCTGCCGAACGGGGACACCAGCTGCGCCTCACCGCGGATCTGCGCGGCCGTGGCGTTGCGCAGCCGGACGGCGATCTCGCCGCAGCTGCCGGGCCGCAGCTCCAGCTGCGGGCTCAGCAGCGCCAGGTCAAGCTCCGCGGCGGCCCGTTCCTGGTCGGCCAGGTAGAGCGGGAACAGCTCCTCCAGCGGCAGGTCGAGGGCGGGCGGGCCCGGCTCGCCGATGGTGACCAGCACCGCATCCTCGAAGGCCTGGCCGTCCTCCCCGCCGATCCGCGCGGCCACGAAGCGGCGCCCGGGCCGGGCCCCCGGCACCGCCAGGGCCGTGAGATCCCAGGCGGCGTGGCCCCGTGGGCCCAGGTCGTAGCGCAGCGGCCCGGGGGGCTCGACCACCAGCCCGTCACCGGGGTCCAGGTCCACCGTGCCGCGGGCCGGCTCCGGGCCGCAGGCCACGGTGAGCCGCAGGTACGCGGCCGCCAGCGGGGCATCTGGCGGCTGCCCGGCGGGCAGGGCGGTCCGGGCGGGGGAGAGGTGGACGGCCACCGGCAGGTTCCCGGCCGGGGCCGGGCCCTTGCCGTGCAGCCAGTACCGGGTGAACACGGGCTGGGCGGGTTCCGGCGGCACCGCGTGCGGGGCCGCGGTCCCCGGCGTCGCCGGGGCCGGCCCCGGGCCGGGGGTCAGCACCATGGTCACGGTCCCGGCGGCAGGCAGCTCGGCGACGGCCGCGCCGGAGTCCAGCCGCAGCGGCGGGCCTTCGGCCTCCTCCAGCAGGCTCCCGCGGCGGGCCGCCACCAGCCCGGTGAACAGGCGTACCTGCGCCGGCGGCGCCGCCGCGCCGCCCGAGAGGTCCCGGAGGCGCACGGTCACCCCGTCCTGCGGGCGGGGCTGGGCGCCGGGCGCCAGCGGGTTGCCGCGCGGCTTCAGCGCCGACACCACGGCCGTGGCCGGCTCGGCGGCGGCCAGGCTGGCCACGGCCGGAAGCGGCCCGTCGTGCCGCCCGGTCTCGCAGGCCAGCAGCTCATGCCGGTAGTCCTGCCCGGCCAGCGGGAACCCGGCGCCGCGCCAGTCGCCGGGGCCGGCCGCGAGCGCGTACTCGAACGTGTGACTCCAGTGCTGCCAGGCGAAACTGCTGCCGTCCGGCGTGGCGCGCTGGTCGCCGTCGATCCACACCCCGCACGGCCAGGTGCTGCACGAGCGCATCAGCGAGATGTTCAGGGTCCCGTCCGGGGTGACCAGGCTGCCCGGCGTGCCGCGGTTGAGCAGCGCGACCGAGTGGCCGGCCAGCTCGCCGGCACCGCCCGCCTCCCCGGTCATCGCCTCGTCCGCCTCGATCACCGCGTCGGCCAGGTCCGCGGTCACCGCGGCGATCGCCGCGCCGAGGTCGCCGCCGGCCACGATCAGCACCGGCAGGTCGCGCGCGCCGCGCATGTCCGCGCCGGGCGCGAAGGCGTCCGCGCGGGCCCGGGTGGCCGGCACCCAGAGCGGCGCCGGGCCGCCGGCGCCGGGCCCGCCCGCGGTCGGCCCTACTGTGGCCAGCACCTCGGCGGTGAACGGGTTCTCGGCCGGCCCGCCCAGCGCGATGCGGACGTCGGGCAGGTTGGAGTCGACGTCGATCGCGCCGTACCGCGGGCCGTCCGCCCGCGAGCAGGTCGCGGTGACCCCGGCGCGGGCCAGGGCGGCCAGCAGGGCACGGGCCGGCTCCCGGTATCCGTGGCCGTCTCCGGGCGTGACGACCTCGGCGACGCCGATCGCCTGCATCCGGCGCGCGCCCCCGGGACCGGCTACCGCGACCCGGGCGGTGGAGCCGATGCCGAACCACTCGTGCGCGGGATTGTCGAGCGTGAACTCGTGCTCGGCCACGTCGGTATCGGCCGAGCCGAACGGCCGCCCGACGGCGGTCAGCGCGGTCTGGTACACCGGCAGCCCGCCGGGCACCCGGGCGGCGAACCGCACCCGCAGCAGCCGGTCCTGGCCGATCGAGCCGTCCACATGGGTGCGGAACTCGACCCGGTCGGCGCCGTCCCACAGCAGCGTCTCCTGGGTCACCCGGAGATCATCGATGGCGAGCTCGGCCACCAGGCGCGCGCCGATGGGGCAGCGCTCCGCGCGGACCCGCGCGGCCCGGCCGGCCGAGCCGCGGCCGGGTCCTTTCGGGCAGAGCAGCCACGGCCCCTCGCCCCAGCGCGGGTGGCGGTCGTATTCCTCCTGGACCACGAGCTCGTTGCCCGGGCCGGCCAGCAGCTCGTTTGCCGGAGCGCTTGTCCAGGACCCGGGACAGCGTGCCGCCCCGGGCCGGGTCGGCCTCGGCCAGGAACGCCCCGTTCTCGATCACCGTGCCGTCGGCGGGCCGCCAGCCGCCGGCCCGTTGCGAACTCTGCGCCGGGACCGCGAAGTACGTGCGGTATCCCAGGGCAGGCACGTCCGCCGCGCGGAAGGTCAGGGTCAGGCCGGCCAGGGTCCCGTCCGGGTGCCGGGCGACGCCTTCGGCCAGGACGGGCACCTCCTCGCCCGCGGCGTCGCGCAGCGTGATCCACCGGGCGGCCGGCTCCGGGAAGTCCAGCGTGATCCGGGCCAGGCCGGACCGGGGCCGCGACAGCGTGTTGAACACCACGACCGCGCGGGTGCCCTCCCCGGCGCCGGGCCCGGCCGCGGTCGCGGCCCGTGCGGCGAGGTAGCCCATGGCCTCGCGGCGGGCCGCGTCGCCGCGCTCGTAGGCTTCCCGCCACCCGGCCAGCAGGTCTAGGTAGACCTGGTCGCCCTCGGTGCCGGTGATCGCGTCGTGGTGCGCGCCGAACACCAGCTGCCGCCACGCCTTGTCCAGCTCGGCCGCCGGGTACGGCGCCCCGGCCAGCCAGGCCAGCGTGGCCAGCTGCTCGCCGTCGGTTACCGCGTTCTCCGCGGCCCGCTGGGCCTGCTTGGTGTCGATGTAGGACACGTCCTTGCCGGTGTACACCGGGTTCATGTCCCGGGTCTGCGGCGTGATCCAGATGTCGCGCTCGGCCGCGTCCTTGCGTACGGCGGCGAAGAACTCCGACGGCAGCGCGGTCACGAACCGCGGCCACACGTAGCGGGAGTTCCAGTCCCGGTGGATCCCGGTGGCCCAGCGGGACGGGATCACGTGGTCGGCGCCGACCGGCAGCAGCACGTTGCGGGTGGCGGCCACCGGTGCGAGCTGCTGGAACTGCTCGTGGGCGGCCTGCTCGGCTCCCTCGAGGGTCGCGGCGGCGTGGGTGACCCAGCCCGCGCCGTAGTGATTCGCCATGTAGCTGGTGAGCAGGCCGTTCCCGTCCGGCGACAGCCACTCGAACTCGGTCGGGAACTGCATCCGCCGGTTGTCGCCGACGGTGCGGTTCGGGCCCCACTGGTGGAACGGGCCCCGGGCCCAGGCCGACTCGGCCAGGCCGGCCGCGGCCATCAGCCCCGGGTAGGCCGGGTCGTGCCCGAACCCGTCCAGCATCCACGCCGTGCTCGGGTCGGCCCCGAGCACCTCGCGCTGGAAGGCCAGGCCGTAGACGGCGTTGCGGATCGTGGACTCGGCGCAGGTCAGATTGGTGTTCGGCTCGTTGTAGCTGCCGCCGACGATCTCGATTCGGCCGGCCCTGATGAACGCGAGCAGGTCCGCCCGGTCCTCGGGATGGGCGTCGAAGTGCGGCTTGAGGTAGTCGATCTCGGCGAGCACGAACTTGTAGTCGGGGTCGCGCCTGGCCTCGTCGAGGTGCAGCCGGACCAGCTCGAAGGCGGTCCTGGAGTCCGGCAGCGTGCCGTCCGCCTCGGGCAGGAAGATGCGGGACTGAGTGAACTGGCCCTGGGTGCTCCACCAGACCGGGTCATAGTGGAAGTGGCTCACCATCCACATCGTCCAGCCGGGCTCGGCCACGGTGATCGTGGCCGCCTGCTCCGCCCGGGGCGCGTCCCGGCTCTCGGCGACGGCGGTGACCTGCAGCGGGCCGCCCGGGGTATGCGGAGCGGCCACCTCGACGCCGACCTCGACCTGGAGTTGCTGACCGGGCCCGGGCCCGGGGACCTCCGCGGGCTGCGGGGTGGTCACGGCGGGTCCCTCGACCCGCACGGTGACCGGGGCGGTGGGCTGGCCGCTGCCCGCGCCGTCGCCGGAGATCGTCACGCGCACGATCGCCAGCGGCCGGGCCGCCGTGCCGCCGAACAGGTCCGTCGAGGTCACGCCGGTGATCCGCATGCCGTCATCGTCGCATGAACCCGCGCCCGCGCCGAGCCCGCGAACCGGGGGCGACTTGTCAAAACAGTTGTTTCGAGGGTATCATTTCGAAACATGTCTTCCGAAAGCGATCGCCCCCATCTCGAGGTACGCGACCCGAAGATGATGCGGGCGCTGGCCCACCCGCTCCGGATGGCGCTCATCGAGGCCATCGGCTCGGCCGACTCCGGGACGCTGACCGCCACCGAGGCCAGCGAGCTGCTCGGCGAGTCGCCCGCCAACTGCGCCTTCCACCTGCGCACCCTGGCCAAGTACGGGTTCGTCGAGGAGGCGGGCGGCGGGCGCGGCCGACAGCGGCCGTGGCGGCTGCGATTCCGCGGCCTCGAGCTCGCGCCGCCGTGGCAGGACGAGGAGAGCCGTCTCGCCGCGGGAGCGGCCGCGTCGATCTGGATCGGGCGGTGGATGGAGCGGGCCCAGGAGCGGCTGATGCGCGTGCTCGGCTACCCGCCCGAGTGGCAGGAGGCGGCGTTCGCCTCCGAGAGCGCCATCTACCTGACGGCCCCGGAGGCCAAGGAGCTGAGCGGGGCCCTGCACCGGCTGCTCGAGCCCTATAGGGCCCGCTGGCACGACCCCGCGCAGCGGCCGCCCGGCAGCCTGCCCCATGAGGTGCTGGTCTTCGGCTACCCGCTGACGGATCCTCCGAACCCTCCCGAGCCACCCGCGAAGGAGGGCTGACGTGCGCCGGCCCATCGCCGCGACACCCGGCTCACCGCCCGCGGTGACAAGGACAGATCTAACCAGAGCAAGCACCAAAGCCATCAACCGAGAAGAGGAGCATCCGACATGCACCCGTACACGATGAGTCAGCTGGCCGTCCAGCACGCCGACGAACTGAGCGCGGCGGCCGGCCGTAACCGCCTGCACGTCACCCCGGCGGGCCCCCGCAACTCGGTCCGGTACCGGACCGGCTGGATGCTGGTCGATATCGGACTGCGCCTGGTCGGAGCGTCGGACGAGGCCTGAGCCCAGAACCCCGCCGCCTCCCGAACCGGCCCGAAGGAGCGCTGACGTGCGCCGTCTGTTTTCCCACCGCGACGCCAGTATCTACATCGCCGGGCAGAGCCTGTCCGTGGTCGGCGACAGCGCCCTGTGGCTGGCCATGGCCATCTGGGTCAAGATCCTCACCGGCAGCAACAGCGCGGCCGGGCTGACCTTCTTCGCGTTCACCTGCGGGTTCCTGGCCGCCCCGGTGTCCGGGGTGATCGTCGACCGGCTGCGGCGCCGGCCGCTGCTGATCGCGGCCAACCTGTCCGGCGCAACGCTGGTGTGCGCGCTGCTGCTGGTCGGTGGCCGGGGCCAGGTCTGGCTCATCTACCTCGTCATGTTCGGCTACGGCGCGGTCAACAGCCTGATCACGTCGGCGCAGACGGCGCTGCTCCCGGCGCTGGTTCCTGGCGACCTGCTCGGCGACGCCAACTCCGTGCTGCAGATGGCGTCGCAGGGCCTGCGGCTGATCACCCCGCTGCTCGGCGCGGGCCTGCTCGCCTGGGTGGGGGCGCGGCCGGTCATCCTGCTGGACGCAGGCACGTTCGTGGTCGCCGCGGGTACCGTGCTCGCGCTCCGGCTGCGCGAGCCGCGGCCGGACCGGGCGGCCGCGCGCCGGCGGGGCGGCGGGCGGGGCGAGTTCAGCGCCGGGATCCGGTACATCACGCGCACGCCGGCGCTGCGCCGGGTGATGATCGCGGGCCTGATCGCGGTGACCGCGTTCGGGCTGTTCGAGACGGTGTCGTTCGCGGTGGTGGCCCAGGGCCTGCACCGCAGCCCGCCGTTCCTGGGCGTGCTGACCACCCTGCAGGGGGCGGGCGCGCTGGCCGGCGGCGCGCTGGCCGCGCCGGTGATGCGGCGGGCCGGCGAGCGCGCGCTGATCGCCGCCGGCCTCGCGGCCTGCGCGGGGGGCGCGCTGCTGCTGATCACGGCGTGGCTGCCGCTGGTGCTGGCCGCTAGCGCCGCCCTCGGCCTGTGCATCGTCTGGATCAACGTGGGCGCGATCACGCTGATCCAGCGCCGCACGCCCGCTGACCTGCTCGGACGCGTCGACGCGGCGCTCGAGTTCGCGATCATCGTGCCGCAGGCGGCCTCGATCGCCGCCGGCGCCGCGCTGATCGCGGTCGTGAACTACCGCATCCTGCTGCTCGCGATGGCCGCCGTGATCGCGTTCTCCGCCGGCTACCTGGCCAGCGGGCGCGAGCCACGGTTCGGGCAAACGGTTGCGAGCACGTCGCCGCAGGCAGATAGCATGCCGAGGGAACCAACGGGCGCATCATAGGACTGGATGCCGCGCTGAGCGGAGGTGAGCGCCGATGCCTGACCCCCCGGTGACGCTGCGGGACGTGGCGGCCCGTGCTGGCGTGCACCCGGCGACCGCCTCCCGCGCGCTGAACCCGGAGACCCGGATCCTGGTCAGCGAGGACACCGCGCAGCGGGTGCTCGACGCCGCGGAGGCGCTGGGCTACAGCCCGAACCCGGTGGCCAGGAGCCTGCGGACCCGGCGCTCGCACACGGTCGGCGTGCTGATCCCGGACCTGAACAACCCGCTGTTCCCGCCGATCGTCCGCGGCCTGGAGGACCGGCTCGCCGTGGACGGCTACGTGGCGCTGATCGGCAACACCGATTCCGACGACCAGCGCGAGCGCATGGTGTTCGACCAGATGCGGGCGCGGCACGTGGACGGCCTGGTGCTGGCCACCGCCCGGCTGCACCATCCGCTGCTGGCCGAGGCCTCCCGCGCCGACCTGCCGGTCGTGCTGATCAACCGCCTGGCGCAGGATTACAGCTTCCCGTCGGTCTCGGTAGACAACGAGCGCGGGGTACGGATGGCCGTCGGCCACCTGGCCGGCCTCGGGCACCGCCGCATCGCCTACATCGCGGGCCCGCAGGAGATGTCCACCGGGCTCAGCCGGTACCGGGGGTTCGTCACCGCCATGGAGTCCAGCGGCCTGCCGGTCGACGACGACCTCGTCGTGTTCGCCAAGTCGTTCACGGTCGAGGAGGGAGTGCGGTGCAGCCGCCTGCTGCTCGACCGGGGGGCCGGGTGCACGGCCATAGCGGCCGGCAACGACATGCTCGCCGTGGGCTGCTACACCGCGCTGGACGAGGCCGGGCTGAGCTGCCCGGAGGACATCTCCGTGGTCGGCTTCAACGACATGCCGTTCATCGACCGGCTGCGGCCGCCGCTGACCA
The DNA here is from genome assembly GCA_963795055.1 of uncultured Actinomycetota bacterium. Classification (GTDB taxonomy): domain Bacteria; phylum Actinomycetota; class Actinomycetes; order Streptosporangiales; family Streptosporangiaceae; genus JASHPR01. Next base: position 222,282 of record CAWCGJ010000018.1, read on the forward strand.
CGATCCGGTTCCCGCACTACCAGGTCGGCACCGAAGCGGCGCAGCTGCTGCTGGAGCGGATCGCCGAGCACGCCGGGCCGGTGAAGATCCTCTACCTCGCCCCCGAACTGGTCGTCCGCGGCTCCACGGCCCGGGCGCGGATCAGCGGTTAAGCTGCGACGCCATCCAGTCGGCGCTGTAGGGCCGGTGCAGGTAGGACACGTTGGCGCAGCCGTGGCCGCCGCGGTCGAGCAGCAGCAGCTCGGCCGGGCCGGCCGACTCGTCGGCCAGCCGCTCGGCCTGCTGCCAGCCGACGATCCGGTCCTGGCGGCCGGCCACGACCAGCAGCGGAACCGTCAGTCGGCCGGCCCGGCCGGCCAGGGTCAGCTCGCCGGCCCGGAGCCGGGCCTCGTCGGCGTCCGCCGACTTCGAGCGGACGCGGAACGCCTCACGGGTCAGCTCGGGCAGCTGGTCCCACCCCTCGCCGAAGCTGAACGGCCCGCTCAGCGCGATGCAAGCGCGCGGCCGCCGGTCGCCGCTGGCCAGCCGGGGCGCGTAGTAGCCGCCCAGGCTGACCCCCCACACGCCGATCCGGCCGGGGTCGAGGCCGGGCAGCGCGCTGACGGCGTCCAGGATGGCCGCGCCCGGCACCTCCCAGTCCGGCCGGATCGCCAGGTCGTACTCGGCCTCGCCCTGCCCGGGGCCGTCGACGGAGAACGTGGCCAGGCCGCGGTCCAGGAACAGCTGCTCGGTGGCGCGGAACTCCTCCTTGGCCGAGTCCAGGCCGGGGATCAGCACCACGACCGGGTGCGGCCCGGGCCCGGCGGGACGGCGCAGGATGGCGGCCAGCACCGCGCCGTCGAACGGGATCTCGACCCGCTCGCCCGGCGGGCGCAGATGCGGCAGCGCGTCGTTCAGGCAGCGCACCGCCGCGCCGTGAGCCTGGCGCAGCTGCGCAAGGTCCTGGACGAACAGGAACTTCGCGAAGTGGTAGTACACGGCCGCCTGGGCGAGGTGCCCCCCGCCGGACAGGAGGCGCCCGTCGCCGACGGCCTGCCGGCCGAGCGCCTCGTGCTGCGCGGCGGCGGCGCACCACGCGGCGCACCACCCCTCCCAGGTGGCGATCCCGGCGGTCACCCGCGCGAAGTCGGCCGGGTCCACGCCGTTGGCGACGAAGCGGGCGGCCCAGTGCTCGATGGCCATCGTGACGCGCCGGTCGGTCATGCCGGTTATCCTTCCCCTCGCTGCACCAGGCCCGCGCTCGCCCTGCCGGCCGCGAACGCGGGTGATCGGCCGCGAAAGGCAGGTAACAGCTTGGTCATCTACCGCCGACAGGCGTTGACAATCGAGTAGAGAGTGGTGAACGCTCGACGTGCAAACGATTGTACCGAGGGTCAGGCGGTGATGCATGGCTGATCAGCACGGTGACCATCGGCTTGGCTGGCTGGGAACCGGGCGCATGGGCACCGAGATGGTCCGCCGGCTGCTCGCCGCCGGCTGTGACGTCTCCGTCTACAACCGGACGAAGGCCAAGGCACAGCCGCTCACCGCGCTCGGGGCGAAGGTCGTCGACTCGGCGGCGGACCTGTCCGGCTGCGACATCGTCTTCGTCATGGTCGGCACGTCCCAGGACCTCATCGACGCGGTGGTCGGCCCCGGCGGGCTCATGTCGGATACCGCGATGCCGTCCATCCTGGTGGACTGCTCCACCATCTCGGCCGACGCCTCCGCGCAGGTCCGCCAGCAGGTAGCCCGCCGGGGCACCGCGCTGCTCGCCGCCCCGGTCATGGGCAACCCCCGGGTGGCCGCCGCGGGCAAGCTGACCCTGGCCGTGTCCGGGCCGCGCGCCGCGTTCGACGCCGCGCAACCATACTTGAGCCTGCTCGGCGCGGGCGCGACGTACGTGGGCGAGGATGAGCTAGCCCGCATCGTGAAGCTCTGTCACAATCTGTTCCTGGGAACTGTGGCCCAGTCGATGGCGGAGATCACCATTCTGGCGCAGAAGAGCGGGGTCGACCGGCAGGCGTTCTGGGCCTGCATCAACTCCAGCGTGATGGGCTCACTGTTCACCCGGTACAAGACCCCCGCGTACGTCAACCTCGACTTCACGCCGACGTTCACCGCCGCGCTGCTGCGCAAGGACTTCGACCTGGGGCTGGCGGCCGCGCGGGAGCGGGAGGTCCCGATGCCGGTGGCCGCGCTGGTGCACCAGATCGTGCAGGGCCTGGTCGGCCGCGGGTACGGGGAGCAGGACTTCGCGGCGCTGATCGAGCTTGAGGCGCAGTCGGCCGGCCTCGACCTGGTCAGCGAGGAAGCGGAGGTCTCCGACGGCCTGGGGCCGCCGGAGGGCGAGGCAGCGGTGCCCGCTGGGGGTAATAGCTCAGGGGGAGGCAATACCGGGGGAGACGACGAAGGGTGAGCCGTTGGCCTCACCACCCATGGCCTGCCGTCGGCCGGCCGCTCCTGTCACCCCGGCCGGGGCCGCGCGGCCCCGGACCGGACGCTAGCTAGTGATCATCAATCGGAAGGAGGACCGGGGATGAGACCTAACCGCGCCCGGTTCCTGGCTCTCGGCGCCGCGGCCATCGTGACGGTCGCCTTGGCGGCCGGCTGCAGCAGCAGCTCAAACACCAGCTCAGGCGGCAGCGCCAGCAAGCCGCCCATCCTCATCGGTACCTCGCTGTCGCTGACCGGCGACTTCTCCGCCGACGGCCAGGCGTTCCAGAAGGGCTACGACCTCTGGGTGCACGACGTGAACGCCAGCGGCGGGCTGCTCGGCCGCAAGGTGCAGCTGGTGGTGCTCAATGACAACAGCAGCCCCACCCAGGTCACCACGAACTACCAGGACCTGATCACGGTGCATCACGTCAACCTGACCTTCGGGCCGTTCTCCTCGCTGCTCACCGCGCCCGCCGCGCTGGTGGCGCACCGGTACGGCTTCGCGTTCATCGAGGGCGCGGGCGGGTCGGGGCTGGTGTTCAGCGAGAACCTGCCCAACGTGTTCGACGTGAGCCTGCCGGTCGCGAACGAGCTGAACCCGCTGGTCGACTGGATCAGCTCGATGTCCGCCAGCCAGCGGCCGGCCACCGCGGCCTACCCGATGGCCGATGACCCGTTCGCCACGCCGCAGACCATGCTGGCGCAGAGCAAGCTGCAGCCCATGGGGGTCAAGACCGTATACTCCAAGGTCTTCCCCGAGGAGGTTCCTGACTACAAGCCCAACGCCGACGCGGTCGCCGCCACCGGCGCGCAGATGGTGGTGCTCGGCTCCACCGACGTGCCGACGGTGCAGGCCTTCATGCAGGCGTTCGAGCAGCAGCACTACAACCCCAAGATCTTCGTCGCCACCGCCGGGCCTGACCAGGGCGCGGCCTTCACCAGCGCGGTCGGGGTCGCGAATGCCACCGGCATGATGGTCCCCAACGGCTGGTTCCCGGGCTACCCGAATGCGGCCAGCATGAAGATGGTGAATGAGTACGTGGCCAAGTACGGCGGGTCCCCCTCGGACGTCAACGCCGACGTGGCCGAGGCGTACTCGGTCGGCGAGGTGGCCGCGCAGGCCGTGAAGGCGGTCGGCGGCCCGGACAACTCGAAGATCATCAGCTACCTGCACAGTGGCGCCACGCTGAGCAGCGTTCAAGGACCGGTGATGTTCAACTCCATGGGCGAGAACGTGAAGGCGATCGCCTTCATCTTCCAGTGGCAGAACGGGAAGTTCGTACAGGTGCTCCCGACCAGCGCCACCGGTTCGGTGGCGATCATCAACCCCAAGCCGAAATGGTCTAGCTGAGCCGGCGGCGCGGCGGAGCGGCACGGAGCTGAGATGGGACGCCAGATCTACGAGGCCATCGTCGACGGGATACTCGGCGGCGGGATCTACGCGCTGATGGCCGTCGGGCTGACGCTGATCTTCGGCGTGCTCGACATCATCAACATCGCGCAGGGGATCCTGGTGGTGCTCGGCGCCTATCTCAGCTACGTGCTCTCCGTCCACCTGCACATCGACCTGTTCGTGGGGCTGCTGATCACCGTCCCGGTGATGTTCGTGATCGGCGTCGCGATCCAGGTGCTGTTCATCCGCCCGCTGCGCGGCCGGGAGCGCACGTCGATGTCGCTGCTCGCGACGTTCGCGGTGGCGCTCATCGTCGAGGGCCTCCTGTACCGGTTCTTCGGCCCGGATTTCGTGACGCTGAAGGCCTCGTACATCACCTCGAGCGTGTACGTCTTCGGGTTCTACCTGCCCTACATCTACCTGTACGGCTTCGCGCTCGCCGTGGCCTGCGTGGCGGTGATCTACCTCATCTTGTACCGGACCCGGTTCGGCCGCAGCGTGCGCGCCACCATGCAGGACCAGATGGCCGCCCGGCTGATCGGGATCGACGTGAACCGCGTGGCCGCGGTCACGTTCGGGATCGGGGTGGCGGTCACCGCGGTGGGCGGCATGATGTTCGGCGCCACCAGCGGGGGCTTCAATCCCAACAGCGGCTACGACCTCATCTCCCGCCTGCTCGCCATCATCATCCTCGGCGGGCTGGGCAGCATCGGCGGCGCGCTGGCGGCGGCGCTGGTGATGACCACGGCCGAGTCTCTGGTGGACATCTGGTCGCCGGACTGGGCGGTCGTGGTGTTCTACCTGGTGCTGGTGCTGGTGCTGGTGTTCCGCCCGGCCGGCCTGTTCGGCCGGCGCGCGGCGAGGGCCCAGTGAGCGAGACCCCGCGGTGGCGGCACCTGGTCGCGGCCGGGTGGCGTCCCGGCGGGGCCCTGGTCGTCCTGGCCGCCTTCGCCGTGTTCCCGCTCGTGGCGACCAACCCGACGGTGACCACGATCGCGGTAGACACGCTGATCTTCGCCGCGTCTGCCGTGGCCTGGAACATCTTCTCCGGGTACTCCGGCTACATCTCCCTGGGCCAGGCGGTGTTCTTCGGCACCGGGGCCTACACGGTGGCGATCGCGGCCCGGGCCTGGCACCTGACCGGGGATACGGTGTTCGCGCTGCTGCCGCTGGCCGGCGTGCTGGCCGGCGTGCTCGCGGTGCCGCTCGGGCTGATCGCGCTGCGGGTCCGGCGGCACACGTTCGTGGTCATCACGATCGCGTACTTCTTCATCGCGCAGCTGACGGTCACCAACCTGTCGGTGACCGGCGGGTCGAGCGGCATCCTCGCGCCGTCCCCGAACTGGGACGCCACGACGTTCAACAACCCGTTCTACTACATCGCGCTCGCGCTGCTCGTGGTCACCACCATGGCGTCCTGGCTGATCCGGAGGTCACGTTTCGGCCTGCAGCTGCGGGCCATCCGGGACGACGAGGACCGGGCCGCGGGGCTCGGCGTCCGCGCCATGCCGGTGAAGCTGACCGCGTTCGTGATCTCGGCGGTGGTGACCGGGATGGCCGGCGGGCTGTGGTTCTACTTCATCGGCCAGGCCCTGCCCCAGTTCGCCTTCGACCCGTTCTTCGACCTGTTGGTCGTGGTGATGGCGTTCCTGGGCGGCCTCGGCACCATCGCCGGCCCGATCCTGGGCGCCCTGATCATCGAGCCCGGCCAGCAGTGGCTCACGCTGCAGTACACCAACGAGTACCTGAGCGAGATCCTGCTCGGGGTCCTGTTCCTGCTGGTGATCCTGTTCCTGCCGCGCGGGATCATCACGACGGCCGCCGAGCTGATCGCGAAGTTCCGGGCGCGCCTGCGGCAGCGCCGGGCTGAGGCCGCGGGGCCGCTTGCCGCCGGGCCTGCGCCCGGGCTGGCCCCCGCGGACACCCGCGGCAGGGCCGGGACGACGGGCACCGAAGCCGGGACGGGCACCGAAGCCGGGCCGACGAGCACCGAGGCCGGCGCCGCGACCCGGGAGGCCAGGCCGTGACCGCCATGCTGCGGGCCGAGGGGGTGTCCAAGGCGTTCGGCGGCGTCCAGGCCCTGAGCGACTGCACGGTCGAGGTGGAGCAGGGCAGCATCGCCGGCCTGATCGGACCGAACGGGTCGGGGAAGACCACGCTGTTCAACACCATGACCGGCTACGAGCGCGTCGACGCCGGCGAGGTCTACCTCGGCGACAGGAAGATCACGAACCTGCGGCCGCAGCGGGTGTTCGCCCTCGGCATCGGCCGGACCTTCCAGCTCACCCGGATCTTCCCCCGGCTGACCGTGATGGAGAACATGCTGGTGGCCGCGCAGCACGCCGACCAGGGGCGGCCCCGCAACCCGCTGGCCCGGGCGGGCGGGCGCGCCGACCGGCGCCGGGCCGCGGACCTGCTCGAGTTCACCGGCATCGCCGGCCATGCCGACGCGCTGGCCGAAACCCTGTCCTACGGGCAGCGCAAGCTGCTCGAGCTGTCCTACGTGCTGGTCGCGGACCCGGCCATCGTGCTCCTCGACGAGCCCGCGGGCGGGGTGAACCCGTCGCTCATCCAGCACCTCGCCGAGCGGATCCGCGAGCTCAACACGGCGGGGAAGACCTTCCTCATCGTGGAGCACAACATGGAGTTCGTGATGGGCCTGTGCGGCCAGGTCACGGTCCTCGACTACGGGACCGTGGTCGCGACCGGGGCGCCGCAGATCATCAGGAGCGACCCGCGAGTGCTCGACGCCTATCTCGGCCTGGCCGAGGAGGAGGACTCCGATGCCCCCGGACGGTGAGCCGGCGCTCGTCATCGAGGGCCTGGTATCGGGCTACGGCGGCGGTGACGTGCTGCACGACGTGTCCATGACCGTGGCCGACGGGGGGATCACCTGCGTCGTGGGGCCGAACGGGGCGGGCAAGTCCACCCTGCTCGCGACAGTCAGCGGGCTGCTGCGGCCCCGCCGGGGGAGCATCACGTTCCGCGGCGAGCCGCTGGCCGGCAAGAGCCCGCGCCAGATCCTGGACCTGGGCCTGGTGCACGTGCCGCAGAACCACAGCCTGTTCCGGGAGATGACGGTCAGGGAGAACATCGAGCTCGGCGCGTACATCGTCAAGGACCGGGGGCTGATCGCCCGCAGGCTCGCCGACATCGAGCAGATGTTCCCGCAGGTCGCGGGCTGGTCGGGGAAGAAGGCGGGCAGCCTGTCCGGCGGGGAGCAGCGTCTGGTGGAGTTCGCCCGCTGCCTGATGCTGGACCCGCGCCTGGTGATCCTGGACGAGCCGTCGATGGGCCTGTCGCCGAAGGTGCTCAAGTCGGTCTTCGACGCGGTCCGGATGATGAACTCCCGCGGCAAGACGATCCTGCTCGTGGAGCAGAACGCGCGGGCCTGCGGCTGTCCACGCACGGCGTGGTCATGGAGAACGGGCGGGTGCGGCTGGCCGGGACCGGCCAGGAGGTCCTCGAGCATCCCGAGATCGGCGCGCTCTACCTCGGCGGCGCCGTGCGCGGCGGCTGACCCGCCTGGCCGGCCAGCGCGAGCAGCGCCGGGCCAGCCAGCCGGTGCACCGTCCACTCGTCCATCGCGGCCGCGCCCAGCGAGGCGTAGAAGCCGATGGCGGGGGTGTTCCAGTCCAGCACCGACCACTCGAGCCTGGCGTAGCCGCGGTCGACGCAGATCCGGGCCAGCTCGGCCAGCAGCGCCTTCCCGTACCCGTGCCCGCGCAGCCCCGGCGTCACGTACAGGTCCTCCAGGTAGATGCCGTGCCGACCGGTCCAGGTCGAGTAGTTCAGGAACCACAGCGCGAACCCGGCCACCGCGCCATCGTGCTCGGCGACGTGCGCGAAGACCGCGGGCTGCACCCCGAACAGGGACCGCCGCAGGTCGCCGGAGGTCGCGGCCGCCTGGTCCAGGGACTTCTCGTACTCGGCCAGCTCGCGGACCAGCCGGTGGATCGCGGCCACGTCGCCCGGGCGGGCCTGCCTGATCACCGACGCGTCCGGCTCAGCCATCCGGGCCGTGCCCGTCCGCGCCGTGCCCGGCGGGCGGCGGGACGCCGAGCGCGGGGTTGCGGTCGAAGAACCCGGTCGGCTTCAGCGTGAACCCGCACCGGGCCACCGGCATCACCGGCCAGTCCTCCGGCCGCGGGAAATGCGTCGGCCCGAACGTGTGCCAGACCACGATGTCCGCCCCGTCGATGTCCCGGTCGCCGGCGATGAACGCGGGCAGGCCCGCCCCGCCCGGGTTCTGGTTGACGAAGTCGCCGGCCGGGTACCGCTGCGCCGGGTCGTACCGGGTCACCCACAGGTGGTTGGCGGCGAAGCCGGCCCGCGCGTGCACCGACGACGACGGGTCGGCCAGCAGCACCGGCGCCGCGTCCGGGTACAGCGTGTAGGCGGACGGCTGGCCGTACCGGTTGATCCGCTCGGTGCTGACCACCCGCCAGGTCCGCCCGCGCGAGGCGTCGGCCCGGCGCGCGGCCTGCGCCTCGCTGCGCAGCCGGGTCACGGTCCGGGCGATGGCGTTGCCGTACGGGTTGGCCGGGCCGACCTCCAGCCCGTGCAGGTCCACCTCGTCGACCGCGTTGGCCAGGCCGTCCACGGTCAGGTCCAGCCGCGCGCTGAACAGGTGCTGGTGCACCGGCCCGCCCAGGCCGGGCGCGACCTCGGCCTGGTGCGGGTCGTCGCCGCCCGGGTAGGCGGCGGTGAACAGCGCGCCGCTCATCTTGACCTCGTGCTCGACCGTGCCGTCCAGGTAGAAGTACCAGTAGAAGCCGTAGTCGTAGTTGCCGACCGTGGCCCAGGACGAGACGACCAGGCGGCGCTGGCGGCGGGTCTGGGCCGAGCCGTTGAAGATGTCGGTGTGCTTCCACAAGATGCCGAAGTCCTCCTCGTGGATGCAGACCGCATTGCGGATCACCTGCGGCGCGCCGAAGTCGTCGGTCATGGTCGCGTCCAGGTAGGCGATCTCGCCCAGGCAGTCGCAGCCGCGCTCCAGCGAGTTGGTCCACTTCCCGAGCAGGTACTCGCCGCAGTCGTAGTACGTCTGCCAGTACCGGAACCGCGGGTCGCCGTACGGGACGACCAGCTCGGGGATGGACGCCCGGTAGATGACCGGCCGGGCCCGCCCGGCGTCATCCAGGCTGATCTGGTGCAGGACCAGGCCCTCGCGCGCGTCGAAGCCGATCCGCATCGACCAGCCCTGCCAGCTCAGCGAGTTCCCGTCCAGGCTGAAGCTGGGCCCCTCCGGCTGGGTGATCACGATCGGCCGCAGCCCCTCGCGCAGCGGCCCGCGCACCGCCGGGTCGTCGTAGTCGCCGGACTCCTCCGGCACCGGCCGCTCGAACTCGTCGACGATCTTGAACACCTTGCGCTCGATGAGGTCGACGTACGCGATGACCCCGTCCACCGGGTGCGCCCAGACGTAGTCGTGCTCGCGCCCCTGCCGGAACGCCAGCACCCGGACGAACCGGCGCCGCTCGTCGTCGCCCTCGTCGAACGATCCGGCGGTCTGCGGCAGGGCCCGGATCTTGGTCACGTCGGTGAACCCGCGCCGGGCCATCGCCGCCCGCCAGCCCGGATCGGCGTGCACCACCTCCTCGACCACGCCGAATTCCTCGCTGAAGATCGGCACCTGGCCGTCGGCGGCCGTATCGAGCACGCGCCGGGAGACCACCCGGCCCTCGCCCAGCGACACCACCACGTCCGTGGACCGGCCGGTGGCCACGTCGATGAGGAACGCCCGCAGCCGCCGGTCCGGGCGCGGCCCGTCCGGCCCGGCCAGTACCTCGCCCTTGGGCGGCTCCTCCAGCCCGTAGTAGGCGAACCGGGCGGTGTCGGCGAGCAGGCCCGCGGCGGCCAGGATCTCCCGCCCGGCCAGGTACTCGGCCCCAGTGGCCGGGTCAAGCGGATGCGCCGGGGCCGCCCCGGATGCCTCGGCCCGGCTGAGCGCGGTGTCGGTCATGCCAAACCCCCAAGAGAGTCCATAACGGGCCGGCCCGGCCGCATCCGGTGCGGCCGGTCCGGCCGCCTGCCTACTCGTCGGCGACGATCGAGCCGACCCGGTCGCCCAGGCCGGGGTCGCGCCTGACCAGCCAGATCGAGTAGAGGATGAACGCCACGATGAGGCCGACGGCAACCCACGGGAACCAGGTGTACGGCTGAATGGGGGGCTGGGACGGAACAGGTAGTAGATGGGGACGGCGATCGCGACCACGCCGAGGAACGGCAGCACGATGTGCTTGATGATGCTGAACTCGGCCGGCCGGTACTTGCGGTAGTAGAACGGCAGCGCCACGTTGGCCGCGGCGTACACGAACAGGATCAGGATCGTGCCCATCGTGCTGGACTCGAAGAAGAAGGTCAGCGCGTCCAGGCTGCCGCTGCTCCCGCCGATCCAGTGGCCGAGCGCCCAGCCCAGGGTGATGGCCCCGGCGAGGGCGACGAAGGTGATGATGGCGTTGACCGGCGTGCGGCGGACCGGGTGGACCCGGCCGATCCAGTTCGGCAGCAGGCCTTCGCGCCCGGCGTTGAAGATCAGCCGGCACTGGGAGTTCACCGCGGCGATGAGCACGCCCAGGGTGGAGGTCAGCCCGGCCAGGTACGCGATGAAGGTCAGCCAGGTCGCGACGCTGTGGGAGAGGCTGATGAACGGGATCAGGGGGGCCGTGAGCGCCGCGACGTTGTAGTGGAAGCCGGTGACCGTGGCGTAGGCCAGCAGGAGGTAGAGGACCGCCATCGCCGCGATCGACAGGAACACGGCCCGGGGCACGTTGCGCCGCGGGTTGTTGGTCTCCTCGGCCAGCGCCGCCGAGTTCTCCCAGCCGATGAACAGGTAGATGGCCAGCGGGAAGGCGAGGGCCAGGCCGTGGAAGTGGTTGGTGAGGTGGCTGGGCTGGAACGGCACGGAGCTGAGGTGGCCGCCGTTCTTGATCAGCACGGCGATGGACACGACGAGCAGCACCAGGAGCTCGAAGGCGAAGAAGAAGCCGGCCAGCCTGGTCGACACGGCCACGCCGCGGAACATCATCACCATCGCGCCGGCGGTGAAGATGGCGGAGAAGATGATCCACGGGATGTTCGTGCCCGTGTAGTACGTGATCATGATCGACAGGAACCCGCCGGAGATGACCAGCACCGACGAGATCGCGATGATGTAGCCGGCCCCGACCACCAGCGCGGTGGTCACCGCGGTGGTGCCGCCGAAGGTCTTGCCGATGAACGTGATGAAGCCGCCGGTGGACGGCTGGGCCCGGGAGAACTGCGACAGCGTGTTGCCGAGCAGGGCGATGGCCACGGCGGCGACGAGCACGACCAGCGGCGAGGCGAGGCCGGCGTAGATCACGATCCCCGCGAAGCCGAAGTAGAAGCTGTAGGCCGGGCCGATGTTCGCCATCGTCGAGGCGGAGATGTCCACTAGGCCGAGGGCACCGCGGTGCAGCCGTTCCGCGGATTCCGGTGCCTTGGTCTCCGAGAACGGAATGCGAGCCGCTTCGCTCATGTCCACTCCTCGTCTTCGCCGCCTGGTCGGCGGCCCTGTCTGAAATTGTGGGACGGCGGGCAGCGCATGGGAAGGGTCGCGACATACCCGTTATCAGCCTGGCAAGCGCTTTCCAGTTTGGCGCGGGCGGGTCCGGTCGCGCAAGGGTCGCCGCCCGCACCCCGCGGCTTATCCTGTGTCAGCCAGACGGCCGGCGGAGGAGCGTGCTGTCCCTGATGATCACCTCGCCCGGCACCGGGATCACCCGCGGCCGCTCCGGGTCGCCGTCGGTCAGGACCAGGTTCGCCGCCATCTCGCCCATCCGCCGCAGCGGCAGCCGGACGGTGGTCAGCGGCGGCGTGACGTCGCGCAGGGTCAGGATGTCGTCGAAACCCGCCACCGCGATGTCGGCCGGCACCTCCAGGCCGGCGGCACGCAGCCGGGCCAGCGCGCCGACCGCCATCACGTCGTTGGCCGCGAACACGCAGTCCGGCCGCGGCCCGCCCGCGGCCAGCACCGCGCTCATCGCCTCGTACCCGCCATCCCGGGTGAACGCCCCGTGGACGATGCTCGCCGGGTCCAGGACCGCCGGCCAGCCGGCCAGCCCGGCCCGGAAGCCCTCGGCCCGGTCCTGCGCGGTCAGCAGCCCGCGGGGGCCGGCCAGGACCGCGAACCGGCGGTGGCCCAGCGCGGCCAGGGCGCGGGCCAGGGCGTCGGCGCCCGCCGCGTTCTCCGGCATGACCGTGTCCACGCCGAGCAGAGGCTGGCCGACGCAGACCACCCGGCCGCCCTGGCGGGCGAACGCGGCGACCTCCCCGCCCAGCGCGGCCCGCGCCACGGCGTCGTCGGTCCGGCTGCCGATCAGGATGACCGCGCGGGCCCGCTGGGCGCGCATCAGCGCCACGTACTGCCGCTCGGCGGCCTCGCTCGCCGGCGTGCTGGACATGCAGACCAGCAGCTGGCTGGTGTCGGCCACGGCGATCAGCCCGGCCACGATCGAGGAGAAGTACGGGTCGGCGATGTCGTGCACCACCACTCCGACCATGCTGCTGCGTCCGGTGGCGACCGCCCTGGCCTGCAGGTTCGCGGCGTAGCCGAGCTCGGCCACGGCCTGGTGGACCCGCTCTGCCAGCTGCGCGCCGACCCGGCGCGACCCGTCGTTCACCACCCGGGACGCGGTGGTGATCGAGACGCCCGCGCGGTCGGCGACGTCCTGCAGGGTCACCCGGGATCTCGCGTCGGTCACCTGGTTCGCTCCTGGCCCCACAGGGAGTCAGCGGGAATCAGCCGTTGACCCAGCATTTCAGCCCAGCCTAATCTTGGAAAGTGCTTTCCCAGATCGGACGGCAGGCCGTGCGCCTGGCGTGAAGGGTGACCGATGGCACGCAAGGTCCTGTACGTCGCCGTGAACGGTGTCACCGGGCGGATGGGCTACCGCCAGCATCTGGTCCGGTCCCTGCTCAGCATCCGCGAGCAGGGCGGCGTGCCGCTGGCCGACGGCTCGGCCGTGTACCCCGAGCCGGTCCTGGTCGGGCGCAGCGAGATACGGCTGCGCGAGATCGCCGAACGGCACGGCCTGGCGCGCTGGTCCACCCGCCTGGACGACGTACTGGCCGACCCGGAGATCGGGGTCTACTTCGACACGCAAGTGACCAGCGCGCGCGAAGACAGCCTGGCCCGGGCCATCGCGGCCGGCAAGCACATCTACACCGAGAAGCCGGTGGCCGGCTCGCTGCACGGGGCGCTGCGCCTGGCCCGCGCGGCGCGCGAGGCGGGGGTCACCAACGGCGTCGTGCAGGACAAGCTGTTCCTGCCGGGCGTGATCAAGCTGCGGCGGCTGGTCCGGTCGGGCTTCTTCGGCCGGGTGCTGTCGGTGCGGCTGGAGTTCGGCTACTGGGTGTTCGAGGGCAACGAGATCCCCGCGCAGCGGCCATCCTGGAACTACCGCGAACAGGACGGCGGCGGGATCGTGCTGGACATGTTCCCGCACTGGCGGTACCTGCTGGAGGACCTGTTCGGCCCGGTCACCGCGGTGTACGCGCGGCAGGCGCGGCTCATCCCGCGGCGCTGGGACGAGTCGGCGGCGCCGTACGACGTCACCGCCGACGACGCGGCCTACGCGCTGCTGGAGTTCGCCAGCGGGATGATGGCCTCGGTCAACTCGTCCTGGGCGGTCCGGGTGAACCGGCGCGAGCTGCTGGAGTTGCAGGTGGACGGGACCGACGGCAGCGCGGTCGCCGGGCTGCGCGGCTGCGCGGTCCAGCACCGGGTGTCCACGCCGCTGACGGTCTGGAATCCGGACCAGCCCGATCCGGTCGACTACCCGGCGCAGTGGACCGACATCCCGGACAACACCGCCTTCGACAACGGGTTCAAGGTGCAGTGGGAGCAGTTCCTGCGCGCCGCGGCGGAGGGCGGGCCGCTGCGCTGGGACCTCGCCGAGGGCGCCAAGGGCGTGCAGCTGGCCGAGCTGGCCCGGCAGTCCTCGGCCGAGGGCCGCCGCATCGGCGTCCCGCCGCTGGCGCTCTGAGATGACCGCGCAGATCCGGCTGCCCGGGCGCGGGGAGCCGCTGCTCATCGCCGATCCGGGCTGGGCGCGCGGCTACCCCCCGCCCGTCTCGCGCAGCGCGTACGCGGCGGCCCACGTCGCCGCGCGGCCCGGCGGCGAGGTCGACTGGGAATCCACGATCGGCTTCCGGGACTTCCTGTGGGATTACGGGTTCGGGGTCGCGGAGGCCATGGACACCGCGCAGCGCGGCATGGGCCTGTCCTGGGAACAGGGACGAGAGCTGATCGCCCGGTCGGCCGCCCGCGCCGCCGAGCGCGGCGCCGTCATCGCCTGCGGGGCCGGCACGGACCAGCTGCCGCCCGGCCCGCATTCGCTGTCGGCGATCATCGCGGCCTACGAAGGGCAGCTGGAGCTGGTGCAGTCCGCCGGGGCCGACGTGATCCTGATGGCCAGCCGGGCGCTGGCCGCGAGCGCCCGGTCCGGCCAGGACTACCTGGACGTCTACCTGCACCTGCTGCGGCAGGCCGACCGGCCGGTGATCCTGCACTGGCTGGGGCCTGCGTTCGACCCGGCGCTGGCCGGCTACTGGGGCGCCGTGGACTTCCGGGCCGCCGCCGACCTGGTCGTCCAGCTGGCCGAGCGCGCGGACGGGGCGGTCCGCGGGGTCAAGCTGTCGGTTCTGGACGCCCGGCGGGAGGCCGCGCTGCGGCGGCGGCTGCCGCCGGGCGTCCGGCTGTACACCGGGGACGATTTCCACTACGACGAGCTGATCCGCGGTGACGGGCGTCCCGGCGGGCACAGCGACGCGCTGCTGGGCGCGTTCGCCGCGGTCACCGCCCCGGCGGCGGCGGCGCTGCACGCCCTGGACGCCGGGGACCTGGCCGGCTACGACGCGGCCATCGGCCCGACCATGCCGCTGAGCCGGACCATCTTCGAGGCGCCCACGTTCCACTACAAGGTGGGCGTCGCCTTCTTGGCCTGGCTCAACGGCCTGCAGCCGCATTTCGCGATGCTCGGCGGCCTGGAGCGGCGGCGTGAGCCCGGGCATCTCATCCGGGTCTTCGAGCTGGCGGCCGGCGCGGGAGCGCTGCTGGAGCCCGGCCTGGCCGCCGCGCGGATGGCCGAGTACCTGGCCGCGGCACCGTGAGCGAGCCAAAGGGCGCGGCGCCGACTGGACTGAGGAGCGAGGGAGCATGCGACCGAGCGACGAGGGAAGGAGGCGCGTGAAAGCGCCCGGAGGCGAGCGAACGGAAGAAGCCGGGCTGCGCGGGCTCTCGCTCAACCAGGCCACGGTGAAGAAGCTGACCCTGGAGCAGGCCGTCGGCCTGTGCCTGCGGCACGACATCCCGGGGATAGGCCTGTGGCGTGACCGCGTCGCCGAGCTGGGCCTGGCGCGGGCCGCCGCCGCGGTCCGCACCGCCGGGTTGCACGTGTCCAGCCTGTGCCGGGGCGGGTTCTTCACGCACGCCGACCCGCAGGCCCGGGCGGCCGCGCGGGCCGACAACCGCGCGGCGGTCGCCGAGGCGGCCGAGCTCGGGGCCGACGTGCTGGTCCTGGTGTGCGGCGGACTCGTACCGGGCAGCCGGGACCTCGGACTGGCCCGCCGCATGGTGGCCGACGCGGTGGCCGACCTCGTCCCGGTCGCCGACCGGATGGGGGTCAGGCTCGGCGTGGAGGCGCTGCACCCGATGTTCTGCGCGGGGCGGTGCGTCCTGTCCCGGCTCGGCGACGCGCTCGACCTGGCGCGGCCGTTCCCGGCGGAGGTCGTCGGGGTCGTGGTCGACACCTACCACGTGTGGTGGGACTCCCAGCTGGCCGGCCAGATCGCCGACGCCCGCGGCCGGATCGCCTGCTTCCAGCTTGCCGACTGGATCGAGCCGCTCCCGGCCGACCCGCTGCTCGGCCGCGGCCACGTCGGCGACGGATGCATCGACCTGGCGCAGATCACGGCCCAGGTCCTGGCGGCGGGCTACGGCGGCTACGCCGAGGTGGAGATCTTCAGCCAGCAGGTGTGGGACGCGCCGCCCGACGACACCGCGGCCACCGTCCGGCGGCGGTTCCGCGAGCTGCTCGGCGGTGCCTAGCCGCTACTGTCCTTCCCGAGCGGCAGGTGTCCGCTAGCCGCTACCCTCCTCCAGCAGCAGGTGATAGCCGTTGGGGGTGCGGGCGTGCAGCACGCGGTACTTCCAGTCGGGCGCGGGGGCCATCAGCTCTTCCCGGAACGGGACGCCCGCCTCGACCAGCCGCTGCCGGGCCAGGTCGATATCGCGCACGCCGAACTGCCAGGTCAGGACGTGATCCGGGGCGCCGAAGCGGAACCCCGGCCGGCGTTCGATGCCGAATTCGACCGATCCGTGGCCGAGCGAGGCAAAGTCCGGGTACTCGGGACCCTCATAGGTCACGTGGAAGCCCAGCCGGATGTAAAAGTCGCGTTCGGCCGCCAGGTCGGCGACGAACAGGATCGGAATGATCCGGCTGAACAATGCCGTCATAGTCGGGCATCGTAGCGAGCCGGTCAAGCCCGGGTGGCCGGGAGCGATTACGGGAAGGCAACCTTTCTGCACGGGACGCGTCCATCGGCGCGGAAACGCCGTCGCACCGGCGCTCGCCGCGGGTTTACCCCAGGTAACCCGGGGTGTATTCATTTCCCGTTCCGGCGCGGCGAGCGTCCCGGGCCGACGGCCAGCCGCTCCCTGATCACCGACACGGCCTGGCCGAAGTAGCGGTGCCCGGGCGGACGGGTGAGCAGGTCGGCCAGCGCGTACAGGTCGAGCGCCTCGCTGACCTCGCGCCAGTCCGGTGGCAGCGGCCCGCCCGCGTCCCGGTACCCGCCGGTGAACCCGTCGCCGAAGCCCGGCGGGTAGTCGTGGCGCAGCCGCAGCATGTTCCCGATGTCGACCAGCGGGCTGCCGCTGAACGCGAACTCCCAGTCGAGCACGGCCGAGATCGACCACCGGCCCCGCCGCCGGACGGCCAGCAGGTTCTTGCCGTTGTAGTCGGAGTGGACGAGCTGCCGGGCGTCCGCCACGGACGCGGCCAGCGGCTCGGCGGCGGCGGCGAGGGCACGCAGCCCGCCGAGCTCGGCGGGGGACAGCGCGGTCGCCGCGGGCCCGGCCCGCAGGCAGGCCTCGACAAACTCCGGCAGGCTGGCGGGCAGGCCCGCGGCCGAGGGAACCAGGTCCGCGCCGGTGAACATCCCGCCGCGCTCGAAGGTGACCAAGCCGATGGCGGCCAGCGCGCGGCCGGCCGCCGCGCCGACCCCGGCGGCCGGCCCGGGCCCCGCGCGGAGCACCTTGCTGACCGGCTCTCCGGCCGCGTGCCGGGCCAGCAGCAGCGGCTCCCCGGCCGCCGCGCCGCCCGGGTCGGCCGCGATCACCTCGGGGACCGGGACCGCGGTGGCGGCCAGCCGGGCCGCGAGCGCGGCCTCGACGGCGCAGGTCCGTGCGGTGTCGCGCCCGGCGCGGGCGGGGTACCGGCGCAGCACGTACCGGCCGCGGGCCGTGGTGACCAGGACATTCTCGTTGCTGTACCCGCCGCCGAGCCGCCGCGCCGCCACGACCCGGTCCCCGGGCAGCACCCGGCCCAGCCAGGCGAGCACCGGCGGTTCCAGGCGAGGACCGGAGGGCATCCCGCAGCACCGTAGCGGGCGGCGTGGGCCACCCGAACCCATGCCGCCCGCTCACAGCGGGGCGCTGGCCGCTACTCCGTGCCGAAGCGCTTGATCTCCTCGTATTCCAGCTCGGTCAGCTCGCGCGGCACGTCGTCCCGGGCGACCTTCTCACTCTGCACGTGGTGCCGGATTCCGTCCACGACCTCCGGGTTGGCCAGCGTGGTCACGTCGCCGACGTCGGCGAAGTTGGACACCGACGCGATGACCCGGCGCATGATCTTGCCTGACCTGGTCTTCGGCATGTCCGGCACGATCCAGATGTTCTTCGGCCGGGCGATCTTGCCGATCTGGGTCTCGATCGCCGCGGTGATCTTGCCTTCGATCTCCTTGCTCGGCTCGAAGCCGGGCTTCAGCGAGACGTACATCTCCGCGGCCCGGCCGCGGATGTCGTCGATCACCGGGACCGCGGCCGCCTCGGCGACCTCGGGCACGGTCAGCGCGGCCGACTCGAGCTCCTTGGTGCCGAGCCGGTGCCCGGCCACGTTGATCACGTCGTCGACGCGACCGAGGATCCGGAAGTAGCCGTCGGTGGCCTTCACCGCGCCGTCGCCGGCGAAGTACGGCCAGTCGTGCCAGTCCTTGCTGTCCGGGTTCTTGTTGTACTTGGCGTAGTACGTGGCCACGAACCGGTCGGGCTGGCCCCAGATGGTCTCGAAGATCCCCGGCCACGGGTTGCGGATGCAGATGTTGCCGGCCCGGCCGTCCGGGATCTCGTCGCCGTTCTCGTCCAGGATGACCGCGTAGATCCCGAGCGCCATGGGGCCGCAGCTGCCCGGCTTCATCGGCTTCAGCGCGGGCAGCTCGCTGCCGAGGAAGCCGCCGGTCTCGGTCTGCCACCAGGTGTCGACGATGACCGCCTCGCCCTTGCCGACCTCGGAGTGGTACCAGCGCCAGACCTCGGGCTCGATCGGCTCGCCCACCGTGGTCATGTGCTTGAAGTGGTAGTCGTACTTCTTCGGCTCCTCGGGGCCGATCTTGCGCAGCTGCCGGATGGCCGTGGGCGAGGTGTGGAAGATGTTCACGCCCAGCTTCTCGGCGATCCGCCAGGGCCGGCCCGCGTCGGGATAGTTGGGCACGCCCTCGTAGATGACCGTGGTGGTACCGAGGGCCAGCGGACCGTAGACGATGTAGGAGTGGCCGGTGATCCAGCCGATGTCGGCCATGCACCAGTACATGTCGTCCGGGTGGATGTCCTGGTAGTACCTGGACGTCCCGGCCACGTAGGACATGTAGCCGCCGGTGCTGTGCACGCAGCCCTTCGGCCGGCCGGTGGTGCCGCTGGTGTACATCAGGAACAGCGGCGCCTCGGCCGGCATGGACACCGGGTCGACGGTCGCGCCCTGGCGCTCGGCGAGCAGGTCGTCGACGAACACGTCCCGCCCGTCGGCCATCGGCGTCTGGGAGTCGTACTGGCCGGGGTGGCGGCGCCAGACCAGCACCTTGTCGACCTCCTGGCCTTCCTTGGCCGCCTCAACGACGGCCTCGTCGGCCTTGACCTTGTGGTCGATGAGGTTGCCGGCGCGGTAGTAGCCGTCCATGGTGATCAGCACGCGGCTGCCCGAATCCGCGATCCGGGTGCCGCAGGCGTTCCCGCTGAAGCCGCCGAACACCTGGGAGTGGATGATGCCCAGCCGGGCGCAGGCCAGCATGGTGACCGGCAGCTCCGGGACCATCGGCATGTGCAGCGTCACCCGGTCGCCGGTCTTCAGGCCCAGCGTGTCCCGCAGCACCGCGGCGAACTCGTTGACCTGGCGGAGCAGGTCGGCGTAGCTGATGTGCACGTGCTCGTCGTCCTCGAGCTCCGGCACGAACACGATCGCCGTCTTGTCCGGGTTCGCCGCCGCGTGCCGGTCCACGCAGTTATACGAGGCGTTCAGCTTGCCGCCGGTGAACCACTTCCAGAACGGCGGGTTGCTGGAGTCCAGCATGGTGTGCCACGGCTCATCCCAGCTGAGCAGGTCCGCGTACTCCTTGAAGCACTCCGGGAAATGGTCCTCGCTGAACCGGTCGTAGATGGCCGGGTCGGCGGCATTGGCCTGGTCGATGAACTTCTGCGGGGGATAGACATAATCTTCCTCCCGCCAGTGCACGGCAATCTGTGTCTCGGACACCTGTGTCTCGGGACTTTCTGTCATTCTCGTCCTCCAGCTATGAATCCGGTAAAAGTGGACAGAGCCGTCGTCGCCAACTAAGCGGGGGCTCAATCGTATCGCCGCAGGACAAGGGGGAACAGGTCGCTCGGCGCCGACCACCGCGCGGCCGCGGCCGCCGCGGACCGGCGCCCGGGGGGGACGGTTGACATCGCCGCGATCAACGGTAAGTTGCTGCGCAGTCCAACAGGACCCGGGATGGGCCCGGGCACCCAGTAGACAACGGTGGCCGAGCCCGTGGCCGACGGGACGGACTCCGGTCCGAAGGGATGCCCGGGCCCTGTTCCCTGAGCTAGCGGCCTTCTGGGCTTCCGCGGCGGTGTCGGCCCCGCGGTCCGGGCCGGTTCGGGCTCCCGTGCCGATGTCGGTCCTGGTCCCGGCATCGAATATCCTTTTCGACCGGCGGGCTTGCCCGCTCCCGGACGCTGAGGCAGGAACATTGACCGATACCGACCGGCCCCGGGGCCCGCTGGGCCGCGTGGCCGTCATCATGCCGACGTACAACGAGCGCGAGAACCTGGAATCGATCGCGGCGCGGGTGCGGGGCTCGGTCCCCGACGCCGACCTGCTGGTGGTCGACGACAACAGCCCGGACGGCACCGGCGATCTGGCCGACAAGCTGGAGGCGGGCGACGAGCACATCCACGTCCTGCACCGGCCGGGCAAGGCCGGCCTCGGCGCCGCGTACATCGCCGGCTTCGGGTGGGCGCTGGAGCAGGGCTACGGCGTGATGGTCGAGATGGACGCGGACGGCTCGCATCAGCCCGAGGACCTGCCCCGGCTGCTGACCGCCCTGCAGGACGCCGACCTGGTCATCGGCTCGCGCTGGGTGCCGGGCGGTACCGTGCGCAACTGGCCGAAGTCCCGGGAGGCCCTGTCCCGCGGCGCTAACACCTACGCCCGGCTGATGCTCCGCGTCCCGGTCCGCGACACCACCGCCGGCTACCGCGCCTACCGGGCCGGCACGCTGCGCGCGATCGACCTGGGCAGCGTGCAGTCGCAGGGGTACTGCTTCCAGATCGACCTCACGCGGCGGGCGCTCAACGCGGGCCTGACGGTGGTCGAGGTCCCGATCACCTTCGTCGACCGGACCCGGGGGGCGAGCAAGATGAGCCGGGCCGTCATGGCGGAAGCGTTCTGGCGGGTCGCCCAGTGGGGGATAGCCGACCGGCTGCACTCGCGCCGGAAGCCGGGCCGCCGCTAAGAGCCGGGCCGGGACCGGCCGTCAGGCGCTCTTGCGGTGCCGCGACGAGTGCGTGCCCGTCCGGTCGTTCCCGCCGCCGCGCTGCCCCCTGATCACGGCCAGGCGCTCGGCCAGCACCTCTTCCAGGTCGGCGACGCTGCGCCGCTCCATCAGCATGTCCCAGTGGCTGCGCGGCGGCTTCACCTTCTTGGGCGCGGGAAGGTCACCGGTCGCCGTGACCGCGATCGCACCGCAGACCCGGCACTCCCAGTTCACCGGGATCTCCGCCTCGGCAGCGAACGGCACGGTGAAACGGTGGCCTTTCGGGCAGTCGAAAGCCACCTCCTGACGCGGGGCCAGATCGGTGTTACGGTCGTTCTCGTAGCTCGTCGCTCCGAGCCGGGTGCCGCGTAGTGCGCGTTCGGCCATGGTCTACTGCCTCCCAGGCGCTCAGCCGTCCCTGATGACAACGGTGAGTTCCCGGACAAGATTCCCGCCAGCCAGGTATTCCAACCCGAGCCGGCCGTGCGGATTGCAGAAATCGGTTACCGGGCGGGCCGCGGGTGCCATTGGCCGCGAGTGATCAGCACGTCCCTGAGGATGGCCGTCTCGTCGGTCATGATGCCGTCAACGCCCAGGTCAAGCAGGTCGGTCATGACCCGGCGGTCGTTGACGGTCCACACGTGCACCTGCAGGCCCGCCGCGTGCGCGTGGCGCAGGAACGATTCGGTGGCGACCCGGATCGGAACCTGGGCGCAGCGCACCGACAGCCGGCGCAGCCGCTGGGCCAGGGCCCGGCGCGGCTCGCCGAGCTGCAGGGCCGCCACCCCGACCGGCGAGGTGGCCATGCACACCGGCCGCGCCAGCACCCGCCGGACCGCGGCGAGCCGCCGCGCCGAGAACGAGGTGATGCAGACCCGGTCCCAGGCCGCGGTCCGCCGGAGCACCTCGGGTAGCGGCCGTACCGCGGACTCGTCCTTCACGTCGATGTTGAACCGGGTCCCGGGCCACGCGGCGAGCAGGTCCTCGAGCCGGGGGATCGGGTCGGTCCCGCCGATGCGTGCCGCGGTGACCTCGTGGTGCGGCAGCCGGGAGATCCGCCCGGCCCGGTCGGTGACCCGGTCCAGCGTGCGGTCGTGGAACGCCACCAGGACACCGTCCGCGGTCGCGTGCACGTCGGTCTCCAGGTAGGAGTAGCCAAGACCGGCCGCGTGCTCGAAGGCTCGCCAGGAGTTCTCCGGGAAGTGCGCGGCCCCGCCGCGGTGTGCGAACGCCAGGGGGGGCGGCAGGTCAAGGAAGTCACCCATCAGGGCCCTGCCAATCCCGGCGGCGGGCCTCGGCCAGCGCGATGGCCGCGGCGGCGGCGACGTTCAGCGAGCCGACCCGGCCAAGCTGCGGTATGTAGGCGACCTCGTCGGCCGCGGCCAGCAGCGCGGCCGAGCAGCCGCGGTCCTCGTGGCCGAGCGCGAGGCACACGTCGCTGCCGAGCGCCGCCTCGTGCAGCGGCACCGCGCCCGCGGCCAGCTCGATCGCGATGACCCGCAGGCCCGCGGCGGCCGCGGCGGCCGCGGCTTCGGCGGCGCTCGCCCCCCGCTCGAACGTGACGAAGCGGCCGGTGCCGAGCGCGGTCTTGCGCGCCTGGGGATGCTCGGGCGAAGCGGTGTCACCGCACAGCCAGATCCGCTCGACACCGAACGCGGCCGCGGTCCTGATGATCGAGCCGACGTTGAACGGCTGGCTGACCGAGTCCAGGATCAGTCCCACCCTGCCCCGGGCGAGCTGGCGCCAGGACCGGTTCAGGCGCTTGACGTCCGTCGGCCCCAGTGGCCGGCGCACCGGGGAGGTCACCGGCCGCCGCCGTCCCGGCCGGCCGCGGCCGCGGCGCGCACCCTCAGCACGCGGTAGCCGGACCGTGCGGCGACACGGTCAGCAGGCCAGCCCGCCTCCTGCAGCCAGCGCTGCAGCGAGTCGGATCCCAGGTGGCGCTGGACCACCAGGTAGGCCGCGGCGGCGGGCTCCAGGCGAGCCAGCCAGGTCGCGAGCAGCTCGTGCAGCGCAGCCTTGCCGATCCGGATCGGGGGATTGGACCAGATCAGCGCGAACGCCCCGGGCAGGGCCGGGTCGCCGGGCACGGCGCAGTGCACGTTCGTCAGGCCCGCGCGTTCGGCGTTGCGGGCGCACAGCTCCAGGGCCCGGGTGTTCACGTCGACCGCCCAGACCCGGGCTCCCGGTGACCTGGCCGCCAGGACCAGCGCCAGCGGCCCGTAACCGGAGCCGAGGTCGAGCAGGTCTCCCGCGGCGGGCGGCGCGGGCGCCGTTTCCAGCAGCAGCCGGGTGCCGGGATCGAGCCGGGACGGCGAGAACATCCCGGAGTCGGTGGCCAGCTCCAGGTGCAGGTCAGGCGTGATGACGTGCACCGATCCCGGCCGCCGGGCAGCGCCCGGGCGCTCGGCGAAGTACTGCTGGCTCACCGGCGGACCGGCCGCCGCTAGCTCGGCCGCTGCGGCGCGGAGGGCGCCGACGGCGTCCCGGCCGACCGCGCGCCGCCCGGCGGCGCCTCAGACGATCGGGCCGCGGCCAGGGCCGGGTCGATGTACCGGTGGGTGACCCAGCGCTCCACCACGAACGTCAGCACCGGGATCGTCCCGGCCAGCAGCACGAGCACGGTTTGCGGGCTGGCGAGCTTCAGCCCCACCTGGCGCGTCATCAGGTAGGCGGTCACCAGGTAGATGATGTACAGGATCCCGTGCGTGGTGCCCACGTAGTTCACCACGAAATTGTTGTGCGCGAACACCTGGAGCGGGATCCCGACGAAGCACAAGATGATCAGCACCACGCCGGTGATGTACGCCATGATCCGGTAGCGGCGCACCGCCCTGGCCAGCGCATCTGCACGCACCCGTCCTACCTCCTCTATTTGCTCGCCTCCGGGCGCTTAACCCGCCGTCTTCCCTCCTCGCTCGGGCGCTCGTTCCTCGCACCCTCGCTCGTCAGTCCAGACGGCGGCGCGCCCTTTGGCTCGGACAAATGGCGCGGCCCTTCGGCTCGGACAAGCCTCCTCGCTCGGGCGCTCGTTCCTCGCGCCCTCGCCCCTCGGTCCGGGCGGCACCGCGCCCTTGGGCTCGGACAAGCCGCTACCGCAGGCCGTGCCACTTTCCGTGCCCCTTGACCTGCTGGTTCAGGCGGGCCAGGTAGGCGTTGTAGGCCACGAGCTCCGGATCTTCTGCCTCTTCGCCGGCCCGGCTGTGCTGGCCGTCCAAGGCGCCGGAGCCCGGTCCCGCCGCCGCGCCGGCACTGACCGGGAGCTCGATCCCCTCCGCTTCGGCGGGGGCGGCCGGCGGCTTGAGCTCGTCCCGGATGGTTTTCGCCCAGAACACCACCCCGAAGATCGCGAAGATCGGCCACTCGAAGGTATAGGCCCAGCTCAGCGCGTTGCCCGACTCCGCCCGGTGGAACTGCCAGTCGCCGAGCCACAGCATGCCCAGCGTGGCGACCACCGCGAACAGGTGCCAGCCCAGCCACCTCGGGGTGAACAGGAAGTGCCACCGCGGCCGGGACGGAACGCTGGACATGCTCAGAGCCTAACGCGTCAGCCGCCACACCACGTCGGTGCCGGACTCGGCGGGAGCCTGCGGCCCGTCGGGCCGCGGCCGCCGGGCGATCTCGGTGAAGCCGAGCTTGCGCGGCACGCCGCTGCTCGCGACGTTCGCCTCGTCGTGCACGATCTCCACCCGGTCGATGCCGGGCAGCCCGAACGCCGCGTCGACCAGCGCCGCCGCGGCTGCGGTGGCCACCCCCCGGCGCAGGTGCCCGGCGTCCACCCAGTAGCCGATCTCCAGCCCCCCGGCCCCGATCCTGGCCATCAGGCCGCAGCTGCCCACCACCGCGCCGTCGGAGGTGATGGCGTAGTTGAACGCGCTTCCCGTGGCCCAGTCCCGCTCGCACTGCTGGGTGAACTGGGCCGCGTCCTGCGGGCCGAACTCCACGGCCCAGGACATCCACGGCTGCAGGTGCCCCAGCGATCCGAGGACCAGGTCGCAGACCGTCTCGGTGTCCGGCGTCCGCCAGCGCCGCAGGGTCACCGCCCCGTGCGTCAGTAATTCCCCAGGACGTTCCATGATCCGGTCATTTTAGTGCCGGGCCTGTCCACCGGGCCGGCGATAATCTTCAGGCATGACTCTCGGGGACCTTCTCACCGGGCGCGGCGAGCTCGCCCGGCGTCTCCCGCGCCGGCTGGAGGAACTGCACGGCCCGGTCCAAGGGGTCATCGTGCTGCCGAGGCACCTGTCCTGGCCGGGCATGCGCGAGTTCGACGTGGCCGATGACCGCGACCGCCGCAGCATGTACGGCGTGGTGCTGACCCAGGGCCGGCGAAACGACGTCGCGCGCTTCCTCAACGCGCGGCTGCTGGCCGAGGACTGGCCGGTGATCCGGGCCTCGCTGGACCCGAAGCTGCGCCGCTGGTGCGAGCGGCGGTTCGCGCTTCGCGGCTCGGCCGACGCCCGCAGGGCGCGCGGATAGGCCCGGCCGCACCGGTAGGCCCGGCCCGCGGCGTGTGTCAGGGTAGCGGCATGCGGAAATACGTCATCATGGGCGTGCAGGGCAGCGGCAAGGGCACGCAAAGTGTCATGCTCGCCTCCGACCTGGACCTGGTGCACATCAGCGTCGGAGACATCTTCCGGTGGAACGTGCAGAACCACACCAAGGTGGGGGCGCAGGTCCGGCGGACCATGGCGATCGGCGAGCTGGTCAGCGACGACCTGGTCGAGGGCATCGTGCAGGATCGGCTGACGCAGCATGACTGGAACTACGGGTTCATCGTCGACGGGTTCCCCCGCAACGAGCGCCAGGCGGAGTTCTTCCTGGAGAGCTACGACATCGACGGAGTGATCCATCTCGACATGCCCGACAGCGAGGTCCGCCGCCGGGTGCTGGCCCGGCGGCTGTGCGCGGGCTGCGGCCTGGACTACAACCTGCTGGCCAGCAGCCCCGAGGTGCCCGGTAAGTGCGACGCGTGCGGCGGCGAGCTGGTGAGCCGGGAGGATGACACCGAGGAAGCCCTGGCGGTCAGGCTCCGCGACTACCACGAGAAGACCAACCCCGTGCTCGACATCTTCCGCCGCAAGGAGTATGTGGTGACGATCGACGCCCGGGCCGGCAAGGAGGAGGTCCAGCAGGCCATCCGGGCCGAGCTCGGCCTGCCGCCCTATCATCCGGCCCAGCAGGAGGCCATCTGACGCCGATGCGGGTGGTGGTCGCGCCCGACTCGTTCAAGGGCAGCATCGGCGCGGCCGAGGCCGCGGCGGCTCTCGCCGAAGGCTGGCGCGAGGCGCGGCCAAAGGACGAGGTGGTGTGCCTGCCGCTCGCCGACGGCGGCGAGGGCACGCTGCAGGTGCTGGCCGCAGCGGATCCGGCGGCGCGCTGGCACCCGGTGCCGGTCACCGGCCCGGACGGGGGCACGGTGCCCAGCCGCTGGCTCGAGGGGCGCGACGGGACCGGGTACGTCGAGCTCGCCCAGGCCAGCGGGCTGCCGCTGATGACCGCCCTGGACCCGCTCGGAGCGCGGACCACCGGTACCGGTGAGCTGATCGCCGGCGCGCTGGACGCCGGGGCGAGACGGATCGTGATCGCCCTCGGCGGATCGGCGTCCACCGACGGCGGGACCGGCGCGCTGGCCGCCCTGGGCGCCCGCTTTCTCGATGCCGCGGGGCAGGAACTCGCGCCCGGCGGGGGAGCGCTCGGCGGGCTGGCCGCGGCGGATCTCACCGGGCTGCGCGCCCCGCCGCCCGGCGACGTCGCCTGCCTGACCGACGTGCGGGCCCCGCTGCTCGGGCCCCGCGGGGCGGCCGCCGTGTTCGGCCCGCAGAAGGGTGCGGACGCGGCGCAGATCGCGCTCCTGGAGGCGGGCCTGACCCGGCTGGCGCTCGTGCTAGGCGGCGACCCCGGCGCCCCGGGCGCCGGAGCCGCGGGGGGCACCGGTTACGGCTTTGCCGCGGCCTGGGGGGCCGACATCATGCCCGGCGCCGCGGAACTAGGTCGCATCGTCGGTCTGGACACCGAGCTGGCCCGCAGCGACCTGGTGCTGACCGGCGAGGGGCGCTATGACGACACCTCCGGTGACGGCAAGATCACCGGCAGCGTGCTGGCCGCCGCGGCGCGGGCGGGCGTGGCCGCGGCGCTCGTGGCCGGGGTCGTCGCCGCCGATCCGCCGCCGGGCGTGGCCACGGTGGCGCTCGACGCGCTGGCCGGCGGGCCCGCCGCGGCGATGGCCAGCCCCGCCCGGTGGCTCCGCGCCGCGGGCCGGAAGCTGGCGCTGGGCCGAGGCCGGCCGTAACCGCAGGCCGGATCACGCCGGCCCCGGTTCCGACGGCGCCGGAGGCCGTAGCCTGGCCCTGTGCGGGAAATAGCGGTTTTCAGCGGCAGCGCCCATCCCGGCCTGGCGGAAGAGATATGCGCGCAACTCGGGGTGACGCTGCTGCCGAGCCGACTGCTGCGCTTCGCCAACGACTGCCTCGAGGTCCAGCTGCAGTCCAACTGCCGGGAGCGGGACGTGTTCCTGATCCAGCCGCTGAGCGCGCCGGTCCAGGAGCACCTGGTGGAGCTGCTGCTCATGCTCGACGCGGCGCGGGGGGCCTCGGCGGCACGGGTCACGGCCGTGATCCCGTACTACGCCTACGCCCGGTCAGATAAGAAGACCATGCCACGGGTGTCGATCGGCGGCCGGCTGGTCGCAGACCTGCTGGTCACGGCGGGCGCGAGCCGGATCCTCACGATGACCTTGCACGCGCCGCAGGTGCACGGCTTCTTCTCGGTTCCCGTCGACCACCTGCACGCGCTGCGCGAGATCGCCGCCCATTACCGCGGCCAGGACCTGGCCGGCGCGGTCGTGGTCTCGCCCGACCTCGGCAACGCCAGGTCCGCGTCGCTGCTGGCCCGGATACTGGGCCTGCCGGTGGCGGCGGGCGCCAAGGAACGGCACAGCGACACCCGCGTGACGATCAGCTCGATCATCGGCGACGTGGCCGACCGGGACGTCATCGTGCTGGACGACGAGATCGCCCGGGGCACCACCATCATCGAGCTGCTCGGGCGGCTGCGCGAGCAGCGGGCCCGCTCGGTGCGCATCGCCTGCACCCACGGCCTGTTCAGCGAGGGCGCGCTGAAGCGGATCACGGCCCAGCCGGAGGTGACCGAGGTCGTCTGCACCAACACCGTGCCGATGGCGGAGGGCGACCGCGACCCGAAGCTGGAGGTGATCTCGGTCGCCCCGG
The DNA here is from genome assembly GCA_963795055.1 of uncultured Actinomycetota bacterium. GTDB lineage: Bacteria > Actinomycetota > Actinomycetes > Streptosporangiales > Streptosporangiaceae > JASHPR01. The sequence goes on from CAWCGJ010000018.1 coordinate 250,356, forward strand.
CGCTGGCCGAGGCCATCCGCCGCATCCACGAGGGCGAGTCGGTCAGCGCGCTGTTCGATCCCGCGCACGTCTAGCGCGCGGTCACCCCCCGTCAGGGCCCGGCGGGCCGGCACGGTCACCGGCGCGCGCCGCCCACGCGGCCACCTGGGCCCGCGAGCGCAGGCCCAGCTTGAGCAGGATGTTGGCGATATGCCGGGCCGCGGTCGCCGGGCTGATGACCAGCTCCTCGCCGATGGCCTTGTTGCTGTGGCCCTGCACGATCAGGGCGACGATCTGGAGTTCCCGCGGGGTCAGCCCGCCCGGGGCGGCCGGGCCGGCGGCGGGCGGCGGGGGCGGCGCCGGGGCCACCAGCGCCAGCTCGACCGCGGAGCTGGCGTCCAGGACCGCGCCCTGGGCCTGCAGCCGCGTCACGGCTTCGGCGTCCAGGCCGCGGGCCGCGGCGAGGCAGCGTTCGGTCAGCGCGGCGGGCTGCGGCGGCAGGTGAGCCGCCTGGCGCAGCGCGCCCGCGGCGGCGGCGAGCCGCACGGCCTGCTCCGGCCGCCGCTCGGCGACGGCGAGGACGGCGAACGCCTCGAGCCCGCGGATCATGCCGATGCGGCTGCCGGTAGAACGGCTCAGCTCGATGCTCTGCGCGAGGTGCTGCCGGGCCAGCGCCGGGTCGGCCCGGTCGATCGCGATCCGGCCGAGGCCGGCCAGGCACCGCGAGATCTCGGGCCGCGCGTTGAGCACCCTGAGGATGGCCAGCGCCTCCTCGTAGCGGCGCTGCGCGCCGCCGGAGTCGCCGGTCAGCCTGGCCAGGCTGGCCAGGCCGAGCAGGGTCCGGGCCACCCCCCACTGCTGGTCGATATCGCGCATGATCGCGAGCGCGGCGACACCGAGCCGCTGCGCTTCCGGCAGGTCCCCGCGCAGCCCGGCCACGGCCGCCATGGTGCCCAGGGCGTATGCCTCGTTCCACCGGTCCCCGGCGCGCCGGGCCACCGCCAGGGCTTGGTCGCCGCGGGCCGCGGCCTCATCGGCCCGGCCGGCGTGCAGCGCGGCCTCGGTGAGCAGGTTGAGCGCGGCCGCCGTCCAGAAGTCCTGGCCGGCCGCCCGGCAGACCTCCAGCCCGGCCGCGGCCCGCGCCGCAGCGGCCTCGGGGTCGCTGGCCATGGCGAGCTGAGCGCGCCCGACCAGGGCCGGCCCCGCACGGCGTCCGGTACCAGCGCCGCGTCGAGGCCGAGGAAGGAGTCGAGCCACTCGGCGCCCTCGGCGAACGAGCCCCGCACGATCCAGACCGGCGCCATGGCCGTGCAGGTCCGCAGCCCGGTCTCGGCGTCTTCCCCGGCCAGGCAGCGGCTGAGCACCTGCCTCAGGTTGCCGCGGTCGGTGTCGAACCGGCCGAAGGTCTCCACGGTCGTCGACCACGGGACCCGGACCTGCGCCATCCCCATGCGCATCAGGCGCTCGGTCTCGTGCAGCGCGTAATCGCGCAGCCGGCGCTGCATCATCGCGGTCTCGCCGGCCTCGGCCAGCCGTGCGGCCGCGTATTCGCGGATCGTGCCGAGCATCCGGTACCTGGCCTGGCCGCGCGCCGCGGTGTCGACCACGACCAGCGACTTGCCGGCCAGCGCGGCCAGCAGGTCGAGGACCTCGCCGGCCTGCAGGTCGGTGCCGGGGCAGATCTGCTCGGCCATCTCCAGCGACCAGCCGGCGAAGACCGACAGCCGGCGTAGCAGCACCTGCTCCCGGTGGTCCAGGAGGTCATGGCTCCAGTCGATCGCCGCGCGCAGCGTGCGCTGGCGGGGCGGCGCGGTCCGGTCGCCGCTGACCAGCAGCCGGAACCGGTCATCCAGCCGGGTCAGGATCTGCTCCACGGACAGCGCCCGGACCCAGGCGGCGGCCAGCTCGATGGCCAGCGGGACGCCGTCCAGCGACCGGCAGAGCACGGTCACGGCGGACACGTTGGCCGAATCGAGGGCGAACCCGGGGAGCGAGGCTCCGGCCCGGTCACCGAACAGCCGGACCGCCTCGTAGCGGCACAGCTCCTCGGGCGTGCCGGCCACGCCGGGCTGCGGCAGGGACAGCGGCGGTACCTGCCACACGGCTTCGGCGGCCATCCGCAGCGGCTCGCGGCTCGTCGCCAGCACGTGCAGCCCCGGCGACCCGGCCAGCAGCCGGTGGCACAGGCGGGCGCAGGAGTCGATCAGGTGCTCGCAGGTGTCGAGGACCAGCAGCAGCCGGCGCGGCCTGAGCGCGTCAGCCAGCGTCTCGAGCAGCGGCCGGCCGGGCTCCTCGTCCACGCCGATGACCGACGCGACCCGCGACACGACCAGTTCGGGCTGACGCAGATCGCCGAGCTCGACGAACCACACCCCGTCGGGGAAGTCATCGGCCAGCCCGGCGAGGACCCGCAGGGCGAGCCGCGTCTTCCCGATGCCGCCCGGCCCGCACAGGGTCACGGCGCGCATCGAGGCCGCGAGCCGGCTCAGCTCGGCGAGCTCGCGCTCGCGGCCGACGAAGCTGTTGGGCTCTTCGAAATCGCTGCGAACCTGATCTAAGACCATTTTTACTGTCGAATTCCGGTACTGCGCTGCTGGCCAGAGCCATGCCGACCCGACGTGACAGCATAGCCAGGTCCTGGCCGGGCAACCCGGGGTTCGAACCCTTTCATCCGTCGGCCCCGGGCCCAGAGGACCCGGGAAGCCATGCGGAGGAGGAAAAGGGTTCGCCTCACAGGCCGGCGGCGATGCTCTGCTTGACCGCGGTAATGGCGTCCTCGTCGCGCTTGTAGAAGGTCCACTGGCCGATCCGCCGGGACGTGACCAGCCCGGCCCGGGCCAGCCGCTGCATGTGCGCAGTGGCGGTGGGCTGGGCCACGCCGAGCTTGTCGGCGATGAAGCACACGCACACCCCGTCGTCGACCAGGTCGCCGTCGCGCTGCGGCGGGAAATGAGCCCGCGGGTCCTTCAGCCACTCCAGCACCTGCAGCCGCCGCGCGCTGGCCAGCGCCGCGAAGAGCTCGGCATCGGGCATCGTTCAGCCCAGCCGGTACTCGCCCCGGGCCACGACCACGGCCGACCCGCCGACCAGCACCCGTTCTACCCGTTGCGGAGAGCCATCCACGCGCGCGTACAGCACCGATGGCCGGCCGATCTCCGCCCCCTGGCGGATCTCGATCTCCTCACCGAAGCCGGTCCGGCCGTGCCGGGCCAGGTGGACGGCGAGCGGGCCGGCCGCCGAGCCGGTCGCCGGGTCCTCGGGCACGCCGAGGCCGGGCGCGAACATCCGGGTCTTCCAGCGCAGCCCGCCGCCTGCGAAGCAGCTGACGCCGATATCGTCTCCCAGGTCGGCGAGCGCGCCGAGGTCCGGCCGCAGCGCGGCCACCGTCGCCTCGCCGTCGAGCGCGACGAATACGTGCCGCGGCCCGTTCCGGTAGGCCTCCACGGGCAGGCCGGAGCCGGCCACGCCCAGGGCGGCCAGCAGCCTCTCCGGCTGCTCGTAGGGCGCCCAGTCCGGTATCGGCTGCTCCATCCGCCCGGAGACGATCTGCTCGCCCTGGCGCTGGAGTTCGACCGGCACCACCCCGGCACCCGTCTCCAGCCGTACCGCCGACGTCCCCAGCAGCTCCCCGGCCAGGAACGCCGAGCCGAGCACGGGGTGGCCGGCGAACGGCAGCTCGCTGGCCGGGGTGAAGATCCGGATCCGCAGGTCGCCGTCCTGCTCGGGCGGCAGGAAAAAGACGGTCTCGGAGAGGTTGAGCTCGCGCGCGGCCCGTTGCATCTGCCCGGCGGGCAGGCCTCGGCCGTCGGTGAACACCGCGAGCTGGTTGCCCTGCAGCGGGGTGTCGGTGAACACGTCCGCCACGATGTACCGGCGCGGGGTGGAGCCGTCACTGCACGGAGCCGACCACAGGCCGGCGGACACCATACTCATAGGAGACAAGCTATATTCCTATGTTTCGATCCTCAAGGCCCCGGGTGCCGCGGGCCGCCCGTCCGGGCCGCCCGCGGGCGGCGGCGGTAGGCGCGCGATTTCGCGCGGGAGCCGCAGATGCGCATGGAGCACCAGCAGCCGCTGCGGGTGGGGGAGCGGTCGTAGAACGCCCACCGGCAGTCGCTGGCGCTGCAGGCCTTGAGCCGGGACCAGGTTCCCGCGCGCTCGGCCTCCGCGACGATGAGCACGATCCTGGTCAGCGCGGCCTTCACGCCCGCGCCCGCCGGTACCGGGGCCACCCGCCCGTCATCACCGACCTCGATCCGGATCCGCAGCGTGCCCGCGATCTTCCGCAGCTCGGCCGCGGCCGTGCGGACCTGCGCGCCGTCCGGCGCTCCGGGGGCCAGAACGTGCGAGCTCAGCACGCCGCGCAGGGCCTCCCGGAGCGCCACGGCGGCCTTCAGGAAGGAGGGGGAGACCGGGACGTCGCCGGGCCGGACCTGCCCTCCCGCGGCCTGCGGTGCCAGCAGCCCGCGGCCGGCCAGCCAGCGGCCCAGCCCGGCGGGGGAGTCAAGCTCGTCGGTGCCGCTCTCGATGTCCAGCGTGTTGACGAACCTCTGCACGATCTCGAGATCGCCGGGAGCGGCGCTGATCCGCGGCGGCCCGGCGTTCGGGCCGGGCCGGGTCTCCGTCACCATCATTCGATGTTAGCTGGTTGCGATGAGGATGGCCATCACTCTATGCTCGTCACCATCATCACGACAATGAAGGTGACGAAGGAGAGGAGCCGTGACGATGGGTGACTGGACCGTGATCGGGGTTCCGAGCAGCGCCGGGGCCCATCACGCGGGCCAGGACCGGGCGCCTGACGCGCTGCGCGCGGCGGGGCTGCTGGAACGCCTGGCGGCGGCGGGGGAGTCCGTGCAGGACATCGGGAACCTGCCGGAGGCCCCGTTCGCCGTCGACCATGACCATCCCGGCGCCCGCAACCTGCCGGCGGTGGCCCGGGTGGCCCGGGACGTGGCCGACGCCGTGGCCGCGGCCGCCGGAACCGGCCGACTGCTGCTGGTCGTCGGCGGTGACTGCACGATCACGCTCGGGGTCGTCGCGGGCTGGCGGCGGCGCCATCCGGACGTGGGGCTGGTCTACGTGGACGGCGACACCGACGTGGGCCTGCCGGACTCCGGCGGCTCGGGCATCTTCGACTCGATGGGCGTCTCGCACCTGCTCGGCCGGGGCGCGCCCGAGCTGGCCGGGCTGGGCGGCGCGCCGCCGCTGCTGGACGGTTCCCGGCTGGCCATCGTGGGCGCCGACCCGCGGGAGACCGACGACGCGGGCCGGGCCTACCTGGCCGGGACGGGCGTGAGCCTCATCGAGGCGCCCGCCTTCATCCCGGACCCGGCCGGCGCGGCGGAGCGGGCGGTGTCGGGCGTCGCGGCGGCCAGCGGGCCGGTACTGGTCCACTTCGACGTGGACGTCGTCGACTCCGGCGACCTGCCGCTCGGGAACTTCCCGCACTACGGCTCGGGCGTGCGGCTCGAGCACGTGGTCGCCTGCCTGCGCGTCCTGCGGGCGCATCCGTCGTTCGCCGGGCTCGTCCTGACCGAGGTCAACCCCACGTACGACGCGGACGGCAGCCAGCTCAGCCGGTACACCGGCGGCGTCGTCCGGGCTCTCGCGGCCTGAAGCGAGGAAAGGAGCAAACCGGTGAGCGACCCGGCCGGCCAGTACCGCGCCGAGCTCGACTTCGAGATCACCTTCTCCAACGGGGGCAGCCTGCGCGGTGCAGGATTCCGCATCGACATCGACGATCCGGGCCTGACCGGGCCCGGCCTCGGTGAAGCCCTGGTCGCCGACCTGGGCCTGCTGATGGCCGACCGGGTCGAGATCCTCGGTGCCCGGATTATCACAGAACGGCACAAGCGGGCGGCCCCGGCGAGCCGCGGGGCGCAGGCCGGGCCGGAGTCCCGGGACCTGCGGCGGGTCGACCTCAGCCACCCGCTGGCCGACGGGATGATCACCGTCCCCGGCCTGCCGGCGCCGCGGGTCCGGGCCGACTCGGTCGGCGCGCAGCTTCCGGCGGACCGGTACGCGCCGGGCGTGCGGTTCGCGATCGGGGAGATCACGCTGTGCGGCAACACCGGCACCTACGTCGACAGCCCCTTCCACCGCTACCCGGACCGGGCCGACCTGGCGGCACTGCCGCTGGACCGGCTGGCCGACCTGGACGCGGTGGTCGTCGACGTGACGGGCAGCCGCGCGCGCGCCGTCGACCGCGGGCATTTCCTGCCCTATCAGGTCCGGGACCGGGCGGTGCTGGTCCGCACCGGCTGGGACCGGCACTGGGGCACCGCCGCCTACGCCGGCGATCACCCGTTCCTGACCGCCGGGGCCGCCGCCCACCTGGCCGACTCGGGGGCCCGGCTCGTGGGCATCGACGCGATCAACATCGACGACACCGCGGACCCGGAGCGCCCGGCGCACTCGCTGCTGCTGGCCGCGGGCATCCCGGTCTGCGAGCACCTGACCAACCTGGGCGCGCTTCCCGCGGCCGGGTTCCGGTTCAGCGCCGTGCCGCCGGCGGTCACCGGGTTCGGCACGTTCCCGGTCCGCGCGTACGCGACCTGGCCCGGTCCTGGCCGGTAAGCGCAGGCGGGTCATCGACTCCACGGTGCTCGATGATGCAGTCGCCACCCAGGACACCGTGACCCAGCTGACCGCGGCGGTTCGCAAGGTAGCCCGGGTGGTGCCTGGTGCGGGCGAGGTGGTCGCCGGGGTCTGCACGCTGGATTACCGCAAGCCGGGCAAGCCGGTTATCGACTGGGACGACCCGCAGGCGAAGGAGAACCTGGTCAGTGACCTGGTGAATGACGCGCTGGCGGTGCTGGATGCCCTGGCTGGCCCCGGCGGCCCGCAGCGAGCTGGCGCCGAGGCCGGCGCGCTGGGCCTGCTGGCCCTGGTCGCGGGTCAGGACGTCGGGCCTGCGGAGGATTCTGACGGGACCGGCGGGCGGTGGCGGATCGCCCGCAAGGCCGCCCCGGACCGGGTGATCAGCACGGTGGACCGTGAGGCCCGGCATACCCGCAAGAGCAAGTCCGCGCGCCGGGACGGGTTCCGCGCGCACCTGGCCGCCGAGCCGGACAGCGCTCTGATCACCGGCTGCGAGATGACGATGGCCGCCGGGGAAGGCAGCAGCGACGCGGAGAACGGCGTCGAGCTGGCTGCCGCCGGCAGGTTCGGCGAGCACGCTGACACAGGCGGGCAGAATGATCTGGGCCTGGAAGTCTACGGCGACTCGCACTACGGCACCGGGCAGGCCCGCGCGGACTACCAGGCAGCCGGGCACGCCACCGTGATCAAGCCCATCCCGCTGCGCCCGGCCGTGCCCGGCGGGTTCACCCGCGACGACTTTGCCGTCAGCGATGACGGCGCCACGGTGACCTGCCCCGCCGGGCATGTGCGGCCGGTGAGCGCCAAGCGCTACGTCAGCTTCGGGCCGGTGTGCGCCCCCTGCCCGCTGCGGGCACGATGCACCACCGCCAAAGACGGCCGGTGCCTGGACATCCACCCGCACGAGCACCTGCTGCGCGCCGCCCGCGCCCAGGCCCGCACGCCGCAGTTCAAGCAGGCCTACCCCACCCGGGCGGTCATCGAGCGGATCATCGCCTGGACCGCCACCAGCCACGGCCACCGGATCCGGCTGCGCTACCTCGGGACGAGCAAGAACAACGCCTGGCTGCACAACAGGTCCGCCTCCATCAACCTGCGCACCCTGATCAACGCCGGTCTCACCCGCCACGACCGAGCCTGGGCGATCACCTGACCCCGCAAGGCCAGGCCAGCCCCGGCCGCGGCACAGCCCGGGACGACACCAGGCTGAGCCTTGTCGCTGGCGGTGCACACCGCGCGCCAGTCACCCTGTCACCAGGGCCGACAACAGCTCCAGGCCGGCTGCGCTCGCTAGACCGCCCCGCCAGTCAGGTTGTTCAGAGGCGTCCTAGGCCTGGGCCGGTGCCCGGTTTCCTCAGGCCAGCGCCTGGCCGCTGACCCGCTGCTCGTGCGCCAGCAGGTACCGCTTGCGCTCGATCCCGCCGCCGTAGCCGGTCAGGCCGCCGTCGGCGCCGACCACCCGGTGGCAGGGCACGATGATGCCGACCGGGTTCTTCCCGTTGGCCAGTCCGACCGCCCGCGACGCCGACGGCTGCCCGATCCGGTCGGCCAGCTGGCCGTACGAGATCGTCTGGCCGTAGGGGACGTCCTGCAGGGCGGCCCACACGCGCCGCTGGAACCCGGTGCCGTTCAGGGCGAGACGGAGGTCGAACTCGGTCCGCCGGCCGTCGAAGTACTCCCGCAGCTGGCTGGCCGCCTCGGCGAACGGCTCGCCGTCCGGGTCGCCGGCCGGCTCGCCGAACTCCTCGCGCGCCGGACGGTGGCGCTGCTCGGTCATGTAGAGGCCGACCAGGGCCCCGTCGGCCGCGACCAGGGTGAGCGGCCCGACCGGGCTGTCCACCACGGCGTGCGACCTGGGTGACGTGCTCGATTTCATGCTGGACATCCCTTCATCCGGGCATCCGGTTGATGGCATGGCCGCCGGTCGCCCACAGGTACTGCACCGCGTAGGCGCGCCAGGGCCGCCAGGCGGCCGCACGCCCGGTCAGCGCGGCGGGCGTGGCCGGCAGGCCCAGCGTCCGGGCCGCGGCCCGGACGCCGAGATCGCCGGGGATGAAGGCGTCGGGGTCCCCGAGGCCGCGCATGGCGATCGTCTCGACGCTCCACGGCCCGAGCCCCGGCAGCGCGCCGAGCCGGGCGCGGGCCTGCTCCCAGTCGCTGCCGACGTCGAGGTCGATCTCGCCGCCGGCCAGCGCGGCGGCCAGGGCGCTGAGGGTCCTGCGGCGCGCCTGCGGGAGGCCCAGCGTGCCCGGATCCAGCGCGGCCAGCGTGGCCATATCGGGAAACAGGTGCGTGAGCCCGCCCGCCGGGTCGTCGGCCCGCTCGCCGCACGCGGCCACCAGGCGGCCGGCCTGGGTGCGGGCGGCTGCGGTCGATACCTGCTGGCCGAGCACGACCCGGACGGCGAATTCCGGTGCGTCGACCGTGCGCGGCACCCGGCGGCCGGGGACCTTGCCGACCAGCGGCGCCAGCACTGCGTCCTGGCGCAGCAGGTCGGCCACGGCCACCGGGTCGGCGTCCAGGTCGAGCAGCCGCCGGCACCGGCTGATCGCGATCGCGAGATCGCGCAGGTCGGTCAGGGACAGCTGGCAGGAGATGTACTCCGGCCCGGGCGCAAGCGCCACGACGCCCGGCCCGTGCGGCAGTCGCAGGGTGCGCCGGTAGGCCCCGTCCCGCCACTCCTCGACGCCGGGCACCGCCGTGGCCGCCAGATGGCCGAACAGGTTGTCCGGGCACAGCGGGGACCGGAACGGCAGCCGCAGCGGCAGGATCCCGGGCGCCGCGGCGGGGAGCCCGCGGTCGGCGCGCCGGCGCAGCTCGGTGGGGGAGAGGGCGAAGACCTCGCGCACGGTGTCGTTGAAGGCCCGGATGCTGGCGAAGCCCGCGGCGAAGGCGATGTCGCCCATCGGCAGCGAGCTGGTCTCGATGAGCAGCCGGGCGGTCTGCGCCCGCTGCGCCCGGGCCAGGGCGAGCGGGCCGGCGCCCAGCTCGGCGAGCAGCTGCCGCTCCACCTGGCGGATGCTGTAGCCCAGCCGGGCGGCGAGCCCGGGGACCCCGTCGCGGTCGATGACGCCGTCGGCGATCAGCCGCATCGCCCGGGCTACCAGGTCGGCGCGCTCGTTCCATTGCGGCGATCCCGGGCTCGCGTCCGGCCGGCACCGCTTGCAGGCGCGGAACCCGGCCTGCTGGGCCGCCGCGGCGCTGGGGAAGAACCGCATGTTCTCCGGTTTCGGCGGCACCACCGGGCAGCTCGGCCTGCAGTAGATCCCGGTGGTGACCACCGCGGTGAAGAACCAGCCGTCGAAGCGCTCATCCTTGGCCTGGACGGCCCGGATGCAGCGTTCCCTGTCCTCGTGCACCCGCCCAGCATCGGTCTCCCGCGGGCCCACGTCTAGCGAAAATCCGACACGAACGTTACGACCAAATGGTTGTGTCGCAAACCTGCTATCACCGCGCGCTACCCGGGGTCCGGTCACTTCCCGGTCAGCGAGACGGCCACCTGGGAGCGATCTTCGTTCTGCAGCCCGGCGAACCAGGCCACGGCCACGGTCAGCAGGGTGAGGCAGCCGGCCGCGGCGAACACCGGCCTGGGATCGTTGCCGAGCAGCCCGGCCATCGCCCCGGCCAGGACGCCTCCGACGAGGGTGGTCGCCTGGCCGCCGAACCGCCAGGAGGCGGTGACCCGGCCGAGCAGTTCCCGCGGGACGAGGACCTGCCGCAGGGACCGGTTGGTGACGCTCGCGGCGATGATCGCCCAGACGTAGAGCAGGTTCCCGGCCAGGGCAACCGGCATCGACGTGGCCGCGCTGATCAGCAGGAGGGCCAGGCCCGAGGCACCGCAGCACAGCGTGATCACCGGCAGCGGGCCGAGCCACCGGCAGAGCAGGCCGGTGCTGGCCGCGCCCAGCAGCCCGCCCGCGCCGCCCGCGCTGACCACCAGGCCGACCTGGCCGGGCGGCAGGTGCAGGGTGTCGCTGGCCAGGAAGATGATCAGCTTGTCGGCGCCCAGGCACAGGTTCACCACCAGCAGGAACACCAGCAGCGTGGCCAGCAGGCGGGTGGCGGTCAGGTACCGGATCCCTTCGCCCAGCTCACGGAGCAGGGCACGCCAGGCCACGGCGGGCCGGGCCGGGCCGGGCGCGGCCCGGTAGCGGCGGCGGACGCCGGCCAGCGAGGCCAGCGACACCAGGAACGTCAGCGCGTCGATCAGCATCGACACGTGCAGCAGCCCGGCCGCGGCCAGCAGCCCGGCGGCGCCGGGCCCGATGATCTGCCCGGCCTGGTTGGACGACTCCAGCCACGAGTTCGCCGAGATCAGCCGGGTGCCGCTGAACACGTCCCGCACGGCGATGGCCAGCGCGGTGTCGAAGAAGACGGTCACCGCGCCGGCCGCGAAGGCCAGCGCCAGGATCGTTCCCGGCGAGACCGACGGCGACCCGGTCAGCACGAAGAGCACCAGGAAGATCAGGGCCCGGATGACATCGCCGCCGATCAGGATGGTCCACGGGTCCAGGCGGTCCGCCAGCACTCCGGCCGGTAGGCCGGCCACGAGGTAGCCGAGGCTGCCGGGCAGGGACGCGAGCGCGGCCGCCACCGGGCTGCGCGTCAGCTGCAGGACCAGGAGCGGCACGGCCAGCAGGGCCAGCCCGTCGCCGAACATCGATACGGCCTGGCCGCCCAGGAAGACCCGTTCCCGCAGCATGGCTCTCATCATGGCCGCGGGCCGGCCCCGCGCGGCGAACGCCCGGACCCATACCTCGCCGAGCAGGTCATCGGCGGCCTGGTATCCGGCCCGGCGGGCCAGGAACCCGTGCACGGCGACCTCGTGACGCTGGACGACCTCCACGAACGCGTCAGGCCGGCCGCGCGCGGACCGCTCGATCAGCGCGCCGTCCGTCTCCACGTCACTCCTCGGTGTTGCCTCTCTTCCCTGCTATTGCCGGCCAGCCGGGCGAGCGTTCGCGGCGGCGGATAGCCCCCCGTGGGGCCCGATCATGTCGGGCGGCCAAAACCGGTCAGGATCGGAGAAGCGCCGGTCACGGAGCCGCAACTAGCCTGGCTCCAGACGAGACACACCGGGTAGATGTGACCCACGACTTCAGGAGTGACCATGACCGGCTCTTCCACCGAGGGAATCAAGACCGTGCTGCATCCCGTGTCCGACCTGGCCAAGGCCAAGCCGGTGTACGCCGCCCTGCTCGGCGTAGCGCCGTCGGCCGACGCGGACTACTACGTCGGCTTCGATGCCGCCGGCCAGCACATCGGGCTGGTGCCGGGCGGCGGACCGCAGGGCATGACCTCGCCGGTGGCCTACTGGCATGTGCCAGACATCGAGGCGAAGCTGGCCGAGGTGACCGCGGCCGGCGGCACCGTGAAGGAGCCCGTGCGCGACGTCGGCGGCGGCCGCCTGGTGGCCACGTTCACCGACCCCGACGGCAACGTCCTCGGGCTGCTTCAGGACCGATGAGGGCCGGCCCCGCTCCCGCGCGCAGCGACGCCGCGACACCGAGCGCCGGCTCACCCACGACGTCGATGCCTGGGTGGCCAGCGCGTCGCCGGACGGTGCGCCGTACCTGGTGCCGCTGTCGTTCGACTGGGACGGCGAGGCGCTGCTGGTGACCACGCCCGCGGACAGCCCCACCGGCCGGAACCTGGCCGCCACCCGGGCCGTCCGGCTGGGGCTGGGCCACACCCGCGACGTGTCCATGATCGAGGGCGACGTCGAGGTCCTCGAGATCGACGCGCTGCCGCGGGAGCGGGGTGACCGGTTCGCCGCGCGCACCGGCTTCGACCCGCGTGCGCTGGCCACGCCGTATCGCTGGTTCCGCATCTCCCCGCGCCGCATCCAGGCCTGGCGCGAGGTGAACGAGCTGCCCGACCGCGAGCTGATGCGCGACGGCCGCTGGCTGGCCTGACGGGATGGAGACACGATGAGCATGGCCACGCGGACGGACCCGCAGCCGCCCGTGCGGCCCGGCGGCGACAGCCACGACCTGATCCGCGTGCACGGCGCGCGCGTGAACAACCTCAAGGACGTCAGCGTCGAGATCCCGAAGCGCCGGCTGACGGTGTTCACCGGCGTGTCCGGCTCGGGCAAGAGCTCTCTGGTGTTCGACACGATCGCCGCCGAGTCGCAGCGGCTGATCAACGAGACTTACAGCGCCTTCGTGCAGGGGTTCATGCCGACGCTGGCGCGGCCCGAGGTCGACGTGCTCGAAGGGCTGACGACAGCGATCATCGTCGACCAGCAGCGGATGGGCGGGGACGTGCGCTCCACGGTCGGCACCGCCACCGACGCCCACGCGATGCTGCGCATCCTGTTCAGCCGGCTCGGCCAGCCGCATATCGGCTCGCCCCAGGCGTTCTCCTTCAACGTCGCCTCCATCAGCGGGGCGGGCGCGGTCGCGTTCGAACGCGGCGGGAAGACCGTGAAGGAGCGGCGGAGCTTCAGCATCACCGGCGGGATGTGCCCGCGCTGCGAAGGCCGGGGCACGGTCTCCGATATCGACCTCACCCAGCTTTTCGACGACTCCAAGTCGCTCGCCGGGGGCGCGATCACGATCCCCGGCTACGCGGGCGGCTGGAACTACCGGCTCTACACCGCGTCGGGCTTCTACGACCCGGACAAGCCGATCGGCAAGTTCACCAAGAAGGAGAGGCACGACTTCCTCTACCGCGAGCCGACCAGGATGAAGATCGCGGGCATCAACATGACCTACGAGGGGCTGATCCCGCGGGTCCAGAGATCGATGCTGGACAAGGACCAGGAGACGCTGCAGCCGCACATCCGGGCGTTCGTCGAGCGCGCGGTCACCTTCACCGCGTGCCCCGAGTGCGGCGGCACCCGGCTCAGCGAGGCCGCCCGTTCCTCGCGGGTCAAGGGCATCAACATCGCCGAGGCGTGCGCGATGCAGATCGGCGACCTGGCCGGGTGGATCGACGGCCTCGGCGAGCCCTCGGCGGCCCCCCTGCTCGCCGCGCTGCGGCAGACCCTGGGCTCGTTCGTCGAGATCGGCCTGGGCTACCTCAGCCTCGACCGCCCGTCGGGCACGCTGTCGGGCGGCGAGGCGCAGCGCACCAAGATGGTCCGGCAGCTCGGGTCGTCGCTGACCGACGTCACCTACGTCTTCGACGAGCCGACCATCGGGCTGCACCCGCACGACATCCGGCGGATGAACGACCTGCTGCTGCGGCTGCGCGACAAGGGCAACACGGTGCTGGTCGTGGAACACAAGCCGGAGGCGATCGCGATCGCCGAGCACGTGGTCGACCTCGGCCCCGGCGCTGGCACCGCCGGGGGCGAGGTGGTGTTCGAGGGCACCGTCGAGGGGCTGCGGGCCAGCGGCACCCTCACCGGGCGGCACCTGGACGACCGTGCCCGTCTGAAGCCCTCGGTGCGGACGCCGTCGGGGGCGATGCAGGTGCGCGGCGCCAGCACCCACAACCTGCAGGACGTCGACGTCGACATCCCGCTCGGCGTGCTGGTCGTCGTCACCGGCGTCGCCGGATCCGGCAAGAGCTCGCTCGTGCGGGGCTCCATCTCCGGCCGCGAGGGTGTGGTGTCCATCGACCAGGGCGCGATCCGCGGCTCCCGGCGGAGCAACCCGGCGACGTACACCGGGCTGCTCGACCCGATCCGCAATGCGTTCGCGAAGGCCAACGGCGTGAAGCCGGCGCTGTTCAGCGCCAACTCCGAGGGCGCCTGCCCCGGCTGCAACGGCGCCGGCGTCATCTACACCGACCTGGCGATGATGGCCGGCGTCGCCACCACCTGCGAGGAGTGCGAGGGGAAGCGGTTCGGCGCAGCGGTGCTGGACTACCACCTCGGCGGCCGCGACATCAGCGAGGTGCTCGCGATGCCGGTGACCGAGGCCCGGGAGTTCTTCGGCGCCGGCGCGGCGCGCACGCCGCCCGCGCACGCCATCCTCGGCCGGCTCGCCGACGTCGGGCTCGGCTACTTGAGCCTCGGCCAGCCGCTCACCACGCTGTCCGGCGGCGAGCGACAGCGGCTCAAGCTGGCCACCCACATGGCCGAGAAGGGCGACGTCTACCTCCTCGACGAACCGACCGCGGGCCTGCACCTCGCCGACGTCGAGCAGCTGCTCGGCCTGCTGGACCGGCTCGTCGACTCCGGCAAGTCGGTCATCATCATCGAGCACCACCAGGCGGTGATGGCCCACGCCGACTGGATCATCGACCTCGGCCCCGGCGCCGGCCACGACGGCGGCCGGATCGTCTTCGAGGGCACGCCCGCCGCCCTCGTCGCCGCCCGCTCCACGCTCACCGGCGAGCACCTCGCGGCCTACGTCGGCACCTGACCTGAACGATCTTCACAACGGGTTGGCCAGGTCCTGAACCGCGCGGGCCCGGGCGGGATAGGTTGCCGTCGTGAGTACGCGCATAGCGCCGGTCTTTCCGGTCAGCGACCTGGACGCCGCCCTTGCCTACTACCGCGGGCTTGGTTTCGGCACCCGCTCGTGGCGCGGCGGCGGATACGGCTTCGTCACCTTTGACGGCGCGGAGATCCATCTCGGCGTGGAGCCTGACCTCGATACGCGAGCGGACCGCCGGGCGACGGCTTACCTGTTCGTCGAGGATGCCGACGCGCTGGCCCGGGCCTGGCTTGCGGCCGGGGGCGATGTGCGCCTCCCGCAGGACACCGAATGGGGTCAGCACGAGGGCGTGCTCGTCGATTCCGACGGCAACGTGATCCGGTTCGGTTCGCCGGTGAACGCGGGCTGAGGCGGGGCGAGCGCCCTCGCCGTCAGGCCGACTTGCTGATCAGCTCGCTGGCGACCCATCGGGCGACGTCTTCGGGATAGGGGGCGGGCAGCGTCAGGACGATGTCGACGTCGACGGTCGCGGCGATCTTGGCCAGCATCGCGGGCGGCCGGAAGCGGTTGCTGGTCACCAGCAGCCCCAGGCGCAGCCGCCCGGTCTGCGCGGCGAGGGCTGAGAGCAGGGTCCAGCCTTCGAGGATCGGCCCGTCCGGGTCGCCGCCGATCGGCATGAGGTGATCGAACAGCCACGCGTGCTCGATCTGCGGGATCGTGTCCGCCTCGCGCCAGACCCGCAGAATGTCGCCGTAACTGACCTGCATCGGGGCCGTCATGATCCCGAAACGCGGTCCGGTTGCGTGCGCCATGGGCGTCAGTCCTCCCCATCTGGCACCATAGGAAGCGGAACGTTGCTCCGCTCACTACCGGCATTTCCCGACCCGGGCCGACCTCATCATCGCCGTCTACCGCCACCAGGTCGACGCCTGCGCCGAAGCCGGGCCGGCCCTGCTGGCGAGCAGCCGCTCGCCGCATGCCGCGCTGAGGCAGTGGGTCGACCTGTTCGTGGACTTCCTGATCACCAAGCACGGCCTCGCCGCGGCGCTGCAGTCCGACGACGGCCGCTTCCAGGCGCTGCACGCCTACTTCCTCGACCGCCTCGTGCCCGTGTGCGCCCAGCTGCTCGCCGCCGCGGCCGGCGCCGGCGAGATCGGCCAGGATGTGGAGGCCTACGGGCTCATGCGCGCCGTCGGCAACCTGTGCGTCGGCGGCGACTCGCGCTACGACGCCCGCCGCATGGTCGGGCTGCTCATCGCCGGCCTGCTTCAGCCGATGGGCTGGCCGGCGGCCATAGCATCGGATCCGTGATCTTCGCTGCCCGGTGCGGGCGGCGCGCTGCCGGCATCGGCCGAGGCGAAACGGAGGCAACGTGCAGACTGCCGAGATAACCAGGGACGAAACCAGCGAACGGGCCCGGTTGCTGCGGATCGAGTCCTACGACATCGAGCTGGACCTGACCCGCGGCGAGGATGTCTTCGGCTCGGTGTCGGTGATCGCCTTCGACTGCGCCGAGCCCGGGGCCTCGACCTACGCCGACCTGGTCGCGCAGACCGTGCACGAGATCACCCTGAACGGGTCGCCGGTCGACCCCGCGACCAGCTACGCCAACGGCCGGATCGCCCTGACCGGCCTGGCGGCCCGTAACGAACTCCGGGTCGTCGCTGACTGCGGCTACGGCACCGGCGGCTCGGGCCTGCAGCGTTCGGTTGACTCGGCTGACGGCAAGGTCTACACCTTCACGGAGTTCGAGGCCGCGCACGCGCGTACCGTGTTCGCGAACTTCGAGCAGCCTGACCTGAAGGCGGCATTCACCTTCCACGTCCTCGTTCCCTCGGACTGGGTGGTGATCTCTAACCAGCCCGCGCCCGAGCCGGGCCCGGCCGGGCCCGGGAAGGCGGCCTGGCATTTCCCGGCGACACCGCGGATCTCGACCTACCTGACGGCTGTCGCGGCGGGGGAGTACCACGTGCTCAGCGATTCGCACACCACGACGGCCGGGCAGGTGATCCCCCTCGGCCTGGCGTGCCGTCAGTCGATGCTGCCGTACCTGGACGCCGCCGAGATCCTCGGCCTGACCAGGCAGGGTCTCGACTATTTCACCGGGCTGTTCGGCATGAATTACCCGTTCGCCAAGTACGACCAGGTCTTCGTCCCGGACAGCGCCGGCGCCATGGAGAACGTCGGATGCGTCATTGCCACCGAGTCGCTGCTGTTCCGCTCCGCGGTGACCGACACCAGGCGGGAGCAGCGGGCGATGGTGATCCTGCATGAGATGGCGCATCAGTGGTTTGGCGACCTGGTCACCATGAAATGGTGGGGAGACCTGTGGCTCAATGAGTCGTTCGCCGAGCTGGCCGGGTTTCAGGCGACCGCGGAAGCTACCCGGTTCACCGGCGCCTGGACGACCTTCTGCGCCGGAACCAAGACCTGGGGTTACGCGCAGGACCAGCTGTCGTCCGCGCACCCGATCGCCACTGACGTCGCCACGCTGAGCGAAGCCGAGGCCAACTTCGACGGGATCAGCTACGCCAAGGGTGCTGCCGTGCTCAAGCAGCTGATGGCCTACCTGGGCCGGGATCATTTCTTCGCAGGAATCGGCAGCTACTTCGCCGAGCATGCGTGGGAGAACGCCACGCTGGCCGACCTGCTGCAATCGCTGGAGGCCAGCTCCGGACGCGACCTGGCGGAATGGTCGAAGGCCTGGCTGGAGACGGCTGGGCCGAACACGCTCCGGCCTGCCATCGCGGTCGATGACGAGGGCAGGTTTACCGAGTTCGCTGTGCTGCAGGAGGCGCCCTCAGCACATCCGGTGCTGCGTGCCCACCACATCGCGATCGGCCTGTACCACCGGGATGACGACGGGCGCCTGGTGCGGACCCACCGGGTCGAGGCGGACGTCGCCGGGCCGCGGACGACCGTGCCCGCGCTGGCCGGGCTGGCCAGACCGGACCTGATCCTGCTCAACGACGATGACCTGACCTATGCGCTCGTCCGGTTCGACGATCGGTCGCTGCGGACCTTGACCGAGTCGATCGGCCGGTTCGCCGACGGGCTGGCGTGGACGATCTGCTGGAGCGCCGTGATGGACATGGCGAGCCAAGCGGAACTGCCGGTGCCGACGTTCGTCGCGCTGCTGGTGTCGGGCATGGGCGACGAGCCGGACATCTCCGTCATGCAGAACGTGTTCGCCGTCGGCGAGCGGCTGATGACGGTATTCGCCGATCCTGCGTGGGTACCTGCGGGGAAGAGCCAGCTGGCCGCCGAGGGCCTCCGGCAGCTGGAGGCGGCCGAACCTGGCAGCGGCCATCAGCTGGCGTGGGCCCAGCTGATGGGCTGGACCGCGACAACGCCGGAGCAGGTCGACTTCATCGCTGGTCTGCTGGACGGGAACGAGGGAGCTCCAGGCCTGGTGGTGGACACTGAGCTGCGCTGGAGCCTGCTGCGCAGGCTCGCGGTCACCGGGCGGGCAGGCGATGCCGAGATCGAGGCGGAACTCTCGCGCGACGCCACGGACGCAGGACGCCGCCACGCCGCGGCCTGCAAAGCAGCCATCGGCGACGCAGAACATAAGGCCGCGGCGTGGCGGCTGATGGCCGAGTCGACCGAGCTTGGGCTGGAAGAGGCGGTCCGGGTCGCCCGCGCCTTCAACGTGGCAGAACATGCGGACCTGCTCAGGCCGTACGTCGAGAAATACTTCCTGGCGCTGCCGGAGATCTGGGCGAGCCGGGACGGGCTGCTGCGACTGTTCCTCGGGCAGGCCCTGTTCCCCTACACCGCGGCTTCGCCGGAGTTGCTGCAGCGGGTGGATGAGTTTCTCGGTCAGCCAGGTATGGACCCGGCGCTGGCCCGGGTGGTAGCCGAAGGCCGTGACGTGGCGGAGAAGGCACTGCGCTCCCGTCAGCTGGCCAACCTGCCGTGACAGCCTGACCAGGCCTGGGGTCTTGGGCGGAGGCCAGAAGGAGTGCCAGCCATGATCCTCCCGAAGGTCCGAGACCCGCGCTTCGTGACGATCCGCCGCGGGGGGACCCTCACCGATTCGGATCACCAGCTCCTCGCGCTTTGGGCGGCATCGTGCGCGGAGCACGTCCTCGACCTCTTTGAGGCGGCTCAGCCTGACGACCCGCGGCCGCGTCAGGCGATCGAGCATGCCCGCGCCTGGGTGCGCGGCGAGCTCACGATGACCCAGGCCCGCACGGCGGCCGGCCATGCCATGGCCGCGGCCAGGGACCTGCGCGGGGCGCCGCGGCATGCCGCGTACGCTGCTGGCCAGGCCGGGGCCGTCGCGCACGTCGCGGCGCACGAGCTCGGCGCGGCCGCCTATGCGATCAAGGCCGCACGGGCTGGCGCGCCGCAAGGCGAGGGCGAGGACGCGGGGCGACTCGAGTGCCGGTGGCAGCGTGACCAGCTCCCGGAGGCGATTCGCGAACTCGTACTTGACGACCAGCGGTTGCGGAACGACATCTGCTGGTCGGTGTTTGACTGCTGAGCGCGCCGGGGCCCATCAGCCTGGTCAGGCTGGTTGCCCCGGCGGCAAACCGCCATGGATCGAGTGCCGATAATGTACATTATGTAAAGTAGCGTTTTTTATCCCCCGGCCACACTGGGCGCTGCTCGCCCTCAGGTACCCGCCCAGGCCTCAGGTACCCGGCCTCAGGCGCTGTCCTGTCTCAATGAATGTGGTGTCTCCGTCTCGCTGAACTCGGCTAGGAACCGTACCGCCGGATCAGACTAAGTGAGACGACTCACTTGCTCCGCTGGATCGGCGAATTCACGAGGCTGGCAGACTGTCGCACGCGCAGCCAGCGCGATACCCGAGAGCCGAGATCGGAATGTGATGAAGGCAGTCCGCTACAACCAGTTCGGGGGCCCGGAGGTCCTCGAGATCGTGGATCTCCCCGATCCGCATCCGGGTCCCGGCCAGGTCCGGATTGCGGTACGCGCGGCCGGCGTCAACCCGAGCGACTGGAAGAAGCGCCAGGGCCTGATGGATGAGGAGCTCCCGCAGACCTTGGGCCACGAGGCGGCGGGCATCGTCGACGAGCTCGGCGAGGGCGTAGCGGACGTGGCCGTCGGCGATCGCGTGTTCGGCTTCTCCGCCGAGGAGGCGGCCCAGGCCGACCTGGCGGTGCTGTCCTACTACGCGCCGATCCCGCCGTCGCTTGACTTCCCCGGCGCTGCCGCGCTGCCGGCCGCCATCGAGACGGCCACGCGCGCGCTGGACCAGCTCGGCGTCGGAAGCGGCCGCGTGCTTCTCATCAACGGCGCCTCCGGAAGCGTCGGCAGCGCCGCGGTTCAGCTCGCCGTGCTGCGCGGCGCGCGCGTGATCGGCACCGCCAGTCCGGCCAACCACGAGTACCTTCGCTCGCTGGGGGCCGAGCCGGTCGCCTACGGCGAGGGCCTCGTCGAGCGGGTTCGCGCGCTCGCGCCCGACGGCGTCGACGTCGCGCTCGACGTCGCCGGGAGCGGGGTGCTTCCCGAGCTCATCGAGCTCGCCGGCGGCGCCGAGCACGTCGTCACGATCGCCGACTTCGGCGGCGCCCAGGAGCATGGGGTGACGTTCAGCAGCGGCGATGCCGCCGGCCGCGCGGTCCACGCGCTCGGCGAGATCGGCGAGCTGATCGAGTCCGGGCGCTTCTCGCTGCCGGTCGCGCAGACCTTCCCGCTCGCCGAGGTGGCCGAGGCGCACCGGGTGAGCGAGCAGGGTCACGTGCGCGGAAAGCTCGTGCTGCTGGTCGGCTGAGACAGTGCCGGCCAGGTCGACGGGCGTCGGCCGCGGCGCGACCATGCTCACCGTCCGGCTGCTACCACATCGGCGGTCCCGGCCTGGTGGGTCGTGGCCGCCCGCTCGTCCGGGGCGTCCTGGGGCTGGCCCGGCCGGCCCGGCAGGGCCAGTCCGGCGAGGGCCCCGGCCAGGGCCAGGCCGGTCGCGGCCGCGATGGCGGGCGCGAACCCGGCGCTGAACGCGGCGGCCGAGGTGTAGCCGCCGGCCGAGGCGAACACGGCGGCCAGGATCGCGACGCCGAACGCGCCGCCCAGCTGGCGCATCATGCTGAAGCTCCCCGACGCCTTGCCTATGTCGCCGCGCGGCACCGAGCCGACCACGGCCCTGGTAACCGCGGGCACGGCCAGGCCGATCCCGGCGCTGGAAATGATCATCGGTGCGAGCATCGCCGGGTAGGCCAGGCCGGGACCGGCGATGACGGCGATCCAGGCGAACCCGGCGGCCAGCAGCAGCATCCCGGAGACGACCAGCGGCCGCTCGCCGATCCGGTCGGCCAGCTTCCCCGCCCTCGGCGCGATCACCAGTGGTGCCACGCCCCAGGGCAGCAGCCGCAGCCCGGCCCCGAGCGGATCCTGACCGAGGCCGACCTGCAGGAACTGAGCCATGAAGAAGACCACCCCGGTGACCGACGCGTTCATCATGAAGACCGCGATGTTACCCGCGGAGAAGCCCCGGATGGCGAACAAGCGCATTGGCAGCATCGGCGCGCGGGCCCGCAGCTCCCAACCGGTGAACGCCACGGCCGCCGCCGCGCCCGCGGCGAGCGCCCCGACGACCTCAGGGCTGGCCCAGCCCGCCGAGCTGCCGCGCATCAGCCCCCACACCAGCCCGAGCGCCGCGCCGGTGCCCAGAGCCACGCCGGGCAGATCCAGCGCTGCGCGCGGCCCGTAACTCTCCTCCAAGCGGCGCAGCGCCAGCGGGATGGTCAGCAGGCCGATCGGCACGTTCAGCCAGAAGATCCACTGCCAGGCGATGCCCTGGGTGATCGCGCCGCCGAGCACCGGCCCCACCACGACCGCCAGCGCGGTCACCGCGCCGAAGATCCCCATCGCCCAGCCGCGGCGCTGCGGCGGGACGGCCGCGTTCAGCAGCGCCAGCGCCAGCGGCATGACCATCGCCGCGCCGATGCCCTGGACCGTGCGCGCCGCGATCAGCGAGCCGACCCCGGGCGCGAGCGCACACGCCGCCGAGCCGACCGCGAACACGCCCAGGCCGATGGCGAACACCCGGCGCCTGCCGAACCGGTCACCGACGGCGGCCGCGGTCATCAGCAGCACCGCGAAGGCCAGGGTATAGGCGTTGATAGTCCATTCCAGCTGCCCGATCGAGGCGCCCAGGTCGCGGCGGATGGTGCTCAGCGCGGTCGCGACGACCAGCAGGTCCAGCACGACCATGAACGACGCCACCGACGACAGCGCCAGGGCCCAGCGTTGGGCGCGGGTCACGGCATCCTGCCCACTCGTGGTGTTCACGTGCCCTCCAGTTTTGCGTTGTGATGCTTGTCGCTGATGGAGACACCGCGGGCCGCCGCCAACTGGCCGGTGAGTTTCCGGGCAAGCTGGTGTCGGTACGTTAAGGACCTGGCGCAGGGTCAGGCGACGCGAGGATGTGATCGTGGCCACGACAGCGCTGGCCCGCGCTCGGGCGGGCGATGGAGAGGCGTTCAGCGAACTCACCGAACCATACCGGCGCGAGCTGCAGTTGCACTGCTACCGGATCCTCGGCTCGGTCCAGGATGCCGAGGACATGCTGCAGGAGACTCTGCTGGCCGCCTGGCGCGGGCTCGGCGGGTTCGAGGAACGCGCCTCGATACGTACCTGGCTATACAAGATCGCGACCAACAAGTGCCTGAACGCGCTGCGCGACACCGGCCGCCGCCCCGAAGGCTCGATCAGGTCTGAGTGGTCCGCTCCCCCGCCAGAGCCGACCCGGCGCGCCGAGCCGCTGTGGCTGCAGCCCTACCCGGACGCGCTGCTGGACGACGTGCCCGATGCCGCGCCCGGCCCGGAAGCTCGCTACGAGACCAAGGAAGCGCTGGCGCTGGCGTTCGTGACCGGGTTGCAGCGCCTGCCGCCGCGGCAGCGCGCCGTCCTGGTGCTGCGCGACGTGCTCGGCTACCCCGCGGCGCAGGCCGCCGACATGCTCGCGGTCAGCGAGGTGTCGGTGAACAGCGCCCTGCAACGGGCCCGCACCACGCTCGCCGCCCAGCTTCCCGCCGTTAGCCGCGACAGCGCGCCCGCGCCGCGGTCGGCCCGGGAGCGCGAACTCACCAGCCGGTTCGCGGACGCGTTCGAGGCCGCCGACACCGACCGCCTCGTGGCCCTACTCACCGACGACGCGTGGCTGACCATGCCGCCCGAGCCGCTGGAATACCAGGGCCACGCTGCGATCGCCGAGTTCTTCGCCACGCGGCCCCAGTGGGCGGCCCGGGTGCCGGCCCGGCTGGTGCCCACCCGCGCCAACGACCAGCCCGCGTTCGGCTACTACCGCGCCGACCCGTGCACGGCGGTCGCGCACGCCCATAGCCTCATCGTGCTCACCCTGGCCGACGACAAGATCAGCGCCGTCACTCGGTTCGGCGACAACAACCTGTTCCGCTATTTCGGGCTGCCCCAGACGCTGCCCAGCTAGCCGGATCCCCCGGCCCGGGCATGACATCCGGGCTGGCTACCCCGGCGACGGACCGTTGTGGCCGTATGCGTCGTGCCAGTTCCACCACTTGTACGGCGCGGACTGGGGATAGCCCTCGGGTGAGTCCTCCCACTCTTCCTGACGCCCGAGCGCGGTGATGTCCAGGTAGCTCCAGGTACCCCCCATCACCTCGTCGCCGCGGTTGTTGACGAAGTAGGTGCGGAACACCCCGTCGCCGTCGCGGATGAACGCGTTCGTGCCGTGCCATTCGTCCACGCCGAAGTCGGCGTCGAACTCGTCGGTCATCGTGTACCAGGGCATCGCCCAGCCCATCCGCGCCTTCACCCGTGCGATGTCCGCCTGGGGCGCGCGGGAGACGAACGCGAGCGTGGTGTCCCGGGCGTTCAGGTGGGCGACGTGGGCGACCTGGTCGGCCACCAGGGAACAGCCGATGCAGGCGTGGTCGGGCCAGCCGTACACGCCGGGCTCGAAGAACGCGCGGTAGACGATCAGCTGCCGGCGGCCCTCGAACAGGTCGAGCAGGCTTGCCTTACCCGCGGGCCCGTCGAACGCGTACTCCTTCTCCACCGCCAGCCACGGCATCCGCCGGCGCTCCGCCGCGAGCGCGTCCCGGGCGCGGGTCAGCTCCTTCTCCTTCACCAGCAGCCGCTGGCGCGCCGCCTCCCAGTCCTGCGGCGTGACGATCGGGGGGGTCTTCATCGTGGTATCCACCTTTCTGTTCGGGTCCTCGCTCGCGTTCGTCGAGCGCTGCGGTGATGGGTTCGCCACTGCGCCGGTCGAGGTGGTCCCGCAGCGCGCCGAGCGAGCCGTCCCAGTCGCGGGCCAGCGCGGCCAGGAACTGCTGTGCCACCTGCATCGGCGCGGAGCGCAGCCGGTACCGCACCCGGCGCCGCTCCCCCGGCTCGGCCGTCACCAGGCCGGCCTCGGCCAGCAGGGCCAGGTGCTTGGCGATGGCCTGCCGCGTGATCGGCAGATCATCGGCCAGGTCCGTGGCCGTGGCCGGGCCCCCCGAGGCCAGCGCGGCCAGGATGGCCCGCCGGCTCGGGTCGGCCAGGGCCACGAAGACCTGTTCGGCGACCGCCTCGATGTCAGGCGGCATCGAGGTACTCGACCAGCTCGCCCAGTTCCTTCGCCCAGCCGTCGGTATTGCCGTTGTAGGCCTGGCGGTAGGCGTCCTCCGGCAGCTGGGCGAAGCCGGTCTCGACCACCGTCAGCCGCGTGCCCGCGCCGGCCGACTCGAGCGTGAACTCGACGTAGGTGCGGCGCGGGTCGTCCTCGGGCAGCCCGAAGATCTGCCAGGTGAACCCGAACACGGCCGGCTCCTCCACCCGTTCCACGCGCATCTCGGCCGTGGGTCCGCCGGTCCACTTCAGCCAGGCGGACCCGCCCGGACGCAGGTCAATCGTGGCCTCGTCGCCGAACCAGGCGCCCAGGCCCTCGGCCGTGGTGAGCGCTGCCCACACCTGGTCCGGCGGGTGGGCGATCTCCACGGTCCGTTCGATGCGATCAGGAAAACCCATGTCGGCCTCCGGCGAAGTAGCAACTGAGCAGTTGCTACTATATGGCAACCATCTGATTGCGTCAACTGGGCGCTCAAGCGGGCCGGAGCAGCGTCGCCGCGACCCCCACGAACTGATCACGGCCGGTAGGCGATGCGTCGGAAATCAGTTGTCGCGGCAGACGCCACCGGCCAAGGATGACGGCGATGGGCGCCTCGTGTCCGGCGTGGTCGACCCCGTGCGCGGCGCGCACGCCGACCAGATCCCGCAGGCTGCGCTGACGGTGTGCCGGCTGCGCGCGAGCCAGGATGTGCTCAGGCAGCGGTTCCTCGGGCGCGGGGGTCAGGCCGGATTGGTGGAGGACGTACTGCGTGAATCCGCCGTCCTCGACGTCAGCGACTTCTCCGAGGTGTGCATCGACGCCAGCGCCCGGCCCGTGGCCGAGGTGGCGCGGCTCGTGTGCGAGCGCAACGGCGGATGGCCGCCCGCCCTGGCCGGCCCCGAAGGATCATCCGGGACGGCGAAGCCGGACAGCCGCACCGTCCAGGAGGTCGCGGACGTGATCGTCGCGCAGACCGGATGGCCGGACCGGGCGGCCTAGGCTTCGCTCCCCCACCTTCGGCCGACTCGCATCTGGCGTTCACGCCCAGCTTACCGAAATGTTATCGAAATAATAAACTACAAATTGGTCAGCTTTGCTATTATAAATCGAACACAGTAGCAGTCTCCTGATCCGGCTTGGAAGGGGGCTTGGCTAGATGACCGCAGACTCCGCCGCCCCCAGCGGCCAGGAGGAAGGCCGGGAAGAGCTGACCGCCGGCGAACTGCTTCGCAGGCTCCGCGGCCCCGGGGAGCTCACGGCCGCCGAGGCGGCGGCGCTGGCACGGCTCGACAGCGACCCGGACGATGACGACGAATGGGACGGCGATCCCGGGTGGGAGCCACCCGGCCTGGACGGCGACCCGAGTGACCCAGATGACCTGGACGATCCTGTTGGGCCGAGCGCGCCGGAGGCACTCGAGGCCGGGTTCACCCACCGCCACGGCGGCACCGGGACCGGGGCCGGGTTCACGTCCGGCGGCCCGCTGGATGTGCTGCTGCCCGGTTCCGACCTGGCCTGGCACGCCGGCGCCGCGCGCCAGCGCGGCCTGGACACGCTGTCCGACGACGAGCTGATCGGCGTGCTGGGCGGCGCCCGGAGGCTGAGCTCCTGGTCCGCCGGACTGGAACTGGCCGTGGTGACCGAGCTGGACGCCCGCCGAGCCGGGCCGGACGGCCGCCAGGGCGAGCACGTGGCCGAGGAACTCGCCGCCGCGCTGACCCTCACTGGCCGGTCGGCCGCAAGCCTGCTGGAGTTGTCGCGGCGGCTGGAGCGGCTGCCGCAGACCCAGGCCCTGCTGGGCGCCGGGATCATCGACCGCTCTCGCGCCGCTGTGATCGCCGACCAGCTGAGCCTGCTGGACGACGCCGACGCCGCCGCCGTGGAGAACACGATCGCGCCGCGGGCCGGAGGGATGACCACCGGGCGGCTGGCCGCCGCCTGCCAGCGCGCGGTCCTGGCGCACGACCCGCAGGCCGCCGCCCGGCGCAAGGACCGAGCCGAACAGGACGCCCGGGTCGAGTGCTGGGCCGAGGCTGCCGGGACCGGCGTGATCGCCGGGCGGGACCTGAACCTGGCCGGCGTGATCGCCGCCGACAAGCACCTGGACGCCGCCGCCCGCTGGCTCCAGCAGCACGGCACCCCCGGCACCCACGACCAGCTGCGCGCCCGGGTGCTCCTGGCCCGGCTCACCGGCCAGCCCGTGGAATCCCTGCTTCCCCAGCCCGCTGCGGGCCCCGTTGGCCGCAGCGGCCCGGACCCGGCCGCGCCCGGCAGCCCCAGCCACTGGCCCGCCGGGCCGGCCGGGCCGGGCAGCGTGACCGCCCCGGCCGGCCTGACCGGGACGGTGAACCTGGTCATGCCCGCCAGCACTTGGCTCGGCTTCGCCGACGCCCCCGGCGAGATCACCGGGACCGGCGCCGCCGGCGCTGGCACCTGCCGCGACCTGGCCGCCGCGCTCGCCGCCCGTGGCGACAGCCGCTGGTGCCTGACCCTGACCGACCGCCACGGCCGCGCCGTGGCCCACGGCTGCGCGCGAGCCGGACCCGGCCCGCCCGGCACACCCGACCCAGCCGCCTGGCTCCGGCAAATCTCGATCACCCCGATCGAGACCGGGACCTGCGCCCACCGCCGGGAATCAGCCGGATACCGGCCCTCTCCCTCGTTACGGCACCTGATCAAGATCCGCAGTCCTCGGTGCGGCTACCCCGGCTGCCGCCGCCCGGCCACCCGCACCGATGACGACCACACGATCCCGCACCACCAGGGCGGGAAGACGTGCGAGTGCAATCTCTATCCGCTGTGCCGCAGGCACCATCAGGCCAAACAGAGCCCGGGCTGGCGGCTCGAACAGCGGGAGCCAGGCATCCTGACCTGGACGCTGCCCAGCGGGCGAAGCTACACCGTTACCGCGGAGCCTTATCCGGACTGAAAGGGCTCGGTCACCGGGTGACCACCGCGTAACCTGCTATCATTAGAACGAAGTTGCGGCAACGCGCGATAGTCTGGGCTGTAGATGACAACTACGTTTGAGACAGGGCACACCGCGACCCGAGCGGCTACGCTAGGCGACATGGCCACGGTGCAAACCGTCACGCCCAGGGCCCGCTACGAATCCAGGCCTGGGCGCGGGGTGCTGGTGGCCGCCAGCCTGGCCGACCTTCAGGGACCGACCCAAGGCCGGGTTGAACTGCCGATCTGGCTGTTCTGGTACCCGGACCGCGCGTTCGACCTGGACGAGCCGGGCATGCTGCCCTGGATGTACCAGGTCGTGCTCCGGGAGGCCGGCCGCACCGAAGACCTCGCCTACCTCAACGGCGAGATGCTGACCGCCCTCTGGCCGGACCTGTATCTGCCCAAGGGCGTGCGCCAGGCATGGGAGGACCAGCACCCGGAGCTGCTTGCAGCCCCGGCCCCGGCTGCCTGATGCCGATCAACGAACTGCAGCGCGAGATAGCGGTCATCGCCCTCCGCGCGGCGGCGCGGTACGGCTTCGCGCTGGCCGGCGGCAACGCCCTGATCGCCCACGGGATTGTCGACCGCCCCACCGAAGACGTCGACCTGTTCAGTGACCAGGAAGCCGGCGTGGCCGCCGCCGCCCGGGCGGTGGAAGAGGCCCTCCGCGAGGCGGGTTTCCGGACCGATCGTCGGGACCAGACCGGCGGGCTCGGGGACATCTTCTACGGGATGGGCGAGGAGTTCGCCGAGTGGATCATCACCGCCCCCGGCGGCCAGGAGACGATGCTGCAGATGGCGTACTTCGACCGGATCCACGGGCCGGTGACCATGGACGTCGGTCCCGTGCTCGACCTCGAGGACCTGGCGGGGTCGAAGGTGTGCGCGCTGGCCAGCCGGGTGGAACCCCGCGATTTCGTCGACACGGCGGCCGCCCTGCGGCATTACACCCCGGATCAGCTGATCAGCTTCGCCCGGCAGCTGGATGCCGGCCTGGGTGACCGTGACTTCGCCGACGCGGGGCGGCAACTGGACCGGATGCCCGACGGGGTGTTCGCTCGCTACGGGCTCGGCCCGCAGGACGTGGCCTGGCTGCGGGAGCAGTTCGCGACCTGGCCCCGGCCGGGGGGTCACCCCGGACGGCGGGCCAGTTCGTAGCCGAAGTCGATGACCTGCCGCAACCGCCCGGCGGGCGCGCAGGCGAGCATCTCGCCCCGCACGTCGTCTTCGAAGCCGGACGCAAGGTCGCCCAGGGCCGCGCGGGACATGACCGAGGTGGAAAAGACGAAGCCGACGATCGCGTCGGGCGTCCATTCACAGGCGGCGGGAAACTGGTAGGCGCCCACGACCCGGAATCCCGCCTGGCGCAGGATAGCCCGGTCCGGCCTCTCCCGGCGGTCCTGGTCATACCCCGGCGGAACGCGGCCGTCAGCCCCCGCGCGGGTCCGCCACCGCCGCATGGTCGCCCGCAGCACCGCCTGCCACGGCTCCTCGCCGTTCCACGGCGCCTCGCCCCACACCAGGGCCAGGAACCGGCCGGGCCGTAGCCAGCCGAAGGCGCAGGCGGCGACTGCCTCCCGGGGCAGGCGGTGAAACGCGTTGCCGATGGCGATCAGGTCGAACCACTCCCCCGGCGCGGCCAGGTCCTCCGCGGCCGAGATCAGCGGCCGGACGCCGCCGAGGCCGGCCGCCTCGGCCTTCTCCCGGACGACCGCGATCATGTCCGGCTCCTGGTCGACGGCCCAGACCTCGCCGAAGCGGCCGTGCAGGGCGAAGGTGAGCTGGCCGGTGCCGCAGGCGAGATCCAGGAGCCTGCCCTGGCCGCTCGCCTCCGATCGCTGCGCCAGGTCATCGATGAGGGCCTGCGGGTAGGGCACCCGGAAGCGTTCGTAGTACCGGGCGGTCCCCCGGAACAGGTCGCGCTGGAACTCAGGGTCGGCCATCCCGCCATTGTCGGACATGACCGTGAATCAGTCTCCGGCGCGAGCCCAGTCCTCGGCCAGCAGCGCCCAGCGCTCGTGGTCCCGCCAGTCCCCGGCGATCAGCAGGTAGCGGCGGGAGTAGCCCTCCTTCTCGAAGCCGAGGCGGCGGACCAGCGCGATCGAGCGGGCGTTGCCCGGCTGGATGTTCGCCTCCACCCGGTGCAGCCGCAGCTCGCCGAACACCGTGTCGAGCACCGCCCGCAGGCCCTCGGTCATCAGGCCGCGCCCGGCGTGGGACGCGAAGGCTCCGTAACCCAGGTAGCCCGACTGCAGACCCCCGCGCACGATGTTGCTGACGTTCACCACGCCGACGAGACCGCCGCAGGCGCGGTGCCGGATCAGGTAGTTAGCCTGGTCCTCACGGTCGGCCCGGTCCAGGTACGCGGCATAGCGCCCGGGCGTGTCCGGAAGGTCGAGCCAGGGACGGTGCAGCGACCGGCTGGCGCGCACCGCGCCGATGAACTGCGCCGCATCGGAAGCCGAGGGCGCCGACAGGACCACGTCCATGCATGCAGTCTTGGCCAGGGCCAGGTCCGCGCGCCACACAAATTCGCCCGCCCGGGCCTGCGGCCCGGCACCCCGCCCGGGCCTGCGGCCCGGTCCCCCGCCCCGGTCTGCGCCCCGGTCCCCCCGCCCCGGTCTGCGCCCCGGTCCCCCCGCCCCGGTCTGCGCCCCGGCACCCAGGCCTGCTCACCCGTCTTGCGGTTCGTGATATCGCGGCTTCTTGCCCGAATTCGGGCAAAAACTTGGCAGTGAGCCGGAAAAGATGCACGATTAGGCGGTGCACGACCTCGATCTCATCGAGCGGGTGGCCAGTTCCGCGGGCCTGACGCCCGCCGAGGCGGCCAGGGTCGTCGAGGACGTCCTGGCCTGGTATCGCGAGCCGCTCCGGGACTATGTACGGCGC
This sequence comes from uncultured Actinomycetota bacterium, assembly GCA_963795055.1. GTDB lineage: Bacteria > Actinomycetota > Actinomycetes > Streptosporangiales > Streptosporangiaceae > JASHPR01. Next base: position 280,650 of record CAWCGJ010000018.1, read on the forward strand.
CGTCACGCGTATCACCGCCTGTTCGGGAGGCGCAATCCCGAGATCTTCGCGCTGATCGCCGACGAACTGGCTGACCGCCTGGTCGCCGCGCCGCCGGTGTCGCAGCGCCAGCTGCGCCGCATCATCTACGGCTAGGGGGGTACTCCCATGTGCGGGATCGTCGGCTACATCGGCAACCAGAATGCCGCGCCGCTGCTCATCGAGGGCCTGTCCCGCCTGGAGTACCGCGGGTATGACTCGGCCGGCATCGCGGTCCTGGGCGGCCGGGGCGCCCAGGTCTTCCGCAGCGTCGGCCGGGTCCGCGACCTCGAGGCTTCGCTGCCCCGGCGCCTGGCCGGCAAGGCGGGCATCGGGCATACCCGGTGGGCCACGCACGGCCCCGCGACCGAGGACAACGCCCACCCGCAGACCAGCGAGGACCGGCGGATCAGCGTCGTGCACAACGGCATCATCGACAACGCGGCCGCGCTGCGCGAGCGCCTGGACGCCCGGGGGGTGAAGCTCACCTCCGAGACCGACACCGAGGTGATCGCCCACCTGGTGGCCCGCTCCGAGGCCAGCACGCTGGAGGGCGCGGTCCTCGACGTGCTGTCCCGGATCACCGGGACGTACGCGATCGCCGTCCTCGACGAGCGGCACCCGGACCGGCTGGTGGTCGCGCGCAACGGCTCCCCGCTCATCCTGGGGGTGGGCGACCGCGAGATGTTCGTGGCCAGCGACCTCGCCGCGCTGGTCCGGCACACGACGTCCGTCGTGCACCTCGACGACGGCGAGCTGGCCACGGTGACCGCGTCGGGGTTCCGCACGTTCAGCCGGGACGAGGAGAACACGGCCAAGGTCCCGACCAGCATCGACCTCGACGTCGAGGACGTGGGGCTCGGCGGCTACCGGCACTACATGCGCAAGGAGATCCTCGAGCAGCCGTCGTCGGTCGAGCGGATGCTGCGCGGCCGGCTGGACGAGCGGTTCGGCACCGCGCGCCTGGACGGGCTGAACCTCGGGCCGCGTGAGCTGCGCTGGTTCCGGCGGGTGAAGATCCTCGGCTGCGGTTCCGCGCACTACGTGGGGCAGTTCGGCGCCGCGATGATCGAGGAGCTGGCCCGCATCCCGGCCGACGCCGAGCCGGCCTCGGAGTTCCGGTACCGCAACCCGCTCATCGAGCCCGACACGCTGTACGTCGCGGTGAGCCAGTCCGGGGAGACCGCCGACACCGCGTTCGCGGTGCAGGAGGTCAAGCGCAAGGGCGGCCAGATCGTCGGGCTGGTCAACGTGGTCGGGTCCACCATCGCCCGGGAGTGCGACGGCGGGATCTACCTGCACGCCGGGCCCGAGGTCGCGGTCGCGTCGACCAAGGCGCTCACGCACATGGGCATCGGATTCGCGATGCTCGCGCTGTGCCTGGGCCGGGTCCGCGACCTGTCCATCGCCGATGGCCAGCGGATCATCGCCGGGCTGCGCGCCATCCCGGACCAGATCCAGCAGATCCTCGACGATGAGCCGCATATCGCCGAGGTCGCCGCCGGCCTGGCCGGAGCGCAGAGCCTGTTCTTCATCGGCAGGGTCCGCGGGTTCCCGGTGGCGCGCGAGGGCGCCCAGAAATTCAAGGAAATCTCCTACCGGCATGCCGAGGCGTACCAGGCCAGCGAGCTCAAGCACGGCCCGCTGGCCCTGATCGACGAGAGCCTGCCGACCGTGGCGATCCTGCCGGACGACGAGCTCACCGACCGCAACCTCGCGGCCATGCACCAGATCGTCGCGCGCAAGGGACGCCTGGTCGTGGTCACCCACCCCGGCGTCACGCTGGACGACCCGGGAACGCCGTGCCTCACCGTGCCCAAGAACGAGCGGGAGCTTGACCCCATCCTGCTGACCGTCCCGCTCCAGCTGCTGGCCTACCACGCGGCCCTCACCCTCGGGCACGACATCGACAAGCCGCGCAACCTGGCCAAGTCGGTGACCGTCGAGTAGGGCCAGGCCCGGGGTGACATTCGTCACGTATCGCCGTTATCAGGGCATGGGATACTGTGTGCAAGTCTCAGCATAATTTTCAGCCATCAGGGTGTGGTGACCGAAATGAGCACGGACTTACAGCAGGCCCAGTCGAGCATCTACGAGATCATCGGCGGGGAGGCGGCGTTAGAGCCGGTAGTGGGTGACTTCTACGACCGGGTTCTCGCCGATCCCGAGCTGTGCGGGTTCTTCGCCGGCACGAGCATGACCAGACTCAGGGGACGGCAGGTCGAGTTCCTCGCCGCCGCTCTCGGCGGCCCGCGGCCCTACACGGGAGCGAGCCTGCGCGACGCCCACCGAGGCCGCGGCATCGGGCAGGCGCACTTCGACCTGGTGGCCGGGCACCTGGTCGCCGCGCTCCAGGCGGCGGGCGTGCCGCCCGGCATCATTGACCAGATCGTCGCGGCCGTCGCTCCCCTGGCCGACCAGATCGTGTCCGCCGGGGTGGGCTGAGCGCCGGGGCGGGCCGGCCCGCCGGGCGGCCGTCCAGTACGGTGCCGTGCATGACTTCGTACCGTCAGCCGGGAACCGTGCTCTCCGACCTGACCTTCGCCGTGCCGCTGGATCACGCCCGGCCGGATGGCCAGCAGATCCAGATCTTCGCGCGGGAGGTGGTCGCGGCCGGCAAGGCCACGGCCGACCTGCCCTGGCTCGTGTACTTCCAGGGCGGCCCCGGCTTCGGGGCGCTGCGGCCGGCCGGCCGGGAGAGCTGGCTGAACCGGGCGCTGAACGACTACCGGGTGCTGCTGCTCGACCAGCGCGGCACCGGCCGGTCCTCCCCCGCCAACCGGCGCGCCCTGGCCGGCCTCGGAAATCCCCAGGCCCAGGCCGACTACCTGACCCATTTCCGGGCCGATGCGATCGTGGCCGACGCCGAGCTGATCCGCAGGGAACTCACCGGGGGGCGCCCGTGGAGCATCCTCGGCCAGAGCTTCGGCGGCTTCTGCGCCGTCACCTACCTGTCGCACGCGCCCGAGGGCCTGCGCGAGGCCCTGATCACCGGCGGCCTGCCCGGGCTGGACAAGTCGGCCGACGACCTGTACCGGGTGACGTATCCGCTGGTGGCGCAGAAGAACGCGGAGCATTACGCGCGCTACCCGGGCGATGTCGAGCAGGCCAGGAAGGTCGCCAGGAGGGTGGCGGCCGGGGATACCCGGCTGCCCAGCGGCGCACCGCTGACCGTCGAGGCCTTCCAGTCGCTCGGCCGGATGCTGGGCTCGAGCACCGGCAGCCACCAGCTGCACTACCTGCTGGAGGACCCGTTCGCCGGCGGCGGCCTGTCCGACGACTTCCTGTACCAGGTGCAGGAGCACCTGACGTTCTCGGCCGGTCCGCTGTACGCCCTGCTGCACGAGGCCTGCTATGCGCAACGGGCCGCCACCCGCTGGGCCGCGCAGCGAGTACGAGCCGAGTTCCCGCAGTTCGACGCCGCGGCCGCGCTGGACGGCGACGGCTCTCTGCTGTTCACGGGGGAAATGATCTACCCGTGGATGCTGGAGAACGATCCGGTGCTGGCGCCGCTGGCCGATGCCGGGCAGATCCTGGCCCAGCGGCCTTCCTGGCCGCCGCTGTATGACGAGGCCCGCCTGAGGGCCTGCGACGTGCCCGTCGCGGCCGCCGTCTACTACGACGACATGTACGTGCCGCGGGAGTTCTCGGTGCCGACGGCCCGGGCTGTCCGGGGCCTGCAGCCCTGGATCACCAACGAGTTCGAGCACGACGGGCTGCGGGTCAGCGACGGCAAGGTGCTGGACCGCCTGATCGCGATGGTCCGCGGCAACGCCTGACGGCGCGCCAGGCCGCGGCCAGCTCGGGCCGCGGCCTGGCGCGGGCAGGCTAGTCGAACACCGCGGTAACCGTCCCGGCGCCGACCGTCTTGCCGCCTTCGCGGATCGCGAAGGCGAGCCCGGTGTCCAGCGCCACCGGCCGGCCCAGCGTGACGATCAGGTCCACCTCGTCGCCCGGGGTCGCGGGGCCGGGTTCGCCCAGGTCCACCTCGCCGACCACGCTGGTGGTGCGGACGAAGAACTGCGGGCGGTACCCGGTGCCGATTGGGGTGTGCCGACCGCCCTCGCGCTCGCTCAGCAGCTGGACCCTGGCGGCGAACCTGTGGTGCGCCGCCAGGCTGCCCGGCGCGGCCACGACCTGGCCCCGCCGGACCTGGTACCGACGGACGCCACGGAGCAGCAGCGCCGCGCTATCGCCGGCCTGGGCCCGCTCCATCGGCTTGCCGAACGTCTCGACGCCGGTGACGACGGTGGTGAGCCCGGCGCCGAGCCCGACGACCTCGACCGTGTCGCCGGTCCGCACGGACCCCCGCTCGACGGCGCCGGTGACCACGGTCCCGCGGCCGGTGATGGTCAGCACGTTCTCGACCGGCAGCAGGAACGGGGCCTCGGTGTACCGCGCGGGCACGGGCACGTGCTCGTCTACCGCGTCGAGCAGTGCGCCGATGGCAGGCGCCCAGTCCGGGTCACCCGCCAGCGCCCGCAGCGCCGATACCCGGATCACCGGCACCGCCTGGCCGGGATAGCCGTACCTGGACAGCAGCTCGCGCACTTCCAGCTCCACGAGGTCGGCGAGCTCGGGATCCGCCGCGTCGGCCTTGTTCAGCGCCACGACGATGTGCCCGACCCCCACCTGCCGGGCGAGCAGGACATGCTCGCGGGTCTGCGGCATCACGCCGTCGAGCGCGGATACCACGAGGATCGCGCCGTCGATCTGGGCCGCGCCGGTGATCATGTTCTTCACGTAGTCCGCGTGCCCGGGCATGTCCACGTGCGCGTAGTGCCGTGTGGCGGTCTCGTATTCGATGTGCGCGATGTTGATGGTGATGCCGCGCACGACCTCCTCGGGGGCGCGGTCGATCCGCTCGAACGGGACGTACGCCGCGGTCCCGCGCTCGGCGAGAACCTTGGTGATGGCGGCCGTCAGGGTGGTCTTGCCATGGTCGACATGACCCATCGTGCCGATGTTCAGGTGCGGCTTGGTGCGCGCGTACGCCTGCTTGGGCATGTTCCTTCCCCCGGTGCGTCGCCGACTGCGGCACGCGGCTGTGCCGCAGAACCGTGTGAGACCCGCGTGCGCTGGGCGCCCTCCCCCGCTGGGTCTCCCGGCGGCCCGTGTGGCGGGCGGCCGGCGCGGCCGGGGAAGGGTCAGCGTCGCAGGCCGGGCAGCGGGTGCCCGGCTCGCACCGGGGCAGCCGTCAGCGTCCGGCCCGCGGCCGCGGGCCGGACGAAAACGGCGTGCCTGGACATATCTTGATGATGGCGGCGGGCGGCCCGGGCCAGCCACTGAATTTCGGCCAGGCCGGGCCGGCCCTTGATTTTCGGTCAGGCAGCGGCCGTGACCTGCTCCACGGGGCGCCAGCCCGGGCCTACCTCGTGCATGCGCTTGAGCGAGGCCAGGAACTCGATCCAGCCGAGCTGGTAGCCCTCGGTCCGCCGGTCGGGGCCGAAGCCGCTGTGCACGATCGTCAGGTACGTGCCGCCCTGGTCGCCGTCGAGTTCCCAGCGCACCACCGTGGCGGCCGGCCCCTGCTCGTCCTCCCAGCTGTGCCGCCAGGAGTAGGCCAGGACCTTGCCGGGCTCGAGTTCGAGGATCCGGACCGGGCCGTGGTCCCAGCCGAAGTCATAGCGCCCGCCCACGTGCGGCTCGACCTGCGCGTGGTCGGCGATCCAGCGGTCGAGCTGCGCGGGCTCGATCAGCGAGGCGAACACCGCGCCCGGCGCGGCGGCGATCTCGACGCTGGCCCGCGCCTCGGCGTCGCCGAACGCGGTGAAGTCGCACCTCGGGCCGATGCCGCGGCCCTCGCAGTAGCTGGCCAGGTTGGCCAGCGACAGCATCAGCAGGTCACGCACCCAGTAGCGGTCACCGGACGCGCGGGGCGGCACGCCGGAGTGGGTCAGCGTGAGCACGGTACCGCCGTCCTGGCCGTCGAGCGAGATCGCGACCTCGGTCCCGGCGCCCTCCAGCCGCCACGAGAAGCTGAGCCGCCGGCCGGCCTCGAACGCCAGCAGCCGCTGGCGCCCTCGCTCGCCCTCCAGCGTGAAGCGGCCCCAGAACTCGTAAACCCCATGGTCCAGGGCTACCTCGGCGTGCTCGGTGAGCCAGGCCCGCAGCGCGGCCGCGTCGGTCAGCGCGGTGTAGACGGCCTCGGGCGGGGCGCCGATGGACGCCCGCAGCGTGTAGGTCTGGGTGGTCATCGTCGGTCAGTCCTCCTTGGGATAACAGGCAAAGGCGATTCGGAACGTGACGCCCTCGGCTCCGCCGTACCGGGCCAGGACGCCCTGGATCGCGGCGCGCAGGTCGGCGAGGAACTCAGGCCGGCGCTCCGGCGGCAGCCGCACCTCGCCGGACATGCCCAGCGACGGCCGCTCCCCCGTGCCCGCGGCCAGCCGGGCCAGATCCGACTGCATCTGCTCGGTCAGGCTCAGCAGGAAGCCCAGGCTCATCTCGTCCTGCGCGCGGCGCTCCCCGATGGCGCCGACCAGGTCGGGCGCCAGCCAGTAGGAGCCGCCGCTGGCCTGGTAGATGCCCTCGGTGATCCCCCGGACCTGCCGCTCCGCGACCCGGTCCACCAGGCCGGCCTGCTCCATCCGCTTCACGTGGTAGTAGACCTTCTGCGGCGCCTGCCCCAGCCGACCGGCCACGTCGGTGCAGGACGCGGGCGCCGCGAGCTGGCGCAGGATCTCGATCCGCCCGGGCCGTAGCAGGGCCTCGGCCTGGTCCAGGCGGTCCAGGTAAACGATCTCCCTCACGGCCTGCGCTCCGCGGCCTGTGGTCCCGGCGCGGCTCCCCGGCGCACCGCCCGGTATAGCTCCCGGCCCGGCTCCCGGCCCGGCTTCCGGCCCGGCTTCCGGTGCAGCTTCCGGTGCAGCTCCTCCACGTACAAAGATTCTTGTACATAAAAGAATTCTTTGTCAATGGCGTGGGCGGTAGCAGGCGACAGCGGGTCCGGGTCACCCTGTAGGAAGCCGAGGCAGCCCGGGGAGGGAGCCCGATGTCCGACGCCGCCGCGAGATTCCCCGGCGTGGCCGACACCTACGACGCCGTCCGGCCGCGGCCGCCGGGCGACCTGATCACCGTGATCACCCAGTGGTCCGGGCGGGCCTGGCCGGACGTGGTGGACCTGGGCGCGGGCACTGGCCTGTCCGCCCTCGCCTGGGCCGGGCGCGCCCGCCACGTCACCGCCGTGGAGCCGGCCGACGCCATGCGGCGGCGCGCCGAGCGCCGGATCGGCGACGCCAGGGCCGGATCGGCGACCCTGTTCACGGTCCTGGACGCGACGGCCGAGGCCACCGGGCTGCCGGACGGCTGCGCCGACGTGGTCACCGCGAGCCAGGCGATGCACTGGTTCGACCCGGATCGCGCGCTGCCGGAGATCGCCCGGCTGCTGCGCCGCGGCGGCGTGCTCGCGGCCTACGACTGCGACTGGCCGCCGTGCATCGACTGGGAGACCGGCGCCGCCTGGGCGCGGGTGGCGAAGCGCGTCGACGCCGAGCAGGCCCGGCGCGGCCTGCCCCCGGCGCACCGCGGCAAGAACCACCTGGGCCGGATCCGGGGCAGCGGCCTGTTCCGGCACAGCGCCGAGATCGCGGTCCACGGCCGCGACCAGGGCGACGCGAGCCGCCTGGTCGCCGTAGCGCTCAGCGCGATCAGCCACGCCGCGGACTTCCTGGCCGACGGGTGCACTGAGGACGAGCTCGGCATCACCGCCCTCCGCGAGGTGGCCCAGCGGCGGCTCGGGCAGCCGCGTACCTGGTGGTGGACGTACCGGGTGCGCCTCGCGGTTAGGTAGTTGCGATCAAGCAACTGATTCCCGGTACACTTAACCGAGTGCAGACGATCGCCGAGACCGCGCAGCCGGGCCGCAACGGATCCCGGGGGGGCGATCGTTACAAGTGGGTAGCGCTCTCCAACACCACGCTCAGCATGTCGATGGCGACGATCGACGCATCGATCGTGATCATCGCGATGCCCGCCATCTTCCGCGGCATCCACCTGAACCCGCTGGCTCCCGGCAACATCGTGTTCGTGCTGTGGATGATCATGGGCTACCTGCTGGTCCAGTCGGTGCTGGTGGTGACGCTGGGCCGGCTTGGCGACATGCACGGCCGGGTCCGCATCTACAACCTCGGCTTCGTCGTCTTCACCGTGGCCTCGATCATCCTGTCCCTGGACCCGCTGACCGGCGCGGCCGGCGCGATGTGGCTGATCGGGTTCCGGATGGTGCAGGCGTTCGGCGGGGCGATGCTGATGTCCAACTCGGCGGCGATCCTGACCGACGCGTTCCCCGCGAACAAGCGCGGCATGGCTCTGGGCGTCAACCAGATCGCGGGCATCTCCGGGCAGTTCGTCGGGTTGCTGCTGGGCGGCCTGCTGGCGGCGTGGGACTGGCGCGCGGTGTTCTGGATCAACGTGCCGATCGGGCTGTTCGGGACGGTCTGGGCGTACCGCAGCCTGCGCGAGATCGCCACTACCCGGCGGGCGAGCATCGACTGGACCGGGAACGTGCTGTTCGCCCTCGGCGCGGGGGCGCTGCTGGTCGCCATCACTTACGGCATCCAGCCGTACGGCGGGCACTCGACCGGCTGGACCAACCCCTGGGTGCTGGCCGGGCTGATCGGCGGCGCGGGGCTGCTGATCGTGTTCGGGATCGTCGAGACGAAGATCCCGGAGCCGATGTTCCGGATGAGCCTGTTCAAAATCCGGGCGTTCGCGGCCGGGAATATCGCCAGCCTGATGGGGTCGATCGCGCGCGGCGGGCTGCAGTTCATCCTGGTGATCTGGCTGGCCGGGATCTGGCTGCCGTTGCACGGGTACAACTATGTCGACACGCCGCTGTGGGCAGGCATCTACATGCTCCCGCTGACCGCGGGGTTCCTGATCGCCGGGCCGATCTCGGGAGCCCTGTCCGACCGGTACGGGCCGCGCCCGTTCGCCACCGCCGGGCTGCTGCTGGCCGCGTGCGCGTTCACCGGGCTGATGCTGCTACCGGTCATTTTCCCGTTCTGGCTCTTCGCGATCATCATCTTCTGCAACGGGGTCGGCTCCGGCCTGTTCGCGTCGCCCAACACCTCGGCCATCATGAGCAGCGTCCCGCCCTGGGACCGTGGCGCCGCGTCCGGCATGCGCTCCACGTTCCAGAACTCCGGCATGTCGCTGTCGATCGGCATCTTCTTCTCGCTGATGATCGCCGGGCTGGCGGCCACGCTCCCCCGCACGCTGAGCAGCGGGCTGCGGGCCCAGGGCGTCCCGGCGTCCGTCGCCTCCCACATCGCCCACCTGCCGCCGGTCAGCACGCTGTTCTCGGCGCTGCTCGGCTACAACCCGATCCGCAGCCTGCTCGGGCCGTCCGGAGTGCTGAACCGGCTGCCCGCCCGCAACGCCGCCGTGCTGACGGGGAAGCAGTTCTTCCCCCACCTGATCGCGGACCCGTTCCACCACGGCCTGATCATCGTGTTCAGCGCGGCGATCGCGATGTCGCTGACCGGCGCGGTCATCTCGCTGCTGCGCGGCCGCCAGTACTACTACGAGGACGCGCCGCCGGCGGCCGCGCGGCCCGCGGCCGAGCCGGGCAACGGCAGCGCGCCGGTCGGGGTGGTCTCGTCCGCCCCGGACGCCGGCCCGGTGACCGGCCCCGCCGGCCGCGGATCAGGACCTGACTAGCCGCGACACGGCCGCCGCGGCCTCCCGCACCTTCTCCTCGGCCTCCGGCCCGCCCTGCTCGATGGCCTGGGCCACGCAGTGCCCGAGGTGATCCTCGAGCAGCCCGAGGGCGACCGCCTGCAGCGCCCGGGTCACCGCGGAGACCTGGGTGAGGACATCGATGCAGTAGACGTCCTCGTCCACCATGCGCTGCAGGCCGCGCACCTGGCCCTCGATCCGGCGCAGGCGCTTGAGGTACGCGTCCTTGTCCTGGGTGTAACCTCGCACGTCACGAGCTTACGTGGTTGAAGACGAAACGACCGTCCGGCCTTAGACTGGTGACGTGCCGCGATATGAGTACCGCTGCCGCGCTTGCGGCGACACCTTCGAGCGGACCCGCCCGATGAGCGAGTCGTCCGACCCCTGCGCCTGCCCGCAGGGTCATGACGACACCGTGAAGCTGCTGTCCACGGTGTCGGTCGGCGGCCGGGCCAGCTCGCCAGCGGCAGGCCGGGAAGGCGGGGGCGGCTGCTGCGGCGGCGCCTGCGGCTGCCGCTGACCGGGACCGCGCCCGCCCCGGGGCTTACCCGGCGAACCGCTCGACCAGGCGCATCTTGTTGGTCGCGTCGAGCGCCGCGACCTTGTACGACTCGGCCAGCGTCGGGTAGTTGAAGACCGCGTCGACCAGGTAGTCGACGGTGCCGCCGCAGCCCATCACGGCCTGGCCGATGTGCACCAGCTCGGTGGCGCCAGTGCCGAACACGTGCACCCCGAGCAGCGTGCGGTCCTCCGGCGAGACCAGCAGCTTGAGCACCCCGTAGGAGTCGCCGATGATCTGGCCGCGGGCCAGCTCGCGGTAGCGGGACACGCCGACCTCGAACGGGATGCAGTCGGCGGTGAGCTGGTCCTCGGTCTTCCCGATGAAGCTGATCTCGGGCAGGCTGTAGATCCCGATCGGCTGCAGCATGTCCGCCGCGTGCACCGGCTCGCCGCAGGCGTGGTGCGCGGCCTGGCGGCCCTGCTCCATGGACGTGGCGGCCAGCGCGGGGAACCCGATCACGTCGCCGACCGCGTAGATGTGCGGCACCTCGGTGCGGTAGAACTCGTCCACCTTGATCCGGCCGCGCTTGTCCGCGGTCAGCCCGGCCGCCTCCAGGTTGAGCTCGTCGGTCTGGCCCTGCCGGCCCGCGGAGTACAGCACCGTTTCCGCCGGGATCCGCTTGCCGCTGGCCAGGGTGGTCATCGCCCCGCCCTCATGCGCCTCGACAGAGGTGACGGTCTCGCCGAACCGGAACGTCACGGCCAGGTCCCGCAGGTGGTACTTGAGGGCCTCGATGACCTCCAGATCGCAGAACTCCAGCATCCGGTCGCGCTGCTCGACCACCGTCACCTTGGTGCCGAGGGCGGCGAACATCGACGCGTACTCGATGCCGATCACCCCGGCGCCCGCCACCAGCATCGACCGCGGTACCCGCTTCAGGTGCAGGATCCCGTCCGCGTCGAGGATCGTCTTCTCGTCGAAGGCCACGCTGTTCGGCCGGGCGGGCATGGTGCCGGTCGCGATCACGATGTCCTTGGCGCTGACCTGGCGCAGCCGTGACTCGCCGTCGTCGACCTCGATGCAGTTCGGGCCGGTGAACCGCCCGGTACCGGACAAGATCGTGACCCCGTTGCGGGTCAGCTGGCTGCGCACGACGTCGCTCTCCCGGCCGACGACGTGCTGGGTGCGGGCGGTCAGGTCGGCGATGGTGATCTCGTCCTTGACCCGGTAGGCCTGCCCGTACATCTCGCGCTGGTCCAGGCCGGTCAGGTAGAGCACGGCCTCCCGGAGCGTCTTGGACGGGATCGTGCCGGTGTTCAGGCAGACCCCGCCGAGCATCCGCGGGCGCTCCACGATAGCCACCCGGCGGTCCAGCTTGGCCGCGGCGATCGCGGCCTTCTGCCCGCCCGGCCCGGATCCGATCACTACAAAGTCGAAATCGTGCACGTTTTCCAGTGTGACCACCTCGGCCCGCCTTTAAAAGCCCCGTAGGCCGCGCCGCTGCGCCGGTCACGGCGCGATCGCGGCCGCCACCGGGAAGTCTCCCACCGTGATCGCGGGGTAGGGGTGCCCGGTGGCGGTATTGACCGGCGTCACCTGGCCCGCGTAGGTGTCGAGGACCAGCGCGTCGCCGGACAGCCCGAGGTCGACGGCCAGCGGGTAGTCGTAGAGGCCAACCGAGATGCCGCGGCCGGCCCGGCCGGCGGCCGTGCTGATCGGCGTCACGGTGCCGGAGATCGTGTTGACCACGTAGGCGAATCCATGGGAGATCGTGACCGATGCGGGCGAGTAGCCCACGCCGATCGGCAGGCCCGGCCGCCCGGTGCCGGTCGCGATCGGGGTGACCGTGTCGCTGTCGCCGTCGACCACGTACGCGGTCCGGCCGTCGGGGGTGATGGCGACGGCGTCCGGGGCCTGGCCGACCGGGATCGGGCGGCCGGCCCGGCCGCTGCCGGTGGCGATCGGGGTCACGGTGCCCGAGCCGTAGTTGGCCACGTAGGCGAATCCGCGGGCGATCGCGATCGCGACGGGGAAGGAACCGGTCCGGATCGGGCGCCCGGGCTGGTTCGTCGCCGTGGCCACGGGGGTGACCGAACCGCCCTCCCAGTTCAGGACGTACAGGGTCCGGCCGTCCGGGGTGATGGCCAGCGCCCGCGGGTCCGCGCCGACCGTGATCGGCGGCCCGGCCTGGTTGGTGGCGGTGCTGATCGGGGTCACCGTGCCGGAACCGGAGTCGGTCACGTACGCGGTCTTACCGTCTGCCGTGATCGCGATCGCCCGCGGGTCCGCGCCCACGGTGATCGCCGGGGCCGCCCGGCGGGTGACCGTGTTGATGGGGGTCACGGTGCCCGAGCCGGAGTCGACCACGTACGCGGTCTGGCCGTCCGGGGTGATCGCGATCGCCTGCGGGTCCGGGCCCACGGTGATCGCCGGGCCCGCCCGGCGCGTGACCAGGTTGACCGGCGTGACCGTGCCCGGGGTCACGGTGCCGAGGCCGTAGTTCACGACGAACGCCGTGGGGTCAGCCAGCGGCGGCTGGCCCGGCGCGGCCGGCCCGCCGGCGGCGTCCGGCGCCGGCCCGGCGGGCGCGGACGGCGCGGCGGCGGAGACGGCGGAGACGGGCGGTGCGGCCGCAGGCGGTGCAACCACGGTCGGCGCGGCGGGCGCAGGCGTCCCGGCCCCCGTGAACACGTCGCTAGTCGCCTGCGCGTACCGGTCGTTCTGAGTCAGGGTTCCGAGCCCGAGGGCGGCCTCGATCGTCCGGAGCAGGCTGTAGTGCGTGTAGCGGGTGGCCGACACGTAGCCTTGGCGCACGCCCCGGGATCCGATCATGATCGTCGCTACCTTCTGGGCGGGGTGCTCGTAGTCGTAGCCGTCCTCGTCGAAGGTTATGATCGCGAGCGACCGCTGCGTCGTCCAGACCGGCGAGCGCATGATGAGGCCGAGTTCCTGGCGGACGAAGCCATCACCGGCCGCGATGCCGCAGCCCTCCATGTCGAAGCAGTCGTCCGGGGCGATCCAGGCGAAGTTCGGTGTGGTGGACGCGCGCCTCAGGTCGGCCGGCAGCGACTCGAGCGGGACCAGGTGCGCCGCGCAGTAGGAGGGCCGCTCGCGGATGTCCTTGAAGTACATCATCGGCTGGTCGTCGTCCCAGTAGTTCACGTGGACGGTGTCGTCGCATGGCCCGTCGGCGCTCTGCAGGTACCCCTTCCAGGTCTCGTGCGCGGCGTCGACCAGGTCGGCGATGTTGCGCGCGTCGATCGTGTACAGCGGGTTCTCCTCCGCCGGGTCGTCGAGCGGGACGCCGAAGGCGCTGCCGCCGGCCAGGGCCAGGTAGTTGGCGTCGCTGGGATGTTCCTCGGCGAAGAAGTTGGCGAGCAGGCTCCCCCGGGGCAGCAGGCTGTTCAGGTACGGGGCCTGCGCCGTGTTGCCGACGATCTGGCTGAAGTCCTCGTTCTCCAGGTAGAAGAGGAACACGTGCTGGAAGCGGGGGACGCGGGGGGCGGGCACGGCCAGCACCGGACGGCGCACCGGCGCCGAGACGCTCAAGGTCAGGCCGTCGGCCGTGGCCCGGTCGTACCCGACCACCGGCGCGTTCGGGCCGTCGTAGTTAGTGAGCGAGGTTGTCAGGTACAGCTCGGCCGCCACCGAGCGGGTACCCGCCGGCAGCGTGCCGCTCCCCTGCCGCCAGGCGAATTCGGGGTGGCTGGCGTCCCCGGCCCCGCCGACCGGGCCGATGTGGCTCTCGCCGAGGACCCGGCCAGTGCCCGACAGGAACACCACCTCGAGCTCGGCCTTGCTCACCACGGTCCCGCCCAGCCATCCGGAGATCCGGAACCGCGTTCCGGCCGGCGCGGCGCGGCCAGCCCCGGTGCGCAGCGGCACCTGCTGGGTGAGGACGGCCGGGCCGCCGGCCCCGCCGGCGAACAGCTGGCGGTCCCGGCCCCTGGTGCCGGCGTCGGCACGGCCCGGGAAGCCCCGGGTGCCGTAACGGACCACGGTGGGCAGCCCCCGGCGGACCTGCCAGCCGGGGATGGTCACGGCGTCCCAGCCCTGCTGCGACGCGTCCCCGGCCTCCGCGCCGGGGTTGACGAGGAGGTTGCTGCCCGGCGGGGCGTCCGGCCCGCCGCCGGGCGCCCCGGCCTGGGCGTGCGCGGTCACGCCGGTCGCCGCCAGCGTGCCGAGGCACACGGCCGCCGCGGTCAGGACGCTGGCGCTGCGAGGTCCCACGAGCCGGGTCATGCGAGGCCCCTTCCGTGACGTGATACGCACCGCGGACCGGAATATCCCAGGTTGCCCAACTACTGTCTGACCGTTCAGTCAGATGATAAGATCACCGGCCCTAATCGTCCAGCATGTGCCGATAGGCGGGTTGGCGAAATTTAGCGGTCATTCCCGGAAATGGCCGCGGAACGGTGAACCCGCCGGCCGCGATACCCTGGGTCACCGCCCGCCCGAGCTGCCGGAGGACCGCGATGCCGATCAGCACCGAGCGCTGCTACGACGAGATCGAGTCCAGCACCGAGACGCTGGCCGGGCTGGTGGACGGCACCGACCTGGCCACCCCGGTGCCCACCTGCCCGGACTGGACGCTGCGGCAGCTCGCCACCCACGTCGGGCGCGCGCAGCGCTGGGCGGCGCAGATCGTGAGCACCCGGTCGGCCGAGTTCATCCCGTTCCGCCAGGTGCCGGACGGCAAGTTTCCCGACGACCCCGCGCTGCACGCGCCCTGGCTTCGCGCGGGAGCGACGCGGATCATCGGGGCCGTGCGGGAGGCGGACGGCGACGCGGTCTGGGCGTTCAACACGCTGCGCCCGGCTGACTTCTGGGCCCGCCGGATGGCGCACGAGACCGCGGTGCACCGCGCCGATGCCGAGATCGCTACCGGCCGGGAGGTCAGATTCGAGCCGGATATCGCCGCGGACGCCATCGACGAGTGGCTCGGCTTCATGTCCGGCCTGGCGCCGGGGGATGCGGACCCGCGCCTGGACGCGCTGCCCGACGGGGCCGTGCTGCACGTCCACGCGACCGACGAGGGCCTGGACGGCGCGGGCGAGTGGCTCGTGCGGCGCGAGGGATCGCAGGTGACCGTGCAGCCCGGCCACGGCCGTGGCGACGTCGCGCTGCGCGGGCCGGTCGGCCGGCTGCTGCTGGTGCTGCTCCGGCGGGTGCCGGCGGACGACCCTCAGGTCCAGGTCCTCGGCGACCCGGCGCTGCTGGCCAGCTGGCTGGCCGCCACCCCGTTCTGACGCTTACAGCCAGCCGACGCGGGCGCTGGCGGCCGGCTCGCCGTCCGGGGACGCGGCCAGGTCCCCGTCCCGCACCCGCTCCAGCAGGCGGCCGACCGTGTCCGTGATCTCCGGCAGGCAGCGGCGCAGGGCCCGGGCGTCGGCGGCCGTCGTCTCGTCGGCCGGCACGCCGGCCCGCTCCAGCAGCCCCTCCAGGTCGGCCAGCTGCTCCCCCACCCACTGCACCGGGCGGGCCGTCAGGTCGGCGTCGAACACGCGGTTCCCCGGCTCCCAGCCGCGGAAGGCCGGGTGGTGGTGCGCCCGGTTCAGGCTGCCGGGCGGCCCGTCCACCGCCTCGAGCAGGTCCGCCCGCCACACCGGCAGGCCGGCCTCGATCGGCCGCGCCGAGTAGATCGATCCGGGCAGCTCGCCGCGCTCGAGCAGCCGGACCTCGAGGCGGACGCCACGCTCGGCGCCCTCCTGGCCGGGCCGGGGGTTCGGGATCACGATGTACATGTCGCTGACCAGCACGCCGACCCGGTCGAACCCGAACGCGTAGAGCATGGCGCCTCCTCAGATCACCTGGCCCACTCAGCCCATGGTCCTACCTCGGGTCGGGCCGGTCCACGTTCCAGTGGTGGATGACCGAGAGCAGCCAGGCGTCCTCCCGGCCCGGCCGCATCAGGAACCGGCTGATCATGCGCTGGCCGCCCTCGTAGTCCCCGTAGAGCAGGTCCATGGTCAGCGGCTCCCGGCTCGCGACCGCCTTCGCCGCGGCATCGTGCGCGGGATCGTCCGGATCACGGAACGCACCCTGCCAGAAGCCGGTGTCGCCGGCCGGTATGTAGAGGTCCCGAGTCTGGCGGGTGAACGTCTCCGGGTCGGCATGCTCGTTGCCGCGGTAGTCCCCCGGGTAGAACAGCCAGCCGTGCAGGACCGCGATCCCGTTGCCGGCGTTGCGCAGCGACGCGGCCAGGTAGACGACGCCGCAGTTGTCGTCGTCCTCCCCCACGTGGGCGACGCCGGCGCCACCGGGGACCAGCGCATGCCAGCTGTCCCCGAAGAACACCTTCTGCGCCCCGTCCTCCAGCCGGGACGGCACCAGCAGCGGGCGCAGCCCGGCCAGCAGGGACCGCTCGGCCGCGCGGGCGGCGCGGTTGGCCGAGCGCACGGCGGCGAACGTGGCCACGGCGAGCACGAGCGTGCCGAACCCGGTGGCCAGCGCGGAGACGGTCGCCCAGGTATCCATACCCCGAGACTAGGCGTACCGGGGGGCTGATGAACGTACCGGAGCGCGCGCGACAGCACGTATGATGTTCATCCACCCCAACATCTCGGTGCGGCTGGGCACGCCAGGGCTCTGCGCCGCTGCGCAACATCGCGGCGCCGCGACACCGGGGTCCAGGCGGCTTCGGTCAGCCGGACCGGGGCCGATCCACATTGCTTCGCTGGTCGGCGCCCGTCACGCGCTGCTAGAGTGCTATACGGACAATTACCGGCGAATGACCTTTTGTCCCTTCTCTTTGGCTTTCTACCGTAATTCGCGTGAGGTTGTAGTTGCAGAACGTCCTGCGGCAATTCGTGCTTAACGGCGAGGACGGGTCCTGGCCGGATCAGGTCCTGAAGCTACCGGGATCGACCTTCGCGGCCTCGGAGCCGTCCCGGTCGGTGACGCTGCGGCGGCTGTGGCTGGACACCTTCGACTGGCGGCTCTACCGCAGCGGGCTCACCCTGGAGCAGGTCAGCCGCGGCGGCGCGGCCGAGCTGGTGCTGACCGGCCGGGACGGCCAGGTCATTGCCGCCGATCATCTCGTGCCGCCGCCCGCGGGCGGGCGCAAGGACGGGGCCCGCCGCTCACGCCCGCCCTGGCCGGGACGGCTGGACACGCTGCCGCTGGGGCCGCTGCGGGACCACCTCGGCCCGGTCGTCGGCGTGCGCGCGCTGCTGCCGGTGGCCCGGGCGGTGAGCGTGGTGCGCGAGATCCGGGTGCTGAACTCCGACGACAAGACGATCGCCCGGGTCACCGTGGACCGCATGTCGGTCACCTACCCCGCGGCCGGTTCCGTGCCACCGCGCCTGGCCGTGTCGGCGCTGCGCGGCTACCAGGGGCAGGCGCTGCGGGTGGCCGACCTGCTGGCCGCCGAGCCGGGGGTCACCGAGGCCGGCCAGTCCGGGCTCGAGGCGGTGCTGGCGGCCGCCGGCAGGCGCCCCGGGGACTACACCGGCAAGGTCGACGTCAAGCTGACGCCCCGGATGCCCGCGTCGGCGGCCATGACCACGGTACTGACCGCGCTGTTCGACACGCTGCTGGCCAACGTGAACGGCACGGTACGCGACATCGATACCGAGTTCCTGCACGACCTGCGGGTCGCGGTGCGGCGCACCCGGTCCGCGCTCAAGCTGACCGGCGACGTGCTGCCCGGCGACATGGCCGCCCGGTTCCGCCCGGAGTTCAAGTGGCTGGGCGACTTGACCACGCCGACCCGCGACCTCGACGTCTACCTGCTCGGCTACGCCGACATGGCCGCCAGCCTGGTCGCCGCCACGGCCGACGAGCTCCAGCCGTTTCACGACCACCTGGAGCGCAGCCGCGCCGCAGCGCACAAGGAACTGGCCCGCGGCCTGCGTTCCGCCCGGTTCTCCCGGCTCGGCCGGGAGTGGCCGCACGCCCTGGCCGGTGCCGGCGGCGGCACGCGCCCGGCCGGGCGGAACACGGTCGGGCGGCTGGCCGCCAGCCGGATCGGCCGCGCCCACCGGCGCGTGCTGCGCGACGGCGGCGCGATCACCCCCACCTCGCCGCCGGAAAGCCTGCACGACCTGCGCAAGCGGTGCAAGGAACTCAGGTACCTGCTGGAATTCTTCGGATCCCTGTACGATCCTGGCCAGCACTGGCAGGCGGTCAGGGAGCTGAAGGCCCTGCAGGACTGCCTGGGCGAGTTCCAGGACATGCAGGTGCAGCACGAGGAGATCCGGGTGTTTGCCGCGCAGATGATGGACCAGCGGTCCGCGCCGGCCGCCACCCTGCTCGCGATGGGTGAGATCGCGGCCGGGCTCGCCGTCCGGCAGCGCAACGCGCGCAGCGAGTTCGCCGACCGGTTCCGCGACTTCGCCAGCCCCGCAGGCCAGAGCCGGATCCGGGACCTGACCGGGACGACCGCGGCATGAAGATCTTCGCGACCTACAACATCAAGGGCGGGGTGGGCAAGACGGCCACCGCCGTCAACCTCAGCTACCTGGCGGCTCGGGAAGGCTACCGGGTGCTGCTGTGGGATCTCGACCCGCAGGGCGCCGCCACCTTCCTGTTCCGGGTCCGGCCGCGGGTCAAGGGCGGCGGGAAGGCGCTGATCCGTGGCACCCGCTCGATCGACAACGCGATCAAGGCCACCGACTTCGACCGCCTGGACCTGCTGCCCGCCGACTTCACCTACCGGAACCTGGACCTGGTGCTCGACGCCGCAAAAAAGCCCGCGCGCCGGCTCGGCAGCCTGCTCGCGCCGCTGCGCGCCGAGTACGACGTGGTCTTCCTGGACTGCCCGCCGGGCATCTCGCTGCTGTCGGAGAGCGTGCTGCAGGCCGCGGACACGCTGCTCGTGCCGCTGATCCCGACCACCCTGTCGGTGCGCACGCTGGACCAGCTGACCGGGTTCATCGCCGACCTCAACGGGCACAAGCCCGCGATCCTGGCGTTCTTCTCGATGATCGACCGGCGCAAGCGGCTGCACAAGGAGATCTCCGAGCAGCTGCCCGAGCAGCGCGGCGACGTCGCCGCGACCGCGATCCCGGCCATGTCGATGATCGAGCGGATGTCGGTGGAGCGCACCCCGGTGGCCGCGTTCGCGCCGCGCAGCGTGGCCGCGCGCCGCTACACCGAGCTGTGGGCGGAGGCGCGGGAGCGCTCCGGGCTGCCCGAGCCGAAGCCCGACGACGCCTGGTAATCAGCGGGACGTCCCGGCGTCCTCGGCATCCCAGCGCAGCGGCAGCTCGTCGATGCCGTAGATCCCCTCCACCCCGCCCAGGACCGCCGGGCCGTCGGCGGCCAGCCCCGGCAGGCGCGGCGCGAGGAAGGCCAGGGCCTCCTCCAGCTCGGCGCGGGCCAGGTTGGAGCCCAGGCAGTAGTGCGCGCCCGCGCCGAAGGTCAGCAGCCGCCCGTCCCGTTCCGCGGTGATGTCGAACTCCTCGCCGTGGCCCTGCTCCCGGTTGGCCCGCTCCGCGCAGATCGCGACGATGGTGCCGGCCGGGAACGTCACGCCGCGGTGCTCCAACGGGGCGGTGCAGATCCGCGCGGTAAACGGCGTGATCGGCTCGGCCCGCAGCACCTCGTCCACCGCCCGGGCGGTCAGGCCTGGCTCCTGGCGCAGCCGCTCCCACTGCCACGGGTGCGCGGCGAACAGGCGCATCGCGTGCGACAGCTGGGCCTGGGTGGTGTCGATGCCCCCGGCGATGACGTTGAGCACCAGGTTGACGCACTCGTCGTGGGACAGCCGGTCGCCGCGGTCCTCGACGGCCAGCAACGCGGTGACTAGGTCATCTCCCGGCTCGGCCCGGCGGCGGGCCAGCAGCGCCTCGACATAGTCCTGGAGCTCCACGACGGCGCGCTCGATCTCGGGCACCTGGGTGGCCAGCGCCCTGATGTCGAACTGCCGCTGCACCAGGCTGGACCACTCGTGCAGCCGCGGCGCGTCGCGGTCCGGGGCGCCGAGTACGGCGGCGATCGTCAGCGACGGGTAGGGCTTGGCCAGCGCGGCGACGAAGTCGCAGGACGCCGCCGGGGCTATCTGGTCCCAGAGCTGGCCGAGGAAACCGCGCATGACCGGCCGCCACCGGTCCGCGGCGCGCGGCGTGAAGGCCGGCCGGACCAGGGCCCGCAGCCGCCGGTGGCGCTCCCCCTGCTGGTTGAGGATGTTGGCGTCGATTTGTTCTCGCAACGGGCCGGCGGTGACGCCGAACAGGTCCGCGATCTCCCGGCCCGGGAACGCGGTCTCCCGGGCGCGGAGGAAGAACTCCCCCGCCTCACGGTCGAGCACCACGAAGGCCACCGGCGAGCTGGCCAGCCAGCCTTGCCCGCGGACCTCGGCCAGCATCTGGTGGTACCGGTCACCGACGAAGTCCTCGGAGCTGAGGTCGATGGCCGGGAGGTCGAGCTCGGTCACGGCAGTCATCGGGGTCCTCCGGCTCAGCCCAGCTCGCGCAGGAAGCCGATCATGGCCTTGCTGACGTCGTCCGGGCGTTCCTGCTGGGTCCAGTGTCCGCAGCCCTCCAGCAGCACCGGCTCGCGGAGCTCCGGCGCGCAGTCGCGCAGCCGGGGCAGCATCTCCCGCCCGCCGGGGGCCCGGATGACCAGGTCACGGTCCCCGGTGACGAACAAGGCGGGAACGGTGACCGGGGCATTGTGCCAGGCGGCGGTGAGTTCCCAGTTGCGGTCCAGGTTGCGGTACCAGTTGAGCGGGCCGGTGAAGCCCGCATCCCGGTACTCGGCGACGAACACGTCGACGTCCGCGCTGGTCAGCCACGAAGGCAGGTCCGAAGCGGCGGGTGGTTCGGGGCACATGTCTAGGAAGCCGCCGCCCGGCGGGATGACCGGCACCAGGGCGGGCGCGTCGCCGGAGGCGCCGTAGAGCACCCGGGTGAAGGTCTGCCGCGGGTCCCGGGCGAGGTCGGCGTCGGCCACGCCCGGCTGCTGGAAATAGATCATGTAGAAGCCGTCGCCGATGCTGGCCCGCATCGCCTCGGTCGGCACCCGGCTCCCCCGTGGCCGGTACGGAACGCTCAGCCCGATCACGCCGCGGACCCGGTCCGGCCGCAGCAGCGCCGTGTGCCAGGCCACCGGCGCGCCCCAGTCGTGCCCGGCCACCACCGCCCGCGCCTCGCCGAGGGCGTCGAGCAGCGCGATCACGTCGCCGGTCAGGTGCAGCATCGTGTACTGGTCCGCGGCCTGCGGCCCGCCGGTCCGGCAGTAGCCGCGCTGGTCGGGGGCGACCACGTGGTAGCCGGCGGCGGCCAGGGCGGTCAGCTGGTGCCGCCACGAGTACCAGCACTCGGGGAACCCGTGCAGCAGCACGACCAGCGGCCCCTCGCCCGCCTCGGCGATGTGCATGCGCAGCCCGCGGGTCTGCACGTACCGGTGACGTATCCCCGGTAGGTCACCTCCGGGGAGGTCGGCTGCGGACATGCCGTCTCCGGGCAGATCATGGTGCGGCGCCATGTCCGGAGGATAACGGCGCCCGGGAGCCGCCGGGAAGCCGGGCGCAGGTGGCGGCCGGGCAGTCTAGTGCATCTTTATGGGATTGCAGGTACAGAGCGAGCCATCATGATCCATGCTTTATTCAGGGATGTCGTCTGCCTGAGGGGGATCGTTGGGCCGTAGGCTGCTTCGGCTGGAGATCCCAGTCTTCCCCGAGCGAGGCATGTTCGGTGTCTACGACTCGGCCGTCGACCTGGACGCGCCGAATGGTCCCGTGCCGCCGGGCAGCGGGCTGATCAGCACCAGCCGCGAGCAGATGATCGTGGCCTGCGCTCAGGAGCACGTCAGCGTGCAGCTCACGATCGAGGAATGGGAGGACGTGCCG
Organism: uncultured Actinomycetota bacterium; assembly: GCA_963795055.1. Lineage (GTDB taxonomy): Bacteria > Actinomycetota > Actinomycetes > Streptosporangiales > Streptosporangiaceae > JASHPR01. The sequence goes on from CAWCGJ010000018.1 coordinate 302,645, forward strand.
CCCCCGTTCAGCGACGGTTACGAGGACGAGGCGAAGTGCGTGCTGTACCTGCGCGGCCGGCTGAGCGTCATCGACACCGGCCGGTCCGACCTCGCCCTGGACAGCCTCCGGCTGGCCGGCGGGGTGGGTGATTACGGGGTGCACGTGTACACCCGCAACCGCGTCGAGGCGGTCCGCCGCTACGCGGCCCTGTTCAAGATGAACGCCGACCCTCTCGGCGACGAATTTCAGCAGGCGAGGAAGCGGCTGGAGGGGCTGGAACAGTACCTGGTTCAGCTCTGGCGCGAATCATGACCCGCTGATCCCGGGCCGGGCGCCTCGGGCGGCGCCGCCTTCGTCAGGGCTGTACGGCTGCGCCCGTGCGGCGCGAGGTGGGCGCGTCCGACTTGGTCACGTGGGGCGCGCTGGAACGCCCGTTGACGAAGCTCGCCCGGAACGGGGTCAGCGCGTAGACCGCCAGCGAGACCGCGGCGATCACGATCAGGCCGAGAAGGGACAGTACGATCCGCGCCCGCCGCGACCGCATCAGCGCGGCCAGGCCTGGCCGCCCGAACGAAGTCAGCCTCGATGCCAGCACGGGATCGTTATCGGCAAGCTTGCGCTCCATCTCCTCGAGGATGCGCTGCTCGTCCATGGACAGCGCCATGGCCCACCTCCGCACCAACGTCCGCTCACCGCCGCCCGGCCGCGGTGAGGATCCACCTCTACTATCCCCCGGCTGTCGGGCTTTTACCCGCGCTTTGCCGGTGCGCCCGGAAGCAAAACTGGCGGGCGGCGGGCGACACGCCGACGAAATCGGCCGAGCATTGGATCTTATCGAACAATTATTCTAGACTGATTCCATGCGATGGGACAGCCTGCGTCTTGACGAAGGCCCGCCCGGCGGCCCCGCCGGATCCGGGCCGACCGCCCCCGCCCTGTTCGAGCGGGACGCGGTGGCCCGGACGTTCGACACCCCCGGCTTCCGCGGCATGACCTTCTTCGAGGTGCACGCCCGCTCCATCATCAACCGGGTGCCCGAGGCCTCCCGGGTGCCGTTCCGCTGGACGATAAATCCCTACCGCGGATGTAGCCATGCGTGCTTTTACTGTTTCGCCCGAAAAAGTCATAATTATCTAGATTTGGACGCTGGGGAGGACTTCAACTCGAAGATCGTGGTCAAGGTGAACGCGCCGGTGCTGGCGCGCCGGGAACTGGCCTCACCCAAGTGGCAGGGCGAGCACGTGGCCATGGGCACCAACGTGGACTGCTACCAGCGCGCCGAGGGCCGGTACCGGCTGATGCCGGGGATCATCGCCGCGCTGCGGGACGCGGCCAACCCGTTCTCCATCCTCACCAAGGGCACGCTGATCCTGCGCGACCTGGATCTGCTGGCCGAGGCGGCCGAGGTCACCGAGGTCGGCCTCAACGTCTCCGTCGGATTTGTCGATAAAGAGATTTCCCGGTCCGTCGAGCCAGGCACGCCGATCCCGGAGCGCCGGCTTGAGGTCTGCGCCGGGATCACCGGCCGCGGCCTGCGGTGCGGGGTGCTTATGGGCCCGGTGCTGCCGTTCCTCACCGACTCCCCCGGCCAGCTTGAGGCCACCGTGCGGCTGATCGCCGAGTCGGGCGCGGCCAGCGTCACCCCGATCGTGCTGCACCTGCGGCCCGGCGCGCGCGAGTGGTTCCTGCTCTGGCTGCGCGAGAACTTCCCGGACCTCGTGGACTCGTACCGTGACCTGTACGCCCGGGGCGCGTACGCGCCCAGGGCCTACCAGGAGCGGATAGCCGGGCAGGTCAGGGAGCTGGCTCAGCATTATGGCGTCGGGCGCGCCGGCCCCCGCCAGGCGCGCAGCATCCGGTCGCGCGGCACCCCGCCGCGGAGCACTCAGCCCCCCGGCCCGCCTCGTCCGTCCGGCCCGCGCGGCACGCCCGGCGCGCCGCCTGCCTTCGAGCCGGCGCGCCCGGTTCAGCTGTCGCTGCTGTGACCCACCACGGGCAGGCCCGCCGCCTGCCAGGCCAGGAAGCCCCCCTCCAGATCGGTCGCTCGTCGGACGCCGAGATCCTGCAGGGCCGCCGCGGCGAGGCTCGAGGTGTAGCCCTCCGAGCAGACGATGATCACCTGCAGGTCATAGCCGGCCTGCGGCAGCCGGGCGGCTGACGCCGGGTCGAAGCGCCACTCCAGCACGTTGCGCTCCACGATCAGGGCCCCGGGGATCTCGCCCTCGGCGGCGCGCTGGGCAGCGGGGCGGATATCCACCAGCACCGCCCCGGCGGCCACGGCGCGCAGCGCCTGCCGCGGCGTCAGGCGGTCCAGCCGCGTCCTGGCCTCGGCGAGCACCTGGTCGATGGTCCGGCGGCCCGGGGGCAGGGCGGAGGTCATCATCGCAGGAGCGTAAATCACCAGTCCTGCTCCGCGTGCTCGGTTGCGGTATGGATCAGGCCGGACTCGGTCAGCTCGTACCGCCGCATGTCGGTCAGCGGCGGCGAGTAGGCGTGGACGGTGACGGCCGGCTCCGCGAAGGCGTTGGCCACGTCGTGCACGTACCGCGGGCCGAACGACCTGATGCCGCCGCGCGCGACCGTCCGCTCCCGGACCCGGACACCTCCGGCGGGTACGGTCCGCTCCCGCACCTGGCCCTGCGACACCGCGAACGCCCCGGCTGCGTGGCCGTGGTCGTGGAAGCCGGTGCCCTGCCCGGGCAGCCAGGACAGCAGCCATATCTCGTAGTCGCCAGCCAGTTCCAGGCGCCGGTACCAGCGCCGGTCCGGGCCAAAGCGCACGAGCCCGTCCCAGCTCTCCGGCCGCGTCGCCACCGCGGCCACGAGCTCGCGAAGGCGTGCCTGGCTGAGGCGCGCCTGGCCGGAAAGTACCTGGCCAGGAGCTGTCTGGCGGAGCGCGACCACGTCGCTGAGGAGCGTCACCCTAGTTCTCCCATCGTTTTAGTCGGAATGGCGCCTCAAAGCTAGCACGTTCCCCACTGGTCCCGGGGGCAAAACTCGCGCGCGTCCGTCGCCGCGCACCGGACGCGGCCGGGCCATCAGCCCGCCCTCGGCCAGACGGCACGGGTTACCGCACGTAAAGTTGTCTGCCGTGGGAGCCGAGCGCGATGGTCTGAGCCAGCGGATGCCCGACCGGCTGGTCGTCCGGACGGTCCCCGTCGATGACCCGGGCGACCTGGTCGCCCGCCTGCCGCACCCCGGGTCGGTGTCCTGGATCCGGCGCGGCGAGGGGCTGGTCGGCTGGGGCGAGGCGGCCCGGATCAGCATCCCGGCGGGCGAGGACCGGTTCACGGCGGGCGAGAAGTGGCTGATCGAGCTGTTCGACGGGGCCGATGTCCGCGACGAGGTCGGCCTGCCCGGCTGCGGGCCGGTCGCGTTCGGCAGCTTCACCTTCGACCCGGCCTCGGACGGCTCGGTCCTCGTGGTGCCGACGGCGGTGCTCGGCCGCGGCCCGGGCCGCTCCTGGCTGACTACCATCGGCGGCCGGCCGGAGCCCGCGGTGCCCGTCGGCCCGGCGCCGGCCGGGCTGCGCTGGCACGACGGGAGCCTGACGGCGCCGCAGTGGCAGCGCGCCGTCTGCGCCGCGGTGGCCAGGATCCAGGCCGGCGATCTCAGCAAGGTGGTGCTGGCCCGGGACCAGTACGCCACCGCGTCGCAGGGCATCGACGTCCGGGTCCTGCTCGCCCGGCTGGCCGCGCGCTACCCGGACTGCTGGACGTTCTCCTGCGCGGGCCTGGTCGGCGCCACGCCCGAGCTGTACATCAGGCGGGTGGGCGCGGACGTGCGGTCGCTGGTGCTGGCCGGGACGACGCCGCGCGGCGGCAGCGCCGCCGCGGACGACGCGCTGGGCGCGGCGCTGCTGGCCTCGGCCAAGGACGTCGAGGAACACCGGTACGCCGTCGCCGACGTGCGCCGCGCCCTGGCGCCGCTCTGCGACCGGCTCGACATCGATGAGCAGCCCTGGCTGCTGCGGCTGGCCAACCTGCAGCACCTCGCCACCGGGGTGACCGGGCGGCTGGCCGGGTCACCGCAGGGCGCGCCGGCCGCCGCGCTCAGCCAGCACGCCTCGGCCCTCGCCCTCGCCGCCGCCCTGCACCCGACCGCGGCGGTGTGCGGCACCCCGGCCGGTGCCGCCATGGAACTGATCCGCGAGCTCGAGGGCATGGACCGGGGCCGGTACGCGGGCCCGGTCGGCTGGGTCGACGCGCGGGGCAACGGCGAGTGGGGCATCGCGCTACGGTGCGCGGAGCTGGACGGGCCGCGGGCGCGGCTGTTCGCGGGCTGCGGCATCGTGGCCGACTCCGACCCGGTCGCCGAGCTCGCCGAGACGCAGGTCAAGTTCCGGCCGATGCAGGACGCGCTGGAAGGCTAGGCCGGCACCGCCCCGCTCATCGCGCGGACCCGCTCACCCGGCCGCGGCCTTGGTGCAGGCCGCGCGGAGCTCGGCCCGCAGCGCCGCGCCCGCCGCGCGCTGGGTCCGTACTTCAATCACGCGCAGCCCGTGTCCGGCCAGCGCCGGGCCCAGGTCGGCGGGACGCTCCACCCGGTGGTAAGGCAGCCGGGCACCCCGGGCCAGGCTGGCGATGTCCGCCCCGTGCGGGGTGCCGAAGAGGCGCTCGAACGGGCCGGCGAAGGCCGCCTGCTCCAGGTCCGAGAAGATCCCCCCGCCATCGTTGTTGACGACCACCAGGCCCAGGTCGGGCCGCGGCTCGTCCGGCCCGAGCAGCAGGCCCGGGAGGTCGTGCAGGAACGCGAGGTCCCCGAGCAGCGCCACGGCCGGGCCGCCGCCGGCCGCCTGGTGCGCCAGCGCCGCCCCGATCGCCGAGGAGACCAGCCCGTCGACGCCGCTGGTGCCGCGGCTGGCCAGCACCCGGATCCCCGATCGCGGCGCCATGTGCAGGTCCAGGTCGCGGACGGGCAGGCTGGACGCAGCCCACAGCAGCGCGCCGTCCGGCAGCGCGGCCGCCAGGTCGCGGGCCAGCCTCGGCTCGCTGATCGCCGCGCGGGCATCCAGGATCGCGTCGGCCGCGCCGCGCGCGGCGGCGTCGGCGCGCTGCCACGACCCGAGCCACGCCGGCGAGGCGCCCGGGCCGCGGGCCGGGCCGGAGAGCCGCAGCGCCGCGGCGACGCCGGTCGCGGTCCGGGCCGGGTCCGCCCAGCGGCCGGGCCCCTGCGCGATCACCACGTGCCGGGACGGCGGCGGTCCCGGGCTTCCCCGCAGGAACGCCAGCTGGCCGCGGGACAGCCCGGGACGGCCGACCGAGACGATGACCTCGGGCCGGTGCTCCGCGACGAACCCCGCCGCGCCGAGCAGGTAGCCGTAGGCCGACAGCGCGTTCGGGCCGCGCCGGGCGTTCGAGGACGGCTCCGCGAGCACCGGCCACCCCGCGGCCTCGGCCAGCTCAAGCAGCGGCGCGGGATCGTAGTCGCCGTCCCCGCAGACCACCGCCCCCCGCTCGGCCCACTCCAGCCGCTGCGGATCGCCGCCCGTCCCGGCCTGGCCGGGGGGCCGCCGCGGCCCGGCGCCCACGGTGGTCCACGGGGCCCCGTCCGGCCGGCCGTCGAGCGGTTCCGGCCAGTCGGCGCCGGTCCCGGCGGCGTCGGGCACCAGCGGGTCCCGGAGCGGGATGTTGACGTGCACCGGCCCGGGGAAGCCGCCCGCCTCGCCGGACGCGGCCGCCCAGGCCCGGCAGGCCAGCGACCGCCAGTAGCCGACCATCCCGGGCTGGGCCTCGGGCACCCCGGCCTCGCAGAACCAGCGCACCGCGGCGCCGTACAGCTTCAGCTGGTCGATGGCCTGGTTGGCGCCGGTGCCGCGCAGCTCCGGCGGCCGGTCGGCGGTGAGCACCAACAGCGGGACCCCGGCCTCGTCCGCCTCGATCACGGCCGCGTGGAAGTGGGCGGCCGCCGTGCCCGAGGTGCAGACCACCGCGACCGGGCGGCGGCTCGCCTTGGCCAGGCCGAGCGCCAGGAACGCGGCGGAGCGCTCGTCGATCCGCACGTGCAGCCGGAGGGCAGCGTCCGCGGCCCGGTCGAAGAGCGCCAGCGTCAGCGGGGCGCTGCGAGAGCCCGGCGCCAGGACCGCCTCGCGCATCCCGCACCTGACCAGCTCATCGACGAAGACCGTGCCGAACGCGGTGGACGGGTTCATGACCTGGGGACGGCCGGCCCGGTGCCGAGGAACTCGGCGGCCGCCGCCATCCGGGCGACCCAGGGAGCCGGGTCGGCTTCCCAGGCCGACAGCCGCTCGGGATCGGGAACGCAGGCCCGGACCGGCAGCGCGCCGTCCTCGGCGGCCAGCGGCTCGGCGGTCACGTCCCCGGTCAGCAGGCTCATCGTGGCCAGCCCGCAGTCGTAGGGCAGCCCGGGCAGCGCGGCGGCCAGCGCCACCCCGGCCGCGAGCCCCACCGAGGACTCCACCGCGCTGGACACGACCACGGGCAGGCCGCACTCCGCGGCCACCCGCAGCGCCGCGCGCACGCCGCCCAGCGGCTGGACCTTGAGCACCACGATGTCGGCGGCCCCGGCCGCGCGGACCGCGAGCGGGTCCTCGGCCCGGCGGATCGACTCGTCCGCGGCCAGCGGCACGTCCACCAGGCGGCGCAGCTCGGCCAGCTCGGCCAGGCTGGCGCAGGGCTGTTCGGCATACTCCAGGCCGAACCGGCCCAGGGCCCGCAGCATCCGGACCGCGTGCTCCACGCTCCACGCGCCGTTGGCGTCCACCCGGACCCGGCCCGCCGGGCCGATCGCGTCGCGCACGGCCTCTACCCGGGCGATATCGTCGACGTCGGCCTGGCCCGCCTCGGCCACCTTCACCTTCGCGGTCCGGCAGCCCGACCCGGCGACGATCTGGTGTGCCTGGTCCGGGCCGACGGCGGGCACGGTCACGTTCACCCCGACGCGCTCCCGGGCCGGCTCTGGCCAGCCGGCGCACGCGGCCTCCAGCGCGCAAGCCAGCCAGCGGGCGCACTCGCGCGGGCCGTACTCGGCGAACGGCGAGAACTCACCCCAGCCCGCCGGACCCTGGATCAGCGCGCCCTCCCGGACGGTGATGCCGCGGAACCTGGTACGCATCGGGATCGCGAACGCGCGGACGGTCGGGAGCAGGGCCGGGAGCGGGCCGACCGGGCCGGTCACGGCCGGCGCGGGAACTTGGCGAAGTCGGGGCTGCGCTTGGCCACGTAGGCGTCGCGGCCCGACGCCTGCCAGTCGACCACTCTCTGTCACCCTCCCTTTGGGGGCCGGCCGATGCGGGATCGGTCCGGATTAACCTTACGACCGTGACCACCCGCCCGCTGCACGCGGTCGTGCTGCCTCCGGCCGCTGCTGGCGGGCGGATGCTCGGGGCGCTCGCGGCCGCCCTGGACGGGACCGGCCCGGCCATCCTGCCGCTGGACCCGGACCTGCCGCGGTCCCGGCTGGCCGCCCTGCTCGAGGCCTTCGCGCCGTCGGTCATCGAAACGGCGCAAGGCACCCAACGGTATGTCGGCGCCGGCTCTGGCCGCGAGTCGGCTCCGGGCGTCGCGCCGGCCACGGCGCTGGTCATCGCTACCTCGGGCTCCACCGGCCCGCCCAAGGGCACGGAGCTCACCGCCGCCGCCCTGCTGGCCTCGGCCCGGGCCTCGCTGCGGCGGGTGGGCGCCCGCCCGGGCGAGCGGTGGCTGTGCTGCCTGCCGGTGTTCCACATCGCGGGGATCGGTGTTCTGGTGCGGTCGCTGGTGGCCGGCGCCGACCCGGTGATCACCGGCCGGCTGGAGCCCGGCGCGCTGGCCGCCAGCGGCTGCGCGCACGTCTCCGTGGTGCCGACCCAGCTGCGGCGGATGCTGGACGCCGGCGACGACCTGACGGCCGCGAAGACCATTCTGCTGGGCGGGGCGGCCGCGCCCGCGCGGCTGGTGGACGCCGCACGGGCAGCGGGCGGCCGGATCGTCACCACCTACGGAATGAGCGAAACCAGCGGCGGATGCGTGTATGACGGTATGCCGCTTGATGACGTGTCCGTGGACATCGGGCCCGGAGAGAGGATCAGGATCGCCGGGCCGGTGCTGTTCTCCGGCTACCGGCTTCGCCCCGACCTGACTGCGCAAGCCCGCGACGGCCGCTGGTTCGTCACCTCCGACATCGGCTCGGTCGGCCCGTCCGGCGAGCTGCTGGTCCGCGGCCGGGCCGACGACGTGATCAACACCGGCGGCGAGAAGGTGGTCGCGGCGGAGGTCGAGGCGGCACTGGCGACCTGCGCCGGGGTGCGGGAGGCCGTTGTGGTGGGGCGGCCGGACCCGGAGTGGGGCGAGCAGGTCACGGCGGTGGTGGTCCCGGTCGATCCGTCAGCACCGCCGCGATTGGCCGACATCCGGGCGCACGTGCGGGGTAAGCTGCCGGTCTACGCGGCTCCGGCCGCCTTGCTGCTCGTACCGGACCTGCCCTTGCTACCGTCGGGTAAGCCCGACCGGGAGGCGCTGCGGGCTCGTGCGGCCGAGGCCGGCCGAGCGGATCCGCCGGGCGGGCGGCGGGCGCACGGCACCAACACGGGAACAAATGGCCGCGTTGAGCGTTACTAGATAGTGCCCGCGCTGCACGATACCAAGTGCTGCGGGGTCCCCGCTAACCGAAGGCGCCGCCCCGGTGGTGCAGGAGCAACGCGCCCGATACGCGCACGAAGAGAGGTGTGTCTCATGCCGAGGACCGCGACCGCCGCGTCGCTGCGACACGACGATGAGGCAACCATGACCGACGTGGACGAGCTGATCCAGCGCGGACGCCGCCAGGGCCACCTGTCTCTTCCGGAGCTCCGCGGTGCCTTCGAGCGTGCCCGCATCTCCCCCACCGAGGCCAGGTCCATCGTCCGCGAACTGACCGAGGCCGGTGTTCAGCTCGGTAACGATCAGCCGGAGGCTCCAGTGCAGACTGCCGCCCTTCCCCCGACCTCCCCCGCGGCCGGCCAGGCCGCCGCGCGCAAGGCCCGCGGCGGGGCCGCCGCCCGCCCGGCCGAGACCGCGCCGCCCGAGCTCGCGGCCGCGATGGCGGACGTCATCGAGCTGGACGCGCTCGACGCGGCCGAGGCCGAGGCCTCGGCGCTGGCTTCCGCCACCGTGGCGGAGTCGGTCCTCGAGGCTGACCTCGATGACCAGACGTCCGTCATGGGCGACTCGGTGCACACCTACCTGAAGTCCATCGGCCGGACCAGCCTGCTCACCGCCGAGCAGGAGGTCGACCTGGCCAAGCGGATCGAGGCCGGGCTGTACGCCGAGCACAAGCTGGAGACCGAGACCGGGCTGGCCGGGGACTACCGGCGCGACCTCGAGGACGTCGCCGAGGACGGCCGCCGGGCCAAGGCCCACATGCTGGAGGCGAACCTGCGCCTGGTGGTGTCGGTGGCCAAGAAGTACAGCGACCGGGGACTGTCTCTGCTCGACGTCGTGCAGGAGGGCAACCTCGGCCTGATCCGGGCGGTCGAGAAGTTCGACTACACCAAGGGCTACAAGTTCTCCACCTACGCCATGTGGTGGATCCGGCAGGCCATCCAGCGCGGCTTCGCCGACTCCGCGCGCACGATCCGGCTGCCGGTGCACGTGCTGGAGATGCTCAGCAAGCTCAGCCGGGTCGAGCGGGACATGCACCAGCGGCTGGGCCGGGAGCCCACGCCCGAGGAGCTGGCCGTCGAGCTTGACCGCACGCCGGACCAGATCGAGGAGCTGCTGCGGACCAGCCGCCAGCCGATCAGCCTGGACTCCACGATCGGCGAGGACGGCGAGACCAGCATCGGCGACCTGATCGAGGACGTGGACGCCCCCGAGGCGTCCGAGCTGGTGGACCGCCAGCTGCTGGCCGACCAGCTGCGTCACGCGCTGGCCGCGCTGACCCCGCGGGAGGCCACGATCATGGCGATGCGGTTCGGCCTGTACGACGGCAACCCGCACACGCTGGACGAGATCGGCCGCGCGCTGGGCCTGACCCGGGAGCGGATCAGGCAGCTGGAGAAGCAGTCGCTGTCCAAGCTGCGCCACCCGAGCCGCGCCCAGCCGCTGCTGGACTACGCCAGCTAGGCTTTCCGCCGCGGCACGCCGGCCAAACGGGCCGGGCCCGACCTCCCGCCGGGCCCGGCCCGTTTCCTGTCCGGGGTAGGATCGCCGGGTGACGGTCCAGGTAGAGGTGCTCGACAAGGTAACCGGCGAGGTGGTCGAGGCCTTCGGCCGCCTGCTCCCGCAGCTGTCCCGGTCCGCCCGGCCGCTCGGGCCGGCGGAACTCGAGGCGGTCGCGGGGTGCCCGGCGAACACGGTGCTCATTGCCCGTGCCTCGGGCGCGATCATAGGCACGACGACGCTGGTGATGTTCCCGCTCCCGACCGGGCTGCGCGCCTGGATCGAGGACGTGGTCGTGGACGAGTCGGCGCGCGGCCATGGCGCCGGGGAGGCGATGACCTTGGAGGCGCTGCGGCTGGCCCGCGAGGCCGGCGCGAGGACCGTGGACCTGACCTCGCGCCCGGCGCGGGAGGCGGCCGGGCGGCTCTACGAGCGGGCCGGGTTCAAGCTCCGCGACTCCCGGCTGTACCGGTACTCGTTCCAGGACTGACCGCGCCGGGCCCGGCGCGTCCGCCGGCCGACCCGCTACCCGGCCAGTTCCGCGACGGCCGCGAGCAGCCGGCCGACGTCGGAGCGGTTGTTGTAGTGCACCAGCCCCGCCCGGACCGCGCCGCCGGAATCCCGCAGGCCGAGCGCGCCGGCCAGCTCCCAGGCGTAGTTGTCCCCGTCCCACACGTTCACCCGCCGCGCGGCCAGGTGCTCGGCGACCTGGCGCGGCGTGCGGCCCGACACGGTGAAGTACGCGGTGGCGGTGCGCCGGGCGGCCTTGCCGTAGGTCGTGACGTGATCCATCGCGTCTAGGCCGCCGAGCAGCACCCGGAACAGGTCCTGCTCGTGCGCCTCGGCCGCGGCCATGCCGCCCAGGATCCGCTCCCGCCGGGTGCCGGGGCCCGGGCCGCCCAGCGAGGCCAGGTGCTCCACGGCGGCGGTCACGCCTGCGAGGTCGGCGAACGGCAGCGTGCCCTGCTCGAACCGGTCGGGCACGTCCCGCGGCGCGGGCGCCAGCTTGTCCGGGGCCAGGGTCTCGAGCAGCCCGGGATCCGCGACGACCGCGCCCACGTGCGGCCCGGACCATTTGTAGGCGCTCGTGGCGTAAAAGTCGGCGCCAAGCCCGGCGACGTCGACCGGACCGTGCGGGGTGGCGTGCACGCCGTCCACGTAGCTGAGCGCCCCCGCCGCGTGCGCCAGCGCGGTGATGCCGGCCACGTCCGGGCGGGTGCCGATCAGGTTGCTCGCCGCGGACACCGCGACCAGCCTGGTCCGGTCGGAGATCAGCTCGGCCAGCGTGGCGAGCGGCAGGTCACCCTCGGGCAGCTGCACGTCGGCGAACCGGACCGCGGCCCCGGCCCGGGCCGCCGCCTGCACCCACGGCCGGACGTTCGCGTCGTGGTCGAGCCTGGTGACCACGACCTCGTCGCCGGGGCCCCAGCCCGCCGCGAGGGTGCGGGCCAGCCGGTAGGTCAGCGTGGTCATGTTCGGGCCGAGGATGACGCCCTCGGCCCGGCCGCCGGTGAGGTCCGCCACGGCCTGCCGGCACTCCGCGGTGATCAGGTCGGAGCGGCGGCTGGCCGGGAACGCGCCTCCGGAGTTCCCAAGGCCGGCCCGGTACGCGCCGGCCACCGCGTCGATCACCGCGTGAGGAAGCTGCGTGCCCGCCGCCCCGTCCAGGTAGGCGTAACCGTCCGCCAGGGCCGGGTAGGCGGCGCGCACCCGGTCAACGTCAAAAGCCATCGCGTCACCATACCCCGGCCAGAAATATTGAGGTGACAGCCCCCAGTCGCGCGGTTACCCTTCGGATAATGCCCACCAATCCGTCCAGCTCGCTGCCGCATGCCCAAACCCAGCCGGGGCCGGCGAGCCAGGACCGGGCGGGGCAGACGCCGCTGGCGGCCCTGTGGCGGACCCGCGAGTACCTGCGTCCCTACTACGGGAAGCTGGCGCTGATGCTCGCCGCCGCGATCGGCGCGGCGGGAGCCATGATCGCGATCCCGCTGCTGATCAAGGCCGTCATCGACGGGCCGATCGAGCAGGGGAACACCCGCGCGCTGCTCCCCCTGGGCCTGGCCGCGATCGCGCTCGGCGTGCTTGAGGCCGCGCTGAACCTGTACCGGCGGTGGATACAGGCCAGCGCGGTCACCGGCATGGAGCGGTCGATGCGGGACAGCTTCTACGCGCATCTGCAGCGGCTGCACGCCGGGTTCCACGACGAGTGGCAGTCCGGCCAGCTGCTGTCCCGGGCCACCACCGACCTGTCCGCGATCCGGCGGTTCGCCGGGTTCGGCATCGTCTTCTTCATCACCAACGTGGTGACCTTCATCGCGGTCATCGCGCTGCTGATCCGGCTGAACTGGTGGCTCGGCCTGCTGACCGGGTGCGTCTTCCTGCCCGTGGTGGTGCTCTGCACCCGCTTCGAGCGGCGGTACCGGGTGCTGTCACGGCGCGCCCAGGACCAGGAGGGCGACCTGGCCACGTACGTGGAGGAGGCCGCAACCGGCATCCGCGTGCTCAAGGCGCTCGGCCGCCGCGACGAGGCGGCCGCCCGGCACGCCGCCCAGGCCTCGCTGGTGCGGACCACGCAGATACAGAAGGCCAGGCTGCGCGGCACCTTCTGGGCCGGCCTCGACCTGGTCCCGAACGCCGTCATCGGCCTGATCCTGCTGCTCGGCGCGCTCGCGGTCAGCCGGGACGAGCTGACCCTCGGCGGCCTGGTCGCCTTCATCGCGCTCGCGCTGCAGCTGGTGTGGCCGATCGAGGCGATGGGCTACATCCTGTCCTCCGGGCAGGAGGCCGCCACCGCGGCGCAGCGGATCTACGAGACCTTCGACACCGAGCCGGCCATCACCGACCCCCGCCGGGCGCCGGCGGGGCCCCGGGCGCCGAGGCCGCAGGGCCGGCTCCGCTTCGACCGCGTGACCTTCCGCTACCCGGGCGCTCGCACGCCGCTGCTGCGCGGCGTGAGCCTGGAACTCGAGCCCGGCGAGACCGTCGCCCTGGTCGGCCCCAACGGCGCGGGCAAGACCACGCTGCTGCAGCTGGTGCCGAGGCTGGCCGAGGTGTCCGGCGGGGCCATCCTGCTGGACGGCACCGACGTCAGGGACCTGCCCCTGGCGTGCCTGCGCACCGCGGTAGGCTGCGCGTTCGAGGACCCGACGCTGTTCTCGGCGAGCGTAAGGGAGAACGTCAGCTACGGCGCGCCCGGGGCGGACGAGGAGGCCATCGGCGCCGCGCTCGCCGCGGCCCAGGCCGACTTCGTCGCCGACCTGCCCTGGGGGCTGGACACCAGGATCGGCGAGCAGGGGATGGCGCTGTCCGGCGGGCAGCGCCAGCGGGTGGCCCTCGCCCGGGCCATCTTGGCCCGGCCGGCCGTGCTGCTGCTCGACGACCCGCTGTCCGCGCTGGACGTGCACACCGAGGCCAAGGTCACCCGCGCGCTGGCGCAGGTGCTGGCCGAGTCCACGGCGCTGGTGGTGGCGCACCGGCCGTCCACGGTCATGCTGGCCGACCGGGTGGCGCTCCTCGACGGTGGCGTCATAGCCGCGGTCGGCTCGCACCAGGAACTACTGGTCACGCAGACCCGCTACCGGGAGCTGATGACCGGCACGGCCCGGCGGGATGACGACCTGGGCCCGGGCCTGGAGCCCGGTCAGGATCAGGACCTCACGGAGGTCCGCCGGTGACCCAGACCCCCACGACCCAGGTGCCGGCGCAGGCCTGGCGCGGCATAGCGGCCGAGAACGTCGACGACATCCCTGCGAGCCTGGCGTCGCTGCTGCGGCGGCGGGCCAGGAGCCTGCTGCAGGACCTGCTCCGCCCGCACCGGGCCCGGGTCGCGCTGATCCTGCTGCTGATCGTGATCGCCAATGTCGGCGCGCTCGTCGGCCCCTGGCTGGTCGGCGTCGGGATCGACAGGATCCCGCAGGTGACCAGCTCGCACGACGCGGCGCCCCTGGTGGTCATCGTCGTGGCGTTCGCCGTGTCGGTGGCCGTCCAGGCCGTCGCCACCCGGGCCTTCATCGCCGCGATCGGCAGCCTCGGCGCCGACGTGGTGTTCGAGCTCCGGCGCCGGCTGTTCGCCCACTTCCAGCGGCTGTCGGTCTCGTTCCACGAGCGCTACACGTCCGGGCGGGTCATCTCCCGGCAGGTCTCCGACATCGACTCGCTGTCCGACCTGTTCGACGACGGCCTGGACCTGCTGGTGTCCGCGGTCTTCTCGCTGCTGCTGGTGGGCACCGGGATGCTGCTGCTCGACTGGCCGCTGGCGCTCGTGGTGCTGGCCGGCTTCGTGCCGCTGACCTGGCTGACGGTCTGGTTCCGGCGCGAGTCGGCGATCGCGTACCGGCGGACCAGGGAGGCCATTGCGCAGGTCATCGTGCAGTTCGTGGAGACGTTCGGCGGCATCCGCGCGGTCCAGGCGTTCCGCCGGGAGCACCGGAACGAGGAGATCTTCGGTGACCTCAACGCCGACTATGCGGCGGCCAGCCTGCGCTCCTCCCGCCTGATCGCGATCTACTCGCCGGGCATCACGCTGGTCGCCAACGTCGTGATCGGCGCGGTACTGCTCTACGGCGGGTACCGGGTCATCGGCGGCGACATGAAGGTGGGCGTGCTGGTCACCTTCCTGCTCTACCTGCAGCGCTTCTTTGACCCGCTACAGGACCTGTCGCAGTTCTACAACACGTTCCAGTCCGCCGCCGCGGCGCTGGAGAAGGTCTCCGGAGTGTTGGACGAGGCCCCCTCCGTGCCCGAGCCGCAGGCCCCGGCCGCGCTGCCCGGGCCCGCGGATCCGGCGCGCCGGGGCCGGACCGTGCGCTTCGAGTCGCTCCGGTTCGGGTACCGGGAGGCGCCGGTACTGCCCGGCCTGGACCTGACCATCCCCGCGGGGCAGACCGCGGCCCTGGTCGGGGCCACCGGGGCGGGCAAGACGACCATCGCGCGGCTGATGGCCCGGTTCTATGACCCGGCTCAGGGCCGGGTGCTGGTGGACGGCGTCGACGTCAGGCAGCTGTCCGAGCCGGCCCTGCGCCACGAGATCGTCCTGATCACCCAGGAGAACTTCCTGTTCACCGGCACGATCGCGGACAACATCGCGCTGGGCCGGCCGGGGGCCTCGCGGGCCGAGGTCGAGGCGGCGGCGCGCGCCATCGGCGCGCACGGGTTCATATCCGCGTTCCCGGCCGGCTATGACGAGCAGGTCGGCAAGCACGGCGGGCGGCTCTCGGCGGGACAGCGCCAGCTGATCTCGTTCACCCGGGCGTTCCTGGCCGCTCCGGCCGTGCTGGTGCTCGACGAGGCGACCTCGCTGCTCGACATCCCGAGCGAAGCGCTGGTACAGCAGGCGCTGCGGACGATCCTGGCCGGGCGCACCGCCCTGATCATCGCGCACCGGCTGTCCACGGTCCGGATCGCCGACCGGGTCCTGGTGATCTCCGACGGCCGGATCGTGGAGGACGGCCCGCCGGGCCGGCTCCTGGCCGAGGGCGGTGAGTACTCCGCCCTGCACGCGAGCTGGCAGGAGAGCCTCGCCTGACAGATGCCCAGGTGAGACCATGGAGCCGATGGCCGCCGACGATGTCCCGCGCTGCCCGGAGCGCAGGCCCGGCCTGCTCCGGGTCCCTGTCCGGGGCCGCGCCGGGCGCCCGGTCAGGAAGGTCGTGATCGGCGCCGGGCTGGCCGCCTACTCCTGGGTCGCCGCCAGCACCCTGCCGTTCACCAGGAACGCCCTGCTGGTGGTGCTACTGCCGGGAGCGGTGGTGGCGGTGCTGGCCTACGGGCGCCCGGTCCGGCGTATCCCTGCCCCGGACCGGGTGGACGTGACCGGCTTCTCCTACTGGGCGGTCTGCGTCATCGCGCTGTTCGAGTGGGAGGCGGCCGCGTTCCGGGACAACTCCCTGTGGTGGCACCCGTCGCTCACCGCCCTGATCGACCCGGTGCTCGGCGTGCGCCCGGTCAAGGCGGCGGCGATCCTGATCTGGCTGCTCAGCGGGTGGGCGCTGGTGCGGCGGTGACGGCCCCATGGTGACCCGCGTCCTGACGATCCTCGGCTTCGCCGCCGTCATCGCCGCCCTGTCCGCGCTGGAGTTGCTCGGCCGGAGGAAGGGCTCGCGGATACCCACGCTCGGCGAGTGGCTGGGCTCCGTGATGCGCTCGCGGGCCGGGCGCCTGCTGATCCTGCTCGGCTGGCTGTGGCTCGGCTGGCACTACTTCTCCCGGTAGCGGTGGGCCCGGGGACGTCCGCTAGGCTGACCGCGTGATCACGCGTCGTAAGCAAGTCAGCGGCCAGGCCGAGGCGGAGTACGCGGCGGACGTCGCCCTCGCCGCGCGATTCGACGATTTGCTCGCGGCGGCGCGCGCCGCCGAGCAGGCCTTCCGCAACGCGCAGGCGCGGGCCTGGCCGATCAGCGAACTGCACCCGCTGGCCAAGCGGCTCGACACCGCGCTGACCGACGTGATGCAGGCGGCGTACGCGGCCCAGCGCGCCGAGATCGGCCCGCGCGGGTACGAGGACCGGATCTACCGGCGCAAAGCCAAGGCCAAGTCGGCCGTGCACGCGTGGACGGACGAGGCGGAGCGGCTGCTGACGCTGCGCGAGACGCACCGGCTCACCGGCATGCCGCCGGTGCCGCGCACCGATCTCCCGTCCGCCGAGGGCATCCCGTACGTGTCCGGCTGACCCGTTCCTGGTCGCGGCCGGCGTGTCGCCTTCCTGTGGTATCAGGGCGGGTGCAGGCTGTAACCGACAGGTAGCACCTACGTGCCAGGCCGCGCAGCCCCCGTGGCTATCGAAAGCTACAAAGGGTGGTGCGGAAAACAGTCACAACGAGCCATGACGTACTCGGCGGTAACGCTGGCACAGTAGGGTGTGATCAAGCCCACAACGATTACTGACCCAGGAGGCACGCGTATGTGCCCGCATACGCCACCGTGCCCGGACGCGAGTCGCCCGGACCGCGAGGCGGCCCGTACCATCATCAGCCACCCCGAGCAGGGCTGGAGCCTGCTCTGCAACGGCATTGTCGTATTTGAGGACACCGGGGAACTGCTCCCCGACGGCGAGCCCATCGCCCCGCACCGCCCCACCGACCTGATCACGCCGTCGGCGGTGAAGGTCCGGCGCCAGAAGGAACCGGCCGACTCCACGCAGTCGCCCGCGGCCTAGCGAGCCTTTTTCATCCGCCGCCCCCTGCGGAGGGCCACGGGGGGTACCAGCATCTCGCGCAGCCAGGTCTCCACGATCGGGCGGATCACTTCTGGCCGCCGGGACAGGGCATGCGTCTCGCCCGGCAGCACGACCAGCCGGGACGCGTCCGCGCTGTCCGGCACGCCGAACGGGTCGCGGTCCCCGTTCACCACGAGCACGGGAACGCCGGCCTGGCGCAGCTCGGCGGCGCGCGAGCGTTCGGGGCGGCCAGGCGGGTGCAGCGGGAAGGCCAGAGCCACGACGGCCCGCGCACCCGCCGCCCGGGCGGTGCGGCAGGCCAGCCGGGCGCCGTTGCTGCGGCCGCCCTGCACCAGCGGCAGCGCGGGGAACCCCGGCCGCAGGGCCTGGATAACTTGCAGCCACGCTGCGTCCTGCCGGTCCGGTGAACCGGGCGCGCGGGCTCCCCGGACCAGGTAAGGCTGGAGCACCCTGGCCACCGCGCCGCCGAGCTGCCGCCCGGCGTCCCGGGCCGCGGCCAGGTCCGGGCTGTCCACCCCGCCGCCCGCCCCGTGCGTCAGCACGAGCAGGAACGCCGGGGCGGCCGGCTGGTCCAGCTCGACCCGGGCCGGCCCGCTGCTGGTCACGACCTCCATCCCGGGCAGCGTAGCCGCCCGGGCCGCCGGGCCGCCGGTCAGGGCAGGCCGGCCACGCCGACCGCCTCAAGCTGCTCCGAGCCGAAGTTGGTCACCAGCAGCGTCCGACCGCCCGGCTCCAGCGCCATCTCCCGAGGAAACCCGCCGGCCCTCAGGTAGCCGAGCAGGCGGGCTGGCCTTGCAGGGCGGCCGGCACGTCGACCACCGCCAGGCTGGACGTGGCGCCCGCCGCGCTGAACCGGTTGGAATCGGCCACGATCCGCGTCCCGCCGTCGACCAGGGCGAGGCCCACCTGGGCCTCGCCGACCTCGGCGCTGGCGATGAGGGAGCGGGCCGAGTCCGTGCGCAGCCGGGATGCGGAGAAGCCCAGCAGGCGGTCGCTACCCCGGGCGGTCACCCAGACCACGCCGCCGTCCGCGGAGGTGATCACCCGGACCGGGCTATACGTTCGCGCCGGGGCCGCCCGTGCGGGCCCGCTCGCGGCTGTACGTTCGCGCCGGGGGCCGCCCGTGCCGACCGCCCGCAGCTACACGTTCGCGCCGGGGCCGCCCGTTCCGGCCCGGCCCGCGGCTACACGTTAAGGATCTTTTTGAGGTACTGGCCGGTGTAGCTGTCGTCGATGAGGGCGATTTGTTCGGGGGTTCCGGTGGCGATGACGTCGCCGCCGCGGGAGCCGCCTTCGGGGCCCAGGTCGATGACCCAGTCGGCGGTCTTGATCACGTCGAGGTTGTGCTCGATCACGATGACGGTGTTGCCGGCGTCGACGAGCCGGCCCAGCACGCCCAGCAGCTTGCGGATGTCGTCGAAGTGCAGGCCGGTGGTGGGCTCGTCCAGCACGTAGATCGTCCGGCCGGTGGAGCGGCGCTGCAGCTCGGAGGCCAGCTTGACCCGCTGCGCCTCCCCGCCCGACAGCGTCGGGGCGGGCTGGCCCAGCCGCACGTACCCCAGGCCCACATCCACCAGCGTGGCCAGGTGCCGGTGGATGGCCGGGATCGCCTCGAAGAACCCGGCCGCCTCCTCGATCGGCATGTCCAGCACGTCAGCGACGGTCTTGCCCTTGTAGTGCACCTGCAGGGTGTCGGTGTTGTACCGGGCGCCGTGGCAGACCTCGCACGGCACGTACACATCGGGCAGGAACTGCATCTCGATCTTGATCGTGCCATCGCCCGCGCACGCCTCGCACCGCCCGCCCTTGACGTTGAACGAGAACCGGCCCGGCTGGTAGCCGCGGACCTTCGCCTCGGTCGTCGCCGCGAACAGCCGCCGCACATGGTCGAACACCCCGGTATAGGTCGCCGGGTTAGACCGCGGCGTGCGCCCGATCGGCCCCTGGTCAACATGCACCACCTTATCCAGCAACGCCATGCCGCTGACCCGGGCATGCCTGCCGGGCACGATCCGCGCGCCATGCAATTCCTTGGCCAGCGCGCTGTACAGAATGTCGTTGACCAGCGTCGACTTACCCGACCCCGACACCCCGGTCACCGCGACCAGGCAACCCAGCGGGAACGCCACGTCCACCCCGCGCAGGTTGTGCTCACTGGCCCCCCTGACCACCACCTCCCGGCCCCCCGACCGCGGCCGGCGCACCGCGGGCACCGCGATGGCCTGCCGCCCGGTCAGGTACGCGCCGGTCAGCGACTCCGCGCTGGCCAGCAACTCCTCCAGCGGGCCCGACACCACGATATTGCCGCCGTGCTCACCCGCCCGCGGGCCGATATCCACCACCCAGTCCGCCGCCCGGATCGTGTCCTCATCATGCTCGACCACGATCAGCGTGTTCCCCAGATCCCGCAGCCGGACCAGGGTCTCCAGCAGCCGGTGGTTATCGCGCTGATGCAACCCGACCGACGGCTCATCCAGCACATACAACACCCCCACCAGGCCCGAACCGATCTGCGTGGCCAGCCGGATCCGCTGCGCCTCCCCCCCAGCCAACGTCGCCGACGCCCGGTCCAAGGTCAGGTAATCCAGCCCGACATCCAGCAGGAAGCCGAGCCGGGAGTTGACTTCCTTGAGGATCCGCCCCGCGATCTGCTGGTCCCGGTCGGACAGCTCGAGCTCCAGCAGGCGCTTGGCCAGCTCGCCGATGGGGAGCGCGCAGAACTCGGCGATGGACTTCCCGTCGACGCTCACCGCGAGCGACACCGGCTTCAGCCGGGCGCCCCTACAGACGGGGCAGGGCACCTCGCGCATGTACCCGGCGTACCGCTCCCGGCTAGAGTCGCTCTCCGCCTTGGCGTGCCGCTCCTCGATGAACGGGATCACGCCGGTGAAGTTGGTGTAGTAGGAGCGTTCCCGGCCGTACCTGTTCTTGTACCGGACGTGCACCTGCTTGTCGTAGCCGCGCAGCAGCGCGGTACGGGCGGCCGCGGGCAGCCGGTCCCAGGGTGTATTGATGGTGAACCCGAGGGCGTCGCCGAGCGCCTCGATCAGCCGCAGGAAGTAGTCGCTGACATGCCCCCCGCTCCACGGCCCGATCACGCCCTCGGCCAGCGTCCTAGCCGGATCCGAGATCACCAGCTCAGGATCCACCTCCAGCCGCGTACCCAGGCCAGTGCAATCCGGGCACGCCCCCCACGGAGAGTTAAACGAAAACGACCGCGGCTCCAGCTCATCAAACGACAGGTCGTCATACAGGCAAGCCAGATGCTCAGAGAACATCCGCTCCCGGTGCGGGTCGTCCTCCGGCAGGCCAGTGAAGTCAAGCACCACCACCCCGCCCGACAGGACCAGCGCGGTCTCCACCGAGTCGGTCAGCCGCCGCCGCGCCGACTCCTTCACCTCCAGCCGGTCGACCACCACCTCGATGTCGTGCTTCTCATACTTCTTCAGCGCCGGCAGCTCACCCCCCGCGCCGGCGCTGTCCAGCCTGACCACCACGCCATCCACCCGGGCCCGGGAATAACCCTTGGCCTGCAGATCACGCAGCAGCTCGCCATACTCGCCCTTACGTCCCCGCACCACCGGGGCCAGCACCTGGAACCTGGCCCCCTCCTCCAGCTCCAGCACCCGGTCCACGATCTGCTGCGGGCTCTGCCGCGCGATCGGCCGCCCGCACACCGGGCAATGCGGCTTACCCACCCGCGCATACAACAACCGCAGATAGTCATACACCTCGGTGATCGTGCCCACCGTCGACCGCGGGTTACGCCCCGCCGCCTTCTGGTCGATCGACACCGCCGGCGACAACCCGTCGATGAAATCGACGTCCGGCTTATCCATCTGCCCCAGGAACTGCCGCGCGTAAGCCGAAAGCGACTCCACATACCGGCGCTGGCCCTCCGCGAAGATCGTGTCAAAGGCCAGGCTCGACTTCCCCGACCCCGACAACCCGGTAAACACGATCAGCGAATCACGCGGCAAGTCGAGCGAGACGTCCTTCAGGTTGTGCTCGCGCGCGCCGCGGACGACGAGACGATCAGCCACGGTTTGCTCAGCTCTCCGGTCGTTGACGTCGGTCTTCAGGGGTTAGGAGGCGCGTCGCCATGGTATCCGGGGGGTCTGACAAAACGAGGCGCTTCCGGGGTGGCGGCGGATGGCCGCCGGTCTGGCCACGGGTATCGCCGCCGGGCGCGGCAGGTTGCGGCAGGCCACCCGGCAGGCAACGTTCTGGCTGGCCGCCGCATTCCCGGGCCCGTTGCCGGCGGCCGCCCGGGCGCGCGGATGCGAGGATGGCCGGGGCGGAACGGCACGACCAAGGAGGAACGCGTGGACAGCGACCCGGGCAGGCTGCGCGCGCGGATCGACGCGGCCACCGCCCGCCTGGCCGCGACCGCGGCCGGGCTCACCGACGCCCAGGCGCGGGAGCCCTCGCGGCTGCCCGGCTGGAGCCGCGGGCACGTGCTGACGCACCTGGCCCGCAATGCCGACGGGCTCCGCAACCTGCTGATCTGGGCTCGGACCGGGGTGGAGACGCCGCAGTACCCGAGCCGGGAGGCCCGGGAAGCCGGGATTGAGGACGGCGCCGACCGCGCCGCGGCGGTGCTGGCTGCTGGCCTGGCTCACCGGCCGGGATGACGGGACCGCCCTGGCGGTCAGCGCCGGGCCGCGGCCCGGGCCGGGAGCCGGCCGCCGGTCACGGCGGCCTCCCGCCTAAGCTGCCGAAGTGGATGTGACCGAGCCGAAGGCGTGCGGTGCCGCCTGGACCGAGGAGCGAGGGAGCCTGCGACCGAGCGACGAGGGAAGGCGGCGCCTCGAGGCACGCTGGAGGCGAGCGGGAAGCACAGCGATGGAGACGGAGAGAGCATGACCTACACGGGCGACGTCAGCGTCGGCGGGCCGCCGACACCAGGGAGCTTCCCGGCCTCACCATCACCAAGGTGGCCGTGGGCCCGATGGACAACAACGCCTACCTGCTGCGGTGCACCAGTACCGGAGAACTGCTGCTCGTCGACGCCGCGAACGACGCCGGGACGCTGCTGGCCCTGATCGGCGACACCCCGCTGGCCCGGATCGTCACCACTCACCAGCACTGGGACCATTGGCAGGCGCTGCCGGAGGTGCAGCAGGCCACCGACGCGAAGACGACCGCCCATCCCGAGGACGCGGGCCCGCTGCCGGTGACCCCCACCGACCTGGTCCGGAACGGTGACAAGATCAGCGTCGGGGACTGCGAGCTTTCCGTGATCCACCTGCGCGGCCACACCCCGGGCAGCATCGCGCTCGTCTACGACGCGAGCGGTGAGCTGGCCAGCGAGCCGCACCTGTTCACCGGGGATTCCCTGTTCCCCGGCGGGCCGGGCAACACCGAGCATGACCCGAAGCGGTTCGGCCAGCTCATGGACGACCTCGAGGAGCGGGTGTTCGGCGAACTGCCGGACGGCACCTGGGTGTACCCGGGCCACGGCCAGGACACCACGCTCGGCACCGAGCGCCCGCACGTGCCCGAATGGCGGGCCCGGGGCTGGTAGCGGCCGACGCCATGGAAGCCCGGTGCGATGTCGTCGTCGTCGGGGCAGGGCTGCTGGGCCTGGCCGCGGCGCGGGCGCTGGCCCGCCGCGGCCGCGAGGTCATCGTGCTGGAGCAGGCCGAGGTCGGCCATGAGGAGTGCGGGTCCAAGGGCAGCTGCCGGATTTTCCGGCTGGGCTACGACGACGCCTGGTGGGTCGGCCTGGCCATGCGCTCCCGCGGGCCGTGGTCCGAGCTCGAGGACGAGTGCGGCCGCCGGCTGCTCCAGCCGACGCCGCACCTGACCTTCGGGCCCGAGCTGGACGCCGTCCGTGAGGCCATGGACAGCGCGGGCGCGCCGCACGAGTTCCTGCCGGCCGCCGAGGCGGCCGCCCGGTTCCCGCAGGTCTCGGTCGGCGGCCCGGCCTTGCTGGAGCAGGACTCCTGCGTGATCAGCGCCGACGCTGCCCTGCGGGCCCTGGTCGCGGCGGTACCCGATATCCGCGCCGGTACCGCGGCCACCGGCATCCACGATGACGGCCGCCAGGTCACCGTCCGTACCACCGCCGGCCCGGTCACCGCGACCGCCGCCGTGGTGTGCGCAGGGCCGTGGACAGGCGGGCTGCTCGCCACCGCCGGGATCTCGGTGCCGTCGGCGCCGACGATGGAGCAGGTCGGCTACGTGGCGCCGGCCGCGGAGCCCGGTCCCGCGATGCCGATCGTGATCTGCCACGGCGCTAGCGACTTCTACGGCCTGCCCGTGCCAGGCTCGTCGCCGTACAAGATCGGGTTCCATCACGCCGGGCCGCCGGCCGACCCGGACCGCCAGGAGCAACGCCCCGACCAGGGCCTGACGGAGCGGCTGCGCAGGCTGGTGCTCCAGTACCTGCCCGGCTTCGGGCCCGACCTGGCCCGGATCGAGCGCTGCATCTACGACAACAGCCCCGACGAGGACTTCATCGTGGACCGGGTCGGCCGCGTGGCGATCGGCAGCGGCACATCCGGGCACGGCTTCAAGTTCGGGCCGCTGCTCGGCGAGTGGCTAGCGGACCTGGCCACCGAGGGTGACACCGACCCGCTGGCCCGTCGCTTCTCGCTCGGCAGGCTCGGCGCGGGCGCTCACTGAACCAGGGTCGCGTACACGATCGTGTTGCTGAGGTAATGGCCAGTCGCCCAGTCGAACGTGCCGCCGCAGGTGATCAGGCGCAGTTCGGCGGCGGGTACCGGCCCGTACACCGCCAGCGTGGGGAACCGGGACTTCGGGTAGGAGCGCACCGACGTGACCTCGAACACGGCCAGCGTGCCGTCGGCCCGCCGGACGTACACCCGGCTGCCCGGATGCAGCAGGCGCAGCCGGAAGAAGACCCCCTCCGCGTTCCGCGAGTCGATGTGGCCCACGATCACGGCGGCGCCGGTGGCGCCGGGCCGCGCGCTGCCCGTGTACCAGCCGGCCACCGTGGTGGTCGACGGCACCTGCAGCGTGCCGGACGAGGTGAGCCCGAGGTGGACGAGCCCGGTGCGGACGCCGATGGACGGGATGATGAGGCTGACCGGCCTGGCCACCTTCTGCGGGGTCGGCTGCGGCACGGGCGCCTGCCGTCCGATGGGCACCGGGACCAGCGGCGGCTTGCCCACCGGCACGGCCGGACGGCCGGTCTGGCTGGCGAGCGCCAGCCCGGTCACGCCCGCGCCGGCCAGCAGGATGCCGACGATCAGGGCGGCCACGGCGGCCAGGCGCACCACGCGCAGCGGCGAGATGTGCCGGCCGGACCGCGTCACGGGGTCACCGCGCGTGCATGGCCGGGCGGTGGCGGCGGCGCAGCCGGATGGTCCCGCCCGCGGCGATCAGCAGCCCGGCCGCGGCCGCGCCGATCCACGGCAGCAGCGGCGCGCCGGGGCGTGCCGCGGTCCCGCCGAATCCCGTGGGCGCGGAACCGGCCGGCGTGATCTTGCTGCCCGAGGAGTCCACCAGGGCGTCGAGCTTGAGCCCGCCCGAGTCATCCAGAACGACGATCGTGTAGATGGTGTCGCGGGCCAGGGCGAACTGGCCGCTGCCGCGCTTGGTCGGCCCCACTGCGGTGACCGTCACGGTGCCCGGGCTCACCTCCTTGTAGGAGGACACGGTGGTGAAGTTGAGGTCGCGGCCGATGACCGTGCTGCCCGCGGTCACGGTGACCGGCACCTGGTGCATCGACGCCTGGATCGTGCGCACCAGCGCCGCGTCGCGTGACCCCGCCAGGCTGTCTTCGATCACCTGCAGCCTGATCCCCAACAGCGGTCCCATCCCCGCCACCGTGTAGGCGTGGCCGCTGACCACGTCGACGGTCGTGGACAGCACCGGCTTGGCGGACGCCGGGGCGCCGGCGGCCCGCATGGCCACGGTGTACTCGCCGCTGGCCACCGCCTCGTACGGCGACACCTCGCCGTAGGCGACGTGGTGCAGCACGACCATGGCGCTGGGATTACCGAACGAGTACAGGTAGACGTCCACGGCCGGCGTGTTCGGTGACAGGTGCGCGAGCCGGAGGTAGCCGGTTCCGGTCGCCGCGGACGCGGCCGACGCGCCGGCCGCGAGCGTCCCGGCCAGGCCGAACGCCAGCACGCAGGAGGTGATCAGCCTGGTGGCCCAGGCTCCTTTCCGTGACAGCTTCATAAGTGCTCCCCTTCACTGTGATTTTGATACTGGGTGGAACGCGTGCTTTAGCCGCTCAGCAGGCCCAGGGGGCTCGGTGCGGCGAACTCGATCCGCGCGATCTCCTGGCCACCGGCCAGCCGTGCCAGCGTGGCGGTGTTCGGGAGGTACGGCGCCTGTTGGGCGCGCAGCAGCGCGAGCACGGACGACAGGTACCCGGTCTTCGCCCCGGGCGGGCTGGCCAGCTCGACCGCGCGCAGCGGTACCCCCGGGTCGGCCCCGGGCCCGGAGTCACCGAACGCGACGATGCTCACCGTGCCCTGGTGGGTGAGCGTGGCCAGGATGGTCAGCAGCCGCGTGTCGACCTGGCCCGCGGCCAGCTGTGCCCGCGCGGTCGGCGCGGCGCTGATCCGGGAGTTGCGCAGCAGCACGCCGCCGAGGTTCTGCCGGACGGCCTGGTCTGCCCGGAGCGCGGCCAGGTACACGGCCGCGCCTCCGGCGGCGTACGCGCGGACGTCGATCCGTGCCGATCCGGAGCCGAAAGTGGCGATCACTGTCGGCGCGTAGACGCTGGTCAGGCGGCTGCCGAATTCGCTGCGCACCGCGGCCGTGGCCACGATGACGGCCGAGCCGAGCGGGTCACTGGCCGCAGATCCCAGCGTCAGGAGGTCCCCCGAGGGGAAGCCCCGCGCCCCCAGGACGGCGCACATGGCCGGATCGCACGACACCATGGCGCTATGGCTGACCTGCGCCGTGACCCAGGTGGCGGCCTGCTGCCGGGCGGCGGCCGCCGCCTGCACCTGGGCCAGGCCCGGCGAGCCAGACGCCGCGCGGTCCCCGCCGGCCGCGTTCCCGGGCCGGGTGCCGCGCAGCAGCGCGACGGTCAGCCCGCCCGCGGCGAAGACGACCAGCACCACCATGAGCACGGCGAGCACGCGCCACCAGGTCCGGCGGCGCGCTACCCACAGCTGCACCGTGGTGCCGACAACCTGGGGCCAGGACGGGGTGACCTCGGCGGCTGCCCGCGGGGCGAGGCCCCCGGCGTCCTGCCGCTCGACCTGGGCATCCCGCCGCAGGACCACGGGCCCGGTCACCCGCTCGTCCGGTGGCGGGACCGGGTCTTCGGCGGCGCCCGCGGGCGGGGCGTCGGGCCGCGGCCGGTCCGGCTCCGGCCCGGGCGCCTGCCCGTTCGCGGGCCCGGGGCGCGGAACCTCGGGCCGCGGCGCCTGCTCCTGCGGAGGCCGGGCTTCGGTGCCGTCCTGCCGCCCGTTCTGGGGCCGTACCTCAGGGCGGGCCGCCCGCCCCTCCGGGGACGGCGCACCGGTTTCGGCCGCCCGCCCCTCTGGGGACGGCGCACCGGTCCCGGGCGCCTGCCCCTCCCGGAACGGGATACCGGTCCCGGGCGCCCGCGGCGGCACGGGCCGTAGTTCGGGCCTGGCCGACTGTTCCCCCGGGGCCCGCACGCCGGCCGCGGCGGCGGCCGGTCCGCCCAGGAGCCTCGGGCGCGGAACCTCGGGCCGCTTGCCCGGCATCAGGCGGCTGCTGCCCGGAACCCGCCGGGGCAGCGGGCCGGGGGGCTTGGGCGAGGGCGCCTGGCCGTTCGTCATGGGGCTGGCCTGCGCAAAGTCCGCGGACGAGAGACCACCTGGGACAGTAGTGTCCGGCATCGGGTTGGACGCGCGCACAGCCCCGCCGCTGGGAATTTGCCTCGCGAACGGCAGAACCCGGACATTTTGTCCATGTGCTTGTCCCCCCAGGGCAGGCGCGTGCCACCCCAGTTAGACAGTTGAGCACATCAGCGGTCATTGCCTCAGCAGAAATGCTGGATTTTTACCTTAATCTCGCGAGAGTTGCAAATTGCCATATGCAACGTGCGCTCAGTAACTACCGAGCCGTGACCGCGGAGACCGGGAGCCGCCGCCGGGCGGACCAGCACGCGGGCGGCGGAACGGGAAGGCCGGCCCCGTCGGCGATTTCGCCGCGCTATCCGGCCGGTTAGGGATCGTGCCTGGCCAGCCGGGCGTAGACCGCAACCGCGGCGTCGACCGCAACGGACGGTGACGGCAGCGCCGCGGCACGCTCCGACGCGGCGGTCGCAAGGTGTCCGGACAGTACCGGGTTATCGAGCACCGTGGCTACGGCCGCCGCGAGCCGGCCCGGGTCGTCCGGCGAGACCAGCAGCGCCCCGGCCTCGCCGGTCAGCGCGGGAATCCCGCCGACGCGGGACGCCACGAGCGGCCGGCCTCGCAGCGCTTCCTGCACGATGAGCGGCTGTCCCTCCCAGCGGCTCGGTACCACCACGACGTCCGCCGCCGCGAGCAGCGCCGGGACGTCGTCCCGCTGGCCCAGGAACCTCACATCGGTGCCCGCCGCCCGGGACTGCGCGGCCAGCTGGCCGGCCAGCGGGCCGTCCCCGGCGATCACCACCAGCGGCGCCGGGTCACGGCGCTGCAGGATGACCGCGGCGGCCAGCAGGGTGTCGAAGCCCTTCTGCCGGGCGAACCGGCCGGCCGCGAGCACCACGGGACGGCCGCAGGCGCCGATGTCCGCCCGCGCCTTCCCGGTCGCCTCGGCCGACGGTGACTCGGCGGCGGGCGCCGGGACCGCGGTCAGCGTGACGTCGCGCGCGCCGGCCCGGCGCATCCGGCCGGCCAGGTCGGCGCTGACGCAGAGCACGGCGTCCGCCCGCCGGGCGGTCAGCCGCTCCAGGGCCAGGTAGACAGCCCCGGACACGGCTCCGGCCGGCGCCGCGTTGTGCGCGGTGACGAGCAGCGCCGGCCCCCGCCGACGGCCATGCGGCCCGGCCAGGGCGAGCGCGGCCGCCGCGCCCGCGCGCAGGCCGTGCGCGTGCACGACATCGGGCCGGTCGCGGGCCAGCAGCCTGCGCAGCCGCAGCACCGCCTGCCCGTCGCGGACCCCGCGGACGCGGGGGCCGATCTCCACCGGCTCGAACGTGACCGCCGGGAACAGGCCCCGCGCCGCCGCCGGGCCGAACACTTCGACGGCCAGTCCCCGCGCCGAGCAGCCCGCGGCGAGCATCGCCACGTGACGGCCGGTCCCCCCCGCCGTCGTGGCGATGACGTAGGCGATCCGGGCCGCGGTCACGGCATGACCTTGCGCCTGGTCCTGGCCACCACCGCGCGCAGGTCGCCGCCGTCCAGCGCATACGCCGTCGCCCCGAACGCGATCACCACACCGCAGCAGGCCAGCAGGGCGACCGTCCCGTTCGGGAGAAATCCGGCGACCGGCACGGCCGCGGACACCCCCGCGCCGGTGGCCGCGCCGGCCACGGCGCCGGCCAGCCCGGCCGCCGCGGCGCGCATGGTGCCGTGCAGCGCGGCGCCGCCCCTGGCCCGGCGGACCGCCGCGAGCAGCGCTGCTCCCGACACCACCAGGCCCACGGTATTGCCCAGGCCCAGGGCCGGCACCACCCAGCGGGCGGTGACCATCTTGACCGCGACGACGTCGACCATGATCACGATCAGCCAGCCGCCGGCCATGGCGGCCGCCGCTGCCCGGTTCTTCCCGTCGGCCAGCAGCACCCGGGACAGGCACGCGATCAGGCCGTACCCGATCACCCCCGGCGCGAACGCGGCCAGCGCCAGGGCGAGCTGCCTGGCCTGCGCCGGGTGCGAGGCGAACAGGTGGGCGGCGGGGACGGCGGCCCCGGCGAGCAGCGCCGCACCCAGGCAGGACACGAGCAGCACCGCCCGCGTGGAGAAGGCCGCCGTCGCGTCGAATTCCTCGCCGTCCCGGGCCGACAGCACGGGGAAGGCGCTGACCGCGATCGGGACGGCGAGCACCGCATACACCGCGAAGGACATCTGCCAGCCGTAGTTGTACAAGACCACGGCGCCGCTCCCGCCGTGGCCGTTGGCCAGCCGTGTCACCACGATGAGCGATGCGTCCTGGGCGATCAAGGCTGCGATCCCGACCGTGGCCAGGCTGGCCGCCCGCCGGGCGACGCCGTCCGGGAACCTGAGCATCGGCCGAAGCCGCAGCCGCAGCCGCAGCGCCGGCACCACCGCGGTCAGCACGAGCGCGGCCACGCCCGCCGTGGTGCCCACGGACAGCGTCAGCTCGGCCGCGCCCGACAGGCCGGCTAGGCGGGTGGTGTGCGTCCCGCCGAGCGGCACGAACACCAGGTAGGCGGCGATGACCACGAGGCTGGACAGCACCGGTGCCAGCGCGGGCGCGGTGAACTTGCGGTGCGCCTGCAAGATCCCGTAGAGCACCACGGCCAGGCCGTAGAGCAGGATCTGCAGGGCGAACACCTTGAGCATGCTCGAGCCGACCGCGACAGCCTCCGCCTTCGCGCAGCCCCGCAGGTGCGGGATCAGGACCGAGATCACCGGGTTCGCGGCCAGGGCCAGGATCACGCTCACCGGGGCCAGCAGCAGCACCGTCCAGGTCAGCAGGGCGGAGGAGATCCGGCGGGTGTCGCGGGCCGCCCGCGGGTCCGCCGCGGACAGCTCGGCCGGACCCGCCAGCACCGGCACCATGATGCTGGCCAGCGCCCCGCCCAGCACGATGTCGTAGATGATGTTCGGCACCAGGTTCGCGGTGGTGTAGGCGGATCCGAGGCAGGAGTTGGCCACCGTGTGCGCGAACACCAGCTGGCGCCCGAAGCCGATGACCCGGCCCGCCGCGGTCAGCGCCGCGATGAGGACGGCGGCACGGCCGATGGCCTTGGTCAGCTGGTTTGGGCGGCTCGGTTCCGGGCTCCGGTCGGTCACCGGGAGGGCAGGCCTGGTCACTGAACCTTTCTCATCCGTTGACTCCGCTCAGGGTACGTGGGTGGTCGGGAGGGGATGACAAGGCTCACTGCGGGGCGGCGGCCGGCGACGAAGCCGCGGGCCCGGGCACCGCGCTCGGCGCCTCGCTCATCCCGCCCGCCGCGCCGGGCGCATTCACCTCACCAGCCCCATCCGTATCGCCCGTGCTGGTCACGGTCCCGCCCGCCCCGGGTGCGGCGCCGGCGGGCGCCGCGGGCCGGCGGCCGAGCATGTCCAGCCACCGCAGCGGCGGGGTCCGGTCGATGACCCGGGTGAAGCTCACCACCTCGCTGGCCGCGGTCAGCCCGGTGATCGCCGCCAGGACGGCGATCCGCGCCTTTCGCGGCAGCGCCACGGCGGCCGCCACGCCGAGCATGCCGCCCAGCGCGTTGGCTCCGGCGTCCCCGAGCATGGCCCGCTCGCCGAGGTCCTCCGGCAGCACCGCGAGTGCGGCGCCTGCCGGGGCTGCGGCGGCGAGCGCTCCCTCGGGGCAGGCAAGGCCGAGCGCGGTGCTCGCGGCCAGCGCCACCTTGATCGCCCGCCCGGGGCGGAGGTCAAAGAGGTTGAGTAGGTTCGCGCCGCCCGCGGTCAGGCCCGCGTTGATCAGCAGGTCCGCCGCGGGAGCGCCGCCAGCCCTGTCGCCATCGGCGCCGGCCAGCGCGGCGGCGGCGAGCCCGGTGGCGCCGATCCCGGCTATCTTCACGGCGCCGCTGGTGACCTCGCCGCGGGCCAGGGCCCCGAGGTGGCCGCGGAACCCGCGCCGGGCCGCGCTGCCCTTCAGGTCGTCGTAGCCGCCGAACGCGGCCGCCCCCGCTCCGGCCACCGCGAGCGCGGCCCGGGCGCGGGCGGGCAGCGCGGGCGCGATCAGGGCGGCCGCGCCGGCCGCCGCCGCGGCCGCCGGGCCCTCGAGCAGGGTCACCGGCTCGCCGCGGTGGTTGGTCCTGGCCCAGGCCTGACGGCCGCCCGGCGGGCAGGCGTTCAGGGCGGCGTAGGCGGCGCGCGCGCTGGCCGCGGCCAGCGCGCCGGTCAGCAGGGCCCCGCCGATGCGGGGCGTGCCGCGGCTCACGCGCGGACCGGCCGCTTGAGCGTGGCCGACGGTGTGGCCGACGGCGTCGGGGACGGGGTGGGCGCCGGGCTCGGGACCGCGCCGGTGCCGACGCCGTACGCGGCCGGCGGGTGCCCGTCCAGCAGGTAGCTGAGGGCCTGGACGACGAGAATCTGGCCGGTTTCCTTGTCCGCGTTGTCGACGCTGGACAGATGCACCCCGGTGCCGCCGTTGACCAACTCGTCGATGGCGCTGCCGGGGCCCGAGCCGGTCAGCGAGCCCGCGAGGACGACGGCGTGGTCCAGGCTCGACAGGCTGAGCTGCTCGGCCACCGAGATCAGCGCCAGGTTGGCGGGGTCAGCGTCGGCCGACGGGGGGGACGCGGGGATGATCACGACGGCGAGCGTGGCCTGAGGCGGCGCCGCGGCTCCGCTCGCGGGGCTCAGCTGCAGGAATCCCTGCTGCGTGAACCCGCTGAGGATAGTGTTGACCTGGTCGGCAGGCAGGTCGGTGCCCTTGGTGACCAGCGCGGCGGCGAGCACCCGCGCGGCCTCCTGCTGCCCGGCGATCTGAGGGTTGGCGCCGGGCGGCGTCGTCTGCAGCAGGCCGGGGGGTGCGACCTGCTGGGCCAGGGTTTCGAGGCTGTTCTGCGTGCTGGCGCTGGTGTCGAAGAACGAGGGCTGCAGCTGAGCCTGGGTGGTGATCTTCGCCCCCGCCAGCTTCAGGGCGGCGGTGACGCCGTTGACGGTCGTGGCGTCCGCGCCCGGCGCGGTCACGAGCGCCACCTGCTGGCCCGCGAGCAGGCCGCTCAGCAATCTCGGCGCGGCGGCCTGCGCGAGCGCCTGGTCGCTGCCGAGCTGGTTCTGCAGGCTCTTGATGGTGGCCCGCTGCGAGGTGATCTGCCGCTGCTCGCGGCTCGAGGCATTGTCGAACACTTTGAGCACGTCGGGCTTGAGCGCGCTCGCGCCGATGACGATACCGATCGCCAGCGCGAGAAACACAGCCACAATCGAGACCAGGTGATAACGGAAATCAATCACTAAAACAGTCCAGTCAGCCAGTACCAGAAGGTCTCCAGCTGCGTGCCGAGGTACCTGAAGAAGATCTGGCCCGCAGTCAGGGTCGTCGCGGCCACCACAATGGTCACCGCCGCGGCGAGCAGCAGCGGGATGACGGCCGTGGCCGAGACCCGGCTCTGGTAGAGCCTGCTGACCCCCTTGGCGTCAACGATCTTGTCGTCCACCCTGAGCCGGGTGAGGAACGTGCTCGCCATCCCCGACCGGCCCTTGTCCAGGAACTCTACCAGCGTGTGGTGCATGCCCACGGCGACGATCAGGCTGGCCCCGTGCTCGTCGGCGATCAGCAGCGCGATGTCCTCGCTGGTCCCCGCGGCCGGGCAGATCGCCGCGTCGAGCCCCAGCGCCTGGACCCGGGACAGGCCCGGTGCCCGGCCGTCCGGGTAAGCGTGCACGACGATCTCGGCGCCGCACTGCAAGGCCGTGTCAGACACCGAGTCCATGTCGCCGACAATCAGGTCCGGGCGGTAGCCCGCCTCCAGCAGGGCATCGGCGCCCCCGTCGACGCCCACCATGGCCGGCCGACGGTCCCGGATGTAGGAGCGCAGCGTGGCGAGATCCTCGCGGTGGTGGTAGCCGCGCACCACGACGAGCGTGTCCCTGCCGTCCAGTTCCGTCCGCAGGGCGGGGATCCCGATCCCGTCGATGAGCAGCGGGTACTCGTTCTTGACGTACTCCATCGTGTTGGCCGCGAACGCCTCAATCTCGGCGGCCACGTTGGCCTTGGCGCTGGCCATGGCAGCCGCCACCGAGCTGGCGTCCTGCTGCCGGCCCTTGGCCACGACCTGACCACCGGCGTACAGGGTGTCGCCGTCCAGCCGGACCAGCTGCCCTTCCTGCACCCGGTCGAACACCTCGGGGCCCACGTCGTCGATCAGCGGGATGCCCGCCTCGATCAGGAACTGCGGCCCGCGGTTCGGGTACCGTCCGCTGATGCTTTGCGCGGCGTTCACCACGGCGGCAACCTGGCAGCCCGCCAGCGCGTCGGCGCCGGTCAGGTCCAGGTCCTTATGGTTGATGATGGCGATGTCACCCGGGCACAGCCGGTTGGCCAGGTTCTTGGTCTTGCGGTCCAGCCGCGCGGTCGCAGTTACGCCGGGCAGGTCCTCGGACCCTTTCCGGCGCATTCTGCGTGGTTTCCGAGGCTGGGCCTTCATCGCACAGTAAGTTTGCCAGATTTCGAGCCTGCGGGACGCCGCAGGTGCGGTCACGGTCCGCAATCGTCAGCAGATCCACAGCCTGGACCCAGCTTCAGCCCGCCGCCCGCTCGGCGGCGGCGGCCGCGAGCAGTTCCTCCGCGTGGGCCCGGCCGAACTCGGAGTCTTCCAGGCCCGCCAGCATCCGCGACAGCTCCCTGACCCGCCCCGCCTGGTCCATCCGGGCGACCCCGCTCCTGGTGACCGAGCCGTCGTCGGCCTTCTCCACTACCAGGTGGGTGTCGGCGAAGGCCGCCACCTGCGGCAGGTGGGTGACCACGATCACCTGCGCCCGCCGGGCCAGGCGGGCCAGCCTGCGCCCGACCTCCACCGCGGCCTTGCCGCCGACGCCGGCGTCCACCTCGTCGAACACGAAGGTCGGCACGGGGTCCGCACCGGCGAAGACGACCTCGAGGGCCAGCATGACCCGGGACAGCTCTCCCCCGGAAGCTCCCTTGTGCAGCGCGAGCGCCGGGGCGCCCGGGTGCGCCGACAGCCTGATCTCGACGTCGTCGGCGCCGTACGGGCCGGCCTCGCTGAGCGGCGTCACCGCCACCGTGAGCCTGGCGTGGGGCATCGCGAGCGCGACCAGTTCGGCGGTGACATCGCCCGCGAACTTCTCGGCCGCCTCCTTCCGGGCGGCACTGAGCAGGCCGGCCAGCTGCCCGGCCTCCGCAGCGAGGCGGGCCTCCTCGTCGGTCAGGGCGGTGATCCGGTCGTCGTCGCCCTCCAGCTCGGCCAGCCGGGAACCGGCCCGCTTGGCCCACGCGAGCACGGCCGTCACGCCGCTGGCGGCGTCCGGCGGCCCCGGGGCGGCCGCGGCGCTGGACTCGCCCGCCCGGCCGGCGGCTCCGGCCCCGTCGGCCTGGCCGGTGCCTCCGGCCCCGTCGGGTCCGCTGCCCCCGGCTTGCTCGTCGGCTCCGGGAACCCCCGCAGGCTCTGCGGACGGGCCGCCGAACAGCCGGATCAGGCGGGTGAGCGTCGCCCGCCGTTCCTGGACGGCGGCGAGCCTGACCGGGTCCGCCTCCACCGACTGCGCGTAGGAGGCCAGGTCGGCGGCGACGTCGGAGACCAGGTAGGCCGCCTCGGAGACCCTCGCCCCGAGGGCCGCCAGGGCGGCGTCGTGGTCGGCCGCGCCCTCCAGCGCCTGCCGCGCGACGCCGAGCAGCGTGACCGCGTCCGCCGCGTCGTACTGGCCGCTCGAGGGGTCCCCGAGCAGGGCCTCGTGCGCCGTCGTGGCCGCCGCGTGCAGCGCGTCGGCGTGCGACAGCCGCTGCTCCTCGGCGAGCAGTTCGAGGTCCTCGCCGTCGGAGGGGTCCGCTTGCTCGATCTCGGCCAGGCCGCGCCGCAGGTCCTCGGCCTGGCGCTCCCGCTCGCGGGCGCGCGAGGTCAGCTCGTCCAGCTCGCGGCGGACGTCACGGTGCCGCTGGTAGGCCCGCTGGTAGTCGCCCAGCAGCGCCGCCAGGCCTGCGCCCGCGAACCGGTCCAGTGCCTCGCGCTGCCGGGCGGGCTTGAGCAGCTGCTGCTGATCGGCCTGCCCATGCACGGCGACCAGGTCGTCGGCCAGGTAGGTGAGCAGCGACACCGGGACCGACCGGCCTCCGGCGTAGGCGCGGGAACGTCCCTCGGCCGAGACCGAGCGGCTCAGGATCAGCGTGCCGCCCCCGTCGTCGAGGTCGCCGCCTGCGTCGGTCACGTGCCGCGCCACCGGGCCGTCGGCCTCGACGCTCAGCCTGCCCTCCACGTTGGCGCGGTCGGCGCCGGGCCGCACCCGCGCCGGGTCGGCCCGGCCACCGAACAGCAGGCCCAGCCCCGAGACGACCATGGTCTTGCCTGCGCCGGTCTCACCGGTGACCACGTTGAAGCCTGGGGAGAGCTCGAGCACGGCGTCGTCGATCACTCCGAGCCCGGTGATACGGACTTCCTCAAGCATCGCCGCCCGGCTCCTCATCTCGCTGGCGCGCGGCCGGGGTTTCCCGGGGGGCGGCCGTCGCTGGATGCTGCGCGGCCGTACTGCCGTGCGCTGCCTGCCGCCGGTCGCCCTTGCCGCGCCAGCCCGTTACCGGGAGATCGAACTTGGCCACGAGCCGGTCGGTGAAGGGCGCGCTGACCTCGCTGCCCTCGGCGCCCGCGCTGACGCCCCGCAGCCGGGCCAGCAGCACCGGCTGGCTGCCGCGCCGCACTTCCACGCGCGCTCCCGGATCCAGGTCAACCCTACGCCGTCCATCGCACCACAAGACGGCCCGGGAAGTCTCACCCTGGCCCCAGGCGGGGCCGATCACCTCGGCCGCGAGCACGGAGCGTGGCGAGACGACCATGGGCCTCGCGAAGAGGGCGTGCGCGCTGATCGGCACCAACAGCAGCGCCTCGACCTCCGGCCAGACCACGGGACCGCCGGCCGAGAACGCGTACGCCGTCGAGCCGGTCGGGGTGGCGAACACGACGCCGTCGCATCCCCACCGGGACAGCGGGCGCCCGTCCACCTCCATCACCATGTCGAGCATCCGCTCCCGCGCGCCCTTCTCGACGCTGGCCTCGTTCAGGGCCCAGGTCGTCGTGGCCACGTCGTCGTTCGCGCGCACGCTCACGTCGATCGTCATCCGCTGCTCGATCTCGAGCTTCCCCTCGACCACCTGGTCGACCGCCTCGGAAAGGTCTTCCGGCTCGGCCTCGGCCAGGAAGCCCACGTGACCGAGGTTGACCCCGAGCAGCGGCACCCCGGCCGGCCGGGCCAGCTCGGCCGCGCGCAGCAGGGTGCCGTCACCCCCGATCACCAGCATCATCTCCGCGTCGTTCGCGGCCAGGGCCGTGGCCGGCACGATCTCGGTCTCCGCGGTGCCCAGTTCGGCGGCCTCGGGTGCCAGGACCCGGACCGTCATCCTCGCAGCGGTCAGCCGGTCCACGACGGTGCGGGCCACGCGTACCGCTGCCGGGCGCTCGATGTGCGCGACGACGAGCATGGTCCGCTTCGGCTTCACTGAGGTCCTTCCGCGATGGCCTGCCGCAAGGCGGCGTGGTTCAGCGGCTGCGCCGCGCGGCGCAGCCACAGGAAATACTCCACGTTCCCGGACGGGCCTGGGAGCGGACTGGCCACGATTCCCGCCGCGCCCAGGCCGACCTCCCACGCTGCGGCCGCGACGGACTCGACGGCCGCCGCCCTGAGGTCCGGGTCCCTGACCACGCCGCCCGCTCCGACGTTGCCCTTACCCACCTCGAACTGCGGCTTCACCAGCAGCACGAAATCGGCATCCGGGGCAGCACAGGCGGCCAGCGCGGGAAGCACGAGCGTCAGCGAGATAAACGACAGGTCCGCTGTGACCAGGCGGGGCGGCGGCGCCACCTGTTCCGGGGTGAGCTGGCGCACGTTGACGCGGTCCAGCACGGTGACCCTCGGATCGCTGCGCAGTGACCAGGCCAGCTGGCCGTATCCGACGTCGACCGCGACCACGTGCGCCGCCCCGGCCCGCAGCAGCACGTCGGTGAAGCCGCCGGTCGAGGCGCCCGCGTCCAGGCAGCGCCGTCCGGCCACGGCCAGGTCGGCGAAGGCCGCCAGCGCGCCTTCCAGCTTGCGGCCGCCGCGCGACGCGTAGTCCGGGCCATCGGCCGCGTCCGCGATCGTGATCGCCGCGTCCCGGCCTACCTGAGTGGCCGCCTTGGCCGCGGCCTGCCCGCCCACCGCCACCCGGCCCGCCGCGATCAGCTCGGCCGCCTGCTCCCGCGACCGGGCCAGCCCCCTGCGCACGAGCTCGGTGTCCAGCCGCGTCCTCCTCACCATGGGCTCGCCAGCGTTCCGGTCAGCGGCCCGCCCGGCTCGCCGCGTCCGTGGCGTCCTGGGCCTGCGGCGGCTGGCGGGTGTCCAGCTCGCCGAGCACGTCCCGCAACCTCCTGTGCACGTCTTCGAAGATAGGCCGGTGCTCGGTCACCGGGCGCCCGGCCAGCTCGTCCAGCCTGGCCAGCGCGGCGTCTACCCTGGGCTCGCCGGTGGCCGCCCGCGGCCCGCCCGGCTCCGGGAACGCCCCGGCCGGCTCCGGGGACTCCTCCTCCGGCTCCCAGGGCGCCTCGGCCGGCTCCGGGAACCACCCGTCAGCGGTATCGGATTCCGTCTCCATCAGCCTTCATTCTCCTCGTCCCTGGCCTGCTTCCCGCGGTGGCTGTTCTTCCCTGCCTGGAACGCTACCGCCCGCGGGCACCGGGCCGACGCACCTAAGCGCGCCGGCACGGCACCGAGTTGGACCGGGGGCGCCGCGGACGGGGAGAATGGCCTGGAAGGCGAGGTGACGATGGCGACCGCGGAAGAGTGCCGCAAGGCCCTGGAGGGGCTCACGGCTCGCATCTCGGGCATGAGCGCGGACGATCGCGCTGCGTACCTGGCGGACCGGACCCTCAGCTGCGAGATCCCTGATCTCGGGGTGACGTTCGTGACCCGGCTGGGCCAGGACGGCGCGGATCCGGTCCGGGAGGCGGGCGAGGGGGACGGCCCCGCCCAGATCCGGTTCATAGCCAACGGCGATGTGGTGGTGTCCATCGCCGACGATCCGGGGAGCTTCGCGCGGGCCTGGCTCACCGGGCGCCTGAAGGTCCAGGGCAACGTGCTCGACCTGCTGCGCCTGCGGAAGCTGGTGTAGTGCACGCCGTCGCGCCGCCATAGCTTGGGCACCATGACGGCCTACCGCGGGGTGCCCCGGACCCTGCCGGGCACCGGCGATCCGGGCATCGGCCTGGCCGCTGGCCGTCTCAACGTTACGCTGCGCGAATCCGGGCTGGGCTGAGCATGCCCGAGGGCGATGTGGTCTGGCGCACCGCGCGCCAGCTCGACGAGGCGCTGACCGGCCGCGCGCTACGGTGCAGCGACTTCCGGGTGCCGCGGTTCGCCACGACCGACCTGACCGGGCGGGCCGTGACCGGCACCGTCTCCCGGGGCAAGCACCTGCTGACCCGGGTGGACGGCGGGCTGACCATCCACACCCACCTGCGCATGGAGGGATCCTGGCGGATCCGCCCGGCCAGCGACTACCTGCCGCGTGATCACCGGATCCGGCTCATCCTGGCCAACGACGCCCGGCAGGCGCTCGGGTACCTGCTCGGCATCGTCGAGGTCCTGCCGAGTCACAACGAGGAACGCGTAGTGGGCCATCTCGGTCCCGACCTGCTCGGTCCCGGCTGGGATCCGGCCGAGGCGGTACGGCGGCTGCAGGCCGGCCCGGACCGGGCCATCGGCGAGGCCCTGCTGGACCAGCGCAACCTGGCGGGCCTCGGCACGATTTACCGGGCCGAGACGCTGTTCCTGCGCGGCGTCAGCCCCTGGCGCCCGGTCGCCGACATCGAGGCGCTGCCCGAGCTCGTGACCCTGGCCCAGCGGCTGCTCGACGCCAACAAGGACCGTGGCGGCACGGTCACCACGGGCGACCGGGGCCGCGGCCGGGAAACCTGGGTCTACGGCCGGGCCGGGCGGCCGTGCCGCCGCTGTGGCACCCCGGTGCGCCGGGCCAGCCAGGGCCCCGCCCCGGAGGAGCGGCTCATATTCTGGTGTCCCCGCTGCCAGCCGGCCTGACGCGCTGTGTCCCGGCACCGCCAGAGGCGCCGGGACACAGCGCGCCCCCGTTACGCGTCCCGCTTGCGGAACAGGATCAGGCCGGCGATCAGGGCGATCGCCGCGTAGCCACAGAACACCGCGAACCCGGTCCACGGGCTGAACATGTTGTTGCCGGAGGCGTTCTCCCAGATCGCGCCGCCCGCGTTGAACGGGATCCACTTGTCCACGTGCACGGCCCAGTTGTAGGGCAGGAACCCGCTCAGGATGTACGCCACGAACAGCAGCCCGATCGCGGCGGTGATCGCCCCGGCGGTGTGCCGCAGCACGGCGCCCAGGCCGAACGAGAGCAGGCCGCAGACCGCGAGGAACAGACCGCCGCCGATCACCGCGCGCAACACCCCGGGCTGGCCGACCGTGGAGTTGATGTGCTGAGTGGACAGGATGGCCTGTCCCACGAAGTAGCTGGCGAACGACGTGACCAGCCCGACGACCAGCGCGATCGCCGCGAACACCACGGCCTTGGCCGCGAAAACGACACCGCGCCGCGGCATGACCGACAGCGACGTCCTGATCATGCCGGTCGAGTACTCGGACGTGATCGTGATCGCGCCGAGCACGGCGATGACCAGCTGGCCGAGGATCAGCCCGAACAGGCTCGTCTCGGTGGCCTGCGCGATGAACTGGGCCCGCTGGTGCGTCTGGCCGAAGGCGGGCATCTGGCTGAAGTTCTGCGCGTGGCCGTAGGCGAACAGCGCGCTGATCCCGATCGTGATCACGACGAGCGCGATCAGCGACCAGTACGTGGAACGGACAGAACGGATCTTCGTGAGCTCCGAGCGCAGCGTGCCGCCGAAGCCCGCCCGCCCCCGCAGGGCAGGCAGCGCGGCCCGGGCGCCGGCCGGTATTACTGTCGTCGCCATCTCAGGCCACCTCTCCTGCGTTAACGGGCTGGAGGTCCAGCTCGTCCGGCACCCCGGCGTGGAACTGCACGCTGGAGGCGGTCAGCTCCATGAACGCCTGCTCCAGCGACGCCTGGGCGGGCGCGAGCTCATGCAGCCGCACCGCGTTCTCGAACGCCAGGTCCCCGACCTGGCTGACGCTCAGGCCCTGCACGGTCATCAGGCCGTCGCCGTCCTCGCGCACCAGGCCGCCCGCGGCCGCGACCGCCCCGGCCAGCGCGGCAGGCTGCGGCGTGCGCACCCGGACCGACTGCCGGGAGTTGGCCGCGATGAACTCGGCCACGGTGCAGTCCGCGATGAGCCGGCCGCGGCCGATCACGAGCAGATGGTCGGCGGTGTTCTCCATCTCCGACATCAGGTGACTGGAGACGAAGACCGTGCGCCCCTCGGCGGCCAGCGCCTTCATCAGGTTGCGGATCCATAGGATGCCCTCGGGATCCAGCCCGTTCACCGGCTCGTCGAACATCAGGATGCCCGGGTCGCCGAGCAGCGTAGCGGCGATCCCGAGGCGCTGGCCCATGCCCAGCGAGAAGCCCTTGGAGCGCTTGCGCGCGACCTCCCCCAGGCCGACGAGCGCGAGTGTCTCGTCCACCCGGCGCCGGGGCAGGTTGTTGGTCTCGGCCAGGCACAGCAGGTGGTTGTAGGCGCTGCGGCCGCCGTGCACGGCCTTCGCGTCCAACAGCGCCCCGACCTCGCGCATCGGGTGAGCCAGCCGATCGAACGGCTGGCCGTTGACGGTCACCGTGCCGCCGGTGGGGTGGTCCAGGCCGAGGATCAGCCGCATGGTAGTGGTCTTCCCCGCCCCGTTCGGGCCCAGGAAGCCGGTGATCTTCCCGGGCTCGACGCGGAACGAGAGGTCGTCGACGGCGAGCGTGTCACCGTATCTCTTGGTAAGCCCCCGTGCCTCGATCATGTCTACTCGTTCCTTCCTGCCGGCCGCGACCGCGTGCCCGGCCAGCCCCGTCAGTCTGGCTGGGCCGCCTTCGGGGGCGCGTCGGCCGAAGGGCTGATTCCGGTGCTACGGAAGTCGTATTTCTGCCGCGGCCGCCCTAGGCCGGAAAGCGGAGAATTGACCGCGGGACTCAGCATCAGCGTGGGTGCGGCGTCATAGGTTTGTGCGACACCACCAGGCGGGCAGCATGACCGGCGATCATGGGCAATCCGGCCGCCTCCGCTCGGAGGAGGTGCCCGCTTCGTTGCCTGCCGCAGACCAGGCCGGAGATCTGGTCGATGACCTGTTCCGCACGCACGCGGTCACCCTCGTCCGGGTGGCCACGCTGCTGCTCGGCGACCAGCCGAGCGCGGAGGACGTGGTCCAGGACGCGTTCTTCGGCCTGCACCGGAGCCTGCCCAGGCTCAGGGACCGCGACAAGGCGCTCCCCTACCTGCGGGCGTCCGTCATTAACGGATCCCGCTCGGTGCTGCGGGCCCGCAAGGCGCGGTGCTGCGCCGGGTACCGCACGAGCCCCCGGTCTGGTCGGCCGAGTCCGCGGCCCTGGCCGGCGAGGACCGCAAGGCCCTGCTGGCCGCCGTGGCCCGGCTGCCCCGCCGGGCCCGGGAGGTGCTGGCGCTGCGCTACTACCTGGACCTGACCGACCACGAGATCGCGGCGGCACTGGGGGTCAGCCGGGCCACCGTGTCGTCGACCGCGTCCCGCGCGCTGGCCGCGCTGGCCCGCGACCTGAAGGAGGAGCTGTGAACACTCTGGAGGACAGGCTGCGCGACGCCTACCGCGCCGCCGCGGAGACGGTCCGGCCGGAGACGCTCACGCTCCGGCCGTCCCTGCCGGGCCGTGACCGCCGGTCACGCAGCCGCTGGCTGGTACCGCTGGCCGCGGGCGCCGCCGTCATTGCGGTCGTCTGCGCCGTGGCCGTGCTGCTCCCACGGGCCACCCCCGGCCCGGGCACCGGCCAGGCCAGCCGCACCACGCCGGACTATTTCGTCGCACTGAAGGTCGCGCAGCATCCGTACATGTTTGTGGTCAACGCGACCACCGGGGACCCGGGGGCGCGGATCAGCCTGCCGTTCTCCGCGACTGACCTGGACGCCGTGGCCACCTCGGACGGCCGCACGTTCGTGGTCGCGGCCACGCAGCCGGGGCAGTGCCGCACCGCTCTGTACCGGTTCCGGCTGAGCGCGAACGGCACGCCGACCCCGATCACCCCGTTCACGACGGTCGCGGGGATCGTGCCGAACCCCTGGGCGATGGCGGTGAGCGGGAACGGCCAGATCGCCTACTACGCGCCGGTGTGCGGCCAGTCGCCCCGGGTGGCCGTCCCGCGGGAGTTCCTGGCCGCCGTCAACACGGTGACCGGGCAGGCCAAGCGGTGGACCTTTACGAATCCTGCCGGACGGATCGGCGTGGGCCTGTCGCTCAGCGCCGACGGGCGTATCGTCGGATACGGCGACGTGGTCCTGGACACCAGCGCGGCGGCGGGGAGCCTGGCCGATCACATGCGCTTCGTGCCGACCGGCGGCTCGCTCCCGGGGGATCTGGCCGTCGCCCCGGACGGCCAGACCGCGTACGTCGTCACGTCGCGTACCACCAGTGACTGGCAACTGCTGGCCTTCGACCTGGCCACCAGGCACACCCGCCTGGTGCGCAGCTTCCCGGGGATCCCGAGTCCCCTGGCCGCCATCACGCTCGACCCCACCGGCCGGTACCTGCTGACCCAGTCCGGCTGGCAAGCCGAGCCGACCAAGTCCGGCTTCCGACCCGGGCCAGCCCGCCTGGACCGGCTCGATCTCGCGACCGGGCGGGTGACCCGGCTGAACGCGAGCTGGGCGACCGACTCGGCGATCGCCTGGTAGCCGGCCTGGCTATCCGGGGAAGCCGAGGCGGGCGACGGCGGAGGCCACGCTGTCGGCGGCCACCGGGCCCGCCGACCACGCGGCGGCGCACAGGGCCCGCAGGCCGTCGATGGCCACGCCCCCGCCATCGATCTCCAGCCGCGCGGCTTGCCCATCCTGATGGGCCATAACGGTCACCAGCCGTGCGCTCCAGCCGCGGCAGCGGAACTCGCTCCCGGCGGCGGTCACCGGCGGGTGCGGCTCCAGCAGGCCGGACAGGTCGTGCGCCAGGTAGGAGGGCCGCTGGTGCGCCGGGGCGAGCACGGCGCCGGCCGGCTGGGTGACGCCGGTGAGGACCAGCATGCTGTCCGCCCCGACTCGCACCGCCCCCTCGATGTCGGTGTCCAGCCGGTCGCCCACCACCAGCGGCCGGGCCGCGCCGGTCCGCGCCACCGCCTCGGCGTGCAGCGGCGGCTCCGGCTTCCCGGCCACCACCGGCTGTTGGCCGGTCGCGGTGGCGATCACCTGCACGAGCGAGCCGTTGCCCGGTTGCAGGCCCCGCGGGGTCGGCAGCGTGAGGTCGGCGTTGGCGGCCACGAACCAGGCTCCGGCCCGCACCGCGAGCCCGCCCTCGGCCAGCAGCGGGTAGCCGATGTCCGGTCCGTAGCCCTGCACCACGGCCGCGGGCCGGTCGAGGGCCGTGGACACCGGTCGCAGCCCCCGCTCGCGCAGCGCGAGGCGCAGCCCGATGCCGCCCACCACGAGCACCGGAGCGCCCGCGGGCAGGCGCTCGGCCAGCAGGCGCGCGGCGGCCTGCGCCGAGGTGACTATCTCGGCCGGGACCGCCGGGACGCCGAGGCGGTTGAGCTGCGCGGCGATGGCCGAGGGCGACCGGGACGCGTTGTTGGTCACGAACGCCAGCCGCATCCCCCGGCGCCTGGCCTCGGCCAGCGCCTCGGTCGCGCCCCCCACGGCGGCCCCGCCCAGGTAAACGACCCCGTCCAGGTCCAGCAGCGCCACGTCGTAGGCGCTGGTGGGCGGGCGCTCGGTGGACCGCGGCAGCGCCGCCTCGCGGTCCCCGCGGACCGGGTCGGCCGCGGCGGGCTCAGGCATCGCTGGCGTCCCGTTGCGGATTCTCGGGGTTTTCGGCCGCGGCCTGCGCGCGGGCCCGCAGCGTGGCGCGGACGCTGCGCAGCGCGTCGGCGTAGTGCCTCAGGTCCGGCTGCATGGCGGCCGCCAGCGCCAGGTGCTCGGCGGCGGCGCCGGGGTCCCCGGTCCTGGCCAGCGCCAGGCCCAGGCCGAACTGCGCGTAGTCGTCGCTGGGGCTGGCCTCCACGATCCGGCGGAAGTTTCCGGCCGCGGCCGCGTACCGCCCAGCGTCGAACTGCGCCCGGGCCAGAGCCTCCAGGACGCTGCGGGACTGCGGCTCGGCCGCGGCGGCCCGCTCCAGCAGCTGCGCGGCTGCGGCCGCGCTGCCCCGTCCGAGCAGCTCCAGCCCGCGCTGGTACAGGTCGTAGGTATCGTGGCCGACCGGGTCGGCGCCCTGCCCGTCCCCGCCGGCATCAGCCGCCCCGGGCCCGTTCGCGGCGTCCGCGGCGGACGGCTCTGGCCCGGGGCGGGAATCCTGGCCGCCGGCTGGTCCTTCTGACATATGTGCAGATCCTTCCGTCCGCCCACGAGCCAGCCGCACCCGGGCAGGCCGGGCTCGCGCTGGCGCCCTTTCGCGGCGTCCGTTATGCCCGGGACCGGGTCAGCGGACTCGCCGAGGTCACTTCTCCACCGTACGACGTCATCGCCCACGACATAGAGGACCAGCTGATCGCGGCCGACCCGCACAACGTCGTCCGGCTGATCCTGCCGCGGCACGCGCCGGGGCACCAGGGCGACATGTACGACGACGCGGCCGCGACCTTGCGCGAGTGGCAGGACGAGCGAATACTGCAGCCGGACCCAGAACGGTCGCTGTACGTC
Source organism: uncultured Actinomycetota bacterium (assembly GCA_963795055.1). Classification (GTDB taxonomy): domain Bacteria; phylum Actinomycetota; class Actinomycetes; order Streptosporangiales; family Streptosporangiaceae; genus JASHPR01. Next base: position 347,364 of record CAWCGJ010000018.1, read on the forward strand.
TACGAGCAGGCCACACTACACGGGCGCGAAAACGGCGGAGCGCCCGCGGGCCAGCCGGCCGTGATCCAGCGCGGCCTGATCGGGGCGCTGCGCCTCAGCCCGCTGGAGGCCGGCGTCGTCCGGCCGCACGAGGACGTCGCGCCCGGTCCGGTGGCCGGCGGCTCCAGCTCATGGAGGCGACCCAGGCCAACCTGGAGCCGATTTACCTGCTGCACGACGGGAGCACGCGCGGGGAGTCGGCCCGCATCATCGACGAGGTCGCCACCGGGCGGCCGCCGCTGGTCGACACCGTGACCCCGGACGGGATACGGCACCGGCTCTGGGCCGTCACCGGCCCGGCCGAGCTGGCCGCGGTCGCCGCCGACCTGGCGCCGCGCAGCGCGCTGATCGCGGACGGGCACCACAGGTACTCCGCCTACCTCAGGCTGCAGGCGCGGCGCCGGGCCGCGGGCGACGGTCCCGGCCCCTGGGATTACGGGCTGGCGCTGCTGGTGGACGCCTCCGCCTACCCGCCAGAGATCGGCGCGATCCACCGCGTCATCCCGGGACTGGCCCCGGCCGCCGCCGCGGAGCTGGCCAAGGCGGCCTTCACCGTGCGGCGGCTGCCCGGCGGAACCAGTGAGCTGCCCGCCGCCCTGGAGGTGCTCGCGGAGGCGAACCGCCACGGCCCGGCGTTCCTGCTCGCGGGCGGCGGCGAGGTCCGCCTGCTCACCGACCCCGACCCGGTCCAGGTCGACGCGGCCATGCCGCCCGGCCACTCGGCGCGCTGGCGCGCCCTGGCCGCCTCGGTTCTGCAGGAGTTGCTGATCGCCCGGGTCTGGGGGATCAGCGACGGAGAGCCGGACGTCCGGATCGTGCACAACGACGCCGCCGAGGCGGTCGCCGAGGCCGACGAGACCGGCGGGACCGCGGTCATCTGCCCCTCGATGTCGACCTGGGATGTCTACGACGTCGCCGCGCGCGGCGAACGCGTCCCGCGCAAGTCGACGTCGTTCGGCCCCAAGCCGCGCACCGGGCTGGTGATCAGGACGTTCGCTCAGGGCTGAAACCGGCTGCCCTCCCCGGGCGGCGGCGCCTGTCCTCAGCGGCCGGCCGCTGCCTTCCTGACGTAGAGCTGCAGCGGGGCCCAGTCCCCGGTGACGGGCCTGAAGTTGGTCCGGAAGTAGGCCCAGAGCTGGGGGGTCCAGGCGATCCGGTTCGGGTCGTAGGAGGTGAGCAGCACGTAGCGCGCGGCGCCGAACGCCTGCCGCCACACCGCCGCCACGGCCGGGACCCGGCCCGCCGTGAGCGAGCTCTGGCCGTGAGCCAGCGCGTAACTGGTGCCGAACCCGTCCACCATGACCGAGCAGCCCGGCTCGGAGGAGGTGAACCTGTCCGCCGATATGAGCAGCGCCACCTCGTCGGACAGCACGCAGGCTCCCGGCGGGATGACGCGCTGCACGGCGGGCAGGGCGTCGGCGTAGGTCGGCGTGGGGCTGCTCTCGGCCCCGCCGGCGACGAACGGCAGCACGAGGACGGCCAGGCCGGCCAGGCCGATCGCGGTCCGCCGCAGCCCGTCCGCGCGGCGGGAGGGCGCCCGCCAGCCGCCGAGCAGGCGGGCCGCGGGCAGCGCGAACGCCATGGCCAGGAACGGCGCGAGGAACGCGGGATAGTGATAGTAGAAGTCGTCGGGCACCAGGAACGCGACGACCACCAGGGCGGCCGTGGCCACGCTGAACCATTCCAGCGGCGGCGGCCCGCGGTGGGTAACCAGGCAGGCCGCGATCAGCGTTCCGGCCACGACGACGACCATGCCGATGGCCACGATCAGGTACGTGACCGTGTTCAGGTCCCAGGCGACCAGCCCGGTCAGGTACTGCAGCCGGTATCCCAGCGGGGTCCGCGTGTCGGTCCGGATGAGCTGGGCCACGATCACGCTGTCGTAGAAGCGCCCCGGGGCCAGGATGGCGAACGGAAGCGCGGGGATCAGGAAGCCGGCCGCGACCCCGGCCACGAAGCGGGTGGCTCGCCGGGCCGGCTCGGCGCCGAGCAGGCAGGCCGCGACGATCACGGCCGCCGGGATGATCGCCCAGACCTTGACCGCGCCCGCGAAGCCCAGGGCCGCGCCGCCCCAGGCCAGCCTCCGGCCGCTGCCGGTCAGGCGGTCGCGGTCGAACACCGCGACCGCTCCGGCCAGGCAGAACACCGTCAGCCACGGCTCGAGCATGACCGTGTGCGCCGCCTGCACGCTGCCCGGGTAGATCGCGATGACGCCGCAGGTCACGAGCGTGGCGAACACGCCCCGGTGCCGGACGAGCAGTCCGCCGAGCACCACGGCCGCCGCGCTGGCCGCCACGGTGAGAATCCGCGCGACCGCGATGGACCCGGCCGTGCCGATCAGCGGGGACAGCGCCGCGGCCGGAACCATCAGCACCACGATCCCGGGCGGCTGCACGATGATGAAGTCCCGGTACGGCAGGACCCCGTGGATCAGCCGCAGCGCGCTGCCGAAGTCCGCCCCGTCGTCGTAGTCGCCGACGCCGAGCAGGTGACCGGTGCGGAAGACCTGGAAGCACCGCAGTCCCAGCGCGAGCAGCGTGACCGCCACGATGACCGCGCCGGCTGGCGTGACCGAGAACGGCAGCCTGCCGAGTCCGGCCGCGGCCCGGCGCGTGGAACCGGCGGCTGGCCGCACAGTCGTTCCGCTCACAGCTAGCTACTTCCCGCAGGCTTCGGGTGAGATCCGGCGACGAGGCTGTCCCGGCCGGGGCCTCCGGCAGCGAACCGAGGCGTCCGCGCGGCCCCGCCGCAATCGCCACCCGATACTACCCGCTCGGTCTGCGAGGATGGGGCGCGTGAGCTCAGCAGCAGCCAGTTCCGCCGCGGCCGAGGCCGTCGTGGACCTGGGCCACGACGTCTACCAGATCGACACGTTCATGGCCGGGTACTCGCGGATCACCGCGGGCTACCTGATCCGCGGCGACCGGCCGTGCCTGGTGGAAACCGGGACGGCACCGTCGGCGCCGCTGGTCCGCGAGGCCCTGGCCAGCCTCGGCGTCGGCCCGGCGGACCTGGCCACGGTGGTGGTCAAAGATCCCCAGGACCCGTAATCCGGGGCCTGCCCAGGCGACCCCGCGTCGATCACCCAGGGCGCCCCGGGCTCGCCGATCTACTCGTGACAGCGCGATGACCGCAGGGCGATGATGATCGGATGGACTACGAGGTGAGCCTCACTGAGGTCGGGTCACGCCCGACCGCCGTCGTGGCCGCCACGACGACGTGGCAGGAGTTCCCCATGCTGTGGGGCCAGCTCCTGGGTGAGGTGTGGGACTGCCTGCACGCGGGCGGGATCTACCGGGGATGCCGCAATATCATGCTCTACCGGGACAGCGTGCCGAACGTGGAGGTCGGCGTCCTGCTGGACCAGCAGTGCCCGCTCACCGGCCGGGTGGTGGCATCGGCGCTGCCCGCCGGGACCGCGGCCATGACCGTCCATCGTGGCCCCTTCGGGGAAGTGGGGGCGGCCCACGACGCCGTTCTCGGCTGGTGCGCCGCCCGCGGGCACCGGCCGGATGGCCCTCGCTGGGAAGTCTACGGACCAAACCACGACGATCCGGCTCAGCAGTGGACGGAGGTCTACTGGCTGCTCTCCTGACCGGCCGGGATCTGGGATTAGCGCACAGGTTGCGTCGGCGTGGTCAGCCGTGATCCGCAGCGGCCAGCGGGTCCTCCGGGTCCTCCGCCGCGTTCTCCCCGTCCTCCTGGTCGGTCAGGTAGTCGAAGACGACCGAGTCGAGTTCCTCAAAGCGCTCCGCGGCGTCGGTCGTGTCGTCGGTGTCGGCCGCAGCGGCCTTCCCGAACCACTCGCGAGCCTCGTCCTCGCGCCCCGCGTCCAGGAGCGCGTCGGCGTAGGCGTAGAACAGCCGCGCGGATTCCGGTCCCGCTCGGCCGTTGGTCAGCTCGGGGATCTGCAGCGCGGCCACGGCTGCCTCGGGGAGCCCCTGATCCCGGCGAATCCCTGACTGCACGATCCGTAGCTCGATCGCGCTGGCCCGGTCGAGGCCGCGGGATTCCGGGCCGGTGACCAGCTCGAGCGCACGGTCCAGGCGGCCGAGCGCGCGCTCGCTGTCCGCCATCATCGGGAGGTAGCTCCCCCGGCCGGTCAGCCGCCGCGCAGCCCGCAGCTCGGTCAGCGCCTCGGCCCACTCGCCGGCGCGATACGCGGCGATTCCGGACGCCTCCCGCACGATGCCGACCCGCGCGGCGAGCCGCCGAGCGGCCTGCGCGTGCCGGTACGCCCGGGCCGGGTCCTCCTCCAGGCCCGCGGCCACCAGCCGGCGGGCGACGGCGTCAGCGAGATCCCCGGGCAGGGTCCTCAGCTCCGCGCGCGCCTCGGGATCCAGCTGGTCGGCCGTGATATCCGCCGGAATGTCGGGCCACCGGTCCTCGGCGGTACCCCGGCCGGGCCGCTGCGCCCGGGACCGGTCGTCGCGCGGCCCGCCGGACCGAGCCCCGCCCTGCGTTCCCCTGGGCCGCGTCCCGCCCGGCGCTCTCACGGACCGCGCTCTGCCTTGTGCTTCCTCGGGCCGCGCGCCGCCCGGCGCTCCCGCCGAGCGTGGTCCCCGCGTGGCCCCGGAGCGGGCGCCGCTTCGCGACCCGTCGCCGGGCCTGGACGGCGCGGCCCGCCGGGCCGGTCGTTGCTCGCCGCGTTGCTGCTCTCCGCGCCGTCGGCCGCCTGGATCGTCGTAGCCCGATGGGCGCGCTGGCCGGTCCCGGTCGCCAGGTCGGCCGCCCTCCGCCGCGTCACGTGTCCGGGCCGAGCCCCTCGCCGCGCCGCCGGGCTTGCCGCGGCGTTCCACGGCGCCGACCCCAGGCCCGCCCGGCCTGCGGTCGCGACCCGCACCCTCGGTGCGGTCGCTGCCGCGGCTGGAACGACCCGCAGCACTCCCAGATCGGGCGCTTACACTGCTGGAACGACCTGCAGCACTGCCGGAGCGACCTGCCGCACTGCCAGAACGACCCGCAGCACTGCCGGAGCGACCCGCGGCGCTGCCGGAACGACCCGCGGCAGTGCCGGAACGAGAGCTTGCGCTCCCGGAGCGACCCGCGGCGCTGCCGGAGCGACCCGCAGCACTGCCAGAACGGGCGCTTGCACTGCCGGAGCGACCCGCGGCGCTGCCGGAGCGACCCGCAGCAGTGCCAGAACGGGCGCTTGCGCTGCCGGAGCGACCCGCAGCGCTGCCGGAACGACCCGCAGCAGTGCCGGAACGAGAGCTTGCGCTCCCGGAGCGACCCGCAGCACTGGCGGGACGGCCTGCCCCGCTGCCGGAGCGACCCGCAGCAGCACCGGAACGACCCGCAGCACTGCCGGAGCGCGGGGCCGCGCCGGTGCCGCTTCCGTGAGCGGGCCGCGGCGTCGCCCCCGGCTTGCCGGTACCGCTTTGGCTGCCTCGGCGGGGTCGGCTGCCCTGTCCACCCTGGCCGGGCCGACCGCCTCGGCCCGCCGCCTGGCCGGAGCCAGAGCCGGACGCACGCGGCCGCCCGCCGGACCGGGCCGCCGAATCGCCGTCCCGCCGCCCGCGCCCGTTCCCGACCACCGTCAGCTCCCAGCCAAGCTAGCCATGCGTGCAGCCATGCCGGCGCACGCAACGTTAACCGTTCCGAACGAACGGTGTTCCCATCCACGGTAGACGCACTGAGGGCCGCTACCAGCACGGCAGCGGCCCTCAGCACGAAGATGTCCGGCGGCGTCCTACTCTCCCACGCGGTCCCCCACGCAGTACCATCGGCGCTGAAGGGCTTAACTTCCGGGTTCGGAATGGGACCGGGTGTTTCCCCTTCGCCATGGCCGCCGAAACTCTATGGAGATGTCAGGTCTCCCGACCGCACCTCGGGAACCGCACAGTGGACGCATGCAAAATCTGTGAGTAGAAGCCAAGCCACTCGGCCTATTAGTACCGGTCAGCTACACACGTCGCCGTGCTTCCACCTCCGGCCTATCAACCCAGTCGTCTAGCTGGGGGCCTTACCAGGTTAACCCTGAGGGAGTCCTCATCTTGAGGCGAGCTTCCCGCTTAGATGCTTTCAGCGGTTATCCCTTCCGAACGTAGCAAACCAGCCGTGCTCTTGGCAGAACAACTGGCACACCAGAGGTTCGTCCGTCCCGGTCCTCTCGTACTAGGGACAGCCCCTCTCAAGACTCCTACGCGCGCAGCGGATAGGGACCGAACTGTCTCACGACGTTCTAAACCCAGCTCGCGTACCGCTTTAATGGGCGAACAGCCCAACCCTTGGGACCTGCTCCGGCCCCAGGATGCGACGAGCCGACATCGAGGTGCCAAACCATGCCGTCGATATGGACTCTTGGGCAAGATCAGCCTGTTATCCCCGGGGTACCTTTTAGCCGTTTAGCGACGGCGCTTCCACATGCCACCGCCGGATCACTAGTCCCAGCTTTCGCTCCTGTTCGACATGTCTGTCTCACAGTCAAGCACCCTTGTGCACTTACACTCGACACCTGATTGCCAACCAGGCTGAGGGTACCTTTGGGCGCCTCCGTTACCTTTTAGGAGGCAACCGCCCCAGTTAAACTACCCACCAGACACTGTCCCTGATCCGGATCACGGACCCAGGTTAGACATCCAGAACGACCAGAGTGGTATTTCACCGTTGACTCCACAAAGACTAGCGTCTCTGCTTCACAGTCTCCCACCTATCCTACACAAGACGTCCCAAACGCCAATGTCAAGCTGCAGTGAAGGTCCCGGGGTCTTTCCGTCCTGCTGCGCGTAACGAGCATCTTTACTCGTAGTGCAATTTCGCCGGGTCCGTGGTTGAGACAGTGGGAAAGTCGTTACGCCATTCGTGCAGGTCGGAACTTACCCGACAAGGAATTTCGCTACCTTAGGATGGTTATAGTTACCACCGCCGTTTACTGGCGCTTAAGTTCAGAGCTTCGCAGCCCGAAGGCCACTAACCCCTCCCCTTAACGTTCCAGCACCGGGCAGGCGTCAGTCCGTATACGTCGTCTTGCGACTTTGCACGGACCTGTGTTTTTAGTAAACAGTCGCTTTCCCCTGGTATCTGCGACCGCATTCAGCTCGGAGAGTAAATCTCGTCACCAAACGCGGCTCTCCTTCTCCCAAAGTTACGGAGATAATTTGCCTAGTTCCTTAACCACGGTTCACCCGATCGCCTTGGTATTCTCTACCTGACCACCTGAGTCGGTTTAGGGTACGGGCCGCAAAGACACTCACCGCGAGGCTTTTCTTGGCAGCATGGGATCACTCACTTCGCCTAAATCGGCTCGGCGTCAGGTCTCAGGCTTATGATGCGCGGATTTGCCTACGCACCGCCCTACACCCTTACCCCGGGAACAACCATCGCCCGGTAGAGCTACCCTTCTGCGTCACCCCTTCGGTTTGCCTACTACTAGTCTGGGTCGCAGGCTCGGCGGGCTCGTCCCGAAGGATCTGCCCACGTTGCGTGCTTAGCATCGCCAGATTCGGCATGGGCGCATCTAAGCGGGTACGGGAATATCAACCCGTTGTCCATCGACTACGCCTGTCGGCCTCGCCTTAGGTCCCGACTTACCCTGGGCGGATTAGCCTGCCCCAGGAACCCTTGGTCATTCGGCGGAGGGGTTTCTCACCCCTCTTTCGCTACTCATGCCTGCATTCTCACTCGAGTGGCGTCCACGGCTGGATCACTCCGCCGCTTCTCTCGCCACCCGACGCTCCCCTACCCATCCGCATACCTGGACCCTTAAGGCGCCAGCGGCCGCAGTCCGGGCAGCCGTGGCCGAAACCACAGCGGCAAGGACCGCCATCCACCTTAACCACAAAGGGCCGGGTTATCACGCGAATGCCACAGCTTCGGCGGTGTGCTTGAGCCCCGTTAAATTGTCGGCGCAGAATCACTTGACCAGTGAGCTATTACGCACTCTTTTAAGGGTGGCTGCTTCTAAGCCAACCTCCTGGTTGTCTCTGCAACTCCACATCCTTTCCCACTTAGCACACGCTTAGGGGCCTTAGCTGGTGATCTGGGCTGTTTCCCTCTCGACTACGAAGCTTATCCCCCGCAGTCTCACTGCCGCGCTCTGACTTACCGGCATTCGGAGTTTGGCTGACTTCAGTAAGCTTGTAGGCCCCCTAGGCCATCCAGTAGCTCTACCTCCGGCAAGAAGCACGCGACGCTGCACCTAGATGCATTTCGGGGAGAACCAGCTATCACGGAGTTTGATTGGCCTTTCACCCCTACCCACAGGTCATCCCCCAGGTTTTCAACCCTGGTGGGTTCGGTCCTCCACGCGGTCTTACCCGCGCTTCAACCTGCCCATGGGTAGATCACTCCGCTTCGGGTCTACAGCATGCGACTCAGACGCCCTATTCAGACTCGCTTTCGCTACGGCTTCCCCACACGGGTTAACCTTGCCACATACCGCAACTCGCAGGCTCATTCTTCAAAAGGCACGCGGTCACTTCACGTCAGCCCGCAGGCTGACCCGCTCCCACGGCTTGTAGGCACACGGTTTCAGGTACTATTTCACGACCCCTCACCGGGGCACTTTTCACCTTTCCCTCACGGTACTTGTTCACTATCGGTCACCAGGGAGTATTTAGGCTTAGGAGGTGGTCCTCCCGGATTCACACGGGATTTCTCGGGCCCCGTGCTACTTGGGATACCGCCTGGGAGTCGTTAAGGTTTCGCCTACAGGGGTATCACCCTCTATGCCGACGGTTTCCAACGTCTTCGGCTACCAAAACGATTTTTTACTCCCTGCCGGATCAGCAGCTCCGGCTAGGCGGTCCCGCTACCCCGAACGCGCAACGCCTGCTGGCTATGACACGCGCTCGGTTTGGCCTGTTCCCTTTTCGCTCACCACTACTCAGGGAATCGCGGTTGCTTTCTCTTCCTGTGGGTACTGAGATGTTTCACTTCCCCACGTTACCTCCACCTGCCCTATGTGTTCAGGCAGGGGCGATGGGCCATTACGCCCACTCAGGTTTCCCCATTCGGAAATCCCCGGATCGAAGTCTGGTTGCCGACTCCCCGGGGCTTATCGCAGGCTCCTACGTCCTTCTTCGGCTCCTGGTGCCAAGGCATTCACCGTGTGCCCTTATTAACTTGGCAACTACAGATGATGCTCGCGTCCACTGTGCAGTTCTCAAGATACGGGCGGTCCCGGGTCCCGCCGCCGGTTGGGCTTCGGGGAGGCCGGTCCTGCTGAGGATGCCGACGAGCGGCCGTTCCCTCAGGACCCAACAGCGTGCTCGGCCTGGGCGACCCCCGGGCCAGGCTTTCCGTGCCGCAAGCGGCCGTACTAACCTGCCCGAGCTGACGCTCAGACCGAATAACCAGTGCTCCACTAATGAGCAGCGCCACCTCGAGACGGACGCCCGAGATGTGGCTCTGGACGCGAACCGCCGGCATGCCGACGACCGCGCCAGGTGCTCCTTAGAAAGGAGGTGATCCAGCCGCACCTTCCGGTACGGCTACCTTGTTACGACTTCGTCCCAATCGCTGGCCCCACCTTCGACGGCTCCCTCCCTTACGGGTTAGGCCACCGGCTTCGGGTGTTGCCGACTTTCGTGACGTGACGGGCGGTGTGTACAAGGCCCGGGAACGTATTCACCGCGACGTTGCTGATTCGCGATTACTAGCGACTCCGACTTCATGGGGTCGAGTTGCAGACCCCAATCCGAACTGAGACCGGCTTTTTGAGATTCGCTCCACCTTGCGGTCTCGCAGCCCTCTGTACCGGCCATTGTAGCATGTTTGCAGCCCAAGATGTAAGGGGCATGAGGACTTGACGTCATCCCCACCTTCCTCCGAGTTGACCCCGGCAGTCTCCTATGAGTCCCCGGCATTATCCGCTGGCAACATAGGACGAGGGTTGCGCTCGTTGCGGGACTTAACCCAACATCTCACGACACGAGCTGACGACAGCCATGCACCACCTGTGCAGGGCCCTTACGGACACCGTATCTCTACGGCTTTTCCCTGCATGTCAAACCTTGGTAAGGTTCTTCGCGTTGCGTCGAATTAAGCAACATGCTCCGCCGCTTGTGCGGGCCCCCGTCAATTCCTTTGAGTTTTAGCCTTGCGGCCGTACTCCCCAGGCGGGGCGCTTAATGCGTTAGCTGCGGCACGGAATCCGTGGAAGGACCCCACACCTAGCGCCCAACGTTTACGGCGTGGACTACCAGGGTATCTAATCCTGTTTGCTCCCCACGCTTTCGCTCCTCAGCGTCAGGTAAGGCCCAGAGAACCGCCTTCGCCACCGGTGTTCCTCCCGATATCTGCGCATTTCACCGCTACACCGGGAATTCCATTCTCCCCTACCTACCTCTAGTCTGCCCGTATCTACTGCAAGCCCAGGGTTAAGCCCTAGGTTTTCACAGCGGACGTAGCAGACCGCCTACGAGCTCTTTACGCCCAATAATTCCGGACAACGCTTGCGCCCTACGTGTTACCGCGGCTGCTGGCACGTAGTTAGCCGGCGCTTCTTCTGCAGGTACCGTCACTTTCGCTTCGTCCCTGCTGAAAGGGGTTTACAACCCGAAGGCCTTCATCCCCCACGCGGCGTCGCTGCGTCAGGCTTTCGCCCATTGCGCAATATTCCCCACTGCTGCCTCCCGTAGGAGTCTGGGCCGTGTCTCAGTCCCAGTGTGGCCGGTCGCCCTCTCAGGCCGGCTACCCGTCGTCGCCTTGGCAGGCCGTTACCCCACCAACTAGCTGATAGGCCGCGAGCTCATCCCTAGCCGAAAAACTTTCCACCATGGCTGATGTCAGCCATGGTCATATCCGGTATTAATTCCGGTTTCCCGGAGCTATCCCGAAGCTAGGGGCAGATTGCTCACGTGTTACTCACCCGTTCGCCGCTCGAGTACCCCGAAGGGCCTTTCCGCTCGACTTGCATGTGTTAAGCACGCCGCCAGCGTTCGTCCTGAGCCAGGATCAAACTCTCCATTGAATGTCTATATGCAACCGCGGGGACGCTCCGAAGACCGTCCGTGCGGACTGCTGACATGAGAGATGCCTCTGCCGGCCGGCGAACCAGCCATTAGAGACGATCTTGGCAATCCGTCATGAGGGCCAGGCCGTTGCGGCCGAGCCCCGACGGGGGTTGTGCATGTGCACTGGCTTTTAGCACGCTGTTGAGTTCTCAAGGAGCGGACGCGCACCATCCAAGACCTTTTGGGTCTTATCCGGGGCAACCCTGCTAACTTACCCGTACTGACGGACGTTGTCAAGCTACTTCGTGGAAGCTAGCTTGCTTCGTCACGCGTTGTGCATCGAGCATACCCTCATGGCGCCGTCCCGTGACCGGGAAGGGCTCGCTGGGAGGGGGCTTGCTGTCCCTGGAGACCGCCGCCCGCGGGCGGATCGCATCTCCGGGGCAAGACGAAAGAGTAGCAGCAAAGAGGATCAAGTCAAATCGAGTGGCTGGCGTGGCGCGCCGAGACGCCCCGGCCGCCGGGGACGGCCTGGCCGCGCCACCGGTCCGGGCCACCCGGCACGCGCCGTGGTCAGTCACGCCATATCCCTCGCGGCGACGCTGGCCCGCGCCCTGTTCGCCTGGCTCAGTGGTGACTGATCTATCCCAGCTAGCGCGAACCGGCGGCCTTTGTCCTCACCGCCGCCGTGGGCGCGGGCCACGGCGGCTCGGAGTGCGGCAGGCGCTCCTGCCAGCACACACGCTACCCGGGCGCGACCTCCGCCTGCTCAGCCGGTCGTCCGCACCTCGACGCCGGCGACGGTGCGCTTACCGCGGCGCAGGACCAGGAACCGGCCGTGCAGCAGGTCGTCCGCGGACGGCACCGCGTCCGGCGTGACCACCTTCGCGTTGTTCAGGTAAGCGCCGCCCTCGGCGATCACCCGCCGGGCCCTGGACTTGCTGTCCGTGAGCCCGGCCGCGGCCATCAGGTCGGCCACCGGGGGCAGCACGCCGCCGATGTCCAGCGTGACCGACGGCACCTCGGCCAGCGCCGCCGCCAGAGTCCCCTCGTCGAGTTCGCGCAGGTTTCCCTGGCCGAACAGCGCCTTGCTGGCGGCCACCGCCCGGATCAGTTCCTCTTCGCCGTGCACGAGGATGGTGAGGTCATCGGCCAGCACCCGCTGGGCGATGCGCGCGGCGGGGCGCTCGATAGTTTCCCGCTCCAGTTCCTTGATCTCCTCGCGGCTCCGGAACGTGTAGACCCGCAGCAGCCTGGGTACCTCGGCGTCGGTCCGGTTGATCCAGAACTGGTAGAACGCGTACGGGCTCGTGAGCTCGGGGTTCAGCCAGACCGCGTCGCCCTCGGTCTTGCCGTACTTCGTCCCGTCCGGCTTGGTGATCAGCGGCGTGGCCAGGGCGTGCACCACGTCCCCGGCCACCCGCCGGATCAGGTCGACACCCGATACCAGGTTCCCCCACTGGTCGCTGCCGCCGACCTGCAGGGAACAGTCGTACCGCCGGTGCAGTTCCAGGTAGTCGTTGGCCTGCAGGATCTGGTAGCTGAACTCGGTGAAGCTGATCCCGCCCTCCTCCAGCCGGGCCCTGACCACTTCGCGGGAGAGCATCTGGTTCACCGGGAAGTGCTTGCCGATGTCGCGCAGGAAGTCCAGGGCGAGCAGGTCTGCGGTCCAGTCCAGGTTGCTGACCATCTGCGCCACGGCCGGGCCCGGCGTGAAGTCCAGGTACTGGCTTATCTCGCCCCGGATCCGCTCCACCCAGCCCGCGACCACGTCCCGGGAGTTCAGCACCCGCTCGACCGACTTGCCGCTGGGATCGCCGATAAGCCCGGTCGCGCCGCCCACCAGCCCGATCGGCCGGTGGCCGGCCAGTTGCAGGCGCCGCATGGTCAGCAGCAGCACCAGGTTCCCGATGTGCAGCCCCGGGCCGGTGGGGTCGAAGCCGCCGTAGAACGTGACCTGGCCCACGGTCAGGGCCTTGCGCAGGTCTTCCAGGTCGGTGTGCACGGCGATCAGGCCGCGCCAGGTCAGGTCGTCGAGGATGTCGGTCACGGAGGAATCGTCCCACCTTCGCGGACCGGACCGGTAACCGGTTTCGCCGTGACGCGCCGCGGAGCGTAGGCGCGGTACGGGGAGACGGCGGGCTCGCCGGTGATCCAGAACCGCCAGGGCACGTCCGCGGCGCGGCTCACCCCGACCCGGGGGCCATGGCTGATCTCAGCCGCGGGCACGGGCGTGACCGCGGCCAGGGCTCGCAGCGGCGAGGCCGGATCGACGGCGTCAGCGCCGTCGTGCGAGCCGTCTACGGCCAGCGCCTCGCAGAGCCGGGCCGGCCCGCGGGCCAGGTCCACTTCCCGGGGCGCTGCGCGCCGACCGGCGCCGCCGGCACGCCGGGCACCAGCCAGCGGCACGCCGAGCAATACGATGAGTCGAGCAACAGGGCATATCGCTGCCGCCGAGCTCCAGACCGTTCGCTCCTCCGGTGAAAGCGCCCCAGCGGTAGTCGGCGCCCCAGAGCACCTGGCCCATCGCTGCAGTGATGAGCAGGAAATACAGGCCGCGCGTGCGCACGGCGATGGCGCCGATGACGGCAGCCCCTGCGGCGCCGATTGCGATGGCCGCGACAGCCGCGGGCCACCAGCCGACGCCGTACCTGACTGTCAGCATTCCGAGCCCGTAGGAGCCAAGCCCGAAGAAGGCAGCCTGTCCCAGCGAATCGAGACCGGTGTAGCCCATCAGCAGATTGAGCCCCATCGCCACAATCGCGTAGATCAGCGCGAGCGTCGCAATGGTGAGCCAGTAACCCGGGAACAGCGCCGGTACGCCCACCGCCAGACCTAGGATAACGACGACTACCGCGACCCTCAAAAGGACCTCTACATCCCGGCGCAGCCCTCCCGGTGATTGCGGACGAACGAGGAGGCGTTCAGTCACGCTACGCCTCACTCCCCGATCACCAGTTTCTTACCCAACAGACCGCGCGGACGCAGGCTCAATACGAGGATCATCGGAGCGAACAGAACAAAGTATGCGTATTGGGCGAAATACGCGATCCCGACATTCCACAGAATTCCGACCATCAGGCTGCCGATGAAAGCGCCGGCGATGCTGCCGAGACCGCCGACGACGACGACGATCAGCGTCAAGGTCAGAATCTCCCACTCGACCCCCGGGTAGCCGCCGAGAAGCGGCGCCCCGAATGCGCCGCCCATGCCGACGAGAAAACCGGTGAACGCGAAGAGCATCGTGGCGAGGCGGTCGACGTCGATGCCGATGCTCCTTGCGATCTCCTCGTCGTCAACGGAAGCGCGCACCAGCGCACCCAACTGCGTCCTGTCGATCAGCAGCCACAGGGTCAGCGCGAGAACGACCGCCACCCCGATCAGGAACAGCCGATAGATCGGCACAATCGTCCCGAACAGGACCAAGGTCCCGTCGAGCGCGGACGGCATATCCATAACCTCCGTGTATCCGCCCCAGATGAGGCGCACGGATTGCGCGATGATCAGCGTGACGCCGTAGGTCGCAAGCACCTGCGGCAGCGGGGCGAGATTGAAGCGGCGCAGCAGCAGGCGGTGCAACAAAGCCGCCACTACCATGATTGCTAGCGAGTCGACGATCAGCGCGCTGAGAAACCCGCCGCCAATTCTGGCGATCGTCACCCCGAGGTAGACGCACAGGAGGTAGAACGCGCCATGCGCGATGTTGATGACGCGCAGAACGCCGAGCGCAAGCGAGAAGCCGCTGGCGAGAATGAAGAGCAGCCCACCGAACGCAATACCGTTTATGACGTTAGCCAGCAAACTCGCTCACCCGCGGCTACTGCCCGCTTAAATCCGTAGATTACGACAGGCAGATCGACTGCTTGAGACTACCGGCCGCAGGTTTGCCGTTGCATCGCGACCCTGAGCGACTTGCCGTGTCATTCCGGGAAGGCGCGAGAGAACACCGGATGCTTGAGAAACTCCTCCGGCTTCTCGATCCAGAACTGGCTCGCATCCGGGATCGTCGCAAGCACATTCACGTGGTCCGGCGCGTCGACCCGCATGATGTAGAGCGTGTTGATGGTGTTATGATAGGCGTCCATGCGCAGAGGCCCCCGCGGCGTTTGATCGAGCTTCGTCGCAACGACCGCGTCGATGAACTCCTTCGGCTGCTGGCGGATCCAACCGGGCACGGCGTCGGCGCTCATGCCCGTTTTCGTGCGGTGCTCGGTAATCGCTTTGTCGATCCACTGGGCCATCGTATAGGTCGACTTGCCCCAATACGACGGAATTTGTCCATTATACGCCTGCTTCCAGTCCTTCACAAATTGTTGGGTGGTAGGCATCGGCAATTGTGCGCTGTACTCGTGAACGAACGTGATGCCGACGGCGTCCTTGCCCGCCGCGTGCAGAGCGTCTTCGTCGGCCATGTCCGGGCCGCCGAGCAGCGGAATTTTTCCGCCGAGACCGAGCTGATTGTAGGTCTTCTCGAAGCGCGGCACGTTCGAGCCGACAAGCATCGCATAAACGGCATCAACGCTCTTATCGAGCTGGTTGACGAACGGAGTGTAGTCGGTCGTCGAAAGTGGCGCGTAGAGTTTCTGGACGACCTTGCCGCCGGCCTTTTCGAAAGCATATTGAAACCCGCCGCCGGACTCCCATCCGTAAGCATAATCCTGGAGGATCATTGCCACGCGGCGGTAGTGCAGATTCTCAAACACCCATTGACCAAAATACAGGTTTGGCTGGCTGCTCGTCATGTTGGCGCGCGCGAAGGTCGGGACGAGCTTGCGCTGCGTCAGATCGTCGGACGCCGCTATCGAGGTTATGTAGGCGATTTGTCTCGGCGCTGAGACCTCGATGATCGCATAAGCGTCGAGGGCGAGGCCCGCTCCTGCGATGAAGTGCACCTCGTCGCTCTCGATCTCCTTTCGCGCTTTCGCGATGGCCACGGGGGGCGTGGCCTGGATGTCGTCGATGAAGAGCTTGACGGGAGCACCTCCCAACTGGTTCCCATGTTGCCTCAGATAGAGATCCCAGCCGTGCACCATCTCTTCGGCTTCTTCGGCAATCGGTCCCGTCAATTCGAGGGGCACCCCGATCTTGAGCGTGCTGTCCGCGGCACGCGCGGCAGTCAGACCCCGTCTCCCCAGATAGCCGGCCGAGCCGAGCGCAATGGCGCCCTTCATGACGAAGTCGCGCCGGGACATTGCCAGTGCCGGCAGCTCTCTTAATTGATTGCTCGATTTGCTCCGTTTGCTGTACCGATGGTCGCTCATCTTGCCTACCTCGCCATTGGCGGCATGCCCCGGCGGCACCCAGATTTCTGAATTATAGAGAAACGTCGCACGATCTTTGCGCGAAGTCCATATCCTAAAATTGCTTCGGATGGATTGGTGCCGCGCCGATCACTCGATGTACGCAATCGCCTCTATCTCCAGAATCCAGTCGGGATGCACGAGGTCGCGCACTGCGACCGCGGTGCAGACGGGATAGGGAGGCGTGAAGAACTCCTCGCGTATGTGCTGATAATGCGCATAGTACTGCATGTCGGTCACGAACACGTTGGCCATCACGATGTCCGCCATCGTTCCGCCTGCGGCTTCAACCAATTCCTTGATGTTGCCGAGGACTTGCCGCCATTGCGACTCGGGGTCGATCTTCGGCGGGGTCGTTGATGTGCCGCCGGTCGCGCCGACGGTCTTCATGGTCTTGTAGTCCATCGCGGTAACGCCGGATAGGAAGACCCAGGGTCCCACCTTGAGCCCCGGACTCCACACTCTTCCGCCGAGCCCCTGCTTGAAATTGGGACCAGTGATGAGTTGCTTTTGGACCATGCCGACCTCCTTGGCGCTCTACCCAATCTTAGCCCTGATGCTACCACCGAGCTACACCACAGGAAGGGAGGTCACCAATCTCCCGCTCAAGGAGCGTCGGAGGACAGCCTGTTTCGGCACCGTCCTCGGCTGCACGCATGTTGACGTCCACGCGCCCAGCACCGCTGCACAGTGCGCTGGCGCTCTTTGGAGCTGTCCGCCGGGGCGCGAGCTGTTCGCGCTGGGGCGCTGGCAACGTGCTGGGTTTTCGCCGCTACTGGAAACGGCGGATACGATCAGCATGCAATCGCGAGCATCAGGGGCCGCCGGCGGCGGCCCGGTCGCGGTGCTCGCCCGCGTTTGACGGGGGAATTGCAGGTTCGAACCAGCTGCTTGAGGTTACTGGCTGTCCCGCTCTTGGGAGATTCGAAGTCGCGATATGGTGCGCTCTTGGAGTTTATCTGATTGCTTCAAGCATATATTTAACGTCTGCCAAGGTAATCTCGGACAAGGTCGTTCGCAGCATTGACCAGAACGCCGCCGGGGCGTTGCAGTTCGCGCAAGATGGAGAAATGATCAGCTCCCGCGATTGGCAGGAGTTGGCCAGGCGCGCCTTCACGGCTCCGCAACCCGTACAAGCGCCACGCATCGTGAACGAGCGTGGGCAACTCGGCACTGCCGTAAGCTATGGTGAGCGGCTTCCGCGTCACCGGAACCCGCAACGGCGAGAATGCGCCGATTTCGTCGTCAGTGAGATTCAGAGCACGATTGAGTATGGTGTCGCGTAGCGGCTCAAGATGGTGACATATTGGTAAACGTGAGCGTGGGTGTCGATCAGGCCCGGCAGCACCAGCTTGCCGGCAACGTCGATCACCTCGGTGGCGCTTGATGGCAAAATGGTCTTTTCGACCGCCGCAATGCGCCCGCCGCGCACGGCGAGGTCGCGGATGCCGTCGATGCTCGACGCCGGGCAAATGACACGGCCGCCGCGCAGCAGAAGATCATATTTCGGGTTCTCGGCCATTTCATTTCCTCATCGTCCATTGGCATGGGTTTCGCCGAAAAGCGGGGGCACCAAAATGCCAAGCTTGTTTCGCCTTTTTTAGCAAGAGCCGTGCCGGACAGTCGAGGCTACTCATGGCTTGCTGCTTTATTTGCCGAACGGCCGCGCGCGATCGCCTTAAGCACCCGGGGAGGCGTCATCGGAGAAACGAGAAGCTCGGCGCGCAGCGGTCGCAGCGCATCGTTGATCGCATTGGCGATTGCCGCCGGCGCTGCGATTGCGCCGCCCTCGCCAATTCCTTTGACGCCAAACTCCGTGTAAGGCGAGAGCGTCTCCATGTGTTCGATCCTCGGTGCCGGCACTTCGGATAACCCCGGCAGCAGATAATCGGCAAAGGTCGAAGCGAGCGGTTGGCCGGCGGCGTCGAACGGCATCTCTTCGTAAAGCGCCGTGCCGATCCCTTGCGCAAGGCCGCCAACAATCTGGCCATCAACGACCATCGGATTGACCAGCTTGCCGCCGTCTTCGACCACGACGTAATCGAGAATTTTGACGTCGCCGATCTCCGGATCCACCGCGACGATCACCGCATGGGTGGCGTAGCTGAACGTCCCGCTATCGGGGTTTGGCCGGTAGCCGGTCGTAACTTCCATGCCGCCCAAGTCGACATCGTTCGGCAGATTCTGCGGCTTCAAGTACCAGGTCCGCGCGATTTTGAGCAGCGTAATCGATCCGCGCGGGCCGACAACCTCGCCGCCGACGACAGTTACCTGAGCGGCGTCGGCTTGCAATAGTTGCGCGCCGACCTTTGTGGCGCGCCTGGCAAGTTCCTTGCACGCCGTCGACACTGCGCCGCCCGCCATCACCATGCAGCGCGATCCCCACGTGCCGGTGGAATAGGGCGTCATGGCGGTGTCGCCGTGCACCACTTTGATCTTGGCGACGTCGATACCGAGTATCTCGTGTGCCACTTGCGCCAGCGTCGTCTCGAGACTCTGGCCGTGCGACTGCACGCCGACCCGCAGCTCCAGTCCGCCGTCCGGCGTCAGCCGGGCGGTCGCCTGTTCGTAGCCCGGCACCATGGGTATGCCCCAGCCGTAATAGACTGAGGTGCCGTGCGCGGCCTGCTCGCAGTAAGTCGCAAGACCGACGCCGATCAGGCGGCCGTCGGCTTCGCCGCGTTGCTGGCGCACGCGCACCGCTGCAACGTCGATGGCCGCAACCGCGCGCCGCAGCGATTCCGGATAATCGCCGCTGTCGAAGTGCTTCTTGGTGATATTGTTGAACGGCATCTGCTCGGGCTTGACCAGAATCTTCGCCCGCACCTCATGAGGTTCGACGCCGGCTTCGCGCGCGATAGCGTCGAGCACGAGTTCCAGCGCGAAGCACACGCCGGTTCTCGCGACGCCACGATAAGGCAGGATCGGGCACTTGTTGGTCGCGATCGAATAGGTGCGACAGCGGTAGGCAGGAAAGTCGTAAGGTCCCGGCAGGATGCTCGCAACTTGTGCCGCCTCGAGGCAGGCCGAGAACGGATAGGCCGAATAGGCGCCGGAATCGACAACGGCCTCGCAGTCGATGCCGCGCAACGTGCCGTCGCGGTCGGCATAGCCGGTGATCCGGTAATGGTGCTCGCGGCAATTGGCGCCGGCGATCAGATGCTCGCGGCGGTCCTCGATCCAGCGCACCGGATGGCCGCAGCGCATCGCAAGCCAGCCGAGGCAGACCTCTTCGGCGAGCAGAATGCCCTTGTAGCCGAAGCCGCCACCGACATCGGGCGCGATGACGCGGACCCGGCCTTCGTCCAGCCCAAGGCATTCGGCAAGCCCGGTGCGCACGATGTGCGGCATCTGGCAGGCGGAATAGATGGTAAGCTGTTCCAGACGGGAATCCCACAACGCGACCACGCCGCGGCCTTCGATCGGCGCCATACATTGCCGCGCGGTGCGAATTTCGCGCGTGACCTTGATCGGGGCGTCGAGCGCCTCCGCGATATTCACCTCGACGAAGGTTTCAAGAAAAACGTTATCGCCCCATTGTTCGTGGACGAGCGCCGAGCACGGGTCGCGCGCGGCCAGCATGTCGTGAACGGCCGGCAATTCGACCAGATCGACGGCGACGGAGCCGGCGATATCTTCCGCTTGGGCGCGAGACGGTGCAACGCACATCGCGATCAACTCGCCGACGTGGCGTACTTTGTCGGAGGCGAGCGAAGATTGCTCGGAAGGTTTGAAGCCGCGGAGACCAGAGACTGCGCGGATCGGCTTGACGCCGGCAAGATCGGCGACGGTGAAGACGGCGTCCTTATGCGCGTCTGGAATATTTATGCCGCGGACGCGCGCATGGGCAAGCGGGCTTCGCACGAACGCGACGTCCTTCATGCCGGCGAAGCTAAGGTCGGCCACGAACTGACCGCGGCCGCGCAAAAAGCGATCGTCTTCCTTGCGGACAAGTCGCGCGCCAACGCCCTGCTCTTTCATCGAGACCTACTCACGCGCGGCAGCTTGGACTTGTGGCCAGCGGGCTTCGCCGCTGGCGCGTGGCAGTCGCGGTTCGGCGACGCGCGTGCCAAAGAGCCTTATACTGACGAGCCGGAAATTGCGCTCCAATTCGACGAGCGTCGGCGTCTCCGGATGGTAGCAATCCTTTGGATTGCCTGGAAGCCAGGACGTGGCCGGGGATTTCGCCAAACTCAGTGCGAATATATGAGGCAGTCCGTGCCTAACCGATTGGCGACCCCGATCAATACGGCCGTAGACAATCACCTTCAGCGGCGAGAGGTGAAAGCTGTTGCAGGCATTGTGGACCTGCGGGCAGTTCGAGAGTGCCGCGCGATAACGTCCATCTCAGCGCGGAAGCCAAGGCCGAGCGGGGCGCCGAGCGCGATCGCCGGAAAGCTGACCGCGATCGTGTTTGCTGCCCCAGCCGCTAATGCCAGGCAATCCCCGTTTCCCACACTCGGTCAGGATAGCTGACCTTCGCGGCCCACGAAGTCCAAGCAACCTATTAGGTTCCGTTCGCGAGCTTCGTGTGCGCGATGCTGCTATACTGGTTACTGTGCTTGGGGGTCGAGAGCGGTGTGCGAGCGGTGCTGGACATGGCCGAAGCGCGACGATAAGCGGAGGATGCAATGGCAAGTACTCTGAGCGATGCGCAAGTGACTCATTTTCGCGAGCAGGGCTGGTTGGCGCCGCTGCGTGCGATGGATGCCGTTGCGGCGGCCGACTGTGCGACACGGATAGCCGCCTACGAGGCCAAGTTGGGCGAAAGCGCCAATCGAAGCCTGAAGATCAAGGGTCATTTGGCAATGCCGTGGCTCGTTGAGCTCGGTCGCAACCCGGCCATCCTTGATGCGCTCGAGGATCTCATCGGCCCCGACATCATGCTTTTCGGCGCTTCGATCTTCGCCAAGGGGGGCAAGGATCGCGCGTATGTCTCTTGGCACCAGGACAGCGCCTATTTCGGCCTCGATCCGCATGAAGAGATCACGGCGTGGGTCGCTTTTACGAAGACCACGACAGAAAACGGCGCCTTGCAGGTGCTGCCCGGCACCCATCTCGGTCCGGACCTGGTGCATGAAGAAACCTATGCCCCCGATAACATGCTGGCGCGCGGACAATCGCTGCAGATCGACGATGAAAGCAATGCCGTCACCATCGAGCTTCAACCCGGCGAGTTCTCGCTGCATCACGAGCGCACAGCGCACGGTTCGAAGCAGAACCGCTCTGCCGCGCCGCGCATCGGCTTCGCGTTCTTCTACATTCCAACGCATGTGCGCTCCACCATCGGCCGCCGTAGCGCTACCCTGGTACGTGGTGTGGACTGTTACGGCTACTGGGATGCCGATCCGCTGCCGCGGTTCGATCTGGACCCCGTGGCTTATAACGCGCTGCGCGCGGCCTGGGGCCAGTATCGCGACGGAGAGGTTAAGCAGGCCGCAGAAGCGTAAATGCCGTTGCCGTCGGCTTGTCCGCTTTGGCCCGATTGTTATAGTTCGATGAACGCCCGCCGGGTTTGTGAGAGGCGATCCATGACCAGATATCTGCTTTCGGTGGCGTTCGCGTAGCAGCGACAATGAAAACGGGTTGGACACTCTCGACTTCTTTCGAACATTTCGGTGCAGCGCGCTCACGTCGGCACTTTGGTGGATCGGCGATCAGCGATGACGGAGGAACTGTCGTTGTGGCGATGTGGGACGACGAGATTGTTCGCCAAGATAGTCGCGTCACGTATCAATCTCGATTTGGACCGCCGCTGAGAGGGAAGTCGCAAAAGGTAAGCAAGCAATGGATAGCCCACCTCAAATGGGCGATAGCTCGTTGCGATAGCCGCGTGTGCGTCGTCGTCCTGACCGCCGAAGATACGCAGGCAAATCCCAGGGTCGTCAGTTCTTGCTATCCGGACGATACGCTGATCATGCTGATCACTCGCTTCAATGCCAAGACCGGATGTTTCGAAGCCCGCAGTCCATGAGCCCACGTGTGTTTTCCAAGCGGCGAATGCGTTTTGCGGCCGGGGTCGATCATTTTCGAGGTGGAAGAAAATGTCGAAGTCAAGTCCGATCACAAGAGAAGTCGCTATTATGGCGAGTTATGTCGGAGACGCGAGACCAGTTGGGTATTTCCAGCATCGGTGTCCCAAGGATTATGTTTAGCCAACGTCGGCGCTCGCTACCTTCTGCGTCGTCACCAATGCCGCCGGTTTTAGTCCTTCCAGAAGTTTTTAAACCGATCAGGAGCCATTTCGGTGTATCGAACAGTGTGCATGATATTCTTGTGGCCCATGTAGTGCTGGAGTGCTCGGGTATCATGCCCATCGTTGGCGAGCTTGTAGCCAGTCGAGTGCCGGAGCATGTGCGGGTGGACCGGGAACGGTAGCTTTGCGGCTTCTCCAGTCCGAGCGATTGTTTTGAGGACCCGAACATCGAGCCCCCCTCGCGCGCACGCGCGCGCGAGAAATCATTGAGGAATTTCGGCTCATGAGCAGGGCTGGCCGATATCCGTTTTGCGCCGGAAATCGGTCTCTACCGCAGTCGTGGCATGTCCGATTTGAACCATGGGCGGAAATCGGGACTGGTCCAGCGACCGAATGAGGCCGTCGATGTCGAGTTCCGCTTGCGCTAAGTCTTACTGTCAAAGGGCTTCGCCCCAACGATTATAATTCCCTGCCCAGATTTTGGCCCTTCGCGCGCTGTCGCGTCGCTGGCGACCGGCAGTTCGGTCTTTCTTATCGCCTCATGGGAGGCCGTTAAATCGTTACTTCGTTCTTTCGCATAATCCCACGCCGAGAAGTGGATTGGATCATTTGGGTCAATGCGAACAATGAAAGGATCATCACCAAAGCTCGTATACATGTCATAGACCAAGCACGACGCCGCGACGCTTAGCGGCCTGTAGCGCGGCAATTGTCCGCTGCGAGATAGCTTCCGCTTCGTGTTCGGCGACGGCGGCAAGAATGTGCAGGGTAAGCCTTGCAGCGTGAGGATTATCAACGGCCACGAATTCGACGTTACCGTCCATCAGGGCGGCGATGAAGGCGACATTCCGGCTCAGCCGATCGAGCTTGGCAATGACGAGCTTGGCCTTATGTTTCCTGCATGCGGCCTTGGCCTTCTCCAATTCCGGCCGGGCGTTACGTTTGCCCGTCTCGACCTCGGTAAACTGGGCGACCACCACGCCGCCGACGCTGGCGAGGTATTGCCGCACGGCTTCCTGTTGCGCCTCCAATCCAAGGCCAGATCGACCCTGCCGAACCGTACTGACTCGGAAATAGGCGATAAATCGTGCCGTTTTCGATTGCATGGCCGCGTTCGTGTCACAGGTAACCGTTGGTTTATGTGTGACATTATCGACCGAATTGCAATGCTGTAGCGTTATAATCGTACAAGATCGCAGAACCGTGATGCCATAATGCCTTGAGCGGCCCCCGTACCCGTGGTAGGTGGTAGAGTAGCCCTAAGACCCGTTGGGAAGCCCAAGGAGAAGCCTTCATGGCGAGACGCCCCCGAACCCCTGCCAATCGCTCTGGCGCGCCGGTGGCTTCCCGGACGGCCAGGGAGACGCCTGCTACGGTGCATACAAGCCTGTACTTGCCAGCATCAGTTTATGAGGCCCTGCGTACGATCGCCTACGACGAGCGGATCAAAATTCATGACGTTGTGATCGAGGGGATTGACGCCACGCTACGGCGGCGCGGGTATCCGTCTGTCGAACGCCTCAAGGCTGGAAAGAAGCGGTGACCGCATGACGCGGGATTATATCCGTGCGCACGCCTCGCAGCCCCGGCGCGCACCATCATCCGCGAGAGAGCTTGGGTCGTCTTAGCTTGGGAGGGTCCGGCGCGTCGCGCGGGATTATTCCTAGATATTTGAGTACCGCGCGCGAGCCTGCCTTTTGCGCGGTATCCCATGCCCGCTGATTGGCAGTCTCGATTTCCGAGTTCGATGCCTGCCTAGAACAAGTTTGGATATGTTTTGCATTTCCCGCCTGCCACAGTGCAATCGCGGCGGCACCATCTGCACCAGCAACCTCGTAGATATTGGCTAGCTCAGCTTTGCCCGATTGCACTTCGCTTCTGCCATGCTCAACGGCGTCGGCGCGCGCCCCAAAATGCTTGAAAGGCGGGCCGTCGTCACAACCTATTAGATGCACAACATATGAAGCGGACATGCAGATCGAATTATAGCTTGGCCGCTAGCAGCCCGACAACGCAGCACCTCTGCTAGAGCGTCGTTTATTGAGTGTTCGGTGGTTGCCATTTCAGACCGAAATCGATGCCGACACTAAGCGAGTGTCCTTTCCGGCAGCTAAAGCCAGTTACATCTGTGAGCCGCCTCCGCAATCAACGGTCGTGACTGTAAAATCAGCGACGTACAATAGCTGACTCAACTGTTTTCATCTTGAACGAAAGGAGATCAAAGTCCACGGATTTTCCACGGATCGAAGCGTCAGTTTCGCGTTGTGTTCTGGCATGTCCGCTTCAACCGCCGTCAACTGTGGGGGAGGTATAGCCGGTAACACTTTTTTCACAATTCAACAAGTGTTAACGACGCTGCGGCGTTGAATTTGTAGCTAACGAAGTTCTTAATATGCTGAATTGCAAACTCTCATCCTATCAAATGTGGAAAGTCGCCAATTATTCTTTTTCTGCCCGATGAAATATAGGAATTAATTGTCGCATGAGGCCGGCGAAGCCGCGACCGCTCGCAGGCAAAAACCCCGGCTGACGCTCAAAGCCAAGGTAATAGACCTT
Source organism: uncultured Actinomycetota bacterium (assembly GCA_963795055.1). Taxonomy (GTDB): domain Bacteria; phylum Actinomycetota; class Actinomycetes; order Streptosporangiales; family Streptosporangiaceae; genus JASHPR01. The sequence goes on from CAWCGJ010000018.1 coordinate 372,353, forward strand.
TGAGCCGTTAAATTCGCCGTAGCTACCCTTTAATTTATATGCGCGCGGCCGGGCCATAGTGGCAATATGCGCGAAATCCCCGTCAACGCGGTCGATGAAGGTGTCCAAGAGCGCCGCAATGGGTGGGACAATCCCGAAAATATCCATTGAGGCTCAATGGGACGCTCGGTAAAGGTGGGACACGCTAAGGTTCTGAGAATAGCGAAAAGTTTGACGCCGCACCTGAGCACTGCGCAGGCGTGTGAATAATCTACGGCTTCTCTAAACTGAATACGCCTCCAAGCGGATTGTAGATCATGTTGTAGCGCTCAAGAACATGGCGTCCGATCAGTATCGGCGGCCGGAGGTTTCTCGGGGTGAAATACGTTGGCACAGGCTCGTCCAGGCCGTGGATTGTGATTGTGCCTTCGTAAACATCCGCTTGTTCGCCCCTCAGATACGGGTGCTCGATTTTAGATTTATCCGCCGGCCTAACTTGGTCTCTGAACAGCGACAGCTCGCCTGCATTTACGATGCAGAAGTCCGACCCGGTATCGACGACCGCGGGTCGTCCATACATCACTTCGATGCCATCGATTGCGACCGTCGCGTACACGCTCGGCGTACCGGTCACTCTGTCGGCGGTGGGCTGGTAGTCCCTGTCTAGGAAGAAGATTTCGGTCTTAGGCACAGACGTTTTCGCCTCCTGAGATTTTGATTTTGCCTTCGGCGAGGTTGTTGATGACGCGGGGTGTTCCGCGCGCTGAAAACAACGAATGTAGCGAACGGAGCGTGATCAAAGTCCACGGATTTTCCACGGATTGAAGCGTCGTTTTCACATTTCGTTCCGTTGTGAGGCGTCGCGAGGTGACGGACAGACCGTGCTAAAACTCACGTACCTATAAGCTTTTCGTGGTGCTGCCGGTAAGGATTGAACTTACGACCTCCCCCTTACCAAGGGGGTGCTCTACCACTGAGCTACGGCAGCAGCCGGACGAAATGAACTTGCGGAAAAACCGCGGCGATCATTGCCATATGGGGGGAATCGGCGCAAGCGCGCCGGTCCGCAGCGCATGCAGTAATTCGTCATGCCCGGCCTTGTGCCGGGCATCCACGTCTTAGGTGGCGCAGAGTTAAAGCCAAAGACGTGGATGGCCGGGACGAGCCCGGCCATGACGCTGCGGTTGCGGCGTCGCGGGTAGCATGCTTTGAGACGGCCATGATCAAACCCGGCAAAGCCGAGAAATGGGCGGCGCGGAGCGCGCGGTTGTCGGTGCGCTTGCGGGAAAACCTCAAGCGGCGCAAGGAGCAAGCGCGCGGCCGCAAGGCCGAGGATGTTGCGGCCGCCGATGCCGATATGGCAACCGCTCCCGACTTTCGCCGCAATCGGGGCGGGAAAGTAGGCGACGGATCGGGTGGGCCTGGAACAGGCCGCGGGGGCTAAAAATGGATCGCATTCGCATCGTCGGCGGCCGGCCGCTCAACGGCACCATCCCGATCTCGGGCGCCAAGAACGCCACCCTGCCGCTGATGATCGCGAGCCTCCTCACCGAGGAGACCTGATCCTCGACAACGTGCCGCGGCTCGCCGACGTCGGCGCTGCTCGAGCGCATCCTCGGCAATCACGGCGTCGACATCATGGTCAGCGGCAAGCGCCCCGGCGAGACCGCCGATCACGGCCAGACGCTGCACATTTCCGCGGCCCGCATCGTCGACACCACCGCGCCCTACGAGCTCGTGTCCAAGATGCGCGCGAGCTTCTGGGTGCTGGCGCCGCTGGTCGCGCGCATGGGCGAGGCGCGAGGTCTCGATGCCCGGCGGCTGCGCCATCGGCACGCGGCCGGTCGATCTGCTCATCATGGCGATGGAGCAGCTCGGCGCCGACAGTCGAGATCGACGGCGGCTATGTGGTGGCGCGCGCGCCGCACGGGCTCAAGGGCGGCGAGATCGTATTTCCCAAAGTCACCGTCGGCGGCACCCATACCGCGATCATGGCGGCGTCGCTCGCCAACGGCACCACCGTGATCGAGAATGCCGCGCGCGAGCCGGAGATCGGCGACGTCGCCGATTGCCTCAACAAGATGGGCGCGCGCATTTCCGGCGCCGGCACGAGCCGCATCGTCGATCGAAGGCGTCGACCAAGCTTCAACGGCGCGCGCCATGCCGTGCTGCCGGACCGCATCGAGACCGGCACCTATGCCATGGCGGTCGCCATGGCCGGCGGCGATATCCTGTTGCAGAACGCGCGGCCGGAACTGCTGCAAGCCGCGCTCGACGTGCTCGCGCGCACCGGCGTCACCGTCACGCCGACCAATCAGGGCATCCGCATCGCCCGCAACGGCGCGCGGCCTTGCAGCCGGTCGAAGTGACGACCGCGCCGTTTCCGGAATTCCCGACCGACCTGCAGGCCCAGCTCATGGCGCTGATGACGCGCGCGCGCGGCACCTCGCACATCGTCGAGACGATGTTCGAGAACCGCTTCATGCATGTGCAGGAACTGGCGCGGCTCGGCGCGCGCATCCAGCTCGATGGCGAGCGCGCCACCATCGAAGGCGTCGAGCGCGCTCAAGGGCGCGCCGGTGATGGCGACCGATCTGCGCGCTTCGGTGTCGCTGGTCATCGCCGGCACTCGCCGCCGAAGGCGAGACCATCGTCAACCGCGTCTATCATCTCGACCGCGGTTTCGAGCGGCTGGAGGAGAAGCTCGGCCGCTGCGGCGCGGCAATTGAGCGGCTGTCGGGCTAGATCGGCAAATTCGCTAACGTCCGCGGCGCCCTCGCATTCATGCGGGGACGCACAAACGTACTCGTCTCCATGCGGTTGAATTTCGCCAGCCACTCTCCGTTCGCATCGCGTCGTTGGTCATCGCCGCGACGTGCTGGCGCCGGCCTCGGCTTCGCCGCAGGATTATCCGACGCGGCCGGTGCAGATGATCGTGGCGTTCACGCCCGGCGGCACCACCGATTTCACCGCGCGGATGATCGCCGACAAGATGCAAGCACTGCTCGGCCAGCCGATCGTCGTCGAGAACAAGCCGGGCGCCAACGGCGCGATCGGCGCCGAATACGTGGCGAAGGCCGACCCGGACGGCTACACGCTGTTCTTCACCACGGTCGGCGCGGTGGCCATCAATCCGGCGTTGCGCAGCGACCTGCCCTACGATCCGCTGAAGGATTTCGCGCCGGTCGGCAAGGCCGCGGTGAATTCCACCATCCTGGTGGTCAACGCCGACATGAAGGTCAATTCGGCGCGCGACCTCGCCGAGCTCGCGCGCGCAAAAGCCCGGCACCATCACCATCGGCATCACCGGCCGCGGCGCGATTTCCGATCTCGGCCTGCAATTGTTCGAGGACGCCGCCGGCATCAAGTTGCAGGCGTGCCGTATCGCGGCGCCGCGCCGGCGATGACCGACATGCTGGCCGGCCATCTCGACGGCCTGTTCGGCGACGTGCCGACCGTGATGGCGCAGGTGCAGGCCGGCAAGCTGAAAGCGCTGGCCGCGACCTCGTCGGAGCGTTCCGATATTTTTCCCGGACGTGCCGACCTTCGTCGAACAGGGTTTTGCCGACGTGGTCGGCGACAACTGGGCCGGCGTGCTGGCGCCGGCCGGCACGCCGGCGCCGGTCATCGCCAAGTTCAACGCCGCGCATGGTCGCGGCAGTGAACGATCCCGAGGCTGCGCACGCGGCTGCGCAATGCCGGCACCACGCCGGCGCCGAGCTCGCCCGGAAGCAGTTCGACAAATATCTGCGCGCCGAGATCGCGCGCTGGGGCAAGGTGATCCGCGACAAAGGCATCACGGGCGAATGACATGACAGGCGTGCGCATCGGCACGGCGGAGCGCTGACAGTACGTTTTTGAGTCAGGGTCACGCGCTCAAGACGGTGCTCGACCGCGATGCCGGCGCTGGCGCCGGTCGAGGTCAGCACCTCGGCCCATGCCAGCGTCGAGAACGCCAACCGGCTCGAATTAAACGACATCGATTTCGGCTTCATGGCGTCGAATTGGATCGGCCGCGCCAGGAACGGCGAGGCGCCGTTCACGCAGAAAAATCGACCTACGCATGGTGGCGCCGATGAACGCCGGACCGCTGTTCTTCATCACCCGTGCCGATTCCGATCTGCGCACCGTGACCGACCTGCGTGGCCGGCGCCTCGTGGTCGGCCGCGAGCGGAGCGGCATGACCCAGCACGCCCGCGTGATCCTCGGCGCGCTCGGCCTGACATTTGACGACTTCACGCCAATATTCCTCGATTTCGCGGCCGGCGCCGAGGCGCTTGAGCGCGGCGAAGCCGACGCGCAATTGCAATGCCCGATCCCGAACAAAGTGATGACGGCACTCGCCGCGCGCGTTTTGCTGCGCGTGCTGCCTTATGCGCCGGCCGACCTCGACACCGTGTTGCGCGCCGTGCCGTTCTATCGCCGCACGGTGATGCGCAAAGGCGCCATCCGCGGCCTCGACGCCGACTTGGCGCAAGCCGCCGTCGTCAATGTGCTGGTCACGCATGCGCGCACGCCCGAGAACATTGTCGCCGACGGTGGCGTCGGCGGTGTTCAGCCGCGCGCGACGAGCTGCCGCGACTGAACGCGCTGTTCGATGGACTTGCCGCGCTGTTTGAGCCGCTGCGGATCGGACGGCGCAGCCGCGCTCGAATTCGGCGGCGTCGCGCTTCACCCCGGCGCACGCGCCGCCTATCGGGCGGCCGGCTTGCTTGCGTAATCAGGCGGCCAGCTCGCGCATGATGCGATAAAGCCGCGCCTGGCCTTCGAAGCCGATGCCGGGGCGGTCGCGACAGCGTCAGATAGCCGTCCTTCAAGCTCGGCATCGTCGGCGAAGCCGCCGAAATCGCCGAACACGCCGGGATAGGATTCCGCGCCGCCGAGGCCGAAGCCGGCGGCGATGGCGAGCGACATCTGGTTGCCGCCGTGCGGGAACAGCAGGCTGCGCGGCCATTGATGCCGCGCCAGCATGTCGAGCGTGCGCGCATATTGCACGATGCCGTAGGCCTGCGGCGGATCGACCTGGATGACGTCGTTGCGCTGCGGCTTTAAGCCCGCCGAAGCGCACCAGATTCTCCACGTCTTGCGTGGAGAACAAATTCTCGCCGGTGGAGAGCGGCGCGTCATAGGCGTCGGCGATCTCGGCAAGCAGCGCGAAATCGAGCGGATCGCACGGCTCCTCGAACCAGCGCAGCGCGAACGGCTCAAGCCCGCGCGCATAGGCCAGCGCCTCGTCGCGGCCGAATTTCGAATTGGCATCGACCGCAAGCTTGCCGCCGCGCGGCAGGATCGATTTCACCGCCTCGACGCGGGCGAGATCGTCGGCAAGCGGCATGCCGCCGACTTTCATCTTCACCATGGTGTAGCCGGCATCGAGATGGCGCGCATCTCGTCCTGCAAATCCTTGGTGGTTTTGCCCGGCGCATACCAGCCGCCGCCGACATAGCAAAAAACCTTGTCGGCGACTTTGCCGCCGTTGTAGCGCTCGGCGAGCAGGCGATGCAGCGGCTTTTCCGCGATCTTGGCGACCGCGTCCCACACCGCGACCTCGATGGTGCCGATGCCGACCGAGCGCTCGCTGTGGCCGCCGGACTTTTCGTTCTGCATCATCACGGCGAGGATTTTTTCCGGCGCGAAATTTTCGCCGGCCTCGTCGAGCAGCGATTCGGATCGGCTTTGAGCATGCGCGGAATGAAGCGCGCCCGCATCTGCGCGCCGCAGGCATAGCGCCCGGTCGAATTGAAAGCGAAGCCGCAGACCGGCTTGCCGTCGCGCTTAACGTCGGTGATGACGGCGACCACCGACGTGGTCATTTCGGAAAAATCGATGCTCGAATTGGCGAGCGTCGAGTTCAGCGGGATCGCGGTTTCGCGGATGTCGATGATGCGCATGAAAGTGTCATTAGTCCATATGAATCCCGGCGGCCTTCACCACTTTGTCCCAGCGCGCCGCTTCGGTCTTGATGCGCTCGGCGAATTCGGCCGGCATATTGGCGACAGGGACGAAGCCGAGCGTGTCGAGTTTTTTCTTGACCTCGGGGTCGGCGGCCATTTTGACGATGGCATCGTGCCACTTGTCGACGATCGCCTGCGGCGTGCCGGCCGGCGCCACGAATGCCGGTCAGCGTGTCGCTTTCCAGCCCCGGCACGCCTTGTTCGCCATTGGTCGGCAGATCCGGCAGCGCCGCGACGCGTTGCTTGGCCAAAATCGCGATGCCGCGCAGGCTGCCGTCCTTGATGGCGCCGATCGCCGGCGGCAGCGCCGTGAACGCGATCGGCGTGTGATTGCCCAACGTGGAGTTGATGGCGAGCGGCGCGCCGTTGAACGGCACCATCACGATGTCGAGACCGAACATTTGCTTCATCTGCTCGGCGGCGAGGTGCGGCGTCGAGCCGGTCGACGGCTGGGCGTAGCTGTATTTGTCCGGATTGGCCTTGATCAGGGCGATCAGCTCTTTGAGATTTTTCGCCGGCACGGAAGGGTGCACGATGATCACGTTGGGCGAGGCCGCCACCAGCGAGATCGGCGCAAAATCCTTGAGCGGGTCATAGCCGATGTTGGTGTACATGCTCGGATTGATGATGAAGCCGGTACTGACGACCAGAATCGTGTAGCCGTCCGGCGCGGCGCGCTTGGCGATCTCGACGCCGAGATTGCCGCCGGCGCCGGGCAAATTCTCGACATAGACCTGCTGGCCCAGCACATTAGACAGCCGCTCCGCCACCAGGCGCCCGATCACGTCGGTCGGTCCGCCGGCGGCGAACGGCACGATCATGCGAATCTTGTGGTCCGGATAGGTATCTTGAGCACAAGCCGCCCCGGAAATCAGCGCCGCCATCAGCGCGAGCGCAATCCGCGCCATGGTCTGCCTCATGGACTGTCCTCCCCAGATCGTTCTTGCTATCATCGCCGTCCGCAAAGGTGCAGTAAACCGGCAAACTGGCGCATGAAGGGAGGCGTGCTCATGACCGATCCGGCTTTTCAAGTCACGGGTCTCGCCGTGATCCTCCATGTCAGGGATATGCCCACCGCCCTGGCCTATTATCGCGACAAGCTAGGCTTCGTCGTCACGTTTACCTGGGAAGATCCGCCGCGCTACGTCTGTCTCTGCCTCGGCGATGCCGCCATACATCTGAACGCGTACGTGCCGCCCGCCGGACCGTCGCATGTCAGCATCTTCTGCAAAGGCATCGACGCGCTATATGCCGAACTCATCGCGCGCGGGGTCGACATTGCGGAGCCGATCGATGACCGGCCCTATGGCATGCGCGACTTCGCGGTGACCGATCCCGACGGACATCGGCTCGTGTTCGGCCAAGGAATTTCCGAACATTGACCATAGCAACAAGGAACGCCATGACAGCGAAAAAAGTAACGCGAGACGACCTCCGCCAGGCCGCGGAGAAATACAAGAACTGGGGCAAATGGGGTCCCGACGACGAGATCGGCACGCTCAATTACACCGCGCCGGAGGACATCGTCGCCGCGGCGCAACTGGTGAAAAAGGGCAAGGTGATCTCGCTGGCGCTCAATTTCGACAATAACGGCCCGCAGGGCGGCAAGACCAATTATCCGGCGCTCGGCCGCATCAATCCGCTGCACACCATGCTGCGCACCGGCACCGACGCCTATTCGGGCGTGCTCGACAAGCGCGGCATCCGCGCCGCCGACGACATGGTGGTGATGCCGCTGCAATGCGGCACGCAATGGGACGGCCTCGGCCACGTGTTCTACGAGAACAATATGTGGAACGGCTACGATTGCCGCGAAGTGTCGTCGTTCGGCGCGCAAAAATGCGGCATCGAGAAAACCAAGGCCAAGATGGTCGGCCGCGGCGTGTTCCTCGACGTCGCCCGCGCGCTCGGCAAGGACTGCCTCGACGACGGCTACGGCATCACCTGCGCCGATCTCGACCTGACCGCAAAGAAGCAGAACATCGCGTTCAAGCGCGGCGATTACATCATCGTGCGCACCGGGCAGATGGAGCGCTGCCTCAAGGCCGGCAGCTGGGACGGCTATCCCGGCGGCGACGCGCCGGGCTTTGCCTTCGAGACGCTGGAATTCGTCGCCAAGACCGAGCTCGCCGCGCTCGCCAGCGACACCTGGGGCTGCGAGGTGCGGCCGAACAACACCGAAGGCGGCATCAACCAGCCCTGGCACTGGATCACCATCCCGATCATGGGCATGACCATGGGCGAGATTTTTTATCTCAAAGACCTCGCCGAGGATTGCGCCGCCGACAGCGTCTACGAATTCATGTTCGTCGCGCCGGCGATTCCCATTACCGGCGCGGTCGGCTCGCCGACCAATCCGCTGGCGATCAAGTGACGCGTTGCGTCATTTGCCGGGCCCGTACTTGACGCCGGTCAGAGCCGCGATCCCTGCAAGCACGGTGATCACCGCGGCGAAGGTGACATGAGCGACTATCGCGCTGGCGGCAGCCGATAGCACGCCGATGCCGATCACGGGGATGGAATTGCCGGCAAACAGCGCGATGAGATAACTCGACACCACCTCGCTGCGCTGGTCTGCGGGAGCGATGCGGTTGATCACTTCGAGGCTGCCGCGATAGCCCAACCCGCCGGCGACGCCGCAGAGCGCGGCGGCGAAGAGCAACAGCGGCAGCGATCGGGCAAGCTCGGCGCCGACCAGAAGCCATACCGCCGGCAACAGCAGCGCCAGCGCGCTGAACATGGCGGCTTGGCTGCCGAGCCACGCGGTCGAGAGAATCGTGATGGCGGCAATGCCGAACACCTCGCACACGATAGCGCCTGCCACCGTGTGCGCGGATTGATGCAGGCTTTCGGCGAGCAGGTTTGGGATCAAAGCGGCGTAGAAGCCGATCAGCGAAAACGTGGCGAAGCCGCTCACCGCAGGCGACACGAACTGGAGCCTGATGGGCCGCGGCACGCCGAGCCGCGGCCGCAGCGATGCATCGCTGAAGCGTTTCGGGCTCGCGACCGTTTCAGGCACGAACAAGATGGCGCCGGCGACAGCGCAAAGCAAAACCAGATAGACCAGATAAGGCAGCCGCAGCGGCCACGGCGCGAATTGAGCGAGCAAGCCGCCGAAGAGCGGACCGGCGGCGCAGCCGAAAAAATTCGCCGACGCCGCGATCCGCGCGGCGGCGCCGTTGCCGCGGCCGGTATAAAGCTCGGCGATCCACGCCGTCGCCGCGCCTGCGCCCAAGCCGGTCGAGAAACCGCTGAGCGCCCGCGCCGCGAACAGCCAGGCCGTGCCCGCCGCCGCGGCGAACACAACCGCGCTGGCGATGCCGAAGCCGATCGCCGGTAGGATCGCGCTGCGGCGGCCGACCTGGTCGGCGAGCCGGCCGAAGAACAACAGCGCCACGAGATTGCCGAGCACATAGACCGCGTAGATCAGGGTCAGCGTGATGCCGGAAAACCCGAACGCCCGCTGGTAGAGCGGATAAAGCGGCGTCGGCATGATAGCGCCGACGAACATCACCGCGAGCGCGACGGCAACGATTGTCAGCGCGACGACATTGCGCGACCGATTGGGTTTAGCGTCATGCAAGGCGAATAAACTCTTCGGGCGCGATATTGGCTTTGTTGCCGGCAATTGGTGTCGCAACAACCGCATATTGTCCAGGCGGACAACGCTCGCGTCGGGCGCGGCGTTGCGCTCAATGTGCATAACCGGCATGCTGTGAAGGCGAACGGAGCGGTCCATGCGGCTTCCGCGTCGAAAAATTCTGCAACTGGCGGCGGGCAGTGCCGCGTTCTCGGCCATGCCGCGCATCGTGCGCGCCGAAACCTACCCGGCGCGGCCCGTGCATATCATCGTCGGCTTCCCGCCCGGCGCCGCGTCCGACATCAACGCCCGCCTGATCGGCGACTGGCTGTCGCAGCGGCTCGGCCAGCAATTCGTCATCGACAACCGGCCGGGCGCCGGCAGCAATGTCGGCACCGAGGCCGCTGCCCATGCGCCAGCCGACGGCTATACGCTGCTCCTGGTCACGCCGCCGAACGTGATCAACATGTCGCTCTACGACAACCTCAATTTCAATTTTCTCCGCGATATCGCTCCGGTCGCGAGCATCATGCGCACCCCCATGGTCATGGAGGTGAATGCGGCGCTGCCGATCAAAACGGTTGCCGAGTTCATCGCCTATGCCAAGGCCAATCCGGGCAAGCTCAACTTCGCCTCGTCGGGCAACGGCACCGGATCCCATGTCGCGGCCGAGCTGTTCAAGTTCATGACCGGCGTCGACATCGTCCACGTGCCCTATCGCGGCCCGGCGCAGGCCTTGACCGATCTGATCAGCGGCCGGGTGCAGGTGATGTTCGACGTGCTCACCTCGTCGATCGCCCATATCCGTGCCGGCGAAGTGCGCGCCATTGCGGTGACCACGGCGGCGCGCTCGGCGGCGCTGCCGGATGTGCCGACCGTGGCCGACACCGTGCCGGGCTACGAGTTCGAGCGGCTGGGCCGGCGTCGGCGCGCCGACGAACACGCCGGCCGACATCGTCGCCACATTGAACGGCGCGATTGGCGCCGGCCTCGCCGATGCGAAAGTGCAAGCCAGCCTCGCCGACCTCGGCGCCGCGCCGATGCCGATGACGGCGGCCGAGTTCGGCAAATTCCTCGCCGACGAGACCGCGAAGTGGGCCAAGGTGGTCAAGTTCGCCAACATCAAGCTGGGTTAGAATTTAGTCCAATCGCCGGCACGCTCGAACGCCGCGGCCGCGCGATAGATCGTGGCCTCGTCGTAGGCGCGCCCGACCAGCATCATGCCGATCGGGCGGCCATCTTCCATGCCGCACGGCAGGCTGATGGCGGGATGGCCGGTGACGTTGAACGGACAGGTATTGCCGGTCGCTTCCCAGCTGCGCCGCGTGATCTCCTGCGGGGTTGCGCCTTTTTTCGGAATCGGCGTCGCCTTCATCGGCGTCGTCGGCAGCAGCAGGAGATCGTGCGCCGCGAGCGCCGCGTCGTAGGCCGCACGCAATCGCCGCCGGATGTTCTGCGCCTTGCCGTAATAGCGGCCGCCGTAGCGCTGCATCGTGTATTTGCTGAAGATCGACGCGATCTTGATGGTGTCGGCGAAATCGTCGGCGCGGCTGCGCCAGGCCATGGCTTTGTCCATGAGGCTCAAGACATAAAGACCTTCGTGATTGATGCCGGCGCCGTTCATTTCGAGCAACGTCACGCAAGCGGCATCGCCGCGGATCGCCGCCCAGACCGGGAAACCCTGCGCGTGCGTCGGCACCGAAATGTCCGCGACCGTCGCGCCGAGGCTGGCAAAGCGCTGCGCCGCGCCGCGCACCCGCGCATCGACGTCGGGCTCGGAATTACGCAAGCCGAACCCTTCCTTGAGCACGCCGATGCGCAACCCTTTGACACCGCCGTCCAGCGCCTCGGCGTAATGGCCGGCGGCGACGCCGCGTTTTTGGCGCGAATCAATGCCGTCCGGTCCGGCAATGACCTCGAGCAGCAGCGCATTGTCGCGCACAGTGGCGGTCATCGGCCCGCAAACGTCGAGCGTCATTTCGAGCGGGGCGATGCCGGTATAGGGAACCAGACCAAAAGTCGGCTTCAATCCGACAATGCCGCAAAAGCTTGCCGGAATGCGGATCGAGCCGGCCTGGTCGCCGCCGATTGCCATGTCGACGTCGGCGGCGGCGACCAGGGCGGCGCTGCCCGACGACGAGCCGCCGGTGGTGTAGCCAGACTTGCGCGGATTCTGCACCGGGCCAGTCGAGCTGGTGTGGCTGCCGCCGGACACGCAGTAATATTCGCACACCGCCTTGCCGGCGATTTCGCCGCCGGCATCGAGTATGCGCTCGACGATGGTGGCGTCGACGTCCGGCACGTAGCCTTCCAGAATGTCGGCGCCGATCATCATCGGCACGCCGGCGAGGCAGACATTGTCCTTGAGCGCAATGCGCCGGCCGGCGAGCTTGCCGCCCGGCGCGCCCTTGATCGACGTCTTTACATACCAGGCGCCGTAGCGGTTCTCGTCGCCTTGCGGGCGGTATCCGGGCGCGCGCGGATATTTCACCGTCGGCAGTTCGTCCGGCATGGCGTCGAGTGCCGCATAGGCTTGCGAAAGCGGCCCGACGATCTCTTCCACCGCGCGCAGGTAATCGTCGCTCGGATTCATGCCGAGCTGCTGCGCGGCCTGGCGCAATTCCGGGATGCCGGGTTTCTCAAACATGATCTCTCCTCATTCCGGCGCTTGCGCCGTTTGGGGTCGCGACGCGGCAGGATATTCCATATGCTGGTCCGGTCGAGGGAGGACCATTCATGACACGGACCATGCTGGCGGCGTTGCTCGCGCTTGCCGTCGTCCTGCCGGGAGGCGCGCAGGCCCAATACTACAAGGGCAAGACGATCATCATGATCGTCAATTATCCGCCCGGCGGCCCGACCGACATCGAAGGCCGCATCGTCGCGCAGCATCTGCCCGACCACATTCCGGGCCATCCGACCATCGTGGTCAAGAATATCGGCGGCGGCTCGGGGCTCCTCGGCAGCAACGAGCTCGGCGACGCCACGCCCGACGGCCTGACCATCGGCTTCTTCACCCTCGATGTGATGGCCGAGCTGACCGACAATCCTTCGGTTCGCACCCACTTTTCCGATTTCGTCCTGCTCGCCGGCGTGGAAAGCCCGCTGGTCGCCTATATCCGCAAGGACACGCCGCCCGGCATCAATGTGCCGGCCGACCTGATGAAGGCGAAGGACTTCAAGGCGCTGTCGCTCAACGCCCAGAACATCAACAGCATCAACCAAGAGCTCTCCCTCGACCTGCTCGGCATCCAATACCAGGCGATCCCCGCCTATCGCGGCCTCAAGGAGGTCGAAACCGCGATCCTGCAAAACACCGGGCAGATGGCCAACACGTCGCTGTCGGGCTGGCTCGGCTCGGCCGAGCCGTCGATGCGCGACATCGTCATCCCGCTCTGGCAATTGGCGCCGCGCGGCAAGGACGGCAGCTATCCGCGCAGCCGCTCGCTGCCCAATATGCAGACCTTCGAGGAGTTTTATGCCAGCGTCACCGGCGGCAACAAACCGCTCGCCGGAGATTTCCGCTATCAGGCCATGCGCGCCGCGTCCGACCCGCAGCTGGCGATGTTCCGCGTCGCCGCGATGCCGCCGAAATCGCCCGCCGACGTGGTAGCTACGATGCGGGCGGCGTTCGACGAGCTGTGGCAGGACCAGGATTTTCTCGCCGGCTATGCCAAGGTGCTGGCGACCAAGCCGATCATGGTCTCCGGCGCGGACGGCCAGGGCATTCTGGCCGATCTCGGCAAGGTGCCGCGCCAGATCAAGGACTTTCTCGTCTCCTACACCAACCGCGTCACCGAGAAATAGCCGCCGCCCGCCGGCGCCGCACGATCAAATGGCCATCACAGCTTCGCAAGGAGCGCGCGGCGCGGTTGCGCTTTGCCGCGCATCGACTACCTTTATGCCATCCCACATAACGAACGGGCGAACCGGTCATGAGCACGCAAACGGACACCAAGCAATATCCCGTGACGCACACCGAAGCCGAGTGGAAGAAGCTGCTCACGCCCGAGCAATTCCACATCATGCGCGAGCACGGCACCGAACGGGCGGGCAGCTGCGCGCTCAATTACGAGAAGCGCGCCGGCACGTTCTACTGCGCCGGCTGCGACCAGGCGCTGTTCGCCTCGAAGAAGAAATTCGAGAGCGGCACCGGCTGGCCGAGTTTTAACGATCCGGAGCCGGGCGCGATCGATACCACCACCGACCGCAGCTGGGGCATGGAGCGCACCGAGGTGAACTGCAGCCGCTGCGGCAGCCATCTCGGCCACGTCTTCGAAGACGGCCCGCCGCCGACCCACCTGCGCTATTGCATCAACGGCGTGGCGTTGAATTTCAAGCCGGAGTGATTTCTATTCACCTCTCCCCGCGTGCGGGGAGAGGTCGAGCGAAGCGAGGGTGAGGGGGCCTCTCTGCGATTCTGAGCATCGCGGTTTACCGCGACAGCGCTTCAGACATCCCGAATTTCTCAGCCCAGCGGAGAGGCCCCCTCACCCCGCCCTCTCCCCGCACGCGGGGAGAGGGAGATCACTCGTTTAAAAACTCTTCCGTATAGAGCGTGCGCATGTCGGGCTTGGCCGGCATGATCTCCATCTCCGGAAACAAATCGCCGATCACGTCGAGCGCCTTGGCGCTAAAACGCAGGTCGCGCGACATCATCGGCATGACGTCGTCGTATTCGCGGCTTTCGATGGCCTCGTCGAGCCCGGTGACCTGCCGGGCGATGCGCACGGTCTCGGCCTTGTTGGCCGCCATGAACGCGATTGTCTCCTTCCAGCCGGCGAGAAAGCGCCGCACCTGATCGGGTTTGTTGGCGATCATGGCGTCGGTGGCGAAGATGACGTGGGTGTGGAAATTCTTGATGTAGGTGCCGAACTTGAGCAAGAGGCGCCCGTCGCCGGTTTTTTCCAAGCCGTAACCTTGCGACGCCGACAGCACCACGCCGTCGATCTGACCGCGCTTGAGCGCCGCCACCATTCCCGACATGGCGCCGAGCGCGACCGTCTCGACGCCGTTCGAGCCCCAGCCCATCTGCCGCGACAGCTCGCGCGCCAGCCAATAGCTGAGCGAGCCGTTGGTGGTGACGCCGATCTTCTTGCCTTTCAGGTCTTCGGGCTTCTGGATGTCCGGCGCCGCGCCGACGATCAAGCCCATGCTCAACGGCTCATTGGCGAGCGCGCCGACCGCCTTGGCCGGAACGCCCTTGGCCAGAAATCCCATGGCCGGCCCGGAGCCGAGGCCGAAGTCGACGGAGTTCGCCACCATCCCCTGCTGCAACTTTGCATCGCCGGCGAAGATGACGGTTTCGACGTCCAGATCATGCTTCGCCCAAATGCCTTCCGCCGCGCCGATCTCGACCGGCGCGAAAGCGAACGGCTGGCTGACCGATTTGCCGACGCGCACTTTGTCTGCGGCGGCGGCCACGGCGGATGCGGCGCAAACCATCACCGTCAGCAGCAACGCGGCAAGCGCTCGCATCCCTCACCTCGCCTGCGGTTTCGAGCGGACCAAAACTTCCGCCCCCTTCGCCGTGACGCGCACGATCGCGGATATTAAAACGTTGCCGGCTTTGGCGTCGGCGGCGCCGACCTGCAAGGCGTAGACGCCGTCTTCCACCAGCGCCGCGTCTTCCGACGCCGGAATTCCGGCCCTTCATGCAGCGACAAGCCGATGCCGTGGCCGACGCTGCCGCCGAGGACCGGGTGAAGCTTACACGGCGCCAGCGCGCCGACGGCTTTGGCGTGAAGCGCATCGGTCCGCGCGCCCGGGCCGCATATCCGCGATGATCGCGTCGAGCGCGGCCTCGGCGTGTCGTGCGGCGGCGGTGATGGAACCGTCATCGACGGTGACGAACAGGTCGGCCCAGTAGCCCAGAACCTTGACGGCGAGATAGCCGACCAGCGGCCCGCGCATTTTTCGAACCGGCCCTGGAACGGCACCAGCGTGCGGCCGCCGTCGAGACTGACCAGCGTGCGCACATCTTGCGCGGCGAGCGAGCGCGCGGCGCGTTCGGCATCGAGCGCCGCGGTTTCCGGCTCGTGGTTGCTGCGCCAGCTCTCGACAAAAGTTTTTGCCGCGGCTTCGAGCAATTTGCACGACGCCCGCATCATCGTCAGCTCGCGCGGCCGCTTGCGCCGCGCTGGAATGGCAACAACATCGTCGGCGCGCTGCAACGCGAACCGATCGCCGAGGCTGCGGCGCACCGCGGCGTGCAACACCGGCGCCATGATGTCGAAGCCAAGCGGTGCCGAGATTTGACCGCCTGATCGCCTTTGATCCGCTCGAGCCACGGATCGAATGCCTTCTCCCATTCCGGGCCCATGCCGGAGCGCACATCGGCGATCCAGGTCAGCGTCCGCATCGCCGGCAGATCGCGCGTGCTCATGGCGCACAACAGCCGCGCGTCGCCCGTGCGCGGCAACAGCGCCATGCCCCAACGCACGCGCGGAATGAAGCTTGTGAGAAAAGCGAGCGCCGCGTGTTCGCGCACATCGCCGTAAACGAGAACGGCCGGCCAGCCGTTGCGCTCCATGGCGGCGCGCAACGCGTCGAGCCGCAGCGTGAACTCGTCATACGGCAGGCGATCCTGCGCCCAGATATAGGAGCCGATCGTCACGAAGGTTGCACGGTCTGCATGGTGCCCGCCTCAAACCGCGATGACGTCGAGCGCGGCCGGCCGCGCCGACAGCGCCCGCGCGCCGTGTCGGTGACCACGACCGGCTCGCCGCACATCAGATAGCCGCTTTCCGGGATGTACTGGTTGGGATGCATGACGAACACCATGCCGCTTTCCAGCACGCGCGTATTGCTGTCGACGATGTCGCCCGGGCGATCCGAGGTGATGCCGAGGCCGTGGCCGCGCACGCGCATATAGGGCGGCCGGCAATAATCGCCGTAGCCGGCTTTTTGGATGACGCCGTTGATGGCGCGGGTCACGTCGGCGACCGTGGCGCCGGCGCGGCCCGCGGCGAGGCCTGCGCCCATCGCGTCCTGCAGGATGGCGAATTTCTCGCGCGATCACCGGCCGCGGCTCGCCGATCACCGTGGTGCGGCAGATCTGGGCGAACTGGCCGCGATAGCAGGGCGTGATCTCGGAGAGAATAATGTCGCCGACGTCGAGCACGCGCTCGCCGGCGGCGCGGACGGCGAGATTGTGCTGTGACGCGCTCATCAGCAAAAAATTGTCCTCGGCGCCGAGTTTTTTCATGAAGCAATAGAGCTCGGCGGCGAGCTCGAATTCGCGCATGCCGGGCCGGGCGTATTCCAGGAGCCGCTCATAGCCGCGTTCGGCGATCCAGGTGGCGCGCTCCGCCGCCTGCAGTTCCTCGGGCGTGCGCAGGCGGGCGAGATCGCGCGCCAGCTCATCGGCGGCTTTCGGCACTGCCCCGAGCGCCGCGGCGATGCGATCGAACAGCGCGGTGCCGAGCAAGGACAGGCCGATGGAGATCGTGCGCGACAGATCGAGGCGATGGGATTTGACCGCGCCGTCGAGTGTGGCGGCGAGATCGTCGGTGCCGATGGTGCGGTCGGTTGACGAGGCCGCGGCGGCGCGCACCTCGTCCCAGGCCGGCGTCACGATCAAGGTCGATCTACCGTCGCGGTCGAGCACGACGGCGCTTTCGCCGATCGGGCGTACGCCCGAGAAAACATAGACGGCGTTGGAATCCAAAAAATTGTTGAGGCCGTTGCTCGCGGCGATCAGGCCGTCGAGTGCAGCGTCGGCGAGATGACGCGTTGCCGTGATCAACCGGCCCTGACTTTTCACGCTCGTCCGCTCGTCCATTCCCATCATCCCGTCACGGCACAAGGCTCATATTATAGCGATCCCGGCCCCCGGCATGGCAATCAACCGGCGGTACTGACGATCCACGATCGAAACGCCGCGATCTTGGCGTTGTTGGCTGCCTGCCGGGCGTGCAATACGCAATAGGAGTTGCCGCTCGGTACAAAGCCGAACGGCGCCACCAGGCGGCCCGATTTCAGATCGTTCTCCACCAGCGGAAACGAGGCGATGCCGACGCCGAGCCCGCTCGCCGCCGCCTCCAGCATGAAATAGTGATGCTCGAAGCTTTGACTGGCGCCGGCGTCGATGGTGGCGCCGCGCGCTCGCGCCCAGTTCGCCCAGGATTGCGCGCGGGTCTCGGCGTGCAGCAGGCGATGGCGCCGCAATTCAGCGATGCGCAGCGTTTTGCGGCCGTCGAGCAGCGCAGGCGCGCAGACCGGCCCGATGCGGTCGGCGAGAAACGGCGCGGCCACCACATTGCGCGGCCATGGCGGCCTGCCGACCCGGATCGCGATGTCGATGCCGTCGCGCGCGAAATCGACCGGCGCATGCGAAGCGGACAGCCGCACCTCGATTTTCCGGTGCAACGCATTGAACGCGTAGAGCCGCGGAATGAGCCAGCGCATCATGAAGGTGGCGACGCAGGACACCACCAGCGCGCCCTGGCGCGGCGAGGTGGCGACTTCCGCGGTACTGGTTTCCAGGACATGCAGCGCCTGGCGCACGCCGGGCAGGAACGCGACGCCCGCTTCGGTGAGCTCGATGCGGCGATTGCGGCGCCGGAACAGCGACACGCCAAGGTGGGATTCCAGCGCCTGGATCTGCCGGCTGACGGCGCCATGGGTGAGGTGCAATTCGCCGGCGGCGTCGGTGAAGCTCAAGCGCTCGGCCGCAATCTCGAAGGCCGGCAGCGTCTTCAGCGGCGGCAGGCGGCGGCGCATCGTTGCTCCATCGTATGATTTTTCTTCACACTAGAGTGACGAAAGATCGGTTGTCTGTCCATCCATTATGCTTCCAACTGCCGCCGACATTGTGAGCTTTTATCAATCGATGGAAGGGGCCGCCGTGACCGCCGCCAGAACCGGATTGCGGGCCGGATGGCGTGAATGCTGGGTCGTTGCCGCCCTCGCCGTCTATGCGCTGGCCCGGCTGTCGCCGCCGCTCGAGAATTTGAACCCCCAGGGACAAGCCGTGCTCGGCGCCATGGCCGCCGGCGCCATGCTGTGGATCTCCGAAGCGACGCCGATCGGGGTGACGGCGATCGTCGTTACGATCTTGCTGGCCTTGAGCCCCGGCGCGCGGCTTTCCGATGCGGTCGGCGGCTTTGCCTCGGAGGTCGTGCTCTTTTTGATTGGTGCCATCGCCATCGGCACGGCGGTGGAAGTGAGCGGGCTCGCCGCCCGCGCCGCCCGCTTTCTCGGCCGCATGGCGCGCGGCAGCCCGGCGCGGCTCTATGTTCAGATGATCGCGAGCCTGCCCGCCTTCGCCGTTCTGGTGCCGTCGGCGATCACGCGCAATGCGATTCTCATTCCGGCCTATGAGGAGGCGCTCGACCGCATGGGCATCGGCAAGACCGATCGCAGCGGACGCATGCTCATGCTGGCGCTCGGGGTGCTCAATCCGCTGGCGTCGTCGGCGCTGCTCACCGGCGGACTTGCCTCGATGACCGCGGCTTCGCTGCTCGGCGGCTTTTCCTGGCTGCGCTGGTTTGCGCTGATGGCAGTGCCGTATTACGCCCTGCTGTTCGGCGGCGCGCTGTTGCTGCGCTGCGTGGTCGGGCCGTTCGAGCCGGCGCAGCGCGCGTCAACGTCACCAGCACTGCTGCAACCATTCACGGCCATCGAGATCAAGACGCTCGGGGTTTTGGCCGGAACCTTGGCACTATGGCTGACGGACTGGTTTCATCACCTGTCGCCAGCGATCCCGGCGCTGATCGGCGCCGCCGTGCTGCTGATGCCGAGGATCGGCGTGCTGACGTGGATGACGTTCGAAGCCAAGCTATCGTGGGGCATCATCCTGAGCATCGGCGCCGCGCTGTCGCTCGCTGCCGCCATGACCAAAACCGGCGCCGCCGCCTTCGTCAGCCAATCGGTGGTGTCGCATCTTGCCGGCCTCGCCGATCAACCGACGTTCCTGGTCATCGGCCTGATCCTGGCCGTGGCGCTCATTCATCTCGCCATCACCAATCTCGCCGCCTGCATTGCGCTGTTGATTCCGGTGGCGGCGACCATCGCCGAGCGCGCTTCGCTCAATCCGATCGTATGCGGCTTGATCGTCACCATCGTGGTCGACGCGGTCATCCTCTATCCGATCCAGACCGCGACCAATCTGCTCGCCTACGAGACCGGCTATTACGGCGCCGCCGACGTCCGCCGCCTCGGCATCGGCATGTTGCTGCTGACAGTGATCGTGATCCTGCTGACGATTTCCGTATTGGGGCCTGCTGGGCCTGCCGCTGACGCAGCGCGGCGGAATGTGATCGTGATCCTGCTGACGATTCCGTATTGGGGCCTGCTGGGCCTGCCGCTGACGCAGCGCGGCGGAATGTGATGACGTATCTCACACCATAGACACGTGTCCGTGAATCCCTCTTGAACAAAGTTTGCGCGAACAATTTGTTGGGCACGGTCGATTATTCAATTTTCGTGAACAGAGTGCTAAACTAAAATTTAGTTGAGGATTGACCGCCTCGAACACATCTCCCGCTCAGCAAACAGCATGGCGTCTCCTGATCACCAAACAGAACGGCGTCGGCTTTTTGTTTTGCAACCAAACGCAGGAGAACGACCATGATCAACAAGACCAAGCTCGCACTGATTGCCGCCGTTGCGGCGCTGGGCATCGCAATGCCGGCCGCGGCCATGGCACAGAGCGCCTATACGACCGGTTCGGCCGCGAGCCGAGCAGCCGCCGGTTATTCCTCGCCTTATGGCGGTGGCCTCTATGCCTATGCCCCGGGCTATTGGAACGACCACGCCCAGGTTCGCCAGTGGCAAGATCAAAGCGGTGATTACTACCGTTGAAGAAACGGTATACCGGTCGCGGGCGATAAGCCCGCGACCGGAGCCCTAGCGCATTTCGGGTCCAGCTACGGGACGGCGCCCTGCTCCATGGCGAGCTCGGCTTTGAGACTGTCGAGGTCGCGGTAGATCGACGCGACGGCTAGCACGCGCCCTTTGGACTTGTAGCGCAGCACACAGTCCTTGGCCGCGACGGAACCGTCGATCGCGATCTCATCCCATTGCTCGGCGTGGCCGACATAGTTGATCGGCACGTCATAGTGCTGGCTCCAGAAGAACGGCACGGCGTCGAAACGCTCCTGCGCCCCGAGCATGTTGCGCGCCGCGGTCTGGCCCTGGCGTTCGGCCACGACCCAGTGCTCGACGCGGATGGCCGCGCCGGAATGCGGGTCAGGCCAGCGCGCGATGTCGCCCGCGGCATAAATGTCGGGAGCGCTGCTGCGCAGATAAGCATCGACAGCGACACCGCGGTCCATCGTCAGGCCCGCTTGTTCGGCTAGCGCCAAACGCGGCCGCACGCCGACGCCGACAACCACGATATCGGTGTCGAGCGTGCCGCCGCCCTTGAGCGTGGCACGGCGGCCGTCGAACGCAGTGACCGTTTCACCGAGATGAAACACGACGCCGTGCTCCTCATGCAGCGCGCGAATAAAGTCGCCGAGCTGCGGCCCGAGCACGCGCTCCATCGGCCGCGTTTCCGGCGCCACGACGTGGACCTCGATATTGCGGGTACGCAGCGCCGCCGCGGCTTCGAGCCCGATGAAGCTCGCGCCAATAACAAGCACGCGCTTCGCGCTTTTGGTGTCGGCGATGATGGCGCGGCAATCGGCGAGCGAGCGCAGCGTATGGACGTGCGGCAGATCGGCGGCCGGAACCGGCAGCCGCACCGGCTCGGCGCCGGTCGCCAGCAACAGCCGGTCGTAGGTGAGGTTCGCACCATCGCCGCAGCGGACTTGGCGCGCTTTAGTATCGATCGCGGTGACCTCGGTATTGAGCCGCAAGTCGATTTTGCTTGCGCCATAAAAATCGTCCGGCCGCAGCGGCAGCCAATCCTCCGGCGCACTGCCGGCGAGGTAATCCTTGGACAGATTGGGCCGATCGACCGGCGGCGCCGCGTCGTTGCTGACCATAACGATGCTGCCGCTCGTAGCCGCGCCGGCGCAGCATTTCGGCCGCCGCAAAGCCGGCCGCGCCGCCGCCGATGATGACGATCTTGTTGGGCGTATTCGCCTTCGCCGCCGTGGCGCGCGGCTTCGACTGCTCGCGCTTTTGCGTGACGAAGATGCGGCCGTCGCGCTCTTCCACCGTCCAGCAATCGATCGGGCTGAGCGCCGGTGCACGCTCCGCCTCGCCGGTGCGCAGATCGAAACAGGCGTGATGCCAAGGGCAGCGCACGCTCTCGCCAGTGACGAGGCCTTCGGCCAGCGGACCATGGTAGTGACTGCAATGGGCGCCGACAGCGAACATGTCGCCGCCGCTGCGCACCAGCAAAACCTCTTCGTCGCCGACGTGGCCCAACAGCTTGTCGTTGACGAAATCGTCGAGGCCGACCCCCTTGGTCAGATCTGGGCCGCTCGGCGGCGTCTGCTGCTCTTGGGCCATTGTCGTGTTTCTCCGTTGGCGCGATCAGCCGGAAACCGTTGCCGCATCAAAAATAGATGGATCGCAACCGAAAAGGTTCCGGCGCCCCGGCGAAAAATATCAATTCACGGTGATCGCGGAGCGTAAAGTCAACGCCCTTCATCGCTTCAACTGCGCCTTGAGCCACTCCACGATGGTCGTCGTGATATGGTCCGACGGCTCGCCGGGCGTGCGGCCCATGTGCGCGCCTTGCGGATAGATGCGCGCCGATTTCGGGCTGCCGTGCTCCATGAGCAGATAGATGTCGTCGACCGGCGCCTGGTCGTCGAGCTTGCCGTTGACGCCGAGGATCGGCGCCGACGGCTTGTCGAGCAACCCAAGAGTTTTCAACGACAAACGCGGCGCGGCTTCGAGAAACTCCTCGAGCGTCTTGGTGCCCATGGCGCGGCCGCGGGCTTCGAGCAGGCTGTGGGCGCCGAAGAGGTACGTCGCGCCGCCGGTGGTGAAGGCCGGGATCAACCATTCCTTCTGGAAGCCGTAATGGACATTGCCGCCGTGGAACACCGCGCCCTTGATGCGCTCGGCAGCCGTGTAGGCAAGCCGCGCCGCCCAATAGGCGCCGAAACTGCCGCCCCAAACGCCGACGCTGCCGCCGTCGATCTCGGTGCGTTGCGGCAGATAATCGAGCCACGTTTGAAACGTGCGCTCGGCCAAGGGATCGCCATAGAGCACCGGATTTTCGCCGCTGCCCGGCATGTCGATGGTGAGGGAAGCAAGGCCTTGCTCCATAATCGCCTTGGCGATGCGCAGGCGATCTTCCTTCCAGCCGTCGACGCCGCCCCAATGCAGCACCACCGGCGGCTTCTTTACGCCGGGCGGCAGCTGCAAATAGCCGATCAGCTTTTTGCCGCCGTCGAACGGCAGCTCGATGATTTCCAACGGCGGGTCGAAATATTTCGCCGCCTTGCGGAACATGCGGAGCGAATGTTGGTACGCTCGAAATTTTCCCGGCGAATTCGGCGTCGGATAGCGGCCGACGCGGCAGGCGTCGAAGGCGTGCATGTAGAGCTCGGCAAGCTCCGTGCCGGGAGCGCCGGCCTTGGCGCGGGCGTCGCCCTTTTCCTCGTAGTCGAGGCCGATCTTCGACCACTCTCGCGCCCAATGATCCTTGTCGAGGCTTTGCAGCGCACTCATCACGCGCTCGGCGTCCTCGCGGCGGATGTCCTCGAACGGATTGAGCCGCCCGGCGCGGCGCATGAACTCGGCCTTGACCTCGTCCAGCGAGCGCTCGCGCGATCCTGCCGGTTTTGCCGGTGTGGCTTGCAGATTCATGGACGCTCCCATTGCAACCGCTGGCCAGTGAGGCTGACGCACCGAAGGGTACACTAGCCCGGCCGGGAGGCACGCTTATCGTAAGTCTTTTTCAGGTCCAAACGCACTACTCCACGGCGCGCAAAGTGGCCGGAGGCGGGCGCCAAGCCAAAGCCAGTTGCTGCGCATAGGCATCCTGCCATCCGCCGCTGTCGTCGCTCACGAAGTAGCCGCCGCGCGCGTCGCGGAATACCTCGACGTTTTCGACGCCTGGCGGCGGCACGCCGTTGTCGCGCAGCGCGCGGGCCGCCATCAGCAGGCGGCGGCGCGTGCGCGTGATCATTTGATCCGATGGGGCGAGATGCTCGAAGCCATGATCCAAGATCGCGCCCATGCTCTCGGTGACCGCTTGATCCTGCAAATGAATGCTGTCGATTCCGCTATAGATCGCGTTGTCATGCTGGGCGGCACGGTCGATGTGCCAATCGTTGCTGGCATTTGCGGCAAGCCGCCAGCGGCCGAGCCAGTCGCTCGTGTTGGGCAGAAAATCGTTGCCGCGTCCCATGC
This sequence comes from uncultured Actinomycetota bacterium, assembly GCA_963795055.1. Classification (GTDB taxonomy): domain Bacteria; phylum Actinomycetota; class Actinomycetes; order Streptosporangiales; family Streptosporangiaceae; genus JASHPR01. Next base: position 396,128 of record CAWCGJ010000018.1, read on the forward strand.
CGCCGATCGGCGCCCCGTCTTTGGACGCCGGCGCCTGCTGCGTCATCGCCGAAACGCCGCGCTTCCACCACAGCACACAGTACATGGTGTGTTCATCATCGAGCGGCACCCAGCCGCGGAACTGCACGTGGCGAGCGAACTCTCCGTTCGGCACTTGGGCCCAGAACGGAAACAGGAAGTTGCCGAAGCGCCATGACATGCGGCGGGGCCCGGCAACGCGGTAGCCCGCATAGGTCGTGCCCCAGGCCGCATCGGCAACGTGATATTCCGGCGCGCGGATCGCGACCGTGTGGTAGATAGGATCGGACTCGCCGAGCTCATCAGGGTCGACGTGGCCGGCGTGCAGGAAGCCGAAATGTGAGGTGTCGATATCGCCCTCCAGTGCCTGCAGGTAATTGCAGTGGCGTTGAATGAAGACAACCCCGACCTCATGCTCCGGAACGTCGAGAATCTCGAGCGCCGGCAGCGGCGGCGCCTTCCTGCGCGAGCCCATATAGACCCAAATCACTCCGGCGCGCTCGACCGCCCGGTACGCTTTTGCCATGACCTTATGTTTGAAGTCCTGATGCGGCGGCACGTTCGGCATATCGACGCAGGCGCCCGAAACGTCGAATTTCCAGCCGTGATAGACGCAGCGGATGCCGCCCTCCTCGTTGCGGCCGAGGAACAGCGAGGCGCAGCGATGCGGGCAACGATGATCCATCACTCCGACCCGGCCCGCGCTGTCGCGAAACGCGATCAGCTTCTCACCGAGCAACATCAGGCGAAGCGGCGCGCCGTCGCGTGCAAGTTCCGACGACATCAGCGCGGGAATCCAGTATTCCCGCATCAACTGACCCATGACGGTGCCGGGGCCGACCCGCGTCAGCTCAACGCTATCGATCGCCGTTGTCATCGCGTTCTCCTGGGCAGGGGGCTTGCAGATTCATATGCGCCCCTTTGCCAACTCTAAGTCCGGTCGCCTGTAGTATATTGTAGCCATCGGCACGGACGCGTCCACGTGCGTTGCGTGCGCCGATGCCCGGGGGAACAATGAAGCGCCGAAGCTTTCTGCAACTGGCCGCAAACGCCGCGGCGCTGCCATTCGCGCCGCACATCGCTCGCGCCCAGGCCTACCCGGCGCATCCGATCCGCCTCATCGTCGGTTTCCCCGCCGGCGGTCAGGTCGACATCATCGCGCGGCTCGCAGCGCTTTGGCTCGGCAATCAGCTCGGCCAAACCGTGGTGGTCGAGAACAAGCCCGGCGCCGGCGGTAATCTCGGCGCCGAAGCGGTCGTCAACGCGGCGCCGGACGGCTACACGTTGTTCTTCGCTGCGGCGTCGAACACCGTGAACACGACGCTGTTCCCCAACCTGCCCTATGACTTTGCCCGCGACACCGCGCCGGTCGGCACTATCAATCGCATTCCGCTGGTGCTGGAAGTGAACCCGTCGTTCGAAGCGCAAAACGTCGCCGGCTTCGTGGCCTATGCCAAAGCCAATCCCGGCAAGCTCAGCGTCGGCTCGCCGTCGGCCGGCACGCCGCCTTATCTCTCCGTCGAATTGCTCAAGATGATGGCCGGCATCGATGTCATCCACGTGCCCTATGTGGGCGAGAACCAGATGGTGACCGACCTGCTCGGCGGCCAGCTCATGGCCGGCGTCGGCGGCATCTCCTCGGGTATCGGCCATATCAAAGCCGGCAAGCTGCGCGCGCTAGGCGTCACTACGGCGACACGCGTCCAGGAGCTGCCGGACGTGCCAACCGTCGCCGACACCATCCCGGGTTTTGAAGCCAGCGGCTGGAGCGCCATCGTGGCGCCCAAGAACACGCCGAAGGAGATTATCGACAAGCTTGCCGCCGCGATCGCCGCCGTTCAAGCCGACCCGAAATTCAAGGAACGGCTGTCCGACTTCGGCGCGCCGCTGTTCGCCATGTCGCCCGCCGAGTTCGGCAAGTTCATCGTCGAGGAAACCGAGAAATGGGGCAAGGTGGTCAAGTTCGCAGGATTGAAACCGCAATGAAACCGCGACGCAGAAAATTCTTGCGTCTCATGGCGGGCGCGGCGGCGCTGCCGGTGTTGCCGCGCGTTGCCAGCGCGGACGACTATCCGACGCGGCCGGTGCGCATCCTCGTCGGCTATCCGGCCGGCATTGCGCCCGACATTTTTTCGCGGATCGCAGCGCAAGGTCTGGCGGAGCGGCTCGGGCAGCAATTCATCGTCGAGAACCGGCCCGGCGCCAACAGCAATGTCGCCACCGAATTGGTGGTGCGCGCGACGCCCGACGGCTACACGCTGCTGACGATGACGGCGACCAACGCCATTAACGCCACGCTCTACGAAGGCCATCTCAGCTTCGATCTGTTGCGCGATTTGGCGCCGGTCGGCGGCCTGATGCGCTCGGCCAGCGTGATCCAGGTGACGCCGTCACTGCCGGTCAAGACGCTCGCCGAATTCATCGCCTATGCCAAGGCCAATCCCGGCAAGCTCAATTACGCCTCGGCCGGCAACGGCAGCGCCACCAATGTGGCAGGCGAGTTATTCCGTCTGATGACCGGCATCGACCTCGTGCACATCGCCTATCACTCCAATTATCTGCCCGACCTGATGAGCGGCCAGGTGCAGGCGTCGTTCAGCCCGGTGGCGCAGTCGATCGAGTTCATCAAAGCCGGCAAGCTGCGCCCACTCGCGGTGACTTCGGAAAAGCGCTTGGACGCGCTGCCGGACGTTCCCGCCGCGAACGAGATCGTGCCGGGCTACGAGGCTTATGTGTGGGACGCCCTGGGCGCGCCGGCGAACACGCCGGCCGATGTGATCGCCAAGATCAACAAGGCGTTGAACGATGCGCTCAGCACGCCGGCGATGAAGGCGCGCTATGCCGAGCTCGGCGCCGAACCGTTCATCGTGACGCCGGCCGAGTTCGGCAAATTCCTGGTCACCGAAACCAAGAAGTGGGGCGACGTCATCAGGGCCGCCCACATCCGCGCGGAGTGAATTCGGACATTTCCCGAAAGGCCATTTCCAGAAAGGCTTTGGCATGAACGAAGCATCGTTGTGGGCGCGGCTTAAGACCTCGCTGCAGGCTTCCGCCGGCGAAATCGTGTTCGGCATGGAGGACGGCACCGTCTCGATCTTCGGCCTGGTGTTCGGCGTCGCCGCGACCACCACCGATCAGAAGGCGGTGCTGATCGCCGGCGCTTCGGGCGCGGTTGCCGCCGCCGTATCGATGATGGCCGGCACCTATCTCGATGCCGAGACCGGTGAGGATCAGACCAAAGTGATGGCGTCGCGCATCACATCCGATCTGCAGAACGACCCAAGCGCGGTGCTCCGAGGAGTGACGCAACGGCTGCAAGCCGTCGGCATGGCGAACGATCAGGCGGCGAGCGTCAAGAGCTTCCTCGGTTCACAGCCGGCCGTGCTGCGCGGTTTCGCCATGGCGCTCGCCATGCCGGGCGATGCCGATTCGCGGCAGAGCCCGCTGGTGCGGTCGCTATGGATGCTGCTCGCCGATTTTCTCGCCGCCGCCATCCCAATCCTGCCGTTCGGCTTTCTGCCCGTCCCGCAAGGTCGCGTGGTTTCAGGGATCGTCACGACACTCCTGCTAGTCGCGCTCGGCGTCGGCCGGGCCAAGATCGGCGGCCGTGCCATTGTCCACACAGTGTTCGAGACGGTTTCGATCGGCGTCGCCGCAGCGCTCGCCGGCGTCGGCATCGGCGTGTTCGTGTCGCATATCTTTACGTGAAGTGGCTTAATCGCGTTTCCGCCGGCGGGCGGCCTCGCGCACGTCCGAAGGAGTCGCGCCGTAGCGACGACGGAAAGTTCGATTGAAATATGACAGGTCGCCGAAGCCGGTCGCGAAGGCAACGTCGCTGATCGGACGATCCGCAAAGCCCGGATCAATCAGCACGTGGTGGACACGAGCCAGGCGCTCGCCAAGCACGAATTCCGAGAACGTCAAACCCTTCTTTTCGAACAGCATGCGTATGTAGCGCGGCGTGACATGATGACGTTCTGCGACGACATCGATAGTTAAATCGCTACGTCCGAGGTTCTCGATTATGTCGGCCGTAATCGCGTCCAGTCGCGCATCACCGGAAACCCGAGAACCGTGAAAATCATCCGCGCCCGCCGTCATCGGTGTCCCAGGTCGTTCGACAGTCGAACCTGTCTATGTTGCTCGCCGGCAACACGAGGTTCAAATCGTTCAAGACTTCCCCCCAGTCTTGGGAACTTCCGCATAGTCCAAGCCAAGTCGTTGCCATAAAGAGTAGATTTCCCATTGGGACTCGGGATTGGAAGCAAGCGGGGGTCAAGTCCGCACAGCAACGCGTCACCGGTAAGTCGCTACCATAGTGCCGCCGGCGAGCACCTCGTGAATACTGACACCTATGTGGGGGATTCGACATGAAATCGCATTGGTTCGGCGCCGCCGTCGTCGGTGCAGTTGCTCACCTGACCGCAGTCGGGGCATTCGCAGCCGACCTGCCGCCCGCACCGGTCTACACCAAGGCGCCGCCTGTCGCGGCACCCTACAGTTGGACCGGCTTTTATGTCGGCGGCAACGTAGGCGGGGCGTGGGGGACATCGGACGCAACGTCGAGCATCGGGCCTGGCTTCAACCCGGTAAATGCAGCGTTCCTAAACGCGTTGGATTCCCCAACGTTAAAACCGAGTGGGTTCACGGGTGGACTGCAGGCCGGCTATAATTACCAAGCAGGCAATGTTGTTTTTGGAGTGGAAGCTGATTTTGATTATTTCGGACTCAGCAGGTCGTTTGCGGCAAGCGCCCCTATTCCGATAGGCGGCGGAACATTTAATGTTAGCTCGTCTGTGAAGACCGATTGGTTATTCACAGCACGTCCCCGCATCGGCTACGCGGCAGGAAACGCCTTAGTCTATGCTACAGGCGGTCTTGCCGTGACTAACATTCGATACAAAGAGAACTTTTTTGACACCCCTCCTTTCCCTTTCGGGGACATCGAGAGCAGCAGCGTATCTAGTACAAGGGCGGGATGGACGGTTGGTGGGGGCGTAGAATATGCACTCTCGAACCAATGGAGCGCGAAGCTTGAATATCTCTATGCCGATTTCGGCTCGGTCAGTACGACCGGCACTGACATATTCATTGGACTACCATATACGACTTTTGCGCATAATGTTGATCTGAGGACCAACATTGTCCGCGGGGGCATTAATTACAAACTTTATTGATCGGTCTTTTTGTGGAGCAGCACCAACGTAGGCGCGGCTCGGGTGGGTTTGAGCTATAAATTCCAAAATTCGTACAACGACCTAACTCCACAGCATTTTGCTGGCAATCGCCGCGCCTTCGCTGAGGGCCGCAAGCTTCGCCCACACGATCGAGTCAGCGACCATCGGCTCGGTGCGCACCGCGGTGCCGAAGCCGCAATCGACGCCGGCGATCAGGCGCTCGCGGTCGACCACTTGCGCGTAGCGACCGATGCGCTGGGCGACGAGGCGCGGGTGCTCGACGAAATTGGTCGTCGAGTCGATGACGCCGGGGATGAGGATCTTGTCGTCGGGAATTTTGATCGCCTTGAGGTCTTCCCATTCGTGGTCGTGGCGCGGATTGGCGGCCTCGATGCTGAACGCCTGCACCTTGGCCTTGAACGCGATATCGATGATCTTGGTCACCGGCAGGTCGTGGGTGTGCGGGCCCTCGTAATTGCCCCAGCAGATGTGCAGCCGCATGCGGTCGGCGGGCAGCCCCTCAATCGCGGCGTTGAGTGCCGCAATATTGCGCTCGGCGATTTTTGAGCGGAATTCGTCGTCGCTGAGATGGCGGTACTGGTTGTTGCGCGCCGAGCCAAGGTCGGGCGCGTCGATCTGCAGCACGAAGCCGGCCTCGACGATGGCGCGGTATTCGACCTTGAGCACGTCGGCGAGCGCGGCGACATAAGCCTCCTCGGTCGGATAATGCAGGTTGATGATGAAGCGCGTCAGAATTCCCGGCGACGGCGCGGTCATGAACACTTCGGCCGGCTTTGATTTCGCCGCCGCGGTTTTGAGATGCGCCAGATCGCGGTCGAGCGCGGAGCGGTCCTCATAGCGCAAGTCGCCGACGCAGCCGGGAAACGGCATCGCCGAGAAATTGCTGCGCTGGCGGGCGAAGTCCGGAAACGCCAGCAGATCGCGGCCGATCATGATGTCGCGGCCCTTTTCCGCCGCGCGCGGGTCCGTCTCGATTCCGCTGACCCGGTGGCGGATATAGGTCGTATAGGACGGCTTGCTCATCTCGCCGTCCGAAACCACGTCGATGCCGGCCGCGACCTGCTGCGCGACGATGTCGTCGACCGCTTTGACCACCTCGGCCTCGAAAGCGTCCGCCGCGATCGCCTCGCCCTTCTCGCGGCGCAGAATAAGGTCGATCAGCGGCTTCGGCCGCGGCAGGCTGCCGGTATGGGTGGTGAGGATGCGGTCGGTCGAGGTCTTCATGCGCGTGCTCCGGCGTGGCGTTGTCGCGGTCTCAAGGGGCGGATAGTGTTCGCCCAAAGCCGGAGCGGCAAGGGAGAGAAATGCAATGCGGATCGTCGATTTGAGCCGGGAGCTTTATCACCGCACGCCGTCCTATCCGGGGCAGCCGCCCATCATCCACGGCATCTGGAAGACCCACGAGGAGGCGTTCGCCGAATCCGGCAACGTCCAGGGCAACAGCGTGATGTTCTTCTCCATGCCCGACCACGGCGGCACCCATATCGACGCACCGCGGCATTTCGGCAAGAGCGGCACGCCGATCAACGAATACCCGCTGGAGAACTGCATCGTCCAAGGCATTTGCATCGATCTGCGCCACATCAAGCCGCGCGCGGAAATCACGCCGGCCGATCTTGAAGCGGCGGTGAAACAGGCCGGCGTGCCGATCCCGAAAAAGGGCACGGTGCTGTTGTGCACCGGCCATCACGCCCGCACCTTCCCGACCGCGGCCTATGCGACCGACAATCCCGGCGTCAATGTCGCCGCGACCGAATGGCTGGCGCAGCAGGGCATCGTGCATTTCGGCATCGACTCGATGCGGCCGGGGCCGGAGGGCAAGGTCAATTCGCTGGTGCACAAAGCCTGCCTCGAGCTCGACATCACCCATATCGAGAGCCTGTGCAATCTGGAAGCGCTGCTCGGCCAGGGCGAATTCCAGTTCATCGGCCTGCCGCTGAAATGGCGCGAAGGCACCGGCTCGCCGATCCGCGCGGTCGCGGTGTTCGACAACTAGATTTTCGTTTCCGGATGCGGTGCAGCACGAAGTGGTGCACCGCTGATCCGGGATCGTCCAGGCTCGACGTTTGTACGATCCCGGGTCTGCAGCGCATCACTCCGCTCGCTTCATGCTGCGCAGCGCCCGGGAAAAGCTCTGAAGGAAACGACCCCATGCAAATCGGCCACAACCGCAAAATGACCGGCGCGCAATGCCTCGCCGACATGCTCAAGGGCTACGGCGTCACCCACGTGTTTCACGTGCCCGCCGTGCTGCGCACCACCTATGCCGAGATGGAGCGGCGCACCGACATCAAGCGGCTGCATGTGCACGGCGAGAAGGCCGCCGCCTATATGGCGGACGGCTATGCGCGCGCCTCGGGCAAGCCGGGCATCTGCATGGCGCAGGTGATCGGCGCGCTCAATCTCGCCGCCGGCCTGCGCGACGCCTGGCTCGCGCATTCGCCGGTCATCGCCATGACCGGCGGCCGCGAGCCGAAGACAAAATTCCGCAAGGTCTATCAGGAGATCGACGACATGCCGGCGTTCGAGCCGGTGACCAAATTCAACGCCACGGTCGACGACGTGGCGCGCTTTCCCGACATGGTGCGGCAGGCGTTTCGCGCCGCGGTGACCGGCTGTCCGGGACCGGTGCATCTGCAATTTCGCGGCAACGAGGGACAGATCGACGCCGAAGAAGCCGACATGGAGCCGCTGTGTCGAGCCGCAATTCGCCCGCGTGCCGGCGTTCCGTCCGGAGCCGGACGAGGCGAGCGTGCGCGCGGCGCTGAAAATTCTGCAAGACGCCGCGCGGCCGGTGATCGTCGCCGGCGGCGGCGTGCGCGCTTCGGGCGCGGCGGCCGAACTCGTCGCGCTCGCCGAGGCGCTGCAAATTCCGGTCGCCACCTCGCTCAACGGCAAGGATTCGATTCCCGGCAATCATCCGCTCGTCGGTCGGCGTCGTCGGCACCTATTCGCGCGAGAGCGCCAACCGCGTCGTCAACGCCGCCGATCTCGTCTGCTTCATCGGCACCGAGACCGGCGGCATGACCACGCATTTCTGGGCGGTGCCGAAGATCGGCACGCCGGCGATCCAGATCGACATCGACCCGGAAGCGCTCGGCCGCAATTATCCGCTCGCGGCCGCGCGTCAACGGCGACGCCAAGGTGACGCTTGCGCGCATGCTCGAAGCTCGCCGACCGCGCCAGCGCGGCCAAGCGCAAGGCCTGGATCGGCGGAGGCGCAAAGAATCTGCGGCGAGTGGCGCGACAAATACCAAGCCGCGCTCGAATCCGACGCCGTGCCGATCCGGCCGGAGCGGCTCTGCCACGAGCTGACGCAGCACGTGCCCGACGACGCCATCGTCGTCGTCGATACCGGCCATGCCGGCATGTGGATGGGCGGCATGTTCGATCTGACATCGCCGCGGCAGAGCTATATGCGCAGCGCCGGCCATCTCGGCTGGGCGTTCCCGGCCGGCCTCGGCGCCAAATGCGCCTGCCCCGAGCGGCCGGTCGTCACCTTCACCGGCGACGCCGGGTTTCTGGTATCACATCGCCGAGGTCGAGACCGCGGCGCGCTGGAACATCAACGCGGTCACCGTCGTCAACAACAATGGCGGCGGCAATCAGTCCAAGCGCGGCTTCGATCGCGTCTATGGCGGCAAGCAGACCGACAAGGCGCGCGAATTGTGGACTTTCAGCAAAGTCAATTTCGCCCGCCTCGCCGAGGACATGGGCGCGCTCGGCATCCGCGTCGAAAGCGCCTCGGCGTTTCCGGCGGCGCTGGCGCAGGCGCTCGCCGCCAATCGTCCCGCCGTCATCGACGTCGTCACCGACATCGAGGCGCTGGCGCCGACCGCTGTCGCGTAGTGCCGTAGCGTTCCCAGACCAAATCAGTTCAAATGCGGCCGATTTCGTACAGTCAAGAGTGACACGTGGCCATTCCGGTCACGAACGGTCACGAAATTGCAATCGAAGGCGTCACGCTGCCTCGTTCGCGCCCGAGAAATATGGAAAACTAACGGCGTTAACGGTCGCACTATTCGCACCCGATGAGCACGGCACGGGAATCGGCAGTTCGTCTGCTGAAACTGATGATGGTCGCGTCGCTGGTTCTGCCGGCGGCGCTGTTCGTCTATGCGTCGTGGGTCAGCTATCGCGACATTCATGCCGCCGCCGACGAGCGCATCGAGCGTTCGCTCGACGTGCAGCAGGAACAGGCGCTGAAAGTGTTCGAGACCGTCGACCGCACCTTTGCCGAGGTCGACGAAGTCGTGCGCGGCATGTCGGACGACCAGATCCGTGCCGCGCAGCCGCGGCTGCATCCCCGCCTCGCGCAGCATCGCCGGGGTGATGCCGCAGGTGCAAGCCATCGTGCTTGATCGGCCGCGACGGCCGGCCGCTGGCGTCGAGCGCGCTCGAAGCGGTCAAGACCGGCGTCAATTTCGCCGACCGCGATTACTTCAAGGCCCAGACCGACAAGCGACGCCGGCACCTATGTCAGCGACGTGCGCACGCCGAAATTGGCAAGCGTCGGCAGCGATTTCTTCGATCTGTCGCGGCGTCTCGCCGCGCCGGACGGATCTTTCAGACGGCGTGATCGCGGTGGCGGTGCGGCCGAGATATTTCGAGGATTTTTATACGCTGGTCGGCCAGACGCCCGGCAGCGTTCTACGCCTTGGTCCGCGCCGACGGCGCCATCCTGGCGCGCTATCCGTGCCCGCATCGACCGCTCGCAGCGGTTGAGCCCGGCCAGCGCGCTGCGCATGGCCATCGAGCACGGCGTCACCCACGGCACTGTTCACCGTCAATTCCGAGGTCGACGGCGTGCCCCGGCGCATCGGCTTTCGCAAGCTTGCCGGCTATCCGGTCTACGCGCTCGCCGGCACCAGCATCGCGGCGATCAGCCACGAATGGCTGTCGCACGATCGGCGCGCACCTGATCTTCGGCTTGCCGGCGACGCTCTTGCTGTTCGCCGTGCTGTGGTTCGCGCTGCGCCGCACCCAGCGCCTGCACGACGAAGCCGAGCGCCGCGAAATGGCCGAAGGCGCGCTGCACCAGGCGCAGCAGCTGCAAGCCATCGGCCAATTGACCGGCGGCGTCGCGCACGACTTCAACAATCTGTTGATGATCGTCAGCGGCAGCGTGCAGCGGCTGCGCCGGCACATCAACGACGAGAAGCAGACCCACCTGCTCGACGCGATCACCACTGCGACGCAGCGCGGCGAGAGCCTGACGCGGCAATTGCTGACATTCTCGCGCCGCCAGACGCTGCAGCCGAGCGTCATCGATCTCGCCGAGCAGCTGCCCGAGATCAAGGACATGCTCAGCCGCTCGCTGCGCGGCGATATCGAGATCCGCGTCGGCGTGCCGCGGCGACCCTGCACCGTGAAGATCGATCCGAGCGAGTTCGAGCTGGCGCTGCTCAATCTCGCCTTCAATGCTCGCGACGCCATGCCGTCCGGCGGCACGCTGACCATCACCGCCAAGCCGGTCGTGATGCGCGGCAAGGCCAGCGAAGAAGGCCTTGCGCGGCGAATTCGTCGCCATCCGCGTCGCCGACACCGGATCGGGCATTCCGGCCGACGTGCTGCCGCGGGTGTTCGAGCCGTTCTTCACCACCAAGGACATCGGCAAGGGCACCGGCCTCGGGCTTGAGCCAGGTCTATGGCTTCGCCCGGCAATCCGGCGGCGCCGCCACCATCGCCACCTCGGCGCGGCGCGGCACCGCCGTGACGCTGTTCCTGCCGCGGACCTGGGAAGCCCGGCAGCCGCCGCAGGAGCAAATCCGCCGTCGTGCGCGCGACGCCGCCGCCGGCACCGTGCTCCTGGTCGAAGACAATGCGGAAGTCGCCGAGGTCGGCAAAGCCTATTTCGAAGAGCTCGGCTACATGGTCAAACAGGCCACGAGCGCGCAGGCCGGCCTCGATCTCGTCGAGAGCGAGCGCGACATCGATGTCGTGTTCTCCGACATATTGATGCCCGGCGGCATGAACGGCCTCGAACTCGCCGACGCCATCCGCCGGCGCTTTCCGCACATCGCCGTGCTGCTTGACCACAGGCTACAGTTCGAGCGCGCAGGACGCCGTGCGCCAGGGTTTCGCCGTGCTGCAAAAGCCCTACGACCTCGCCGCACTCGACCGCGCGTTGCGCGAAGCACAGCGGGCGGAAGCGCCGGCACCGCAGCCGGCGGTGGGCTGACCCCAAACACGATTCACTTGTGATGCGGCTCGGGATCGATGCCGAGCGCGGTGAACACGCGGGTGTGCATGTTGTAGAGCCCGATCAGCACGCTCAGCTCGACGATCTGCCGCTCGTTGAAATGGGGCCGCAAACCTTCGAACACGTCGTCAGGCACGGCGATGTCGCGGGTCATGGCGTCGGTATAGGCGAGCGCCGCGCGCTCGCGCGCGCTGAATGTTTTGGCGCTGCGCCAGTCGGCGAGCGCGTCGCATTCGGCGTCGTTCAAGCCTTCCGGCGCCGAGAGCTGCGGCACGTGCTGCTTGAAGACGTAAGCGGTGCGGTTGAGATGGGCGACGCGGATGATGACGATCTCGCGCAGCCGCCCGTCAAGCTCGACCTTGAACCGCGCCGCGCTGACGAACTCGAGCCAGATGGCGGCCAGCGCCGGCGAATGCAGAAGCAGCTTATAGACATTGATCAATGCCCCACGCCGTCCGGCGCGGATTTTGCCGATCAGGTCGGCGAGCTCGGGGTGATCGTTTTCTTCGATGTAGGAGACGCGGGCCATGATGCTTCGGGATGCTCGGGTACAGGTGGGATGGCCGACATTCGCATTCGCCGTTGCGGGGAACAAGTCAAACCCACCGCAGCTTGGATGCACATCGCGTCGCGAGAACGCCTTTACTCATCCGCCCCCGCGATAGCGGGAACGGATGAAATCAGCCCTCGCCGATCTCGCGCAAAATTTCGGCGGTGTGCTCGCCGAGCCGCGGCGCCGGGCGGTCGGAGGCCATCGGCGCGCCGTCGAGCACGATCGGCGTGCGGATGCCGGGAATCTGTGCCGCCTTTGGCGGCGGCGCTTTTTAGTTCGAGCTTCATGCCGCGATGGATGACCTGCGGATCGGCGAAGACCTGCTCGAGATCGTTGATCGGGCCGGCGGGAATGCCGGCGGCTTCGAGCTTGTCCAGAAGCTCTTCGCGCTTCATGCGCGAGGTGAGCGCGCAGAGCTTGCCGACCAGTTCGGCGCGATGCGCGAGCCGGCCCTTGTTGTCCTTGTAGGCCGGCACTTCGGCGAGCTGCGGCTCGCCCAGAATGCCGCACAGCTTGACGAATTGCGCGTCGTTGCCGGTGGCGATGATGACGCGGCCGTCGGCGACCGGAAATTCCTGATAGGGCACGAGATTGGGATGGGCATTGCCGATGCGCTTGGGCACTTCGCCGGAGACCAGATAATTGAGCGCCTGGAACGCCAGCGTGCCGACGGTGGAATCGACCAGCGCGGTATCGACATAGCCGCCGCTTGCCGGTCTTCTCGCGCCGCGCCAGCGCCGCCAGAATGCCGACCGCCGAATAGACGCCGGAGAAAATGTCGGCGATCGGCACGCCGACGCGCATCGGCGGGCCGTCGGCGGTGCCGGTCATGCCCATGATGCCGCCGATGCCCTGCGCCATCAGATCGTAGCCGGCGCGCGGCGCCGACGGGCCGGTCTGGCCGAAGCCGGTCACCGAGCAATAGATCAGCCGCGGATTGAGCCGGCGCGAGGCTTTCATAGTCGAGGCCGAATTTGGCGAGGCCGCCGACCTTGAAATTCTCGATCAGCACGTCGGAGCGCGCCGCAAGTTTCTTGACGATGCGCTGGCCTTCGGCGCGTGGTGAAATCGAGCTCGATCGAGCGCTTGCCGCGATTGGTGCAGTGAAAATAGGCGGACGCGAGATGGCCGCCGTCGGCCGCCGGCACGAAGGGCGGACCCCAGGCGCGGGTATCGTCGCCGGCGCCGGTGCGCTCGACCTTGATGACGTCGGCGCCAAGATCGGCGAGAATCTGGCCGGCCCATGGCCCGGCCAGAATCCGGGCAAGCTCCAGCACGCGCAACCAGCCAACGGACCCGGCATGAGACGTCCCTCCTGCAACGCCGCGCGGCACGAGTCGGCCGCGCGGGCGTCTAACTGGCCCAGAGCGGCGCAGTTTTGTCCACATGTGGCTATGCAGCTGTCCGCTCTGCGGTAGGGTTAGTGCGGCGTCAACTTGTCATCGCCGCGGCCATCATTAGCTAAGTGCCTGCCGGCGGATGGGATGACCGGTGAACACCACCTTTTTCAGCGAGATGTTGCAGAGCATCGCCGACCGCGGCCGCGCCCTGATCCAGCGCCGCGAGCCGGCGCATGAGCGCTCGGCCGGCCTGGTGGAGCTGTGCGAGGCGCTGTTGTCCGGCCGCGGCGAGGCGTCCGGCGTGGCGCTGGCCCGCGAAATCCTCGGCCGCTACGCGGACCTGACGATCGGGCCGCGGATCGCCTTCTTCGAGGCGCTGGCCACCACCTTTGGCTCACGATCGCGCCCGCATCGAGAAGACGATCGAAGACTGGCAGCAATCGCCGTCCGACGAAACCGCGGCCGAGCTGCATCACGCCAGCGAGCCGCGCCGGCTCGAACTGTTCCGCAGGCTCAATCTCGCGCCCGGCGGCACCGCGGCGCTGGTGCGCATGCGCGAGCAACTGATCGACGCCATGGATCACCGCGACGATCTCGCCGTCGATCGACAACGATTTCGTCCATCTGTTCTCGTCGTGGTTCAACCGCGGCTTTCTGGTGCTGCGCCGCATCGACTGGTCGACGCCGGCGGTCGATTCTGGAAAAGATCATCCGCTACGAAGCGGTGCACGAGATCCGCGACTGGGACGATCTGCGCCGCCGCATCGATCCGCCGGACCGGCGCTGCTACGCGTTCTTCCATCCGGCGCTGGTCGACGAGCCGCTGATCTTCGTCGAAGTGGCGCTGACCCGCGAGATGCCGGCGGCGATCGCGCCGATCCTGGCCGGCAAGCGCGATGAGATCGATCCGGAGCGCGCGACCACGGCGGTGTTCTATTCGATCACCAATTGCCAGCGCGGCCTCGCCGGCGTGAGCTTCGGGCATTTCCTGATCAAGCAGGTGGTCGAGGAGGTGTCGCGCGAAGTGTCGGCGCGTGTGTCGACCTTCGTCACGCTTGTCGCCGGCGCCGAATTTCGCCGAATGGCTCAAGCGCGAGCGCGCCAATGCGGCCTCGATCGCGCTCGACGAGGACGATCGCGAGGTGCTTGCCGCGCTCGACGACGTGAATTGGTGGCGCGTGCCGGAGATCGCCGAACGGGTGCGCGAGCCGCTGTTGCGCGCCGCCGCCTGGTATTATGTGCGCGGCCGCAACCGCCGCGGCCTGCCGCTCGATTCGGTGGCGCGCTTCCATCTCGGCAACGGCGCGCGGCTGGAGCGGCTCAATTGGCTCGGCGACACCTCGGAGCGCGCGCTGGCGCAGTCCTACGGCCTGATGGTGAATTACCTCTACGATCTCGGCTACATCGAGAAGAACCACGAGGCTTATGCGCAGCAGCACGCCGTCGTCGCCGTCAAGCGCGGTGACGCGGCTCGTCCATGCCCCGGTGCGCGAGATCGTGCCGGTCTCGGGTTGACCCGTGCCCAACCTGCTCGGCGTTCTGGAAACCGTGCTCTACGTCGACGCGTTCGAGCGCGCCTGTCCGTTCTACGAACAGGTGCTCGGGCTCAACAGCATCTATCGCGATCAGCGGCTGTGCGCCTACGACGTCGGCGGCCGCGGCGTGCTGCTGTTGTTTCTGCGCGGCCATTCGCTGCGAGACCGTGCACCTGCCCGGCGGCACGATCCCGCCCCATGACGGCAGCGGGCCGGTGCACATCGCCTTCTCGATTGCCGCCGACGAGCTTGCGGCCTGGGAAGCGCAACTGGCCGAAGCCGGCGTCGCGATCGAAGGCCGCACCAAATGGCCGCGCGGCGGCGACGAGCATTTATTTCCGCGATCCCGACGGCCATCTCTCGAACTGGCGACGCCGGGATTGTGGCCGGGATACTCGATTGGCCACGAATTCCGAGCGCGCTAGGATTTGCCGTAGACCGGCACGATCGCGCCGCGGGTGACGCGGTTGTCGGGCGAGGCGAGAAACACGATCGTCGCCGCGACTTCTTCGACCTTCGGCCACAGCGCGAAATCGGCTTTGGGCATGGCCTGCCGGTTGGCCGGCGTGTCCATGATCGAGGGCGCGACCGCATTGACCAGGATGCCGTCCTTGGCGACTTCCTCGGCGAGCGCGGCGGTGAGCGCCGCGACCGCCGCCTTGCTCGCCGTATAGGCCACCATGCCGGCGCCGCTGCGCCATTCCAGCGCCGGCGCGGGCGGCGACATTGACGATGCGGCCGCCGGCGCCGGCCATCGCGCTTGACCGCGGCGCGGCAGCACAGCGCGCAGCTGACGAAATTCATGTCGAGCTGCTGCCGCAGCGTCGCGACGCTCGGTGTCGCGCAACGGCGCCGGCGGCAAAACCGCCGGCGATATGGATCGAGGCCCAGAGCGGCGCGATGCCGTCGATAGAGCGCGCGCGATCGCCGCCTCGTCGGCCAGATTGCCGGTGACCGTGAGCTCGACTTGCTTGTGCTCGCGCAGCCGGAAGCGCTGCGCCTCCGCCTCGTCGAAGCACGGCACGTGGCAGATCGCGCCGGCCGTCGATCAGTGCCGCGACGACGGCGGTGCCGAGCGCGCCGGCGCCGCCGGTGACGACGACGTGACGATCGCGGAAGTCCATGCCCGCATCATCGCCGATCTGCCGTTCCAGGCAAGCGGGGCCGGCGATGAAATCTCATCATCGGCGCGAGGGAGAATCAGTGGCTGATTTCGATCTCGCCGTCATCGGCGGCGGCATCAACGGCACCGGCATCGCGCGCGATGCCGCCGGCCGCGGCTTGCGGGTCGTGCTGGTCGAGCAGAACGATCTCGCCTCCGGCACCTCGTCGGCGTCGTCGAAGCTGATCCACGGCGGCTTGCGCTATCTCGAGCACTGCGAATTCCGCCTGGTGCGCGCCGCGCTCGCGCGAGCGCGAGGTGCTGTTGCGCGCGGCGCCGCATCTGATCCGGCCGCTGCGCTTCGTGCTGCCGATCAACGAGGCGCGGCGCTCGGCACTGCGTGCTGCGGCTCGGCCTGCTGCTCTACGACTGGATCGGCTGGCGCAAGATTCTGCCCGGCACGCGCGAGCTCGATCTCTTGACCGACGCGGCCGGCAGCCGCTGCGCCGCACGCTTTCATCACGCTTACGAATATTCCGATTGCTTTGCCGACGACGCGCGCCTCGTCGTGCTCAACGCGGTCGATGCCGCCGAACGCGGCGCCGTCGATCCGCACGCGCACGCGCTGCGTGCGCGCCGAGCGCGGCGATGTCTGGCGGCTGATCCTCAATGCGCGCGGCCAGCGCGACGTCGTGACGGCGCGGGTTCTGGTCAATGCCGCCGGCGCCTGGGTCGAGACGCGTCGCCGAGACGCGTGCTGCGGCAGCCGGCGCAAGCCGCATCTGCGGCTCGACAAGGGCAGCCACATCGTGGTGCGCCGGCTCTACGATCACGACCGCGCCTATATCCTGCAGGCCGCCGACGGCCGCGTCGTGTTCGCCATTCCGTTCCAGCGCGATTTCACGCTGATCGGCACCACCGATCAGACGTTTCACCGGCGATCCGGCGGCCGTGCTGCCGACCGGCGAGGAGATCGATTATCTGTGCGGCGTCGGTGAACGAATATTTCCGCACCGCGATCGGCGCCGCCGACGTGGTGTGGGCCTATGCCGGCGTGCGCTCGCTCTACGACGACGGCGCGCGGCAAGCCGCAGGACATCGGCCGCGAATATGCGCTGATCCTCGACGAGCGCTTCGGCGAAGCGCCGCTGCTCACCGTCTATGGCGGCAAGATCACGACCTACCGGCGGCTCGCCGAGGAGGCCTTGGCGCGGCTTGCGCATTTCTTTCCGCGCGTCGCGGCCGTGGACCGCGCACAGCCCGTTGCCGGGCGGCGATTTCGTCTATGACGGCATCGAAACGCTGATCGAGCGCACGCAGCGGACTTGGCCGTTCCTCACCGCCGACCATGCGCGGCGGCTGGCGCGCGCCTACGGCACGCGCGTCGACGACGTGCTCAAGGACGGCGACCGAGCCTCGACGATCTCGGCCATGCGCTTCGGCGCCGATCTCACCGCCGCCGAGGTGCGCTACCTGATGGCACAAGGAATGGGCGCAGACCGCCGACGACGTGCTGTGGCGCCGCTCCAAGCTCGGCTTGCGACTTTCCGAGCGCAGCGCGGCCTCGAGCGCTTCATGGCATGCCCGGCGTCGCATAGCGAGCATAATCGGCGGCTGTCGCGCGGCTGATGCCATCGCGCCGGCGCATCGCGATTCGTAAAATTTTATCGATCGGTCTCAACGCAATTTCATCGATCTGTGGTCACATCGCGGCGTGGGAATTCGCGTTCTTCCGCGGGGCATCATGGAATCGGTCGCAAGCCAGATTGCGCGACAGGTCGAAAAGCTCAAGGTGCTTATCGTCGACGACGAGCCCAGCATGCGCAAGGTCGACGCGCGCGCTGCTGCAGGCGATCGGCATCAAGACCATTTACGAGGCCAACGACGGCCGCGGCGGCCTCGAAGCGATCTGCACGCGCGCGCCGGATATCGTCATTCTCGATTGGGAAATGCCGAGCCCCAATGGGCCGGAATTCATGCGCGCCGTGCGCTCGCCCGACAGCTTTCCGCTGCCCGACGTGCCGATCATCATGCTCACCGGTCACAGCGAGCGTCGCGCGTGATCGAAGCGGTGCGAGCTCGGCGTCAACGAATATCTGCTCAAGCCGGTGTCGTCGACGGCGCTGTTGGCGCGGATCGTCTCGATCCTCGTCAAGCCGCGCGGATGGTGAGGAAGGGCGATTATTACGGACCCGAGCCGCGCAAGCTCGTCGACCTACAAGCCGGACATCCGATCCGGCACTCGGCGACGTCATTTCAACTGATCCGTCAACTGGCCGGCATGGCGCCGCGATGAACACGCCCATGAGCTCGAACTTCGAAGAAACAGATTGAGATCACATCCAGTCGCTGTGCGTGCTGGTGGTCGACGACAACCAGTACATGCGCAAGATGATCCGCAATCTGCTGGTCAATTGCGGCATCAAGGATATCTACGAGGCGGCCGACGGCATCGCCGCGCTCGACGCCATCCGCACCATGGCGCCCGACGTCGTGATCCTCGACTGGGAAATGCCGCTGCTGAGCGGGCGCCGAACTGGTGCGCATCGTGCGCTCGCCGGGCGTATTCCCGATGCCCGATATGCCGATCATCATGCTGACCGGCCACTGCGAGCGCTGGCGGGTCGTCGAGGCGGTGCGGCTCGGCGTCAACGAATATCTGACCAAGCCGGTTTCGGCGAAGGCGATCTACGACCGCCTGGTCTCGATCACGACGCAGCCGCGGCCGGTGGTGCAAATGGGCGATTATTACGGCCCGGAGCCGCGCAAGCTGGTGACCGATGCCGGTCGACGAAGCTGCGCTCGCGTCGACGACCGTAGCCGCGGCCGATCGCGTCGAGCTACGCATCCGCACGTCGTTTCCAGTCGATCGCAAAAATGCTTTAGCGTGCGGTGATGGCGCGCGCGTTGGGACGCGCGCCGTCGCGCGCGGAGCATCGATGCAGACCGTCGGATCGAAACGCGGCTTCGCCAAGCGTGATTTCGCGCCCTGGGCCGATCGCGACGCTGCGCCGCTGTTGCGCATCGAGGGCTTGAGCAAGCGGTTCGGCGCCTTCGCCGCGGTCGATCGAGCTGTCGCTCGACATCTATCAGGGCGAGTTCTTCGCGCTGCTCGGTCCGTCGGGCTGCGGCAAGACCACGCTGTTGCGCCTGATCGCCGGCTTCGAGCGGCCGAATGCCGGCCGCATCCTGCTCGACGGCGTCGACCTCGCGCCGGTGCCGCCGCATCGGCGTCCGGTCAACATGATGTTCCAGAGCTATGCGCTGTTCCCGCATCTCACCGTCGAGGCCAACGTCGCCTTCGGCCTCAAGCAGGAGGGCTTGCCGAAGCGCGAAATCGCCGAGCGCGTCGCCGACATGCTGGCGCTGGTCAAGCTCGAAAATTTCGGCCGGCGCAAGCCGCACGAGCTGTCCGGCGGCCAGCGCCAGCGCGTGGCGCTGGCGCGTTCGCTGGTCAAGCGCCCGCGCGTGCTGCTGCTCGACGAGCCGATGGCGGCGCTCGACAAGAAGCTGCGCGGCGAGACGCAGTTCGAGCTGATGGAGCTGCAGCGCCGGCTCGGGCTGACTTTCATCATCGTCACCCACGACCAGAGCGAAGCCATGACGGTCGCCGACCGCATCGCGCGTGATGGATCGCGGCCGGCTCGATGCAGGTCGCGCCGCCCGCCGAAATCTACGAGCGGCCGAATTCGCGCTGGGTCGCGGATTTCGTCGGCGACGTCAATCTGTTCGAGGGCCGCGTCGGCGACGACGGCACGAGCGTCGAGGGCACGGCCGCCGGCCGGCTGCGGGTCGCGGCGAAGATCGACGCCGAGCCGGGCACGACGGTTTGGGTCGCGGTGCGGCCGGAGAAGATGCGCATCGCGCCGCGACCCGCCGCCGCACGGACGCCGGAGAACTGCGTCGCCGCGACCATCGTCGATATCGGCTATCTCGGCGATCTGTCGATCTACAAGCTGCGCATCGACGACGGCGTGCGCGCTGTCAAGGCGGCGATCGCCAATACCGGCCGCGCCGGCGACGCGCGCGATCGGCTGGGACGAGCAGCGTGTGGCTGAGCTTTCCGCCCGAAGCCGCGATCGTGCTGACGCGATGACGAAGCGCGGCGACGCATGACAGCGAAACCGCAGCGCTCGTTCGTGGCGAAGCTCGTCGTCGCGGCTTCCCTATGCCTGGCTGATCGCCTTCTTTCTCGTGCCGTTTCTGATCGTGCTCAAGATCAGCCTGTCGCAGACCGCGATCGCGCAGCCGCCCTATACGCCGGTGTTCGATCTCGCGGCCGGCTGGCACGGCATCGCGGCGTTTCTTCGCCGGCCTGTCGCTCGACAATTACGCCTTCCTCGGCTCCGATCCGCTTTATCGTGCTGTCCTATGTGAAGAGCCTGGAGATCGCCGCGTTCTCCACGCTGCATGCTGCTCGTCATCGGCTATCCGATCGCCTACGCCATCGCGCGCACGCCGCGCCGCGCTGCAGGCGGTTGCTGGTGCTGCTGGTCATGCTGCCGTTCTGGACCTCGTTTCTGATCCGCATCTATGCCTGGATGAACATCCTGCAGCACGACGGGCCGCTCAATCAGCTGCTGCTGGCGCTGCACATCGTGCGCGAGCCGCCGGTCGTGGCTGTCGACCGACACCGCCGTCTATATCGGCATCGTCTATTCCTATCTGCCGTTCATGGTGCTGCCGCTCTATGCGACGCTGGAGAAGCTGGACGAGTCGCTTGCTGGAAGCGGCCGCCGATCTCGGCTGCCCGCGCTGGAAGACGTTCTGGCTCGTCACCGTGCCGCTGTCGGCGCCCGGCGTGCTGCGCCGGCGCGCTGCTGTGCTTCATTCCGATCGTCGGCGAATTCGTCATTCCCGATCTGCTCGGCGGCTCGCAGACGCGCGATGATCGGCCAGACGATCTGGACGGAATTTTTCGCCAACAAGGATTGGCCGACCGCCTCGGCGGTCGCCGTCGTGCTGGTCGTGCCTGCTGGTGACGCCGATCGTCGTCTTCCAGCACCAGACGATGCGCGCGAGCGGAGCGAGGCTGACGATGCGCAAGCTCTCGCTCATTCAATCTCGCCGCGCTCGTGCTCGGCATCGCGTTTCTCTATCTGCCGATCGTCATTCTGGTCGATCTATTCGTTCAACGCCTCGCGCCTGGTCGCGGTCTGGGGCGGCTGGTCGACGCGCTGGTATGCCGAGCTCCTCGACGACGCGCCGCTGCTCGATGCCGCCTTCATCAGCCTCCGCATCGCGCTGGTTTCGGCGACGCGCGGCGACGCTGCTGGGCACGCTCGCGGCGGTGGCGCTGGTGCGCTTCGGCCGTTTCCGCGGCCGGCTGCTGTTCGCGGCGATGATCTATGCGCCGCTGGTCATGCCGGAAGTCATCACCGGCCTGTCGCTGCTGCTGTTGTTCGTCGCCATTGCGGTCGACCGCGGCTTCTGGACCGTGGTCATCGCCCACACCACCATGGCGATGTGCTTCGTCACCGTGATCGTGCAGTCGCGGCTCGTCGATTTCGACATGAGCCTCGAAGAGGCGGCGATGGATCTCGGCGCCTCGCCGGCGCGCACCTTCCTGCGCGTGACCCTGCCGCTGATCCTGCCGGCCATCGCCGCCGGCCTGGATGCTCGCTTTCGCGCTGTCGCTCGACGATCTGGTGATCGCGAGCTTCACCACCGGGCCGGGCGCGACCACGCTGCCGATCCGCATCTATTCGGAGGTGCGGCTCGGCGTGAAGCCGGAGATGAACGCGGTCTGCAGCATCATGATCGCCGTCGTCGGCGTCGCCGTGATCGCCGCCTCGCTGCTCGCCAAGCTCAACGCGGCGCGCGGCACGCCGGCGCGGGCTGAGCTGCGATCAATCCCGGCTCTCGCCCGGCGGCCGGAACAGATAGAGCAGGAACCAGACCGGCACGATCACCAGCGCGCCGAGCAGCAGGTTCGGCAGCGCCCAGGCGAGCCCTGGCGCGCCAGGTCCTCGATCCGGTCGGGCGAAAGCCCGGCGGTCTTGATCAGCTCATCGGGGGTGATGCCGAAATGGGCAAGGATCGTCCCGACGATCAGCGAAGCGACCAGCACCTTGACCAGAGTGCGAGTGAGGCGGCTGAGCATCCTGCGCCCCGTCGCGGGCGAAAACCCGCGCTGATTCGTGCGCGCGAATCATAAAGCAAAAAGTCAAAAGCCGCGCGCAGCAAGCACGCCTGCGCCGCACGGGCGGCTTGATTCGGGCGGCGCGGCGTCGCCGCGGCCGGCGGCGACGGCCGGCGTCGGCCGGCGGCCGGGCGGCGCCAGCAGTTGATCGATCACGGAGCGGACGGCGTCGCCGGCATTGTGCGGCTCTTGACGGCATCGAGCAGCGGCGCGGCCGCGCCCGAGTGGCGGATCAGGCTCTGCGGGTCCGGCAGCATGATCGGATCGTCCCACGGGCCCTGCACCACGAAGGGCAGGTCGAACTCGTTGGCGGTGGCGCTCGAGACCAGCGTCGCCGTGCCCTTGAGATCGAGATCGCGCGTCGGCACCGAGGCCTGGCCGCCGACCGCAAGCCGCACCGCCGGACCGTCGATATGCATGTCGTCGACCGACACCATGCCCTGGTCGATCTTGAGGTTGAGCACGAGCTGGTCGAACGGCGTGCGGCCGGAGCGGAAATCGCCGTTGCCGGACAGCGGCCGGCGCTCGAGCCGGCGCAGCAATTGCTCGACATTGATGCCGGCCAGCGCGCCGTCATGGGCCGTTCAGGCTCGCCGTGCCGTTGAGCGTGTGGGTCACCGCCAGCACCGAATCGCCGGAGCCGTCGAGATTGAGCGTCAGGTTGCCGCGGCCTTCGAGCTTGTGCATGCCGAACACCTGGCCGAGGCAGTTGTCCAGATCGACATCGACGAATTGCACGTGCGAGGTCACTTCGACGCCGCCGTCGGCGCTGGCGAGGCCGAGCGAGCCTTTGGCGACGCCGCCGAAGGCCTGCGATTCGCCGATCGTGACGTCGAGCTTGCCGTCGCGCATATTGGCGGCGACCGCGGTGCGGCCCAATTGCGCGTTGGCGATCTTGATGCTCGCCGCCGAGAGCCGCAGATCGAGATTGAAATCGGCGAAGCCGTCGAGCGCGATCGGCAGCTGGTCCCAGTTGCGCTCGTTGCGCGGCCAACAGCCGAATGCCGGAAACATAAGGCGTCAGGTCGAGCGCGTCGGCCGCCAGCGTGCCCTGCACCAGTGCGATGGCCGTCGGTCGAGAGCGTCAGCGCGCCTTCGGCGGTGTTGCCGTCGAGCTCGACATTGACGTTGGCGAGCGACATCGACGCCGCCGCCGATCGCTGCTCTGCGCCCGCAACGCGAAACGGCCGAAGCCGCCGAACGGCAGCTTGCTCTTGCCGGTCCAGCGCATGGCGTCGCGCAGCGACGGCGCATCGACGCTCAGCGTGCCTTCGATCTTCAGCGTCGGCTGGTCGCTCGCCGCGCCGTCGAAGGCGAGCTTGAGCGGCGCGCCGGCGAGCCGCACCTTGACGCCGGAGCGGTCGCCGGTCAGCGCCGCGAGGAAATCGCTGAGCGTCAGGCTGGCCTCGACCGGCTCGTCGTGCCAGACGAAATGGCCGTTGGCGCCGAAACTGCGCGAGATCGACGGCCAGGCGACCTGGAATTCGACGTTGTCGAGCCGCTCGGTGAGCCTTTGCCGGCGTCGTGCACGACGATGGTGCCGTCGCTGGATGCCGATTTCCGAGAACGACGCGGTGCGGTCGGGATTGGGCTCGAGCGCGTGCGCAAGCGAGCCGATCAGGCCCGACCAGTTCGACTGGCCGTCGGGCGAGAAGGTGACGTTGATCGTCGGCCGCACCAGCGTCACGTCGGCGATTTCGATGCGTCCGGCGAGCAGCGGGAAATAGCGCAGCCGCGCGGTCAATTCATCGGCGACCACGGCCGGCTCGCCGGTGCGGTCGTCGCCGAGCAGCACGTTGCGGAAGCGTCACGGTTCCGGACGGGAACAGCGACACCGAAACGTCGCCGCGCAAGCATCGGATCGAGGCCGGTGACGGCGTGGATTTCCTTGGCTCACCGCGTCGCGCACCGCCGCGGCCGGCATGAGAAAAGACAGCGCGATCAGCGTGACGAACGCCGCCGCAACCATGGCGGCAACGGCAATCGCGAGGCGTTTCAAGCCAGTAGCCGCGGTCACGGGACGCATTTCCGATGTTGCTTAAGCCAGTCGAAATATACCGGGCGGCAGGTACGCTGCAAACATGCTCGACATCTGTGTCGCTTTCGTGGCCGGCGCACGCCGCAAAGCACTCGCCAAATACTGGATTTAAAACAAAAAATGGCCGCAGCGCCAGATCGCTTGACGCTGGCGCGGAGCCGGCCCGCGCTTAGCGGGCAGCAGCGCGAAGCGGCCGGGGCTCGATGTGCCTGCGCCACCTCGGCGATCATTTTGTTGATGATGGCCTGGCCGAACGAGTTGAAGTTTTTCGCCACCATGACGAAGGCGCCGGACCGCCGATGACGTTGTTGCGATAATAATTGTCGAGACCGCCCGGCGGATTGGTGTGGTCGGGATTCCACGACATCGGGTTGTCGCTGAGGATGACAAGGCCGTTGATGGTGATGCCTTTGGCCACGGCCTCGTCGCGCAGCGCGGCGACGTCGCGGCCGGCATTGTTGGTGCCGTCGCCGGAGACGTCGATGGTGTGGCGCGCCGCCTCGATAGGGCGCTGTGTCGAGCTGCGCCATGGCGAATTCGATGCGCGCCGCTGATCGAGGTGCGGTCGGCGAACGAGCGCGGCGCCTCCAGCAGGCGATCGCCAAAACCTTTCGCCGAATCCGGCGTCGCCGATCGTGCGTCCAGTCGATCACGACCTTCTGCGCGCCGACGCCGGACCACTCGACGAAGGTCAACGCCGATGCGGCCGTTGCGGCCGGAGCGGATGGCGTCGAGCACGCGCGGATCGGCGACGGCGGCGGCATAGCCCTCGCGCTGCAACTGGAATTTGGTGGCGTCGATGCTGCGCGACACGTCGGCGGCCAGCACCAGCAGCAGATCGACGTCTTCGGCGGCGCGCGCCGCCACGGGAACCAGGATGGCGGCCGCGACGAGCAACGTCAGGAGGATCTTGATCGTGCGCATGATCGCACCTCACCGAGGTTGCCGCCCGGCCCGGCGCAAGCCTCGACCGGCAAGTCTCGCCGAATTCCGCGGCGCGAGTACCATCGGACGACAGCCGCGTCGATAGCTCGGCCGCTTGCAGGCTAATTCGGCGACAACGCGGCTCGGCGGAAACGCGATCTCGACCAGCGTGCCGGCATTCGGCGCGCTCTTGATGCTGAAATTGGCGCGGTTGGCCTCGGCCAGCGCCTTGGTCAACGGCAGGCCGAGGCCGGTTCCGCCCGAGCCCCAGCTGCCCGACGTCGCCGTCTGGCGGAACGGCTCGAGCGCCGCCTCGATGTCTTTCTCGCTCATGCCGACGCCGGTGTCGCGCACGCGCAGCACCGCCTCGCCGCTGTCGGAGAACGCGGTCGACACGATGACCTGGCCGCCGGGGCCGGTGAACTTGATCGAGTTGGCCAGGAGATTGAGCACGATCTGGCGCAGCGACCGCTCGTCGGCGACGACCTGCGGCAGCGCCGGCGTCAGCGAGGTGCGGATGATGATGCGCGCGCGGTTGGCCTGCGGCTGCATGATGCCGACGCATTGCTGGGTGAGATCGTTGAGATTGACATTGGCGAAGGTGAGATCGAGCTGGCCGGTCTCGACCTTGGACAGATCGAGCAGGTCGTTGAGCAGCGAGACCAGATGCGTGCCGGCGGCGTGGATGTCCTTGAGATATTCGCGGTAGCGCTCGTTGCCGATCGGGCCGAAGCGCTCCGCCATGATGACTTCGGCAAAGCCGGTCATGGCGTTGAGCGGCGTGCGGATCTCGTGGCTGACCTTGGCGAGGAATTCGGCTTTGGCTGACGCCGACTTTCTGCGCCTCGCGCTTGGCGTCGTGCGTTGAGCTCGCGATTCGTTCTCGGCGGCGGCGAGCGCGAGTTCTGCTGCGCCGGCGGCCTACCGCGTTCGCCGTTGGTCAGGATCAGCGCCAGCGCCGAGGCGCCGTTCCACGGCACCGTGAACAGCCGGCCTTCGACCGGCAGCGTGTCGCCGCGACGCGTCATGATCGACAGCGCCTGCGCGCCGCCGCTTTCCGCAAGCGCATCGGCGCCGGGCTCGGCGAACAGCGTGTTCAGGCCGCCGGCGGCTTCGAGCGCGTCGAGATCGTCGTAGCCGGTCAATTCGAGAAAATGCCGATTGGCGTAGAGCAGCGCGTCATGCCGATAGACCAGAACGCCGATCGGAATGCGATCGAGCAGCGATGGCTCGATGACGGCGGCCGGCGGCGCCTGCTCGGCGGCGCCGGTCGCTTCGGCCGCTGCGGGACGCTCGGCGTCAGTCATCGGTCGCGCGCGGCTCCTCGATGAGGTCGGCGCGGCAGCGGCTTCGGCGGCTTGGTCCGGCGGTTGCGGCGCTTCGGCCAGCGCGCCTTCGACACTGCGGCTCGGCGGCAGCGGGCTCCTCCGGCGTGCCGCGCAGCCGCGCCGTCAGTTCCTGCGCCAGTTCGCGAAACGCCTTGCGCTCGACCGGGCTGAGCGTCGGCGCCTTCGGTTCCGGCGGGCGGCATCTGACGAAACGGCACCACATTGGCCGCAGCCGGCGCGATATTCGAGCGCGGGACGCTCGCGCGACGCGCGTTGCCGCTTCGGCGCGGGCGCGGCTGCGAGGTGCGTTCGGCTGCGGCGGCTGCGGTCGCGCTGCGGTCGCCGGCATCCGGGCTGGCTCCGGCGCCGGCCATGAAGCCGATCGGCCGCTCGCGGCGCGCGCGCGCCAATTGGTTGATGCGGTCAACGTCGCGGCAGACGCCGAAGCCGCGATAGCCGCGAAAGCTGCGGTCGCGATCGAACACCGGAAGGCCCGACAGTTCGACCGGCAGCCGCTCGCTGGCATTCGTCCACCGGCCAGGAAATGACGATGCCGCTCCAGGTCTCGCGGCTCGCGACCGCGCGCGCGACCTGATTGTCCGGATCGAGCTTCAGCTCGGCTGCGATCTCGCTCCACGGCCGGCCGAACGCCGCCATGGTGCGCGGTCCGACCAGCTCGATGAATTCATCGGAGCCGACGACGAAGCGGCCGTCGGCATCCATCTGCCAGACGAACCGCAACGGATGACGCCGTTCGCACGATCGGCTCCGCGCGGTGTCGGAGCGGTTCGCGGACGGCTGGCGGCTGCGGCGGTCGCCGGCGATCGCGGCGCCTGGCGGTGCGGCAGCGGCGTTCGACGCGACGGGCTGCGCCGCCGGCGCTGCGTCGTGCGTGCCAGCCTGCGGTCGGCGACGAGCTACCGGCACGGCAGCTCGCTCGCTGCCGAGCACGTCGCCGATGACCTCGAGCGCATCGCGTCTGCGCCGATGCGCGCCGTGCCGCTGGCGCTGCCGGCTTCGAGCGCCTTCGCGGCGAGCGCCTCGATGCCGAGCGCCGACAGCGTGGTTGCGCCGCCGAGCCGGTGCTGCGCCGCCGCGTTGGCGTGAACCAGCGCGCCGTCCGGCGCAAACACCGCGAGCGGCTCGTCGCCATCGGCGAACAGCCGGCGCACGCGCTCGCGCAAGCGGCAGCGCCGGTCCTGCCGGCTCGGTCGCGGCGACCAGGACCGCGGCCGTGCCGTCGGCAAGCACGATGCGCGAGCAGGCGCAGGTCAGCGCGCGGCCGAAGCCCGCGCCAAAGCCGCGCAGCCGTTCGAGCCGCTCCTGGGCCGGCCGACGGCAGCGTGCGGCAAGGCGGATGATTTGCGCGGCGGCCGGGTTCGTTGGCGTCGAAGCGGCGCTGCACGCATTCGGCGCGTATCGGCGGCGCCAAAGATCGCCGCGCCGACGGCATTCGCCCACAGCATGCCGCGATCCGTCGGCGCTCCACAGCCAAGCCGGCCATGCGCTCGTCGCCAGCGCCGCAAGTCGCGGATCACGCAATAGGGCGAGCTCTGACTCCACAATCGGCATGCGACGGAACTCGTTGCCTAAGGAATTCTTAATAATGCGGGCGCGCGCTGCGGCGTCCATGGCGCGCAGCCGCTCGGCGGCCGGCCAAGGCGGGATAACCTTAATCGCGGCGCCCGATGGCCTGGCGGCGCGCCGTTTGGGCCTTGCATGTCCGACGGCGAATTCGCGCTAGGATCGGCCGCCGGCGCGATGAGGAGCAGCACCATGGCCAAGGATCCGTTCGAGCAATTTGCAATCCCGAACGAGATGCGCGCGTTCGCCGAGCAGAGCGTGGCGCAGGCCCGCAAGGCCTTTGAAGGCTTCATCCAGGCGGCCAACCAGGCCATGGGCCAGATGCAAGGCCAGGCCCAGGCGGCGCACAGCGGCGCCAGCGAAATCGCGCAGAAGTCGATGACATATGCCGAGCAGAACGTGGCGGCGACGTTCGATTTCGCGCAAAAGCTGATGCGCGCCAAGGACGCCGCCGAGGTGATGGGGCTGCAGTCGGAATATCTCGGCCGGCAGATGCAGGCGCTTTCGGCCCAGGTTCAGGAGCTCGGCCAAAGTGCCGCCAAAATGGTCGGTGGATGCTGCCAAGCCTAAGACCTGATTGCGCCGCGGCATCGCTGCGTCGCTGAGCGCAAAAATCACAATATTTCAATCACTTAATTATATTTGTGCAATGCAATAATTTCTATTGCAATGCACCAAAAAAGTTGTTATATAGTCTTCGGAAGGCCCGGGCTTGGCAATGTGTACGGCGTTCGGCCGCGGGGTCGAGAATGTCAGGCCACGCGCAACGGGCGGCGAGGCCAGTGAAAACTTCTCAGTGAGACAGCCCAAGAGCAACGAGCAAAACCAAGGACACAGTGTCATGGCGGAAGCCACAACTACACCCCCCGAAAGTGAAGACGAGCAAGCCCGCAACGGGCGCGTTCGAAATGCCGAAATTCGAAATGCCGAAGTTTGAAATTCCGAAGGTCGAAATGCCGGCCGCCTTCCGCGAATTCGCCGAGCGCGGCGTCGCGCAGGCCAAGGACACCTACGAGAAGATGAAGGCCGCCGCCGAAGAGGCGACCGACGTGCTGGAGACCACCTATTCGACCGCCACCAAGGGCGCCTCCGACTACGGCCTCAAGGTGATCGAGGCGGCGCGCGTCAACACCAATGCGGCGTTCGATTTCTCCGGCGAACTGATCACGGCGAAGTCGCTGTCGGAAGTGATCGAGCTGTCGAGCGCGCATGCGCGCAAGCAGTTCGAGACGCTGACCGCGCAGAGCAAGGAACTCGGCGCGCTGGCGCAGAAGGTCGCCACCGAGACCGCCGAGCCGATCAAGAGCGGCATGAACAAGGCGTTCAGCAAGGTCGCCTAAGTCGGCCGCCTTCGCGGTCGCGTTCCAACGCGTTAAGCGTGAGGGGAAAGCCCGGGTTTGCGCCCGGGCTTTTGCTTTGTCGTCGCGCGCCTTGCCGACTCGGCCTATCAGCCTTGCCAAAATGAGCGTTGCCCATAGGTTCCGCGCGCTTGCCGACCGCGAGCCCGTGCAGCTGTAGCTCAGTTGGTTAGAGCGCCTGACTGTGGATCAGGAGGTCGGTGGTTCGAGTCCACCCAGCTGTACCAGCCAGACCAGCGAGGATTACCGCAATTCTGCCATGAGGCACGTCGCCATGCGCCGCGGCCTTCGTCGCCGTGCGGATGAGGATCGGCGCTTCAATTTCTTCGAATTCAAGCGGTGGCGCAGCCGAATTGCCGGCTCCGACGACACCGCGTGTCATGAATTGGGCCTTGGTTTCTTGGGCTTGCTCCGTTGCCGTGCTCCGATGACAATATCACGGCGTGGCCTTCGTTTCCTCGTTCATGGAGGTTGAACTCATGTCGGGCATCCATCACGTCACCGCGATTTCCGGCAAGGCTGCGCGCAATCTGGATTTCTATGCACGCGTCATCGGGCTGCGCTTCGTCAAGAAGACAGTGAACTTCGACGATCCGGGCACCTATCATCTCTATTATGGCGACCGGGTCGGTCATCCTGGGACCATCCTCACGTTCTTTCCGTGGGAGCACGCGGCGCCGGGGCGCGGCGGCGTCGGCCTGGCGCAGCAGACGACATTCCGCGTGCCCGCGAGCGCGATCGGCTATTGGACGCACCGGTTGGTCGAAAATGGCGTCGCGCATGAAGCGCCAGAAAAGCGCTTTGGCGAGACGGCGCTGTCATTCACCGATCCTGACGGCATGAGTCTCGCGCTGGTCGGCGTTGCCGGGGCCGAAGCCGAGCCGGCATGGAACGCCGGCAACATTCCCGTCGAACATGCGGTGCGCGGCTTTCACGGCGTCACGCTGATGGTCGAAGACGCGGCGCGAACCGCCGCGGTGCTGACCGATGTTTTGGGATTCAAGGACGGCGGCCGTGACGGAACGCTTTCCCGCTTCCGTGCCAGCGAAGCGGTCGGCGGCATTATCGATATTCGCCAAGCAAAGGGTTTCTTGCCCGGGCAGCTTGGCCGCGGCTCGGTGCATCACATCGCGTTCCGCGCCGCGGACGACGCGAGCCAGGCGGCGATGGCGCAAAAGCTCGTCGCCGATCTCGGCTTGCGGCCAACCCATCAGCTCGACCGGCAGTATTTCCGCTCGGTTTATTTCCGCGAGCCGGGCGGCGTTCTGTTCGAGATCGCGACCGATGCTCCGGGCTTCGCCGTCGACGAGCCGGTCGAAACGCTGGGCCACGATCTAAAACTGCCGCCGTTTCTCGAGGCGCGGCGCAAGGAGATCGAAGCGGCGCTTCCCGACTGCCGCCGGCGAACGGAGAGCCTGAACGCCCCGGCCTTCATTCATCGCTTCGAACCCGGCGCGGGCCCGAGCGCAGCCATTGCTGTTGCTGCACGGCACAGGCGGAGACGAGAGCGATCTCATGCCGCTCGGCCGCAGATCGCGCCCGTAGCGCCGTTGCTGTCGCCGCGCGGAAAAGTGTTCGAACACGGCATGCCGCGCTTTTTCCGGCGCTTTGCCGAAGGCGTCTTCGACGAAAACGACGTGCGTCACCGCGCGCAGGAACTCGACGACTTCATCAAGAGGCGCGGACCCAATACGGCATCGTTACGCCGATCGCGCTCGGCTATTCGAACGGCGCCAATATTGCCGCGGCGCTGTTGCTGCTGCACCCGCAAACGCTGGCCGGCGCCATTTTGTTGCGGGCAACGCTGCCGTTGTCGCAAACCACCCCAGTCGACCTAACCGGCAAGCCGGTCCTGATCGATTCCGGCGCGCGAGACCCGATGATGTCGCCGGGAGGCGCTGGTTGTTTGGCGGCGTGCTTGCAGCAATATGGTGCTAGTGTCGAGCATCACACTTTGCCAAGCGGCCATGAATTGTCGCAGGCCGACGTCACGATTGCGCAAGCTTGGCTGCGATCGCACGCGCAGCCGAAGGCCGGGAATTGACAGGGGAGACTTCCGGTGAAAACGCTCGCTTATGGTCTAAGCATTATCTGCGTCATCGTCGCCGTCATGTATTTCGTGCTGCCGGGCGGCTCATTGCCGACATTCTTTCCAGGCTATGTCGCCAACTCGACACGCGTTCATAAGCTGCACGCGTTCGATG